>BPDI01000021.1 GCA_019654215.1 Gammaproteobacteria bacterium | reverse complement strand
TGTAGTTTTCGCTAAAGGCCTTATCGGTAAACACACCAGTTGGAAAAACCCTTCTACTAAGTTGCCACTGAATTCACTCTCCAAAACGCCTTCGTCATAGCGGCCAAAATAAGTATGATGATGAGAAGCCTGGGCGGACAGATCGGTTCCGCCAGCGTAATCATCGTAAAAACGCACACAGCGATAACAAGTAATACACCGATTCATTTCATGATTGAAAAAAGGGGCCGAGATATTGATTGCGGTGAGTAACTTTCTTTTTATCGTAACGACGATAGTTGTGGCCTGACATTAGAGTCATATCTTGTAAATGACACTCGCCGCCCTCTTCGCATACTGGACAATCATGTGGGTGGCTTATCATCAAGCTTTCGATCACTTTTTCCCGCATATCTTTCGCTTGCGGGTCCTCGATAGAAATAATTGCGCCATCGGTCGCCGGCGTCATGCATGCCATAACTAATATGCCATCCTTGTCATCAGCGTCACGATATTGTTTAACAGCGCACTGACGACAAGCACCTACTGAGCCCATGCAGGGATGCCAGCAAAAGTAAGGCAAGTCGAGACCCTGCGACAGACATTCCTGTAATAGATTGTTATCGGGATTTACTTCGTATGCGACCCCTCAATAACAACTTCGGCCATTTATATCTCCATTAACCTTGTAAACCCTGTCTCAATGTTTATAAGGACAACGTTTCTCTTTAATGTGACGATCAAAATCTTCAGTAAATATTTTAAGTCCACTACCCAAAGGAGCAGTCGCTCCAGGCGCCAAGGCACAAAAAGTGCGGCCTGGCCCTAAATAATCGACATGGTCATGCAGTATCTGCAAATCTTTTTCATTAGCATTTCCAGATTCAAATTCATTAAAAATTTCGTCCACCCAGGGCAACCCATCGCGACACGGTGTACAGAATCCACAAGACTCGTGGGCAAAAAATTTCATCAAGTTACCAATCATCCCCACCGGGCAAGTCTTGTCATCTAACAAGATCATCGTCCCGGTAGCCAAGCGACTTCCCACCTTGGCAACTTCATCATAATCGAATGGAAGATCGAGATGCTCAGGCAACATAAAATCAGTTGAACCGCCACCAGGTAGAAAAGCGCGTAACTCATAACCGTCACGCATCCCACCACCATATCTTTCAATGACTTCCCGAATAGTTATGCCCAGAGGTAACTCCCAACAGCCCGGTGTTTTTACCCTTCCGCTTATTCCAAATAATTTAGTACCGTGATCATTGCCCTTAGTTAGACCGTGATACCAATCGACTCCATAAGTAAGGATACCCGGCAGGTTACAAACGGTTTCTACGTTATTCACAATGGTGGGTTTACCCCACAGCCCACTTACTTGAGGGAAGGGAGGCTTAGCCCGCGGAGTCGCACGCTTGCCCTCTAAAGCGTTTAACAAGGCGGTCTCTTCACCGCAGATATAGCGACCCGCACTGGTGTGTAAGATGATGTCTAAATCGAAACCAGTATCGAGAATATTCTTACCGAGATAACCCCTGTCATAGGCCTCTGCAATCGCTTGCTTTAGAGAAGTTTCTGATGCCTTGTATTCACCTCGCAAAAAAATATAAGCGACACTAGCCTGTATCGTATAAGAACCAACAATCATTCCTTCTAGAAGTAAGTGAGGATCGCCTTCCATTAATAAGCGATCCTTAAAAGTTCCCGGTTCCATTTCGTCCGCATTTACAACGAAATATTTTTGTATCGACGCATTATCACCCTGAGGCACAAAACTCCACTTTAATCCGGTTGGAAAGCCTGCACCTCCTCTGCCTTTTAATCCGGAATCTTTAACAAGTTGCAAAACATTTTCTGGGCTTAATCCTGCGGCAATAGCTTTTACACTCTGATAGCCATCATTTGCTTCATAAGCGTTTATGCCTAAAGGAGGCCTGGACATGTCTATGTTCTTTGTTAAGGGTTTTGTTACCACTTTTCTTTACTCTTTTAAAAGTCTAAGCTTTGGTTTGATAATCAGAAATGATCTGATTGATTTTTTCTGGCGTTAAATTGCGGTGCAAATCGTCACTAATCATCATTACGGGAGCACGATCACAATCACCTAAACAAGGAACAGGCAAAAAAGTAAAAGTGCCGTCTTCCGTTGTTTCGCCAAAATCCACTCCAAGCTTTTCGTTAATATGGGTGCGCATGTCGTCACAGCCCATAATCCAGCAGCTCACACTGTTACAAAATAAAATGACGTTCTTGCCAACTGGCTGGCGATACACTAAATTAAAAAATGTAGCGACACTTTCTAAGTCAGCGACTGGCAAATCCAAATATTTGGAAATTGCTAACAAGCTTTCATCAGAAACCCAACCCTGATGTTTTTGCACAATTTTTAATGCCTCCAAACCAACTGCCTGTCTATCAGGATAGAGTTCCATCTCGTGCTCAATTTCCTTGATTTCTTCCTCAGTTAATTGCCGCGCCTTAATGGCGGTGGTTGCGATTAAATTCTTACTCATCGATCAACGTCCGCCATTACAAAATCAATACTGGCGATAATTGCAATCAAGTCTGCCACCATAAATCCCCGACTAATTTCAGGAATCATTTGCAGGTGAGCAAAAGAAGGAGTTCGAATTCTTGTCCTATAAGAATTCGTACTACCATCGGAAACAAGATAGTAGCTGTTAATACCTTTGGTCCCTTCTACAGCCATAGTTACTTCATTTGGCGGAATAACCGGCCCCCAGCTCACACTCAGGAAGTGACTTTAATCAGGGTTTCGATATCTTGCATGGTTTTTTCTTTACGCGGAGGTGTCGTTAATGGATGGTCTGCCTTGTAATCACCACTTGGCATATTATCTACGCACTGCTTGATAATACGCAGACTCTGACGCATCTCTTCTACGCGCACCGCGCATCGATCATAACAGTCTCCGTTAACCGCTATTGGCACATCAAATTCGAAATTTTCGTATCCGCTGTAAGGTCGATTCTTGCGGTAATCCCACTCCAATCCTGTCGCTCGCAAACCTGCACCAGTTACACCCCAGTCATAAGCCTGTTGCGTGTTATATGCACCGACCCCTTGAGTACGGCGCCTAAGAATACCGTTGTTCAAAACCATCTTGTCATATTCATCTATACGAGGTGGCATGAAATCCAATAATTCTCTTACTCTGCCCTCCCATCCTTCAGGAAGATCTTGGGCTACACCACCAATGCGAAACCACCCTGGATGCATGCGTGCACCACAGATTGATTCAATTATGTTAAATATTCTTTCTCTCTCTACGAACATGTAGAAGATCGGTGATAATTGGCCAACGTCCTGAGCAAAGGTTCCGTAGAATAGCAAGTGGCTGCAAATGCGAAACATTTCCACTAACATGACACGAATCGTTTTGACTCTTTCTGGCACTTTGATTCCTGCCATTTGTTCTACTGCCATTACATAAGGCAGATTGTTCATCACACCACCGAGATAATCGATACGATCGGTATAAGGAATATACGTGTGCCAGGATTGTCGCTCTCCCATCTTTTCCGCACCGCGATGGTGGTAACCGATATCAGGAACTGCATCCACCAGAATTTCACCGTCCAACTGCACAGCAATCCGAAAGGCACCGTGCACACTAGGGTGATTTGGGCCGAGATTTAGAAACATAAACTCCGAAGTATCGGAAGTTCGTTTCATACCCCACTCTTCTGGTTTAAACAGAAGTGCCTGCTGCTCGATTTCAGCAGCTTCATCCTCTAATGCGAATGGTTCCATTTCTGTAGCACGAGCTGGATGTTCTTTTCTAAGAGCATGCCCTTTCCAGGTTGGAGGCAATACAAGTCGATAGAGATTCGGATGGCCTTCGAAGTTAATACCGAACATGTCCCAAGTTTCACGCTCATACCAATTTGCCGCCGGCCACAGGGAGATAATGCTGGGAATGTTTAGATCCGAGTCCATTAACGGTACTTTTACCCGGAAATCGCAGTTTCCTGAGAAAGACATTAAGTGGTATACCACGGTAAATTCAGAGTTTGGCTGACCTTCACGATGGGTACGCAGCCGTTCATCGATGGCAGTGATGTCAAACAGCATTTCAAAACGGGGACTAGTCTCATCCCGCAAAGTCTTGAGTAGAGATAGCAAGCGCTGACGACCTACCCATAAGGTTGAAATACCCTCACAGGTATTCTGTTCTGCTTGGATACTTTCACCAAACTCCCGACGCAGCATATCCAGCAATCCTGAAGATTGACTACTTGTGCTGACTGTCTCTGCTGCGACTTCCATTTAGGATTTTGCTTTAAATAATCGTATTAACTAATTGTTTTGATAGTGTTTAAACTTGATCTGGTGAGCGTAATTCTGTGGCTGCAATACGCTCCGGACCACGCACTTCTCGCTGCACTGGATGTGCTTCTTTCTGAATAATGCCCTGGTCATTGATTACCCAGCTTAAGGGTCTTCTTTCCCGACCAATTGATTCCTGCAAGAGAATTAAGCCCTGCAGGAGAGCTTCTGGCCGGGGCGGGCATCCGGAAACATAAACATCCACAGGTAAAAATTTATCTACACCCTGAACCACCGAGTAAATGTCATACATTCCGCCGGAATTGGCGCAGGAACCCATAGAAATTACCCATTTTGGCTCCAGCAATTGATCATAAAGCAGCCTTACAACCGGGGCCATTTTCCGGAATACTGTCCCTGCAATAACAATCATGTCTGCCTGTCTTGGAGTACCTCGGATCACCTCTGCACCGAACCGTGCTAGGTCATGACGCGCAGTAAAAGCAGTCGCCATCTCTACGTAACAACAAGACAAACCGAAGTTAAATGGCCAGACTGAGTTCTTCCGCCCCCAGGCCACCATATCCTCTAACTTTGCCATTACTACGTTTTGGCGAATAAAATCATCAACCGCACTTCCACCGGGTCCTGGCGAAGCAGAGTCTTCTACCGATTGTAATTGCCAATTCATAATTTAAACTCCTTCCTATTAGTTACCCCACCAGGACCTTTGAGTTCTTGTAATTCACGCTTCTGAATGCCGGTACGCCAATCCAGCGCGCCGATACGCCACAGATAGAACAGCGCGACAATTAAAATAAAGATAAATACGCTGATTTCGATAAAACCAAGCCAGCCCGCTTCTCTCACTGCGACTGCCCAGGCAAAAAGAAACACGACCTCTAGATCGAAGATGATGAAAAGTATCGCGGTGAGATAAAAATGGACCGAGATTCGAAACTGTGCTGAACCTACAGAAATTATGCCTGACTCAAAAGGCGTGTCCTTGTATTTGCGATTAATGCTCTGGCCGAGAAAAAAAGACAGTCCTAGCATTGTAACGACAACCGCTAGCACGATTGCAGAGTAAAAAAGAAATGGCTGTAATCCACCTAAAAAGCTAGCAGTCTGTTCCAAGCTCTACTCCAGTCTCTGAAAGATCACTCAGTCAGCAAAACGTAATTACAGGGAATATATTGGAGCTCACTCGTACGCAAGGCGAAGAACGGATTCGTATTGGTTATTTCGTTCTTAATTTCAGGGGGAATTTGTCCCTTAATGCCGTCTACAAGACTAATAGCATTGGTACTCAGTACCGGGGACTGGATGTCACTTCCCATAGAGTTGTTTTGCAACTTATTTTGAAACGTTTTTAGCGCTTTTTTCGCGATGTGTGATGACACATCGAGGCGGCATTTTGAGCGGTTGGAAATGTACACGTATAGATCCTCGATAGCAAGCGTTTTCGCTCTTCTCAGCCGAGTCAGGCCTTTGTTTTTAGCTGCCTTTTCCGTCAATTTCTTGACTATGAATATAGTCATTGAAAGGATGCATATATTCAGTCAAATATAGCTGCGACTAAATACAATTAGTTGTTAATGTATGGAATAAATCCGGGGCTTGCATAGTGGTCGAACTCCGAATTATCAAGTCGAAAAATTAGATACCCATTAATGCCTGTCTTAGCTAGTAATGCTCTTGCCTGATCAGGTCCTAATACCATTAGTGCGGTAGCATAAGCATCGGCAACTGCTGCTGACTCATCGATAACAAAGGCAGCAGCTAAGTTATGAGATACAGGCCTGCCGGTTCTCGGATCGATCTCATGAGAGTAGCGCTCTCCGTCAATCTCAAAATAGTTGCGATAATCACCGGAACCTGCCAAAGCAAAAGTCTCACCTTGACTAGTTAGCGTTTCATAAATTTGAATAGGTCCCTCTTGGGGAGTTTCAATTGCCGGCACCCAGTCTTCTCCATCTCCTCTGCTACCACTTAGTTTGATTTCGCCACCAACTTCTATGAAGTAGTTTTCCACACCTTTTTCAAAAAGCAAAAATGCAACCTGATCAACAGCGTAACCTTTGGCAATTCCGCTAAGATCGATGTAGATGTTGTTTGTTTTTATGATTTCAGAATTAGTTTCGTCAATCAGCAGATTCACAATGCCGACCTTTTCGAGGGCAGTATTGATTTCTTCATCATCAGGGACTTCCTCAATCCTTATAATTTCGCCTGGACCAAAACCCCAAAGATTAACTAGCAAACCAACACCCACATCGAATGCACCATTGCTGCTTGTAGCTACCTCCTTAGAAAGCCGCAACACCTCGAGCAAATGGTCTGAGGCAGTAAAAGGAACATTAACGCCTTGTTGATTCAGGCGACTCAATTCCGACTCCTCAGCATAGGTTGAAAAAACTTCTTTATCTAATTTCGTAAGCAGGTTTCCTACTTCAAAGGTGAGAGAATTTAAGTCCGTAGAATTCGGAATATCTACTACTTGAACTTCATAGCTGGTTCCCATGGTGAAACCAGAAAACCTTTCAATAGGCCCGCCGTCGGCCGGCAATATAAATATTGCTCCTAAAACTAATGTCAGGAAAGTTATAGAAAACCTATGACGATGCAGGATTTCATTCATTCAAGCGCACTCAATATAGATGTGATAAGCATCACAAGCCTTAATCTCAACCATTTTCGCTGAAATTCGGGCAAATTTGAAATCACGTAATAAGATTAAAGAGGGCCTTGATCGTCCTGGGGATAGACTTGAAATTTTAGACCTGCCATCTTGTAGACCATGCGTGCCACCTGACAGCAGTAACCAAATTCATTGTCATACCAAAGATAAAGTACGCAATGATTGTCTTGTACGATTGTGGCATTGGAATCAACAATCCCTGCCTCTCTTGTACCAACGAAATCCGACGATACTGCATCTGGTGATTGAGTATAGCTGATTTGATTTTGCAGTTGCGAATGTAATGCAATGTCGCGCAGAAACTCGTTCACTTCATCTTTTGAAGTAGCCTGAGACAAGCTCAAATTCATAATCGCCATGGAAACGTTAGGAATGGGAACTCGAACAGCATTACCTGTAAGTTTTCCTTCTAACTCAGGAACTGCTTTCACTACCGCTTTGGCCGCACCAGTCTCGGTTAACACCATGTTTAAAGCCGCCGAGCGACCACGGCGACTACCTTTGTGGTAATTGTCGATAAGATTCTGGTCGTTGGTATAGGCATGCACGGTTTCCACATGACCATGTTCGATGCCAAACTGGTCATTCACAACTTTCAATACTGGCGCAATTGCATTTGTTGTGCAGGAAGCAGCTGTGATGATCTTATCATCAGGGCTCATCTGATCATCGTTGATGCCATAAACAATGTTTTTTAGATTGCCTTTGCCAGGTGCAGTAAGAATTACTTTTGACGCTCCCTTTCCCTTAAGATGCAAACCCAAGCCTTCTTCATCGCGCCACTTTCCAGTGTTATCGATAATCAATGCATCATCGATACCATATTTTGTATAGTCGATTTCTTCTGGTGAATTGGCATAGATCACCTTGACCACATTGCCGTTAGCAATCAGGCAATTATTTTCCTCATCAACCCGCAAAGTCCCCTGGAAGGCGCCATGGACAGAATCGGCAGTAAATAATCCAGCACGCTTCTCCAAGTCACCAGGGCCGGAAGGTCTTACTACGACTGCCTTCAAGCGCATCACCTCACCTGTTGATGTTCGCTCAATCAACAAACGTGCCATTAACCGGCCGATACGGCCGAATCCATATAAAACAATGTCTTGAGATTTTTCGATGGGCTTTTCTTTAACCCCATCTAGATAGGTAAGTTCGTTTTTTACAAACTCATCAACAGAAATAGAGTTGCCACCATTTTCATCCTGATGCTCCATATAGCGAACGGTGAGTTTCCCGAGATCGATTTGAGCATGCCAGAGATCGAGCTTGGCCATAGCCAATAACACCGGATGTGTTTCGAATTCAGACATCTCATTGCGCTCTACCTGGCGTACAAAGCGATGAGATTTCATGATAAATGTTACAGAGCGGTTATGGAGCGGGCGTCCATAAATGTAAATGCCAACATTACGCTGGCTAAATAATCTGCCTATTACAGGTATCATTTCCTGCACTAAAGCTTCGCGCTGTTTCCAGTCACCAAAGTAGTCAACTACGCTTGGACGTTCCACGAATCCCTCTTTTTGAATCGCCTATGAAAGGCTGCCGGATTTTGAAAGGCGGCTATTATCATTAGAAAGGTATACCTATGCAACAGAGTGATTTCCCGATAATGAATGATGAAAATAATCGACCGAATTAAAGGAATAATTAGTCAGAAACAATAAAGAATTAAGCTACAATTCGCAATCCGCCACTTTCCGAGTAAATTCTCCTCTTAATCTGATAAGTAGTTGAATTTTAGCAGCAATGTAGCTTAAGGATTTAGGGCTGCACATTAACATGAGCATGAACTCCATTCAGAACCCTACAATTCCCAACGATCTTTATGAGAATTGTTATTGGCAAGGCATCGAAGGTTGTGCCAGTAACCTGGCCCTATGCAATGCCGCAGCAAATGCTGACGCGCCTATATTGTTGATATGTGAAAACAACGAGGCGGTAGAACAGTCAATTAGAGAACTCCAGTATTTCTGCTCAGCGCACAAGCAATTGCCAGTCTTTTCATTGCCAGATTGGGAAACTCTTCCCTATGACAACTTTTCTCCTCACCAGGACATTATTTCTGAACGACTAAACGCTCTCTTTCACCTGCCCCAACTTGAACGCGGCATCTTGGTTATCTCTATTACCAGCCTTATGCATCAATTACCCCCCCATAAATACATTGCAGCTAACAGCTTGGATTTTAAAGTCGGACAGCAATTAGAAATAAATAAGACAAGAGAGCAGTTAACATTAGCTGGTTATCAATCGGTGGATTCTGTTTTTGAGCATGGGGAGTTTGCCGTTCGTGGATCGATCATCGATATATTCCCAATGGGATCCATAGTCCCATTCCGCATTGATCTTTTCGATAATGAAATCGAAACTCTAAGAATCTTTGATTCAGAAACGCAACGCTCAAAAGAACAGGTTCAGGAGATAAAGTTGCTTCCTGGAAGGGAGTTTCCACTTGATAGTGATGGCATAGCGGCATTTCGTGCTCGCTTTCATGAGTTATTCAATATCGACCTCCGCCAATGCCCGCTTTATCAGGATGTAAGTGATGGAATTAATTCTCCAGGCCTTGAGTATTATCTCGCGTTGTTTTTCGATGAGTTAAACACTCTGTTCGACTTCATACCCAAAAACACAATCGTCCTTAAGCAAGGGAATCTTAAAGCAGCCGGGGAACAATTCTGGACGGATATTAAAAGTCGTTATGAGGATCGATTAATAGATCGTTACCGGCCTATCCTACAGCCAATGGAAATTTTTGTTTCTGTAGAAAAGATTCTTTCTCAATCTAGGAACTACCGGCAGATTGAATTTAAGATTCACGATAATGCTTTAGATCTTGGGGCGGTAGCTCTACCGGAATTGGCCAGCAATCCGCGATTAGCCAAACCATTTAGTAATGTAGAGCGATTTTTAAATTCCGAAGAAAATAGAACCTTGTTTTGTGCCGAATCAGCTGGACGACGTGAAACCCTAATCGAGTTATTAAAACAAATAGATATTAACCCTACTCCAGTTGAACATTGGTCAGATTTTGTTAGTGGTGATTGTGAAGTCGGGATTACAGTCGCGCCACTTGATCATGGCATGTGGTTGAAGAATGAAAATCTGGCGCTGATCACAGAAACTCAATTATTTGGCAACCGCATTGCTCAGCGTAGGCGTAGATCCAAGACGCAAAGTAATACAGAGTTCATTGTAAAAAGCCTAACTGAGCTGCGAATTAATGATTCGGTAGTACATATCGATCACGGTGTCGGTCGTTATCGTGGATTACAAACAATTACCACTGACGGACAAGCAACTGAATTCCTCGCGCTGGAATATGCAAATGAATCGAAGTTATATGTTCCTGTCGCATCACTACATTTAATCAGCCGCTACAGTGGTGCCGAGCAAGAAGCTGCGCCGCTTAATCATCTTGGCACTGACCAATGGCAAAAGACCAAAAGGAAAGCTGCTGAAAAAATTCACGATGTGGCAACTGAGTTACTAGAGATATATGCTCAGAGAAAGGCCCGTAAAGGCTATAGCTACAATTTGGATCAGGAAGGGTTAGAAAAGTTTTCTGCATTATTTCCTTTTGAAGAAACTCCCGATCAAGAAAACGCTATTGCAGCAGTACTGGATGATATGAATAGTGCTCAATCCATGGATCGACTGGTCTGCGGTGATGTGGGATTCGGAAAAACTGAAGTCGCTATGCGAGCAGCCTTTGTTGCAGTGCAAAATAACAAACAGGTCGCATTACTCGTTCCTACAACTTTACTCGCACAGCAACATTATGAAAGTTTCCGCGATCGATTTGCTAACTGGCCTATTATTGCTGAAGTTGTTTCCAGGTTTAAATCCCCGGTCAAACAGAAAGAGACACTAAAAAAAGTAGCAGATGGGAAAATAGACATACTCATCGGCACTCACAAACTACTACATGCAGAAATTGATTACAGTAATTTAGGATTACTCATTATCGATGAAGAACATCGTTTTGGCGTGCGCCAAAAAGAAAAGCTAAAGAGTATTCGCGCCAATGTAGATATCCTCACTCTAACTGCCACACCAATTCCGCGCACTTTAAACATGGCGCTTTCTGGAATTCGAGATTTATCTTTGATTGTAACTCCCCCTGCTCGGCGGTTATCGGTAAAAACTTTTGTGAGAGAACAACAAGACAGTTTAATAAGAGAAGCTGCATCCCGTGAATTGTTGCGTGGCGGCCAAATGTTCTATTTACACAATGAAGTCAAATCAATAAACCGAGCTGCCGAACATTTACAGGAAATAATTCCTCAAGCAAGAATTTGTATAGCGCATGGTCAGATGGCAGAGCGAGACTTAGAAAAGGTTATGGCGGACTTTTATCAAAAACGCTATAACATTCTCGTGTGTACGACGATTATCGAAATGGGAATTGATATTCCCAACGCAAATACAATTCTTATTCATCGCGCAGATAAATTTGGCTTAGCACAATTGCATCAATTGCGCGGCCGAGTTGGGCGTTCCCATCACCAAGCCTATGCGTATTTATTGCTATCTGGTCAAAGTAGACTAAATCGAGACGCACAAAAACGAATTGAAGCAATTCAAGCTGCAACAACTTTGGGAGCTGGCTTTACTCTTGCAAGTCATGATCTAGAAATTCGTGGGGCTGGCGAACTATTAGGAGATGAACAAAGCGGACATATGCAGAAAATCGGATTCTCTCTATATACAGAGTTATTAGAAGAAGCAGTTGAGGCAATTAAAGCAGGTAGAACACCAAGCCCTGATCCAGATCTGAATAAGTCGATCGAAGTTAATATACGCATTCCAGCGCTAATACCAGAAGACTATTTGCCTGATGTTCATACACGCCTGATCATGTACAAGCGCATAGCTTCTTCCGGTGACGAAGAGGATTTGCAGGAATTACAGGTTGAAATGATCGATAGGTTTGGCCTGTTACCGAAACCGCTTAAACTACTATTCTGTCTAACGGAATTGAAGCTGAGAGCTCAGAAATTTGGGATTAAGAAGATCGATGCTAATGTTAATTCTTGCAGAATAGAGTTCAGCGCTACTACTGTGGTAGACCCCCTTTCTTTAATACAGCTGATACAGAACGACCCAATGCACTTTAAACTAACCAGTGGTAATCAGCTTCAGTTTGAACATGAGAGCGAGAATGCTGAAGCAAAGCTTGCATTTATAAATTCAGTATTAGATAAGTTTAAAATTGCGGAACAGAAAGCAGCGTAGAGACTTCCATGAGAATTCGCTTACTCCAGTATTTCCTTTTAACAAACACATTAGCCTTTAGCTCTCCAGTCGTTAGTCAAGAGAGATGGTTCAAAATAGAGCTTTCTATTTTTTCTAATGAAAATTCTGCCGATCGATTAGAAGAACAATGGCATGCGGAACGAACTGAACTCTCCTATCCTGATGGTTTAAGAAGACTAAATAAATTGTCGGATCTTTTGTTAACAGACAGTTTATTAGCAAACTCATTAAACCCCTTTTCTTCTGACGATTCTGAAAATGAACAATTAACTCCCGAAGAAGTTCAAGCTCAGATTCGCGCAGAGTCCATAGCTGCGATTGGGCCGAGCCCTCCAACTAATAGAAGCGGATTTAAGTTATTTGATTTTTTGAGAGAAGACTTTCTTCAACTACTTACTTCAGAAAGCGATTTTCAACAGACTAATCGAACCCTGGAAAGATCATCAAACCATCGTCTACTTTTTCATGGTCTCTGGAGACAGGCAGTAGTTCAACCTGAACAGTCAATACCTGTTTATATAGAAGGTGGCTTGCCCTATGGTGCGCAACACGAACTGCAAGGTAGTCTCACCATCAGGTTTAATGAAAACGAAGATCGTGTAGTTATCGATACTAATCTCTGGTTAACGGAATTTAGCATCGTTGAAAACCAAGACGGGCGATGGTCTTTACCACCCATTCCTAAAGAAGCTCAATCCTCATCAATGCTGGATAGTGACTTAAGCTACTATCCCAGTCAGGTTTATCATATGAAACAGAGTCGGGAAATGCGTAGTGCTGAGTTTCATTACCTAGATCATCCGGCTATGGGTGTAGTGATATTAGTGGAGCCCTATGAGATACCTCCGGCCCCGATTTCAACTCTAGGATTTTAGAGTTCTTCTATCAAGCTTATTAAAACTTCGAGAATAAAACCTCTACCCTCTTTCACATAAGCTTCTATTTCGCTCATTAATATTTCTTTTTCGCCAAGACCTGCTGCCCAGTTTACTGACAAAGCCAACATGGCATAGTCGAGTTTCAGTTCCCGCGCCAAGGCGGCCTCAGGCATCCCAGTCATACCTACTACATCGCAACCATCTTGTTGTAGCCGTTTAATCTCGGCTAGTGTTTCAAGGCGTGGGCCCTGCATACAGCCATATATGCCTTCAGTTAATAGGGATTTGTTCGCAGAGTTCGCCGTGTTTACCCGATCAAAAGCGCCCACCAACTGTTTGCGCAATTCATTAGAAAACGGCTCAGTAAAATCGATATGGGTAACGAATTCCAGATCTTCCTTTGAAAAAAGTATGAGCGCGACTATGGGTGTAATCTATAATCTGGTTCGGTATCGCGAAATTACCAGGGCCGGTATCCTGGTGAATTCCGCCGACTGCATTAATAGCGATAATTTTATCTGCTCCAATCATTTGCAGTGCCCAAATATTCGCTCGATAGTTTATCTTATGGGGAGGAATAAGATGATCCTTACCGTGCCGAGGCAGAAACGCCACCGTCTGTTCGCCATGTTTAAACAGTTCTACAACTACACGTTTTTCAGAAAAAGGAGTGGTCACTCGTTTAAATCCAGCGGATTTAAATCCATCTATCTGATAAAGCCCGGTACCGCCGATGATCCCTAGCATGCTACTCACCGCCTATAAAACTAGAGCGCAAGAACATTAAACCAGCCAATTGGACACCGCAACCAAAATCGGGAACATTAAGAACTAGAAATTGGAGAAAGCCAACACCAGAAGGGGAGCTCTTCTTGGTAGTATGTTCAGTAGCCTAGCCATCCAACCAGGGCTTGGTGAATGTTATTTTTAACCAGCAGCTGATTTAATTATATCGACATTTCATAAACTACCCTACAGTGGTTACTATAACTGTTTCAAAATGCAATATGTTTCACAAAAAGCTCGATTTTCTTCTTGTAGTCTCTACCGCTATAGCCTCGAACGAAGTTGGGAAGAAGGAAAAGGCAGGGTTTTATTCATTGGATTGAATCCTTCCACTGCGGATCACAAACGTGACGATCCAACTATCAGAAGATGTGTTGGTTTCGCAAAGTCCTGGGGCTATCAATCCATGGAAATTGTAAATCTATTCGCTTTTCGCGCCACATACCCCAAAGATCTTAAAGCCGCTTCCAATCCGATTGGCAAGCAAAACGATATATGGATTAGTAATGCCGAAAAGCGTAGCGATCTCATTATTGTCTGTTGGGGATCTATCACTATGGGCCGTGATCGGGCCGCAGATTTAGTCAAGAAACTTAAGTATCCCCATTGCCTTAAGATCAATCAAACACGGGAACCTGCACACCCCCTCTATTTGAGAGCAGATTTAAAGCCTATCCACTACATGGTTTTGCGAAATTCAGGGCGCTAATTCATGACCATTTCGTCCATATTTGCCAAAGTTCTTTGGCCTACAGCGGGATTGAGTCTAACGTGGCGCAAATTACTATATCGTCAACTTTGCAAGGGAGACATAACTCCAAATTTTCAGTTTTCAACAGATTTTTTTGGCCTTAAATATGAAGGTAATCTTAATAACAATATAGAGGCTAATATCTTGTTTTATGGAGCTTTTGAAAAACCCCTGCTGTTTTTCCTAAGGGATTGTTGGAATGCATTGCAGAGCGAAGGCTGCGAAAATCATAAAACGGCTTTTATCGATATTGGTGCGAATATTGGGCAACACTCTCTATTTATGTCTAACCTCGCCGACCAGGTAGTGGCTTTCGAACCATTCTCAGAGGTCAGTAACAAACTCAAACACCATATTTCCCTAAACAAACTGAAAAATATCAAGCTTGAACAAATTGCGCTTAGTGATCGTGAAGAGATGTTGGATTTTTATGCACCCACCGGTCGCAATCAAGGCATTGGGTCATTCGATGCAAGCACCACAGATAAAGGCAACATGGCTTTCAAACAACTGGAGCTAATCCGCGGCGACAGCTATTTCCGTAAACATTCCTATTCCATAAGATTTATAAAGATTGATGTGGAAGGCTTTGAAAAGAAGGTTATTGCGGGAATGAATGAAACCTTAAGTAGCCAGCGCCCTTTAATTGTTTGCGAGGTGAGCTACGGTAATGATATTGCATTTACTGATGAGAAAGATCTGTTAGCCCACCTCCCGGAAGACTATTTGCTATTCCGGTTTGATACCAGAAACTCTGTGGGAGCTAAGGCAAAAAAAGGGGATCCAGAGCAAAAAGGACGGGTTTGTATCGAATAGTGCCGGTTAACGATTGGAGAGCATCAGGTCAAGACGACATCATCGCGGTGCCAGCAGAGAAAAAAAACCTAATTCCGGGGCTCAACGCTGAATAGTGAAGAAAAAACGGCCTAGCGCTAAGAATTCAATCCTAGCCTAGGCCACTCTACTTATGTTGCTACCAATATTGTCGGCTTTACTCTAGGTTTCTTTAGTAAATTATTGTTTTATAGGGAAATGTGGTTTTCCAGAGGTTTTGTTTTGTATTTATTGACTTGCTTAGAAACTATACAAAGAAGCTGGATTCAGCGATTTAGAAAGACTGATTCGGTTATTTGGCTCATCACTGTTCCTCACTCTTTGGACTCCCAGAAGTAATGCCAATTCACTCTCGTCTAATTGTCGATTTGCGTTTTGGCTAGCCAAAATCTTCACGCTTCAGGCCGCATGCCACAAGCTTTACCATTCTGTCACATCTTTAAAGACTAAGGAGGTGAGAGTCTGTCTGCACGCGGACCACATTATAAAAGGGACCTAAGCCCTTTTTATTAATTGTGGCGCGCCCGGGAGGACTCGAACCTCCAACCCCCGGCTTAGAAGGCCGGTGCTCTATCCGGTTGAGCTACGGGCGCTGAAAAGGCGCGTATTTTACATGATTCAGGAATATGAACCACGAGGACAATCTAAACAGGTCTATTGTCTGTTTTATTTTCATCCTCCATCCCCATCGATTTCACGATGAAAATAAGGAGCGCCATAACAATTTAATCCAGTGTACATACCAGCCATAACCAGAGATAGATTCTTATAAGCATCGGCGATTTTTCCTAATATGCCTGATTTGCTGGTATCGGAAATGAAAGGCGTTTCCAGGCTCAATTCATTAAATGGGATTCGTTCCCCATATATAGTTTCCTGCTTGCTTTTGGTCATAAGTATTAGCCATAAACCACTAGTCGAACCAACTAGCTAGATTGACCAGACTATGTACTATCTGAATTCAGCCTTGAAGAAATTTGTAGCACGAAAATGGGGTGACTGACGGGGTTCGAACCCGCGACAACCGGAGTCACAGTCCGGGGCTCTACCAACTGAGCTACAGTCACCATTGAACGGTTATCTATTAAAAAATCAAAAATTGGTCGGGGTAGAGAGATTTGAACTCCCGACATCTTGCTCCCAAAGCAAGCGCGCTACCAGACTGCGCTATACCCCGATTTATTTATGACGTCTCCTAAGAGGGCGGCATAATACTCGCGTCATTTAGGCCCGTCAATTAGTGATTAGATCACCAGTATTACTAAATTTCAGCGCATATTAGACTAACCGGGCGATGAAAAAACACCTATTAAAACAACAAAAAATTACTTAGGTATTTTAATTTCGGCTAAATCGCGGGAAGGTTTATCTTTCGATGCGCCAGCTACTGCCATCGGCGCCATCTTCTACGACTACTTTCATTGCAGTGAGCTGATCCCTAATTTCATCGGCCAGCGCCCAATTCTTCTCCATCCGTGCTTGCTCTCTTTCAGCGATTAATTGATCTATGGTCGCTGCCTCAATTTCAATCGATTGATCGCCGCGAAGAAAATCTGCAGGGCTCGATTGCAACATACCCAAAATGCCACCCAGCCTCACTAATAACTTACCGAGCTGGTTAGCGAGATCTATGTCTTCGCCTTTTTGTTTATTAATCACGGTGACTAATTCAAATAACACTCCAAATGCTTCCGCAGTATTGAAGTCATCGTCCATTGCCGCGAAAAATGTCTTCTCGAAACGACTATTAGTTAATGATTTTGCATTCTCAATGTCTAAACCCTCGAGCGAGATATAAAAACGCTCTAATGCTTTTGCCGATTGTTGCAGGCTATGTTCTGAATAATTAATCGGGCTGCGGTAGTGACTGGCAATTAATAAGTGCCTGACTACCTCTGCGCTATATTTCTTTAATACTTCTCGTACAGTGAAGAAATTGCCAAGAGACTTTGACATTTTTTCGTTGTCCACCCGCAATGGACCATTATGCATCCAGAGGTTTGCAAACTTCGAATCGGTAGCACATTCAGACTGTGCAATCTCATTTTCATGATGGGGAAATAATAGATCGGTACCGCCACCGTGAATATCAAAGTTATTGCCTAGAGCGCTGGTAGACATCGCAGAACATTCAATATGCCAACCTGGCCTACCATATCCCCATGGCGAGTCCCAACCTATCCCGCCATCACCAGCCGCTTTCCATAAGACAAAATCTCTGGGGTCTTGCTTCAGCTCGCCTACTTCGATACGGGCACCGTCGAGTAATTCGTCCATTTTCTTTTTTGACAATTTTCCATAATCTGGAAATCGCATTATTGAAAAATACACATCACCGTTTTCTGCTGAGTAAGCAAACTCCTTATCAATCAATATTTCAATCATCGAGATGATTTCTTCGATATGACCAGTCGCACGCGGTTCCTGATCTGGTGGAAGAATTGCCAACGCCTTCTCATCCTCGTGCATAGCATCGATAAAACGCGCAGTAAGACCCTGAAAATATTTCCCTTGATTTTCAGTCGCACGCTGCAGAATCTTGTCATCAATATCGGTAATGTTGCGCACATAAGTTACGTAAAAAGCCGCGAGCACGCAAATAACGTACGATTACATCGAATGCTACCAACATGCGGGCATGACCCAGGTGGGTATAGTCGTATACCGTCAAGCCACAGACAAAAGATCCGAACTTTACCTTCGTCGATTGGGCGAAAATCTTCTTTCGCCTGGGTCATTGTGTTGTAGATTTTTAGCATTGGATAAAAACTATATTAATCTATTCAGACCAAGAGTCCCGGAGAGTTATAGTGCGATTAAATACTGGGTATTCTTCAGTGCTGTCTATAGTGTCGATGCAAAAATAGCCTTCCCGTTCGAATTGGAAATTGGAGGAAGCGCCAGCGTTTAAAGCCGAAGGCTCCACGACACATTCCGTTAACTCAATTAAAGACGATGGATTAAGGCACTGACGGTAATCTTTGATCTTTTTCGATTCTGGGTTTTTCTCATTGAAAAGGCGATCAAAATAGCCGCACTTTCACAGGAATTCCTGCCGTTGCTGACACCCAATGAATCACCCCTTTTACTTTCCTACCTTCGGGTTTTTTTCCTAATGTGTCTTTATCCACACTACATTTAAGTTCAGTAATTTCACCTTCTGAATTCTTTATAACTTCATCGCACTTAATCACATAGGATCCGCGCAAACGCACTTCACCTCCAAGCATAAGACGCTTAAATCCGGCCGGAGGCTCTTCTTCAAAGTCTCCACGATCAATAAAAATATCGCGGGTGAATGGAACATCACGCCTGCCCATATCTTCTTCTTTAGGATGATTCTGCAGGCTTAATAACTCAATATGGTCGTCATCCAGATTTTCCAGTACTACGCGCAAAGGATTTAAGACACACATTGCTCGTGGGGCATTTTTATCTAGATCATCACGAATGGCATGCTCAAGCATACTCATATCAACTAAGCTCTCTGAACGACTAACTCCAACACTCTCACAAAAGTTTCGAATCGCAGCTGAAGTAAATCCCCTCCTGCGCATCCCAGCAAGAGTTGGCATGCGCGGATCGTCCCAACCCTGCACAACCCCGCTGTCGACCATCTCTTTCAAATTACGTTTGCCCATCATGGTGTAATTGAGTTTTAACTTGGCAAACTCAGTTTGTTCCGGCAGAACATATTTAAATCCCTCGCCGCCGAGCACACTCGCTGACTGCAAGGATTCAAGATCCAGGCTATGCAAAATCCAATCGTAAAGTGGTCGGTGGTCTTCGAACTCCAGTGTACAGAGAGAATGAGTTATGTTTTCAATCGCATCGGAAATACAGTGAGTGTAATCATAGGTTGGATAAATGCACCACCGCTCACCGGTTTGATGGTGGGCAATGTTACGGATTCGATAAAGAACAGGATCTCGCATATTGATATTAGGAGATGCCATATCAATCTTGGCTCGCAGCGAATAACTGCCATCTTCAAATTCACCTGCGCGCATACGAGCGAATAAATCGAGGCTTTGGTCTATCGAACGACTCCTATCCGGGCTATTTAGTCCTGGCTCTATCAGAGTACCTCGATACTCCCTAGCTTGTTCCGCTGAAAGGCTGTCGACATATGCCAGCCCTTTTTCAATCAGCTGCACAGCAAAATTGTACAAATACTCGAAATAGTCTGAGGAGTAACGCACTTCGCCATCCCATTCAAAGCCAAGCCAACGAATATTGTCTTTAATTGCATCGACATACTCCTGACTCTCCTTTGCAGGATTTGTATCATCGAAGCGAAGATTGCAGTAACCGTTGTTTTCAGCTGCCACAGAAAAATTTAGGCAAATAGACTTGGCGTGGCCTATATGTAAATAACCGTTGGGTTCAGGAGGAAATCGGGTGTGCACACGACCCCCATGCTTTTGAGAAGCAATATCCCGGGCAATCATATTCCGTATAAAATTCGACTGTGTCGCAGCTTCTAATGAGCTACGACTTTTTTTTTTCCAACTCGGCCATTACTTAAATCTTTGTATTCGCTGGTGAGGACTAGTGAAAGAACTCGGGGCTTTCGAGAGATTTGTAAAAACCTTATTATAACTGTTCAATTTAAAAGCATTAAATAAAACTTACTACGGAATCGCTATAAGGGAGCAATAATGATTGTTTTTAACACCAATTTCGGCCAGATCAAGATCGAACTGGATTTCGACAAAGCCCCCAAGTCCTTTAGCAAACTTTCTCAAGTATGCTAAAGAAGGTTTCTATGACAACACCATATTCCATCGCGTGATCGATAATTTCATGATTCAGGGAGGAGGATTCGAGGCAGGAATGCTACAAAAAGATAACGGCGATCCTATCGAAAATGAAGCTGACAATGGTTTATCGAACCTCACTGGTACTGTGGCTATGGCAAGAACATCCGACCCCCATTCCGCAACTTCACAATTTTTTATCAATGTTGCTGACAATTTATTCCTCAATCATCGCAATAAGACTGATCAAGGATGGGGCTATGCCGTATTTGGGAAAGTTGTTGAAGGCATAGAAGCGGTTAATAAAATTAAACTCTGTGAAACGGCATCGAGCTCAGGCCATCAGGATGTTCCTGCTGGCGATGTTGTCATTGAGTCGACCGAAATTGTAGAAGAATAGTTTTGCTCGATCGTATTCTCCTTATCTCCGATTTACACCTTGAAGAGCAAAGGCCAGATATCACTGCCTCATTCAAGCAATTTCTGGAGAATAATCGTGGAAACTGCTCAGCGCTTTATATTCTTGGCGACTTATTCGAGGTTTGGATAGGAGATGATGCTAAATCGCCACTTGCCAAAGAAGTTGCGCTTGAACTTTGTCAATTCAATCAGGCCGGAAGCGCAATTTATTTAATGCATGGCAATAGAGACTTTTTGTTAGGCACTGATTATGCCGAATCCTGTTGTGCCACTCTGATCGATGAGCCATTCGCACTCAGTGCAAATAATCTGGAAATATTACTTCTTCATGGGGATAGTCTTTGTACCGATGATGCGGATTATCAGGCATTTCGTTTCATGGTTAGGGATCCAAGTTGGCAATCAGAATTTCTTAGCAGATCTATAGAAGATCGTGTTGCTTATGCACAGGAAGCGCGCCGTCAAAGCCAATTAGCAACAAGCCATAAATCTATGGAGATCATGGATGTTAACGGTTCTGCAGTTCAATCACTATTTGCAGAAAACACTCAACAAATAGTTATACACGGCCACACTCATCGTCCGGCAGTTCACAACGTCGCTCTCGATTCGATATCTGAAACCTTCGGTAAAAGAATCGTACTGGGTGATTGGAACAAGAAGCTCTGGTATGTAGAAGTCAGCGCCGGCGAAGTTGAGTTACGATCCGCGCCGCTAAGTTCTTAATGTGGTAAGTTACGCAGAGTTTCCAGACTGAAGGTTTGGCATCTCATAATAACGATCAAAATGTGCTTCACATAGAAGTAGTAATTCCTGCTCTATCTGTTCACAAAGTTGTTCTAATGATAGTTCTTCATAAGCTGGTAAAGTATAGACACCAAAATCTTCTAGACTGTCTATCGCATGATGGTGTTTTTTCAACAGATTATGGAGCCAGCAATATGGGGATAATTCATCATTAAATGGCACGCTAGCCTTTTCCATTCCGAGTTTAAGATTAGGTATGGAAAAGATGCGCAATTTGTTTTCCAGAATCTGACAAATAAGTTTTTCGATTCGTCTTAGCACTGCAGCCTTACCGGGTTTATCGTAGCCATTCCAATTAATTACTTCGAAAGAGTAGCGTTTACATCCTCTGCAAACGGAATCCCCTAGAGAAGTAGTCGAACATATTCCTATACAGGGAGTTTTAGGATTATCCATCGATTGAATTCAGTGAGCAGGTAGAGATTTTGTCGTAACGCTGGATTAAGACTTTAACAAGTCTGCATCATTTGTAAATAGAGAAAAAATCTAGGTGTAAGGCTATTCAGCGCTCTTTCGAATAAGACCAGCAACTGGATTTTTTCGTGGATTTACAATAGAATACGCGCATGACTTAAACGACTGCCTTGGCATAAAACTGTCCGCAAATTTTGGATTTAAAGGCAGACAGCTTGATAAATTCCACCTGCAAGTGACTCCAGTAAAGCTTCTCTAACGTTTTTGCTTAGAATCAAATCCTTTACGCTTAACAAACTCGCTTACAGGTAATTGAACGAGGAATTATTCGTGTTAGAAGAATATAAAAAACACGTAGCCGAACGTGCTGAACAAGGTGTGGTACCGAAACCTCTCTCGGCAGAACAAGTTGCTGGCCTGGTGGAATTGTTAAAAGCACCTCCCGCAGGCGAAGAAGAATTTATTCTTGATCTTATTTCCAATCGTGTACCGCCCGGCGTTGATGAAGCGGCCTATGTTAAGGCGGCATTTCTTTCTGCCATTACAAAAGATGAAGATAAATCTCCGCTCATTGATAAAAAGCTAGCGGTCGGCCTATTAGGTAGTATGCTTGGTGGTTACAACATTGCCACTCTGGTTGAATTACTTGATGAAACAGAACTAGCGGCGGCAGCCGCAGATGAACTTTGTCATACTCTGTTAATGTTTGATGCCTTCCACGACGTTGCGGAAAAGGCTAAAAATGGCAATGAAGAAGCTAAAAAGGTTTTAAATTCATGGGCCGATGCTGACTGGTTTACTGATAAGCCCGAAATCCCAGAAAAACTCACTTTAGCCGTTTTTAAAGTGCCCGGCGAGACAAACACCGACGATCTTTCTCCTGCCCAAGATGCCTGGTCAAGACCGGACATCCCCCTACATGCGAAAGCTATGTATAAAAACCCGCGGGAAGGTGTTACCGATGCTGAGGCGCAAATTAATGAGCTAGAAGAAACTGGTTTTCCAGTAGCCCTGGTTGGCGATGTCATGGGCACAGGTTCATCCCGTAAGTCCGCAACAAACTCCGTACTCTGGTATATCGGTGATGATATTCCCCATATTCCTAATAAACGTGATGGTGGCGTGTGTATTGGCGGGAAGATTGCTCCAATCTTTTTTAATACCATGGAAGATGCTGGGGCCCTACCCTTCGAGTGTGAAGTTGATGATTTAAACACCGGCGACATTATCGATATTGATGTATACGCTGGAAAAATTACTCGCCATGATTCCGGTGAGCTGGTCACAGAGTTCGAACTAAAAACTGAAGTGTTATTGGATGAAGTGCGCGCAGGTGGACGGATCCCACTAATTATTGGACGTGGTCTTACTCAACGCGCCAGGGATGAGCTAGATCTTGGGCCATCAGAAGTATTCCTCTCACCGGTTCACGCTCAGGAATCAGAGAAAGGCTATACTCTCGCACAGAAAATAGTCGGCAAGGCTTGTGGACTCGAAGGTGTCCGCCCCGGAAGTTACTGCGAACCAAAAATGACTACGGTAGGTAGCCAAGACACTACCGGCCCAATGACCCGAGACGAATTAAAAGATTTAGCCTGTCTAGGTTTTTCTGCAGACCTCGTTATGCAATCTTTCTGTCATACCGCCGCTTATCCTAAGCCAGTAGATATTGAAACTCAGCATACCCTCCCAGATTTTATTCAGACTCGCGGGGGCGTTTCCCTGCGTCCAGGAGATGGAATTATTCATTCCTGGTTAAATCGCATGTTGCTACCGGATACTGTAGGAACCGGTGGCGATTCTCATACTCGCTTTCCAATTGGCATTTCTTTTCCAGCGGGTTCGGGCTTGGTTGCTTTCGCTGCGGCCACAGGAGTTATGCCTTTAGATATCCCCGAATCAGTTCTAGTTCGATTTAAGGGCGAAATGCAGCCAGGAATAACACTGCGTGATTTAGTAAATGCAATTCCATATGCGGCAATTCAATCCGGCGATCTCACAGTAGAGAAGAAAGGAAAGAGAAATATTTTCTCAGGGCGGATTCTCGAAATCGAAGGTCTGCCAAATCTTAAAGTTGAACAGGCGTTTGAACTTTCCGATGCTTCCGCCGAACGCTCAGCTGGTGGTTGCACCATTCGACTGGATAAAGAACCCATCATCGAGTATTTCAAATCGAACATTACCTTACTCAGGTGGATGATCGATAAAGGATACCAAGATGCACGAACACTGGAACGAAGAGCAAGAGCAATGGAAGAATGGTTAGAGAATCCCGTATTAATGAGCCCAGATGGTGACGCTGAGTATTACAAAATTATTGAGATCGATCTCAATGAGATTAAAGAGCCTTTGCTGGCCTGCCCTAACGACCCAGATGACATCAAACCGTTATCAGCTGTCCAAGGCAGAAGATAGACGAAGTGTTTATCGGTTCTTGCATGCTCAATATCGGAAACTTTCGAGCAGCAGCTGAAGTATTGAAACAAGTTGAGCCTCCTTTGCCTACACGGTTATGGATCGCACCTCCAACCAAAATGGACGAACATCAACTCAAAGAAGAAGGAATCTATAATATCTATGGAGTCTCCGGTGCTCGACTTGAAATGCCTGGTTGTTCTCTATGCATGGGTAATCAGGCACGAGTCGTACCAGATTCTACGTAGTTTCTACATCGACTCGTAACTTCCCCAATCGCCTGGGACAAGGAGCTGATGTATTCCTTGCTTCAGCGGAATTAGCAGCAGTGAGCTCAGCAATGGGTAAGATTCCCAACATGGAAGAGTACATGAACTACATGAAAACTGTCGATACGATGAAAGATGATATATATCGTTACCTTAATTTCAATGAGATTCAAAGCTTTCGGGAAATCAGCGGAACGAGCTAAGAATATTCCTTTAACAAAAATACAAGGAATTGCTTAATCATCAGTTAATGCATGAATAAATAAAAAAGGTGGGCGGACACCCTTTTAATTTCGTTAATTATAATTGCTAATCAAATCGAACTCTTCTCTACTATTTCATAGACATCTTTTGATAAATCCGCACTCGCCTTAATACGATTCAACTGTGCCTGCATTAAAGCTTGTCTATTGCTATCGTATTTTTTCCATTTAGTCAGCGGGTAAGCAAACGAGCGGCAATTTGTGAATTCAGTTTATCTAATTCTAAGATTCGATCCCCGAGGAATTCATAGCCTTTTCCACTCTGCTGATGGAATCCTATATGATTTTGGCCGCAAAATGCACCGATAAGGGAGCGCACCTTGTTAGGGTTTTTCATATCAAAGGCTTCATGAGATAACAGAGATTCGACTTTGTTTAGAGTCTTGGATAACTGGCATGTCGCCTGGATTACAAACCACTGATCTACCACCAAAGGTTCGTGTTGCCATTGTTTATAAAAAGTATCTAATGCCTGAACTCCTAATTTCTGCCCCTTTTCACAAAAACTGTTTACTAGTTGTCGCAGCGCTGCTGCCCTATCAGTCATATTGCTTGCAGTATTAAATTGCCCATAACAAGTATCGAGCCAATCTGAATCTTCGGTTCTTACCAAGTAACTTAGAGTCAAATTCTTTAATGCCCGACGAGCAATAGAAGGGGCATCGGCTTTATAGGGCTCGCCCAAGTTTGTTTTGTTAAAAATCTAGCAAATAAATCCTTTAATTCTACAGCCAGGTGATTTGCCAGCGATTCTCGCACGCGATGAATGGCATCGAACCCGCTATTCCTGCTTGTTCTATTAAGAAGCCTTCAGTAGGCAGGGCAAGTAGATGGGCCACCATAGCCTGATCTATCGTGTCATCATGCACAGCATTCTTTAGCACACCTTTAAAAGCGTCTTCAATAATTACTGGCACCGCCGTTGACTCTGATTGTTGTAATTCGCTTATTACATCGATGGCAAGAAGTGAGATGCATTCCAACGATTAAAACCATCACTGTCGTGAATCATAAGAAAAAATAATTCTTCCCTGCTGTAGGGGTATTCCATTCTTACTGGCGCACTGAGGCTTCTGAGCAAGGAGGGTATTGGCTTCTGATGATATTCTCAAAAACGAATTCCTGACTTGCCTCAGTTACTGGCAGAACCAAATCAGTTACATCTTTACTACTTTTCTGACCGTCAAACTGCAAAACCAGCTCATTCCCTTGTTGATCGAGAAGCCCAATCCTCACGGGATATAAAATGGTTCCTTTTTAATCTGACCTGGAGACGGTGGGCAGGTTTGCAGTACTTTGAGACTGAATTTGTTTTCACGTTCAATATACTCACCCATAATATTAAGTTTTGGAGTACCAGCCGGGCTATACCAACGACGAAACTGGTCTAAACTAATTCCACTAGCATCTTCCATTGCCTTTACAAATTCTTCCGTGGTCACTGCCTGGCCGTCATGACGATCGAAATACAGGTCAGTGCCTTTACGAAAATTACTAGCACCTAGAATCTGACTGATCATGCGAACAACCTCAGCGCCCTTTTCATAAATAGTTACCGTGTAAAAGTTAGAAATCTCCATATAAGACTCAGGGCGCACGGAATGGGCTAGTGGTCCAGCATCTTCTGCGAACTGCACAGTTTTGAGAAAAGCGACGTCTTCCACTCGCTTGACTGTTCTTGAGCCCATGTCCGCAGAGAATTCTGGTCCCTAAATACAGTAAATCCTTCTTTTAAGCTCAGCTGGAACCAATCCGGCAAGTGACCCGATTACCGGACCAGTTATGAAAATACTCATGGGCCACTACCGCTTCTACTCGCTGAAAGGCGGCGTCCGTTGTAGTTTGTGGATTAGCCAGAACACACGAATGTTAAAGATTTTAAGCCTTTGTTCTCCATCGCTCCCATATTGAAATCATCAACGGCGACGATCATGAAAATGTCCAGGTCATATTCACGTCCAAAAATTTCTTCATCCCAGCGCATGGCATTTTTGAGAGACAACATGGCATGGTCACATTTATCTAAATCTTTTGCTTCGACAAAGATTTGCAATGTAATCTCGCGACCACTGCAGGTAGTAAACTGTCATCGAGACTAACTAAATCCCCCGCTACTAACGCAAAGAGATAACTGGGTTTTTTAAAAGGATCCTGCCATTGCACCCAATGCCGATTGGAATCATTATCATCCTCTCCTCTAGCAACGTTATTACCGTTGGAAAGTAGTCCCGGGTACCTAGACTTTTCTGCGATGATCTTAGTAGTAAAAGAAGACATCACATCGGGACGATCTAAGTAATAGGTAATGCGCCTAAAGCCTTCAGCCTCACATTGCGTGCAAAACATTTTCTTTGACTTATATAGCCCTTCTAAGGCTGTATTGTTTTGTGGCCCCATCCTAGTATGGCTTTCCCAAACTGAAAACGCACTGGGGGTTTTTTTGTAATAATTCACTTATCTTAGGAATTGTTAATTTTTCGTCACTAAGCAAGTAATTATCAGGATTTAACTCATTGCCTTCCAGTAGCAATTTCTCCAACACTAAATCGCGACCGTGTAATACAAGCGTGTCTTGTTCAGCCGGGTCAGCTGACCCATTGAGTTTAAACTGCAATCGTGCAACAACCTTAGCGTGATCTTCGTAAAGGTTGAATTCAAGGTCGGTTGTTTCGTTTAAAAAAATTTTGGGCGGGCGATAGTCTTTAAGACAAGTCGTCCTCGCTTGCGCGTTTTTCATTAGTGTTTAATCCTATGGATGGATGACCTAGTGGCTAAGTTTGATTTCGTATCCCGAGAATCGGCGAGGTTTATGACGCCGTTTTCAAAAATAAGATACGGGCCTTTTATACCAAGTAACTTTGCTTAAATTTTTTGGGTCTTTGTCGAAGTTAAAAGATGCAATTTTCTCGGGATATATCTCTACTGGATAGTTTATTTCTAACGGCTCAATGCCATTAAGCACACTAATAGCAAAGAAACCGAATCTTGCTTCTAGTTCTTTAATTTCAGACTCGCACTTTGCCAATAAAAGTTTACTCTTGGCGAGCATATCGAGAGGCTCCGCATCACCTTTCAGCATTTCGCGCCAATTAGTTTTGTCTGCCACATGTTTCCCTTTAAAAATGATCTCTAATATTCCAGACTGTAATCTGGTTCTTACTCTGATAATCGCCAAAGCCTGTGTTGCTCCCTGGTCGATCCAACGGGTAGGTATCTGAGTTGCCCTAGTAATTCCAACCCTTCAAACCAGATGAGTTGGCTAGATAAACGATATGATCCTGCATACAGTATTTTTCGCCCCAGACAGGTTCGCGACAGGTTCCCTGATCAAAGTGACATTTCTCTGGATGAATTATACAAGAGTCACATTGGGCCAGTTTTTGAAAACAAGGGTAACAATAACCCTGATTGAAACTCTTGTTGGATTTTCTGCCACAATTCACACAAAAAATATTACCGCTGTATTCCAGTTTGATTTTCTTCGCAATAAGCGGGTTTAACGGAACCTCATTGTCCCCAAGAGGAATCTTATAGCTTACCGGCTGCTCGAGACGAGATTTCATCTTACGTAGGATTCCTTCAGCGATCTCTTTCATGATTTATCCGGGGTATTCCTGATATCTAATACTTCTGTTTCACTAAGTTCTGACTTACAACTGTTTAGTCGATTACCAGTGCGGAATTCTTCTGGTAGCGCTCTAGCTTCGTAGAGTATGAGAAGCTGCATGCAATTCTCAAGCTGTTCTTGCTCTAATTTGCTGCCATCAGACCACTTCCCTAGTTCAATTGCTGTTTTCAGATCCCCATATATTTCCGGTGTCATTTGCTGCAATAGATCTTCCATTGATTCTGGCCTAGATGCGAGTAGCAGATGTGTTCTGTTATCCACAATTGTATTCCTCTATTGACTCATCGGGTTCGCCCTACTCATCTCGCTTTAATATTGCTCGATAGAATAGTACAGCCACTACGCCAATTATCAGCCCACTGATTAAGCCACCGACATGAGCTGCTGTTGCAATCCAGGAAGAAGCAACAATTTCCATAAGCACCAATGCCACAACGAAAAAGATAAACATATTGGTGTTTATCAACAGGTAACTCCTCGGCATCAGGCTATGTATCACCCAGGTATATCCCACAAGCCCGTAGACCACACCGGACATACCGCCGAAGTTATTAAACTCGATGGCTAAATATTGTGTAGTGTTGCTAACAAAGGAAGTGACTACTACTAACAGGATGAACATCCAGATTGGCTGTATAGCTTCAAGCTGTCGACCAAAATACCAAAGCCAGAGCATGTTAAATATTAAATGTAATTCTCCAAAATGGAGAAACATGGGGGTTAAAGTACCGGCAGCTATTCTTAAGTTCACAATGTCATCGAATAACGCCCCCAAACTGGAAGTCGCAATCAGTGGGTAGAACAGAAAGTTTAATCGATGGACTTCACTGCCTAAGGAAGTAATTACAGCAACTAAGATTGAGGCCAGAATCAGAGAAAGTGTTGCCGGACTATTTATAAAAGCAACAAATAAGTTGTATGCTATTTTTTGCGCTTGATTAGAAACCTGATGAGATTCCGCTCGTTGTTGTACCAGTAACTCTTGTTCTCGCAGAAAACTCTCTAAAGATTTCTGAATAAAAGCAACTTCCCGATCGTATTCTACATAGATGGATTGTTGACCAGACTCTTCGACGATTCGGTGCTTAAGACCCTGTTGATGCAGGAAATGACTGTAACTTAGAAGATCTATATCAAGACTAAGACTTGCTGCCTTAATCATCGGACCTCACCAGACGGCTGCCCCACCCTAACTTACTACGACAAGTCTGATAAAAACTGTGATTGTTAGGATGTATTAACTGCAGTGGCACCGATTTTTTTGTGATAATAAATTCATCTCCCGCGCTGGCTGTGTAGCACACATCACCATCACAACTAACTTGTGGCTGAAGAGATTCTTTTGCAGCAACTACTAATTTTATTTCGCAATCACCGTCAATCACGATAGGACGACTACTAAGTGAATGGGGATACATTGGTACCAGAACTACCGCATTTAAATCTGGATGCATTATCGGCCCACCAGCAGAAAGGGAATATGCAGTAGATCCTGTCGGTGTAGCGACGATTAAACCATCTGACTCTTGGCTATAAACAAATTTGTCATTTACAAACAATTCGAATTCAATCATTTGGGCGGCCTTGCCCGGATGTAAAACAACATCATTTAAGGCTGAGCCTAGTGTCTTATTCTCTTTAGTGTCATTTAAAACCACATCTAATAAAAACCGATTTTCAACAGTAAATTTTCCTGCCAGACTTCATCGAACTGAGTTTCGATTTCACCAGGCAAAATGTCTGTTAAAAAACCTAAGTTGCCACGATTAATCCCAATCACTGGCACACCTTCTGATGCGACATGCTTGGCGACATTTAGCATACTGCCATCACCACCAACTACGACGACCAAATCACAGCTAGCACTGAGCTGCATGCGAGAACCAACTTCAGCAGTTGTGTTTTCCATCAACTCAGAAGTTGCATCATCCATCATAATGGAGAGATTTTTAGACCCCAGATAAGCAATTAACCGCGACATAGAGGTAATAACGCCGCTATGCCCTGGTCTACCAACAAGTCCTATACGTTTAAATTCAGACATTCTCTCTACTTACAGTAGGTAAACTTAGATATTCAACAGTCGCCCATTATATCACGAGAAGCGACGATAGAGCGCTCCTGAGCTATACCATTTCTAGAAATATGTATATTTTACAGCAGCCTACATATGAATGCTCTAAATAACATCCCGAAAGTTTTCCACCTGAATGAATCGCGATAACTTCACTGCCTTTTTCGATAGCCCCTTGCTCAATTAAACTTCTCAATCCCCAAAATAATTTACCGGTGTACACAGCTTCGATTGGAATTTCCGAGTCTGTTTTCCAACTGCTAAGAAAAGACTCCAATTCGGAATTAATCTTAGCGTAACCACCACAATGAAATCTGTCTTCGATTTTCCAATTTACATTAGTTGTGGTTTGCTTTTCGGGATGAAGATTTTGTTTCACTTGTTTGGGTATAAGGCCCGGAGCATTCAGCACCGATATTCCAAGTATCTCCGTCTTTTTAATTTCACGAGCAACTAATCCTAAAATAAGTCCACTAACAGTTGCACCAGTTCCGCAAGCAATAGAATGATTCGTTTCATCCGTTTGACGGGAGGGAGTAAATCTACAATCTCAGCCGCTCCCGCGACTCCGAGCCAATTATTACCTCCTTCGGGGATAATATATGGATCTTTATAACGGTCTTTGATATGCGCCAAGAATTCTTGCGTGGTTTTCAACCTATAGGTTTTACGGTCAAGGGGGAACCAAACCCATTCCGTTATCATGGGCAAACTTTAAAACTGGATTTAATGGATTCGGTATTTCTCCCCTTACTAATCCAATGGTATTAATCCCGAATATATTTCCTGCAGCGGCTAAAGATCGAAGGTGATTGGAATAAGCCCCACCAAAACTAAGAATAGTTTCTTTTTGCTGTTTAGTGGCTTCCTTTAAATTGCGCTTTAACTTAAACCATTTATTGCCGCCCAAATCAGGATGCATCATATCCAAACGCAGCACCTTTAATTGTATTCCCTTTTTGGCAAGCCATACTGCTTGAACTTCATCAAGTCGTGTTGATTCTAAGAAATAGTCGCTAAAAAATTCAAACTAGACAGGTAGCAATTGAGTTAAATGGCGGACCGGACGGGACTCGAACCCGCGACCTCCGGCGTGACAGGCCGGCATTCTAACCAGCTGAACTACCGGTCCACTACAAGCGTCTTCAACTAGAGGTGACGCATTTTTGGTGGGTGGTGAGGGATTTGAACCCCCGACATTCGCCTTGTAAGGGCGACGCTCTCCCAACTGAGCTAACCACCCGACAAGAGGAGAACGCGAATTTTACCGACTTAAGTGCCTATGTCAACAACATCAATATTTGGCGCAGCTTATAGTCAAATTCTTTGTCTTTTTGCTTTCAAATCGTGCAACCACTCTTACTTAAAAGTGTAGGTAACTGCGACATCCTAAGTTTCAGGTAATCCCAATTTACGCAGAGTTTCAATTCTTTCCAGCCAAATATAATACAACAGCGTATCAGGTTACCTAGAGATTTTTAACTTTTAGCATAAGCACAAGGCGCTAATCGCAGACAATATATTCTAAGCAATCAATAAAATCTGCACCACTAATGGTGCTTCTAACTAAAGATAAAGCACGCAAAGAACAAAAAGAACCCCAGGGATGTAGGGTATTCTTTACTTTCAGTAATAAGATCAATCAGCCTGTACATAAAACGCCACAGTCTGTAACATTTGCGGCCATTTTCAATGGTCTAGATACTTAAATTTAATGAAAATTTACAAAGAATTTAGATTCGAGGCAGCGCACCGCCTCCCAAACGTTCCAGCCGAACACAAATGCGGAAGGTTACATGGCCATTCTTTCGCCGTGAAAATCACAATTAATGGGAGAGTGGGAAAGGAAAGTGGTTGGGTCATGGATTACGCCGACATTAGCGCTGCTTTCAAACCTATACGCAAACAGTTAGACCACTATTACTTAAATGAAATTGATGGATTAGAAAATCCTACCAGTGAAAACATTGCATGTTGGATTTGGCAACGCTTAAAGCCAAAGCTGCCAGAACTTTTTTCCATTGAAGTAAAAGAAACCTGTACCAGCGGTTGCATATATACCGGCGACAACTAACTAGCAAAGCCCATTAGTTTAACTGGCTCAATCGATTCATCTGCCAAGATTTCTTCTGATATCCTGGCTCTCTCTTTCACCAATTGTTTGCTCGCAATAAATTCCTTAGGGCGGGCAACAGAGTCTGCAGCAATGACTACCCCTTCCTGTAGATAAAAAAGAGCGAAACCATTTTCATCATCTACAGAAGGATTGCCCCGAACTACAATTTGATCTGCGTCCTGACTTAATCCTGTCATCTGAAGTTTGATGTGTACTGATCAGACCAAAACCATGGTATCGCGTCATAAACTTGTTGTTTTCCACAAATATTTGCCGCGGCACAACGAGCTTGCTCATTTGCATTCTGTACCGATTCCAATCGAATTAGTCGATCATAAATAATACTGGGATGAACCGTGCAATCTCCCGCCGCAAAAATGTTTGAATACTAGTTTGACCGAATTCATTTACTATAATTCCTCTATCAATTCTCAAACCTGCTGATTCCGCTAAGCTGAATTGGGCTGACTCCAACCCAGCGACAATTATATCAGCAGGCAATGTTACCCCATCCCGAAAAACTACTGTTTCACTTTGCCATCGCCTTGAATCTTTCCACCTCAGTGGAGGTAAGGATTTTTACACCCTCCTTTTCATGTAATGATTGTATATAAGACGACTATACTCACTGGTAACACGTTTCAGGATGCGGTCTGCCAATTCGATGACAGTAACTGTTAGCCCTAATTTCCTCAAAACTGCAGCAACCTCTAGACCGATATAACCGCACCGATAATCACACGTGTTCCCTTCTTCTAAGAACGCGAGAGTGATGAGACATCGGCAGCGGTACGAATAAAAAAAAGGGTTTTTTAAGTGAACCTGCGAGGGGAATAGTATTTACTATTGAGCCGACACATAAAGCTAGCTTGTCATAACGCATTTCTTCACCGCTATTAAGTTTAATAAGCTGGCTTTTTTTATTTATCTTTAGTGCAGTCAACCCAAGTTGAAGCTCAATATTATTATCGGAAAACATCTTTTCAGGCCGCAATCGCATTGCATCTAAAGACTTCTCCCCAGCGAGGTGCTCTTTAGACAATGGGGGCGGTGGTAAGGTAACTCGCTTTCTGCACCAACTAGACTGATAGGCCTTTCCAACCTTCTTTCGCAATTGCAAGGGTAATGTTACTCCCGCGTGGCTAGCTCCGATTACAACACAACGTGAATCACTCATTAGTTATCCGTCAAGCTCAACTTGTTCAGGTAATTGCCAATCGATTGGTTTAGCTCCCCGCTTAATCAAGTATTCATTAGCCAGGAAAAATGTTTTTTACCAAGAATCCCCTCTAGCAGATAGCGGGAAGGATGAGGAGATTGCAAGACCAGGTGCCGCGCCCTATCGATCATTGCCCCCTTCTTTTGCGCGTAATTACCCCATAACAGAAATACTAATCCCTGTTTTACTCGGTTTAGAACATCAACTATTTTTTCTGTAAACCGTTCCCACCTTTCCCTGATGCGATGCCGCCTTGTGTGCCTCAACTGTAAGTACTGCGTTAAGCAATAACACTCCCTGTCGCGCCCAGTAGCTTAGACATCCATGAGCAGGCGAATTAAATCCGACATCCGCATGCAGTTCTTTGTAGATGTTCCTAATGAAGGCGGGATATCGATGCCGGGTTTAACTGAAAAGCAGAGCCCATGGGCTTGACCAATACCGTGATAAGGGTCCTGGCCAAGAATTACTACTTTTGTCTTTTCGATCGAAGTGTAATCTAACGCACTGAAAATCTCGTCTCCGGGTGGAAAGATTCGTTTGCCTGCACGTTTCTGCTCTAACAGAAATCCACGCAATTGATTCATGTATTCTGCCGTAAATTCATCTGCCAGTGCTTGCTTCCAGGAATCTTCAAGCCTGATTTCTCGAGAATCATTCACCGTCACATTGCGGCCGCATATGAGGAAAGAGCAGAACGTCTTTGATAGAAGGCGAATCGGTAAATAGCATTACTAGACGATCAATACCTATTCCTTCGCCTGCCGTTGGAGGCATGCCATATTCTAGAGCAGTCACATAGTCTGCATCGTAATGCATCGCCTCTTTGTCACCCAATTCTTTCTGCGCAACCTGTTTTCTGAATCTTTCCGCCTGATCTTCAGGGTCGTTTAACTCTGAAAACCCATTAGCTAACTCACGACCACCGATTATTAACTCAAATCGGTCAGTAACTTCAGGTTGTCCTTCTTTCCGTCTGGCTAAAGGAGAAACTTCAATAGGATATTCGGTAATAAATGTAGGCTGATCTAATAGCCCCTCTACTTTCTGTTCGAAGATTTCCATTACAATCTTGCCGAGCGGCCAGCTCTCGTCGAAACTTACCTCTAAGGAGTTGGCAGCCGTAATCACTGATTTTTTCGTTGTTAAATCTTCACGATTGACTTCACAATATTGAGTAATAGCATCCCACAGTTAAGCGAGTGAAAGGATTGGCGAAATCGTATTCGGTTCCTTGATAATTGATGGTCGTTGACCCAATTACCTCTTTCGCAATGCGGCGAAATAAATCCTCAGTTAGATCCATTAAATCCTGATACCGAGCATAGGCTTTATAAAACTCAAGCATGGTAAATTCAGGGTTATGTCGAGTAGATAATCCTTCATTACGGAAGTTGCGATTGAGCTCAAATACTTTATCAAGTCCAGCGACGATTAACCGCTTCAAATAAAGTTCCGGCGCAACCCGCAAGTACATATCCTGATCGAGAGCATTATGGTGAGTAATGAATGGCCGCGCTGTAGCCCCACCAGGAATAACTTGCATCATGGGTGTTTCCACCTCCATAAAGCCTAATTCTTCGAAATAGCCGCGCATAAACTTGATGATGCGAGAGCGAGTTTCAAATACTGATCTGGACTCTTCATTAACGATAAGATCCACATAGCGTTGACGATAACGCATTTCGGTATCAGGGAAGTCCCCTTTTTGCTTATCTGGAAGTGGGCGCAAGGATTTGGTCAGCAACTGGAAATCTGCCACACGAATAGTCAATTCCCCCTGATTAGTTTTAAATATCTGTCCCTGAACTCCTAATATGTCACCCAGATCAAGCGACTTTAACTCAACGGCTTTTTCATCAGCAAATGACTTATTATTCATATAGAGTTGGATCTGTTCGGCGCCGTCAGCGATAACTACAAAAGGTCCGCGCATTCTTATAATTCTTCCAGCAACGGTCGCCTGAACTGCTAACTTTTTCTAGTTCAGCTTTTTCTTTTTTACTATGCTCAGGGAATCAGCTCTACAGCCCGATTGAGTCGCTCGAAACTATTGGGATAGGCTTCTCTTTGCGCTCGAATTTCTTGACAGCTTCTCTCGTCGTTGCGCTATGAGCTTATTTTCATCGTCCTTCTGATTTTCGTTGTGCTGCTCTTCACTCATACCTTTATTTAAAGCCCCATTTTCAAACTAGCTTCTATGAATTTATCCAGGTCACCGTCTAATACTGCGCCAGTATTAGTGACCTCTACGTTTGTCCGTAAATCTTTTATGCGTGACGAATCCAATACATAGGAGCGAATCTGACTCCCCCAACCAATATTGGCCTTTTCCTCTTCAACTGATTGCGCTTCCTCCTTTCGCTTTAACTCTTCTAGTTCATACAATTTTGCCTTTAACTGCTTAATCGCCAACTCTTTGTTCTTATGCTGTGAGCGCTGATTCTGACATTGCACTACGATTCCTGATGGCTCGTGTGTCAATCGCACCGCCGAGTCAGTCTTATTTACATGTTGACCACCAGCGCCACTGGAACGATAAGTATCTACTCGCACATCACTCATGTCTAAATCTACTTCAATATCATCGTTAATTTCAGGGGAAACAAATACTGAAGCAAATGAGGTATGTCGGCGATTTCCAGAATCAAATGGTGATTTTCTAACCAATCGATGCACTCCCGTTTCTGTGCGTAGCCAGCCAAATGCAAAATCACCCCTAACATGAATCGTCGCGCTCTTAATTCCAGCTACATCGCCACCGGAAATTTCCACCAATTCGGTGTTAAAACCTTTGCTCTCTCCCCAGCGCAGGTACATGCGCAATAGCATCTCTGCCCAATCCTGAGCTTCGGTTCCCCCTGAACCTGCCTGGATATCCAAATAAGCATTAGCCTCGTCTATCTGGCCGGAAAACATACGACGAAACTCTAATTTATCCAAGCCGCTCTACTAAATTATCCAGATCCTTATTGGCTTCGGCATAGAGATCCTCATCAGATTCATCGAAGGCTAATTTAAACAACTCCTCAACATCATTAATGCCGGAGTAGAGCTTATCAATAGCGTGTACTATTGCTTCAAGACTTGAGCGCTCTTTTCCCAGGGCTTGGGCATATTCTGGTTTTTCCCAAACTGCCGAATCCCCTAATTCCAACTCCACTTCGACCAGTCGATCCTTCTTGACTTCGTAGTCAAAGATACCCCCTTAGACTATCAGTGCGGCTATCGAGCTCGTTTAATTTGTCCAATTCACTACTAATTTCCACTACTAGAACTACCTATTTCTGGCTCAAGAAAACGCGCATTTTAACCCATAGCAACTCCAATGCCAGTGTATACTTCTCGGTATATGTTGATATGGGACGGATTCTCAGCACCCAGTTAATGAAATTAAAAAATCCCAACCTCTCCTGGCAGGAATCAGGCCATCCCTATTCTGTAGATTTTGACGATATTTATTTTTCCGCATCCGATCCTGTCGGTGAAAGTACCCACGTTTTTATAGAAGGTAATAAACTAAGACAGAGGTTTAAATCTTTCGAAGAGAAAGTTTTTACTGTCGGAGAAATTGGTTTCGGTAGCGGCCTAAATTTCCTTCTTCCCCGGAAGGTATGGCTAGAATTATCCCACCGAGGTAGTCGCCTCCACTATCTTGCTTTCGAGAATCATCCGCTGAGTCATAAACAACTGCTGCAATTCTCTAAACTCTGGCCAGAGCTATCTAATGAATACGAATCATTAGCAGAGCAATTTCCAGCAGAATGTAGCGGATGCCATCGCCTATTCTTGGGGGATTCGGTAATACTAGATCTACATTTTGGTGACGCCACTTACCGCATGGCGAATTTAGACCATCGGGCTGGCATAAATGCCTGGTATCTAGATGGCTTTAAACCCGCAAACAATCAGAATCTTTGGCATAAGTCTTTAATAAATGAACTAGCAAGACTTAGCAACAAAGGTACTACTCTAGCCACCTATAGTGTCGCTGGAGAATTTAGGCGAAGCTTGAAATCGACCGGATTCCGTTGCCAAAAACTTAACGGCTTTGGTCCAAAACGACATATGCTATCTGCGATATATGAACCAGATCTGACTTTAAACTCGAATTACGCACAAGAACCTTGGAATAAACTTCCTATATCAAAACCCCCCCAAAACATTGCAAAAGATTGCAAAACCCCGGGCAGGATTTGGGTGGAAGCAGTCTGGCTTACTCTTTAAATCGCAGAGGTTTGTCAACAACTGTTTTCGATACCGCCAGAACGATAGCTGCAGGCGCCTCCGGAGTCCCACAATTTGCCTTGCGCCCGAGATTGTTTCAATCCGATTCGGCATTAGGAGAATATTTTCCCTTTAAAGTTATCTTTTTGCCATTCGTCAACTTACTTCTTTTGCAAAAATAGCTAAACCTCGACTGGAAAAACACGGGAGTTCTGCAATTCGATGATCCCTTAAACCGAAAATCCAAGTTTGAGCTAGGAAAAATTGAGAACTTATATCCATATGCCGTTGTTCAATGTCACAAAGAATTAAAAGGAATGGATTTTAGCAGCTAGCAACAAATCAATATTTGGGAAATTTTCCCCAAGGGGCTGGATTTGCCCTCGTAAGCTCTGTGAATTCCTCTCGAAGACAGCAATGCTGAAATAAAACTGGATACCCGCATAAGTAAGATTCACCAGGCCGATAAGCTATGGATTTTAATACGACTCTAAAGAAAAGTTGGAATTCGACATTGTTATTTTTGCTAATAGCGAAGGCATTACAGAATTTGAGCAAACTGATTCAATTCCCCTGGAAATAACTGCTGGGCAAGTTCGCTTTTTCCCCCCGGAATTCAAATATGAAAAACGATAAAGTGGTTTGTGGGTCCCGGTCACTCTTTCCCCTAGGAAAAAGGTAAATATTCCCATCTTGTAGCTGCCAGTTACAGAAATCTAGCTCTCTTGAGCAACTCGCAGAAGACGATGAGGAAAACCCTATTTCCGTAAATTCTATGCTCGAAACTAGCTTTCAATTACACAAAGAATCACAGAAATCTCAAGTAGCTCTGAGAACAAATACTCCCGATAGAATTCCTCTGGTAGGGCAGATTCCCAATCTGCATAGCGTTTACAAGGAATATAGAGAACTAAGTTTCAATGCGAAGAAAAAATTTAGTAACACAATTCAAGCAGATAATTATTTTCGAGGACTCTATATTTCAGCGGCCCACGGTTCAAATGGATTAGCTACTGTGGTTTCAGGCGAAATCATCTCTAGCTTGATCTGTAATGAACAACTCCCGTCAGCGATGAAATACTTGATGCGTTGAACCCAGTTAGGTTCGCCTCCGGAATCTAAAAAAACAGGAGAATTAGCGATTGTAAAAAGCCCTTACTACTTTTGCCAGATTTCTGCGTCTTTAGCCCCAGCTAACTCCCTTATTGAGTGCATGCCAAAACTAGCGATGCCGATATCCACAGTTTTAATCCTATCTCTGCTGCCGTGATTGGACCTATAGTTGATCCGCATGCCATATCCTGCGCATTACAAACGACTGGTATGGAATCTTGCATTTATTCATACCGACTTGAACAGAGCTATAGATTGGCTATTACTGGCATAACGCTGATTGGCATTAATTTTTATCACGGTCCAGCATTTAATTGTGGAGAATGTTTATCGTCATGCTTATCGGCATAGTTCGGATGTGCACCGTGTGCATTTCGATAGACCAAAATCAGAATGATGAATCGTCCTCTCCATTGCATCGGCAGTTTTGATGCTTGGGACAATTCTCTCAAACACCGACTTAGAAAAAGGGGCCCTTTTGCACCGGAAGTCGAACACTACCCACTTCTTCATGGTCATTACAAACCACAACACTTGGATTCTTGTTATTGCTCTCTATCAATGCATGACAAGCAAGATAACAACTAAGTAAATTATCCAATCGGGCGGAGGCGATGAAGTCCTGGTTTAATCCAATCAGATTTGGTGCTTGCGTGTCGTATAGCATTAATTCATGAGATAGCACCGACTCGGCTGTTCTATTACTTGCCTGTTTACGTAGAGTTTTAAGTAATAATTCATCAAAACTGAATTTAGTTTTTGCTCCAATTTGCATAAAAATGGGAGGCAATTCTTTTTGCTGATTAATCTTATGCCCTTCATTAGCTGTTCTATTAAGGTGAATTGCCAAACTGGGAATAAATCCAATAGGTTCACTAAAATTAAATTTAAACCCGATTTCAATTCCCTTTCTTGGTTTGAAAATTTACTCGCCCTGCAATAGAAAGATCCCGGTCAAACCACGGATAAACAAGGCTCCACCGTAAACTTCTACTCCAAGCTGTAGATAATTTTGCTTTTGAATTTCCGGGGTTGGTTTAATTTTCAAGCATGGGCTGTCGGTATGGGCTCCGGTCACGCGCAAACCATTAGTCACGGGGTCAGACTGTCCTGTTTTAAATGCGATAAGAGCAGAGTCGTTTCTAATTACAAAGTAGCTGCGCTTTTTTTCAAGCCGCCAGTGATCGCTTTCATCTAATTGCTTAAAACCATTTGCCTTTAAGCGCTTGGCAAGGTTGACCACAGCATGAAAAGGAGTTGGGGATTGCTGCAGGAATTGCAGCAATCCATCATTAAATGAAGCGCTACTCATTGCTCTTGTTTAAGAGGTTGAATAATTAACGAATTTCCAATAACTCTACTTCAAATATTAGGGCAGAGTTTGGGGAATAGCTGGAGTAGGAGAAGCTTCGCCATAGGCCATATCTGGATGGATGTAGAGGCGCCATTTGTCACCTACGCTCATTAGCTGCAATGCTTCAGTCCAGCCGGAGATTACTTGAGACACTCCAAATGTTGCTGGCTCACCTCGATCTACAGAACTATCAAACACTGAACCGTCAGTTAATGTACCGGGGTAGTGAGCTAATACAGAATCACTGGTTGTTGGTGGGGGCCATCGGGGCCTGATTCCATAATTTGGTATTGCAATCCAGACTCAAGAGTAACCACACCATCCCGCTGACCATTTTCTGTAGGAAGGCTTCACTCGCTGCAAGGTTTTCATTCAACGCCTCAGCAGCAGCATCAGCTTGAGCCTGCATGTAGGACTGCAGCGCAGCCATCATTTCGGCCTGCTCCATCTGTGGCTCTCCTGAAATTGCATCTACCTTTCCAAGATAAAAGCATTGAGCTCAATGCCATCAACGATTTGCTGAGCCACTAGGTTCTGCCCAATATTTGCGCCAATTGAATAGGCTATTCGATTACCTCATTCTCAAGATCTATTCTCCTTGCGCTAATAAGGGTACACTCGCTACCAATAGAAATAGCGCTAAGAGTGTTTGGCCAGCCACTTTTAAAGTTTTCATACCATTTTCCTTCAATTCATTGGAAAATTACCGGTGTAAAACCGCATTATTAGGCGGCTTTCCGAGGGCAATGAGTTGCGCATACTAACTGGGAAATGTGGTAATTACCAGCAGAGCAAATTGCGGTTTCAGCCGTCTAATCTTTGAAAAAACAACAAATTTTAAACATTGCTGTCACAAAACGATGCGAACCAGAAAATCTCACTTTTTAATGATCGCCGCGCTGTTCCTTTTTACTAATTGTTCTAATGAATTCGTTGTGTCTATTAACGAGCAAGCAATCTATGATCCAGAAGGAAGACTTCGAATCGATGAGGTTGCAGATGCTGATTTACAGGGATGTATAAACCTAGCATTACAACAACAAAACCTTTCCTCACCTGATGAGTTAACAGTTCTCTCCTGCGCCAATTCAGAAATCAGTGATTTAACTAATATTGGAGAACTAATTAGTCTCGCTTCCTTGATATTGGCAATAACAATGTAAGTAATATAACTCCTCTGGAAGATCTGCCTTTGCTCAGCGGAATTAACCTGATTAACAATCAAATTACAGACCTTGGACCGTTTTTAATATCCCAAACCTAAGCTCGGTTAATTTAATAGGAAATAATGGAGTCGATTGCAATGAATTAGCTGATCTGCAAGAAAGTTTAGGCAGTAATCTAACTTCCCCTGCTAATTGTAGTGATTAGACCGTCGTTGGTACGCCACTATGAAAACGAAAGATTACATCGGGAGTACTTATTAACTCATTTTCTCTTTGTCTAAATTCTTCAACTCTTTCCGCTATATCTTCTTCAGAATACAACTCAGCCAACTCCAGATAATCTTTAAAATGTCTCGCCTCAGATTTGAGCAAGCTCGTATAAAACTTTGCGAGCTCTTGATCCAAATGCGGCACAAGTTTGGCGAACCGTTCGCAAGAGCGGGCCTCAATAAACGCACCTGAAATTAGAGTGTCAATCAGATATTGGTGTTCGTCACCAGCAAACAGGTTACGAAGTCCTGCCGCGTAGCGAGAAGGACCGAGTCTAACGTATTTAATTTCCCTGGATGCCAAAATTTCCACGACTTGCTGAAAATGCAATAATTCCTCGCGGGCCAGTTGCGACATCTTGTTGAGTAGCTCTGATCTCGTGGTATAGCGATACATTAAATTCATGGCGCTAGCAGCTGCCTTCTTTTCACAATTCGCATGATCGATAAGTAAGCGGTCCTGGTTATCTTTCGCGGCATCAATCCAGGAATCAGGGGTGGGGCAAGAGAGAAATTCTAGAATGGTTCCATAATTGATTGCGCTTTGGCGAGGGGATACTAATGTCGAGTTTTACCTTCGACTTCTTCTCCTTTTTCGACTTTCGGTTGCTTTGAAGTTAATGAGCCTGATTCATCGTCAAGCGCCGAGGAAAGATTCTCAACCTTTTGTTTTTTTGAAGTTTTAGCTCCTAACTGTTTAAGTGATTCGGCTCGTTTAACCAGATTGCCCGTCCGGAAAGCAATTTATTACGTGCCTTTTCAAAACTTTTCTTACTTGCATCGATTCGATGACCTACGTCATCCAGGTCATCAACAAAGGCAACGAATTTGTCATAGAGTGCTCCGGCTCTCTCTGCGATTTCATTAGCATTTTGATTTTGTTGCGCCAGACGCCAAAGATTCTGAACAGTCTTTAACGTAGTAAGCAACGTAGTTGGAACTACAAAAATTATGTTTCTTTCAAAGGCAAACTGAAATAACTCTGGATCTTCTTGCAAGGCAGCCGAATAAGCAGCCTCGATTGGCATAAACAAGAATACGTAATCAAGGGAGTTAACACCGACTAGGTTTTGGTAATCTTTGCTAGATAATAATTTCACATGGTTTCGAATAGACGCAATATGCTGTTTAAGCGCCTCTTCTTTTATCGACTCTTCTTTCGCCGCACTATAAGCATCCCAAGCCTTAAGCGAGACCTTAGAGTCGATAATTATGTCTCGTGATTCGGGCAGATGTACGATGACATCTGGCTGTGCTTTACCTCCCTCTTCATCTTTTAGACTTACTTGCACCTCGTATTCTCTTCCTTTGACCAGCCCAGATTTCTCCAATATAGATTCCAGGACAAATTCACCCCAGCTTCCCTGTGCTTTATTGTCACCCTTAAGAGCGTTTGTGAGATTTATAGCCTCTTCGCTGATGCGAGTGTTGAGTTTCTGTAGATTTTCAATTTCTTTGGCGAGTGAGAAACGCTCTTTCGATTCCCTGTCATAAGTTTCTTCAACCCGTTTTTCGAACCGCTGAATTCGTTCTTGCAACGGGTTTAGAACCGCGTTGAGACTTTCTTTGTTAGTGGCAGTGAATTTTTTACTCTTATCATCAAAGATCTCATTCGCCAAATTTTTAAAAGTTATGACCAGTTGTTCTCTCGATTCATTAACCAACGAAAGTTTTTCTTCAAATTGCTTGCGCTCTAAATCCAAACTAGTTTTAACAGTGGCGAGCTCTTCTCGGTAGTTTTGAATTTCAGATTTTAATGAACTGTTATCTTCAGATAACTGGGCTTGATTCGATCGCAGGGATTCTAATTCAGCTTCTTTAGCCGTTACTCTCTCACCGGCAGTAGCTTCGCGAATCTTCGCCCCCTGCAATTGTCTAGCAAGCACGGCGATTGCTGCTACCGCTACGAGGAGCAAGCTAGCTATCAGTACAAATGTTTCCATGAAATTAAAATGTCGTTAGCGTAGGCACTAACTCAGATTATCATTAATAACTTGTAACAGCTCTTCAGTAAGCTGAGATGAATCTTCAGATACTTCCAGTTCCTCTGTTACTACATTAATTACACTTTCTGTTTGCAAGAGCCTCACACTAAAGTCTCTTACTTCAGCAATCTCATCATTATTAGAACCGAACCAGCGCCCAATCAAACTTGGCCCATCGTCCTCTTCAGGGATACCTGCAAATTGAACATTAAAAATAGATTGGTCTCTGTCACTGGTTACGATAGTGATTTGAGCGTTCTCCAACGCTTGCCTAACCTGTACCCAAGCCCGATTATAATCAACCTTGAGTTCCAGCATTGGATCACCTGACTCATCTTCAATCAGGTTTGCTTTTGATTCTGCTTCGATATTGCCCGCCAACAGACTAGCGGAGGACGCTTGATAAACATCATTTCTATCTGCGAGATATTGTGAAACCGAAGTAAGTATTTGTCGCTCTAAATCAGGAGAATTCGACTCTTCCGGCCAACTGATAATGAGTGGCACGACTTCAGAATTTAAATTTTCGTAGTGCAATATATACACCTCTGACGAACCAGAATGGAGTCCCGGCTCAATTTTGATCTGATACTTGTGACGCTTTTCATCATCACCACCAACTTCAACCCATGCTGTTTCCATAACACCGTTACTTGGGTCTTCGTAATCCAGAATAATCTGCAGCTCGGTCCAGTAATCTCTAATTAGAGGCCAAACCTGGCCAGGAGTTGCATCAATAACAATCCACGTGCGATCTGCCAAACTTTGAATTACCACCCCTTCCCGTCTTCCCCGTTCGATAGGTTTGGGCATCGGCACATCTTCAAGCGCTGTCAGGGAAGAGAATCTCTCAGGGATTACATATAACTGATCAAGGGTGTAGCTATCCAGCTGGTTCGGTATTTGCATCTGAGGTGCGGTGCTCGCACCGAGATAATCGTCTTCCGGATCCGGAAATAGCCCCTCTTCTCCCAGCAAATAATTGCAGGAACTAAGCACGGCAAAGCCAGCTAAAAGCAATAAATTTCTAATGTCCAATCTTTGTTTCCCTTCTCAGGCGGCTTCTGGAAAAGAAACGCCTGCTTGTTCTAAAGCAGCTGTTACTTGTACGTGATACTTAACGTCAAGTTCCACAAGTGGTAACCGTATTCCTGACGCGATCAGGCCCATCTTTGCCAAAGCCCATTTCACTGGAACCGGATTCGCTTCGAGGAATAAATTCTGGTGGAGCAGTGCTAATCTGCTATCGACTTCCGCTGCGGCGGCGAAATCTCCAGCTAATGCCAGCTCACACATTTCAGACATCAAACTGGGGATCACATTAGCAGTAACAGAAATTGTTCCATCAGCACCACCTTCCATGAGCGCTAAAGTAATAGCGTCTTCTCCACTATAAACCTTTAAACGATCACCACATCTTTGTACGAGCTCATGGCCCCGCTAATATCCCCGGGTTTCATCCTTTATACCCACAATATTTTCAAGATCAGCCAATCGATTTACCGTTTCCAAATTCATATCACAGGCGGTGCGCCCAGGTACGTTGTATAGAATCTGCGGTATATCAACTGCTTCGGCCACAACCTTGAAATGTTGATAAAGGCCTTCCTGTGAAGGTTTATTGTAGTAAGGAGTCACCAATAGCGCCGCATCGGCCCCATGCTCTGCAGCAGATTTTGTGAAATAGAGGGCTTCGTCAGTTGAATTTGAGCCAGTGCCGGCAATGATTGGAATTCTCTTGCCTGCTACTTCTACGCAGTGAGACACCAGGTCACAATGTTCTTGAATACTCAGCGTAGCTGATTCGCCAGTTGTTCCTACCACGACTATGCCTTGGTTCCGGCGTCTACATGCCAATCCACAAGGCGATCGAATGCCGAGAGATCTATAGTCCCATCCCCCCGCATTGGAGTTACTATAGCGACCAAACTACCTTTTAATTCTTTGGACATAATTGCCTGCTCTGTGATCCGCAGACTTTAACATATTGGCAAATCCGAGACCAAAACATGAAACCTTAGTCGGGCAGAGGTTTTGATTGAACCTTACTGGGCCAGGCGTTAATTATGGCTTTAATAAGAGTAGCTAGTGGAATGGCAAAAATACACCGGCCATACCCCAGATTCCGCCAAAAAAAAGAACAGCGGCAATTATAGCGACCGGATGTAAGTTAACCGCCTCAGAGAAAATAATGGGGACGAGTACGTTACCATCAATTATTTGCAGAATGAGGTAAGCCAGGTCACCGAATAGAATTCTCCGGTAAATCCCCATTGAATATAGGCAATGGCAACAACCGGAATGTTACAGCGATCGCACCTATGTAAGGAACAATGACTGAGACCCAACCAACACTGATAAAGCCAAAGCATAGTTAATTCCAATAAGAATAAAAATTAAGTAGGCGGCACTACCTACGATAATTATTTCTACTACCTTGCCTCTGATGTAGTTTGCAATCTGCTCATCCATCTCCTTCCAGATCGCACTCATTAATGGTCTATTGCGCGGCAAAAAGTTTCCAAACCATAGCACCAATTCATCCCTTTTCTTTCATCATAAAGAAGACCAGGATTGGCATGAGTATTAGAAAAATAAACAAGCCAAATAGCGAAGGCAGACTCGCCAAGGAAAATTCAAGAATTGTTTGGCCGAATCCCCCGACTTCACCACTTAAACTATTATGGCTTGTTGCACCCATTGTTCTGAAAACACATCAGGATAATTTTCAGGAAGATTTCTTAAAGCCTCTTGAGCCTGGTTCACCAAGTTAGGAACATCATCAAGCATACGCCTTAGCTGATTCCACACCTGAGGAAGAACGAAGAAAAGCAGCATCGTAAAAATGCCGACAAACAATATGTAAACTGAGGCAAACGCTAATTTCGTGGACATTCTCTGGCGCAGCAATAAATTCACCAAACCTTGCATTAAATAGCTGATGATAATTGCTGCTATTAATGGCGCCAAGATACTTCCAAATAACAAAAGAATAATTAATCCCGCACTAAGCAGAATTACTAAAATAATGGATTCTTCGTCATGGAAGTAACGATCGAAGAAATCGTTGAGCAATTTTTTCATGGAAGAAAGTTTTCCTCGGACTTAGCCCTTCTTAATCCAATAAAAATACACGCTATCATCCTTCTGGAAATCAAGAATCTGATGATCACTTTGTTCGACAAATAAGTAAAAATCTTTTTCAGATCCTGGGTCTGTAGCAACAACTTTTAATATCTGCTGAGATTTCATGTTATTGAGCGCTAATTTCGCTTTCAACAAGGGCATGGGACAGGCAAGGCCACTCAAATCCAGTTCAATATCAGGGTTTATATCCATTACCCTATTTTATCAATCATTACGGTCATATGCCTAAGACTCTGCGACCATATGACTATGTCCTATATCGCTGCTTTTGAACCATAACTTACTCTTTTTATAGAACTATTTATGGTAATCTGGTTTCTGGAGAGGATATTTCATAGTAATGAATAATACCATTCAACAGTTTCTTATTGCCTGCATCAGTGTGGCCCTAAGCATTTCATTTGCTTATCCCCAAAACTTTACCTTCTCTGGGTGATCGCATATCTGGCACAGTATCGTTGGGGCAGGAATATGAAATGGGCCAGCAATTCCTCGCACAGATACGCCGCAGCGCACCGACAATCCCGGATGCGGTGCTGATGAATTACCTTGAAAACATTACTTATAAACTTGCATCCCGCAGCCAACTTCAAGACCATCGCCTCTCCTTCGTCATTATCGACAGCGAAGAGCTAAATGCTTTCGCGGCACCTGGCGGCATAATCGGCGTAAATACTGGCTTATTCATAAATGCTAGAACCGAGTCTGAATTTGCTTCGGTAATGGCTCATGAAATTGCTCATGTTAGCCAACGTCATTTCGCCCGCGGTGTTGACCAGGCACAATCGGGCCAAGTCGGGCAAATCGCCTCCCTGTTAGCCAGCGTGTTGATAATGGCAACTTCTCAAGCTGAACACGGCGCAGCGGCAATCACTGCTGTGCAGGGACGCGCCGTTGAAAATCAATTACGATTTAGTCGCAGCAATGAAGCGGAAGCGGATCGTGTAGGTCAGGACAATATTTTTGCCGCTGGCTTTGATCCCGAAGCTATGGGAACTCTATTTGAAAACCTGCAAGCAATATCCCGCTTCAGAAGCAGACCACCTGAGTTTCTTTTGTCACACCCGGTAACTGAGTCACAAATTTCCCCGGACGCTCGCGGTCGAGCTATTCGCTATCCACTTAGAGAATATGGCGTGAATATGGAATACCAAATTAATCGCGCTCGTGTAATTGGTCATTATGCGCCAGATAAAGCAGATTTAGTTTCTGAATACCAAAGGCTATTGAGCGAGAGCACCAGTGAGTTCGCTCGAGATGTTAATCGCTACAGCCTGGTGATTGCCTATTATGAAAACGAACAATATACGGACGCAGTGAGGACTTTATTGCCTTTACTGAATAAAGATGCCAATCGCATCAGCTATGTAGTCACTATGGCTGAAATTCTCACAGAACAAAATGAACCAAACCAAGCAATCGACTTCTTACAACGACATCTGGAAATTAATCCAAATAATCACGCTCTTACCATTGCCTACGTCAATGCCCTGATCGAGGCTAGAGCCTACATACAGGCGGCTGAGATGATGGAATTACATTCCGTTTATCGTGAGAACGATCATCATCTTTGGTATCAATTAGCGGAAACCTGGGGGCAAGCTGGCAATATTAGTAAAGTCCACCAAGCTCGGGCCGAGTATTTCGCACTGATGTATGATTTCCGTTCTGCTCGGGAACAATTGCAGTTTGCGCTGAGGATTGAAGAAGACAATGGTGCTGCGCCAGCGGAACAAGCGCGCCTGAGGCAAAAAATTACTGAAACTGAACAACGAGCGCTGGCATTATCAGGTCCACAGTAACCCTCACTGAAATTACTAAGCCTTCCCTTTTACCTGTAATTTATTAGAAGACGCGAAGTCCAACATCCGTTGAAGAGGAATCATGGCTTGTATCGCCAGCTGTTCTTCCACCTGAATCTCGTCGGAAAAATTCACTAGGGAATCAACCATAGATTGCAATGAGTTCATTGCCATCCAGGGACAATGAGCACAACTTCGACAGGTTGCATCATTCCTGCTGTTGGGGCAATAATAAATTCCTTTTCTGGTGCAACCTGTTGCAGCTTGTGAAAAATACCCTTATCGGTAGCGACAATTATTTGCTCATTGGAAACTGATTTAGCCGAATTGATAATCTGAGTTGTAGAACCAATAACGTCGGCTATATCCAAAACTGCCGATGGAGATTCCGGATGCGCTAGCACAGCTGCATCAGGATACATCTGCAACATATCGCTGAGGCCACGAGATTTAAATTCTTCGTGCACAATGCAAGCTGCATCCCATAACAACATATCCGCGCCAGTTACTGATTGAATATAAGAGCCTAAATGTTTATCCGGAGCCCAAAGTACTTTTTCACCCTGCCCGATTAAGTGTTCTACTACTTCAAGCGCTATACTGGAAGTAACTACCCAGTCAGATCTTGCTTTGACTGCTGCTGAAGTATTGGCATAAACCACGACAGTCCGATCAGGATGTTCATCACAAAAAGCAGAAAACCTATCAATTGGGCAGGCAATATCTAAAGAACAGGTAGCCTTAAGGTTGGCATAGTACCGTTTTGCCAGGACTTAATATTTTGGCTGATTCCCCCATAAACCTTACCCGCAACAATCAACACTTCGGCATCACAGTCCCTTCCA
>BPDI01000020.1 GCA_019654215.1 Gammaproteobacteria bacterium | reverse complement strand
TCAGGTTATGTGGAAGAGATGCGGATTGTAAAAAGTCTTTGCGTTCCCCAATCATGAGCGCAAGCACTAGAGCTGCTACACCGGCAGTAATGTGCACCACAGTTCCGCCAGCGAAATCGATTAGACCCATCTGGCCGAGCCATCCGCCACCCCAGACCCAATTGGCAATCGGAAAGTAAACAACCAATGTCCACAGAATACTGAATAGCAACATAGATGAAAATTTAATCCTTTCCACAAATGCGCCAACTATCAATGCAGGAGTTATGATGGCAAATGTCATCTGGAATCCAGCAAAGGTTGCTTCAGGAATAGTTCCGGATACAGAGCTGGTGTCGATGCCACTGAAGAACATTTTACTTAATCCACCCCAGTAAGCGGACTCCGAAGGACCGAAGGCGATGCTATATCCCACCACCACCATAATATGGAAATCGCTACTGCAATGGAAAAGCACTGCATGAGGACAGACAACACATTCTTGTTCTCACGAGACCGCCATAGAATAATGAAAGCCCCGGCAATGTCATGAATAACACTAGCGCCGTGGAAGTTAGAATCCAGGCGGTATCAGCACCATTGATATCTTGAGCAGAGGCAACTGTAGGTACGAAAAGAAGCGCACCGGCCAACAAGAATTTGTTTTTAAATAGTTTCTTTAGCATTTTCTTCTTCATCCCCTATAAGGCTCGTTGCCGGTTTCACCGGTTCTAATACGAATGGATTGTTCTAAATTGGTGACGAAAATCTTACCGTCTCCAATCTGGCCTGTGCCTGCTGCCTTGCAGATCGCTTCGATAGCCCGATCCACTAAATCATCGGATACGGCTATTTCCATTTTTGATTTTGGAAGGAAATCGATGACATATTCGGCGCCGCGATAGAGTTCGGTGTGGCCTTTCTGTCTCCCAAATCCTTTTACTTCTGTAAGTGTTACACCGCTAACCCCGATTTCTGAGAGTGCTTCGCGCACATCATCCGCTTTAAAGGGCTTTACGATTGCGGTAATTAGTTTCATTGTTGTTCTCCTGCATTATTTTGGTGCGTTTTTGTTGGCGATGATTCGTTTCGGTGCAACGAAATGCTAAAGATGCAGCACCAGCTAGCGCGCATTCGGGTCGCCAACTTAAGTACTGTCATACCCGAAAACTTTACCACGCCTCAATTTCTGCCCCAATCAGACTCTCGAATTTTCAAAAAATACTGCCGTGAACGTAATTGGCGCACAAAGCTGACCATTTAAGAGCAAGAATCAAACCAAGTTTGCGCACAGATAAAAGGAGTTAGAAAAAGAGAGGGGTAATCACTCACGGGGAGGGAAGAGGTGAGTGATTACCCCCTAGTGGGGAGGGATTGCTTATACAGCTAAACGCTGGTGAATTTCTCTAACTGATTGAATCGGTGGAATCATGACCAACAGGAACAATCTCCAGGCAGACTGAGGGCTAAGACCTTTGGCGCCATTATTTATGAATCCCGGCTGAGTTATGTCTCTAGCGTAGTCGTCGAAATCTTCATTCACTACCTGCAGATAAAAAACCTCTGCTAGAACGATGACCATGAAGCATCGGAAAAATACTATGTCAAAAATTACGGTCATGCTTTTGTACAATTTTTTAAACACAATAGTTCCCCAGTTACCCGTAGTAATCTACGAGTAAATAAATTTCTTATTGCAAAAAAAAGACCTCTAGGCTTTTGAGCTTAGAGGTCTTTTCTTTAAGACTTTGGTTTTTGACTATCAGTCAGAAAATCACTCCAAGCAGGTCTCCCAAATTTTCACCATACGCGTACAGAACAGGTGACCCAGATGGACATTGTTCGACGGCATAGTCATTAATAGGTTTAGAGTATTCATCGTCTTCACAGAAAATATATTTTTGAATGCGCGGATTGTAAGCTCATTAATTACTAAGTCAAGTACAGCGAAAGTTCTTGGCGCACTTAATCTGATTTTAAATGCTCTTCATCTTTCACTAAATATTCGAAAGATTCTCTTTTCTTTCCCCATATCGTTGCCAGAAAAGAGCCGCTTATATTGTGCCATATGCTAAATAATGCACCTGGCAGTGCTGCAGTGGGCGAAAAGTACTGTAAAGCTAGAGCTGCGCCGAGTCCAGAGTTCTGCATTCCGACCTCAATGGCGATTGTCTGGCTCTGTTTAAGGTTGAATCCACACAGGCGACTTACGAAGAATCCTCCAGCCAAACCGAGTGTGTTATGAAGAACAACTGCTGCTAAAGTTAGCAATCCAATATCGATCAAACGCACAGAGTTTAACGCAACAACAATTGTAATTATTAATAAAATGAAAATGATTGAAAGAGAAGGTAAAAATTTTTCAATCTTTGAAATTTGGGAGTAAACAAATTGATTTGCCAGCACTCCAGCGAGCACTGGCAAGAAAACCATCTGCAAGATACTCATTAACATGCTAAACATGTCTACACTGACTGTCTCTGACAAATAGAATGCACATAGAAATGGTGTTGCAAATACTCCAACTAAGGTTGATGTCATTGTCATTGAAATCGAAAGTGCAACATCTCCTTTTGCTAGATAAGTGTTTAACATTTGAGGCTGTTCCTCCGGCACAACTTCCAACTAGAACCATGCCAACAGTTAGTTGGTTTGACAGTTGCAACATTCCTGACAAAGTGAGTGCAAGTATTGGCATGAGTATAAACTGCAGAAGACCCCAATAAGAACAGCTCGTGGATCTTTGCTTATTCGCAAAAAATCTTCTTTGTTTAGCGTTAGTCCCATCATGAACATTACACCAGCCAACAAAGGTACGATGGCTGTCTCAAGCGAACTAAATGGTTCGTTGAACACCAAGGCGACTGCGGAGAGCAATAGGGCCCAAAGTGGGAAGAATTGGTTAAAAAATGCCATACATTGAATGTGGTTATTCGAGTCTAACCAATGGGTATGGTTTATTCATCGTTACCGGGGGTTTTTCCTTAAATCCAGTTCGCGTTGAGTTTCGTTCAACTTAGACTATGTCAGAATTCATATTTCCCGGGCGGTCGGCTGCTGTAACTTTCCTATGGATTATGTGTCTTGGGAAAGGGGCTATTAAGAAATCTACGGGGGAAAATAACACTTTAAACCTTTGATTTGTTTACAAAAAAAAGCGCTCTCTTCAGCGAATTAGAGCTGTTCTATGGCGCCAAATTGAAATACTTTAACCTCTTTGCCCATTTCCCCTCTTTCTAATATTCTTCTGACTGTTTTGCAGATGCTTTAAGCTAAATAGAATCCAAGCGCGTAGGGCGGGAGAGAATAATGAGAAAAATTTTTCAGTCTTTAATTTGTGTACTTCTTTTATTTACAAGCTGGAATGGATTTGCAGCTGCGGAGTGCGATGCGGACGGGGATGTCCAATTTCTTTGTGGGCCAGTAAGTCCTGAGGATCTTGCTCAGGTCCCTGATTCGCCTTGGGTTGTTGCTTCTGGGATGGAGGATGATGGGTACCTCTATTTCACTAATAGTGACGATCTAAGCACCACAGCAGTCTACCCGGCGGCCAATGCCCGACATGAGCTGATTGATCGATTTGCCGGGTTGTCCCGGGCCACTCACTTCTGGTTTTCGTCCCCATGGAGTAAACCTGGTTCGTGGTGAAAATGGAATCCATACATTATTAGTAGTGCGGCATGGAGATAGAGAGTCCATCGAAGTTTTTGAGATTCAGGAAACTTCATCTACTCCTGAGCTAACCTGGATCGGCTGGTCATAGCTCCGGGTGGCATCGTCTTTAATTCTGTAGTTGCTACTCCTGAGCGAGGCATGGCAGCGACCCATATGAATCTACCTATGGGCGCTGTTTACGAATGGCAGCCCGGCGCAGATTGGGAACAAGTCCAGGAAGTGAAAGTGCAGGGCCAAATGGGATAGAGATCTCACCCGAGGCAAATGGTTTTACATCGGAGGTTGGGGAACGCGATCCATAATTAAGTTGTCTCGTGGACAGAGTGAAGTCATAGTGGATTCTGTAGACCTTCCCCATCACGTGGATAACGTTCGCTGGTCTACCGATGGTTCGCTTTTGGCAGCGGGACATGTTGGCCCAGAAATGAGTTCTATAATTACTTGTCTCTCGCAACAACAGTGTGATGGAGTATCTACTCGTGTAACACGAGTGGACGTCAATAATCTAACTGCAAGAGAAATAATTAACTATCCCTCAAATCCGCAATTCCTGCTTGGGACTGTTGCAATCGAAATAGGTAATGAAGTGTGGGTAGGAGGAATCGCCGGAAGCAATCGTATTGCCCGCTTTGAGTATAGGTGAGTTAAACCGGAGTAGAATCTCATGTCTATTGACAAGGAAGCATCCAAGGAAGAAATGGTTTTGGCGATCGTCTCTAAATATAAAGAGATACCTGGCCCGCTGTTAGTTGTTTTACATGGAATCCAGCAGGAATTAGGATTTATTCCGCCAGAATTTATTCCTGACATTGCGGAAGGTCTTAATCTTTCTCGCGCTGAGATCCATGGTGTCATTAGTTTCTACCATTTCTTCCGTTCAACTCCCGCCGGTCGCCACACCATACAATTATGTCGAGCTGAATCTTGTCAGGCCATGGGGAGTCGGGAATTGGAGCGGCATGCCAAGAAGTCTTTAGAAATTGATTTTCATCAAACCACAGCGGACGGGCAAATTACTCTCGAACCGGTTTATTGCCTGGGTAATTGTGCTTGTTCGCCAGCTATACGAGTTGGTGACGCTATTCATGCTCATGTCGGTGCAGAATCATTTGATGCAATAGTTAATGAATTGATTTCGGAAAAGGTCGAGGTGAAAAACTGATGGCTAACATCAAAGTCTATGTGCCTCGTGATACTACTGCTTGCTCATTAGGTGCAGATTCAGTCGCTGTAAGTTTGCAGCATTACTTCAGCAATAACGACATTGATTGCGAAGTTGTTAGAAGCGGCTCCCGTGGTCTGTACTGGTTAGAGCCACTGATAGAAATTGAGACTGATTCGGGGCGCATCGCATACGGCCCAATAGGTCCCAACATAATCGATGAATTTATCGCCGCAAAATGTTGGAAGATAAACAAGGAGCATTGGAGTTACCTTGGTGTTGTGGATGAAATTCCTTATTTGCAGAAACAGCAGCGAGTTACTTTTGCCAGAGTCGGTGTAATTGATCCTCTTTCATTGAGTGACTATGAAAACCATTTTGGTTTTTCCGGATTAAAGCAAGCACTTGATATGTCAGGTCAGGAAATCGTTTCCCAGATAAAAGATTCAGGTTTGCGTGGGAGAGGTGGGGCCGCTTTTCCTACCGGAATTAAATGGCAAACCGTATTGGATACAGAGTCAGATCAGAAGTATGTGGTTTGTAATGCCGATGAAGGAGACTCCGGTACTTATTCTGACCGTATGCTTATGGAAAGCGATCCGTTGTGTTTAATTGAAGGAATGACCATTGCAGGAATCGCAGTTGGTGCAGACAAAGGGTATATCTATTTAAGAGATGAGTATCCCCTTGCGTTCACTGTGTTAGAAGAAGCCATTGTGCTGGCAAGAAATAGTAATTTTCTGGGCGAAAATATTTTAGACAGCGGCAAGAACTTTGATCTCGAAATTCGACTAGGTGCTGGCGCTTATATCTGCGGTGAAGAAACTTCGATGTTAGAGAGTCTGGAAGGGAAACGGGGTGAAGTTCGTCCCAAACCGCCGTTGCCTGCGATCAAAGGCTTGTTTGGTAAGCCTACTGTAATTAATAACGTAATTTCTCTCGCTTCGGTTGCAGCTATTATTGTCAATGGCGCCTCATCTTATCAGAACTATGGCGTCAATCGGTCCCGCGGCACACTGCCATTCCAACTATCGGGCAATATTAAGTACGCCGGCCTAGTGGAGATCCCATTCGGTGTAACACTCAAAGATTTGCTTTACGAGTATGGTGGTGGCTCGCGCAGTGGCAGACCTCTAAGAGCAGTGCAGGTAGGTGGTCCATTAGGTGCTTACTTGCCGGAAAGCCAATGGGATACACCTTTGGATTATGAAGCCTTTACTTCCATTGATGGCATGCTTGGCCACGGTGGGATCGTTGCCTTCGACGATACCGTGGATATGAGTGCACAGGCCCGCTTCTCCATGGAGTTCTGTGCCATTGAATCCTGCGGCAAATGCACTCCCTGCCGCATCGGCTCGGTGCGGGGAGTTGAGGTTATTGATCGAATTAAAGCAGGAGAAAATTCTGTTAAAAACAAGGAATTACTGTTGGAACTTTGCGATACAATGGTGACGGGCTCTCTCTGTGCCATGGGTGGCTTAACTCCATATCCCGTGCGCAGTGCGCTGGAGCATTTTGCCGAAGATTTCGAGTCGGGTAGTTAAAGGTACTTATACGCATGTTGCAGTATTACGACCCAAACAAGAACTCACAACCGGGGCAGGTCATTGACCCTCGCCGGGACTATGGGACGCCAGCGATTTCTATTGATGCTGATGAGACGGTTCAGTTAGTCACCTTATCTATCGACGGCCAAGAAGTGAAAATGCCTGAAGGCACTTCCATCATGCGAGCAGCAGCTCATCTCGATATTAATATTCCTCGATTATGTGCTACCGATTCACTGCAGGCATTTGGTTCTTGCCGAATATGTTTGGTGCAGATTGAAGGTCGCAAAGGATTCCCCGCTTCATGCACGACTCAGGTTGAAGAGGGGATGATAGTGCGAACGCAATCCCAGGAGACTGCCAAACTGCGGCGCAATATTATGGAGTTGTATATCTCTGATCATCCCTTGGACTGTTTAACCTGTGCAGCCAATGGTGATTGTCAATTGCAGGACATGGCCGGAACAGTGGGTTTAAGGGAAGTACGCTATGGTTATCATGGTGAGAATCATCTCGATGCAGTAAAAGATGAAAGCCATTCTTATTTCACTTTTGACCCAGCCAAATGCATCGTCTGTTCTCGCTGTGTGCGAGCCTGTGAAGAAGTACAGGGAACTTTTGCTTTAACGATTGATGGTCGTGGTTTCGAATCGAAAGTTTCCGCAGGCCAGAATGAAGCCTTCATGGATTCAGAATGTGTGTCATGTGGCGCTTGCGTGCAGGCCTGTCCGACGGCCACATTGATGGAGAACTCCGTCATCGAAAACGGTTTACCAGAACATGATGTTGTAACTACTTGCGCTTACTGTGGAGTAGGTTGTGCTTTTAAGGCAGAAGTGAGGGGTGATCAGGTCGTCGGGATGGTGCCTTTTAAAGGTGGTAAAGCTAATCGTGGTCACTCTTGTGTTAAAGGCCGCTTTGCGTTTGGTTATTCAACCCACAAAGATCGCATTACTAAACCCATGATCCGCAACAATATCGATGAACCCTGGCAACAGGCAAGTTGGGAAGAGGCGGTTGAGTTTGCTGCAAATAAAATAAAAACAATTCAAAAAGAATATGGTAGTGACTCCGTTGGCGGGATTACTTCATCACGCTGCACTAACGAAGAAACTTATCTGGTACAAAAATTAGTTCGAGCCGCTTTTGGCAATAACAACGTCGATACCTGTGCGCGAGTCTGTCACTCCCCAACAGGCTATGGCTTAAAAACCACCCTGGGTGAATCTGCAGGAACACAAACCTTTGATTCAGTCGAAAAGTCAAACGTCATTATTGTTATTGGCGCAAACCCAACCGACGCTCATCCAGTGTTCGCTTCTCGCATGAAACGGCGTTTACGGGAAGGTGCGAAGCTAATCGTCGCTGATCCGCGTCGGATAGATCTAGTTAAGAGCCCTCACATTGACAGTGAACATCACTTAAATCTTTTACCTGGAACTAATTTTGCGCTTTTAAATGCTTTAGCTCATGTCATTGTCCGTGAGGGTTTAGAAGACAAGGAATTTATTGAATTACGCTGTGAAGATGACGCATTTCTTCACTGGAAAGAATTTATCAGCGATCCAAAAAATTCGCCGGAGGCGATGGCCCAAGGGCACTGGAGTGCCGGCAGAGCGCATTATTGCAGCGGCAAAACTCTATGGAAGAGCAGGTAACGGCGCAATCTATTATGGTCTTGGCGTAACCGAACATAGCCAAGGATCTACTGCAGTAATGGCAATCGCAAATCTTGCCATGCTTACAGGCAATATTGGTCGTGAAGGTGTTGGAGTAAATCCATTGCGGGGGCAGAATAACGTGCAGGGCGCCTGTGATATGGGGTCGTTTCCGCATGAGTTACCAGGTTATCGCCATGTGTCAATCGATAGTGTGCGCGAACCTTTTGAAAAATTATGGGGAGTAACCATTAAGAATGAGCCCGGACTGCGAATCCCGAATATGTTTGATGCAGCGGTTGCTGGAAGATTTAAAGGGCTGTATTGCCAGGGCGAAGATCTGGCGCAATCAGATCCTAACACTCAACATGTGGAAGATGCGTTGAGGAATCTGGATTGCTTAATTGTTCAAGATATCTTTCTAAACGAAACTGCAAAATTCGCTCATGTGTTTTTACCAGGCGCTTCTTTTCTAGAAAAAGACGGCACGTTTACTAATGCCGAGCGACGGATATCGCCAGTACGCAAAGTAATGGCGCCTTTAAGCGGAAAAGCGGACTGGGAAGTGACTATGGTGCTCTCCAAAGCATTGGGTTTTGAAATGAATTACCAGCACCCGTCGGAAATCATGGATGAGATAGCTCAGTTAACCCCTACCTTTGAGGGCGTGAGCTATCAGCGACTCGACGAAGAAGGCTCTATACAGTGGCCGTGTAACGATGCGTCACCTTATGGCACGCCCATAATGCATGTTGAAGAATTTGTTCGGGGTGAGGGTTTCTTTGCGGTTACCGAATATGTGGCTACTGATGAGAAAGTCACGAAACGTTTTCCATTGCTAATGACGACTGGAAGAGTTTTATCTCAATATAATGTTGGAGCTCAAACCCGTCGTACTGACAATATGGAATGGCACAGTGAAGATGTTCTCGAGATTCATCCTCATGATGCAGAGTATCGTGGTATCGATCATGGCGATATGTTGCAAGTCTCCAGTCGTGCTGGCGACACTATGTTGCGTGCTGACATAACAGAAAGAGTTCAGCCGGGCGTTGTCTACACTACCTTCCATCATCCCGAAACCGGCGCCAATGTGGTAACTACGGATAATTCTGATTGGGCAACTAACTGCCCCGAATATAAGGTTACAGCGGTCGAAGTACGTAAAATGAGGGGTCAATCGGATTGGCAATCCAGCTACGAAAAATTCTCCCAACAACAAGTCGCTTTCTTACAGGAAGCCGAAACACAAGCTTGATCCTTCCGTGAGCGATTCGACAGGCTTAAAAACTCAATCGGTAAAAATCTGGTCAGATCAGTCTATCAACCAGAAATCCGATGCCATTGCTGAAGAAGTCCCTATCGCTTTGGTTTATAACGATGTTTCCCACGCGGTAATGATGGGAACTCCCACCGATCTTGAAGCTTTCGCCATAGGTTTTAGTTTGAGTGAAGGTATTATTGGGAAGAAAGATGATATCTACGATATTAAGTGCGCTTTCGGTCTAGATGGCGTCGAAGTTGGTCTCACCATTTCCAATCAACGCTTTGCCGAACTTAAAGAAAGAAGACGCAGTCTGACTGGTCGCACCGGTTGTGGTATTTGTGGTTCTGAATCACTAAAACAGGTACGTCTGAAAGCTAAACCAGTCACAAATCATTTTGATGTGAGTCATGAGGCTGTTAATCAGGCTGTCGAACAATTGGGCACTAAGCAACCATTACAAAATTCTACTGGGGCGGTTCATGGTGCGGCCTGGTGTAATAGTCATGGAAACATACTAGAAATTTGCGAAGACGTTGGGCGCCATAATGCTCTGGATAAACTGATTGGTGTATTGGCGCAGAAAGATTTATTGCAGGATGACTATTTAAGTAATGGGTTTATGCTAGTTTCCAGTCGAGCAAGTTACGAAATGGTGCAAAAAACTGCCATGGTCAATGCTTCTGTACTTGTGGCAGTATCTGCGGCAACAACCATGGCAATCGATTTGGCACAACAACTTGGAGTTACCTTGGTTGGTTTTGCCAGAAAAAATAGACACGTTACTTATGTTGATTCCTAAACATTAATGCCAATGACAGATTCCGAACTTAAACACTTAATCAAGATGGCGAATCAGATTAGTGATAATTTGAGTCGTAGTGACGATGCAGAAACCACAGCAACACGCGTGGCGGATCATATGATCCGGTTTTGGGCTCCTTCCATGAAAGCAAAGATTATTGAGTATTTGAATGCGGGGGGAAAAGGCTTAAAGGAACCAACAAGGTTGGCGGTACAGCAGATCTCTGCAGCCAGCAATTAATTATCTAGTCCAATGATTTCCATGCGTTCATTGCTGGCAACAGCAATGGATCGCCCGTCGATTGTTACAAAGGAACGCTCTTCCAATTGGTATTTATAAACTTCGTAGCTCACCGGTGCGGATTGATTATCTCTGTGAAGATTGATTGTTAATACCGTGTGGTCGTCTTGCCAATCGAAATAGTAAAGAGCTGCTCCAAGTCCAACCATTAGCATCAGAAATATGTAGGCACCTGCACGTAAGTCTGCAGCCAATTCGTCTTTAGCAGATGGTATTTTTTCTTGGGCTTTATCAACAGTAATTGATTTTGACGTAGCGGCGTTTTCGCTTTTTATATGTCGTTGCCGCAATACAAAAAATGCACCGATAATTACTGCTGTAGTTAAAAAAATTTGCTTAACATTTCACCTTCTTGGGCGTGTTACAGGAATGAGCTAGCCTCGATAATAGCAGTGGTGCGATTTACTTTCCTTGCTTTCACTAACCGTTAATTGAGGACTGCGGTTGTGAGTGCAATAATGAAACGAATTACAAGAACCTGCGGTCTAACCTTATATATCGCCCAACTTTAACTATTTTGAACAAACCCTTAGACGATTCAAACTACTACGTTGCCCCGGGAATGCCTCCACTGGACTTAAGCGGCCGTAGTACTTCATTTTTTGAATTCTGGCCTATGTGGCTAATGTACATACCGGTAGTTTTGCTTTGGACTTTCCTGGCAATTAGATATCGTAGCCTTTCATTGCCGTTGATTGCCAGTCCTGCAGTGCCCTTATCAGGTATGGTTGGCGTGCCAAAGTCTGCAGTTTTTGATGCGGCCGGGTGTAAAGCCAGACAATGGATACTACCCTGGTGTGTATATCAGGTAAGCACTGCAGATAATGTACAACAAGTTCAAACTGTCCTTCAGTTATTGCAGGCTAATAGTTTGAATTTTCCTATCGTGGGTAAGCCGGATTTTGGTTGTCGTGGGGTAGGAGTCAAGTTACTGAAAACCGAAGCTGAGCTCGCGGACTATCTCTTACAGTTTCCGATAAATGGAAGCATTCAGTTTCAAAGGTTGAGTCAGTGGGATGCCGAAGCTGGTGTGTTCTATGTGCGCCATCCTGAAGCGGTGGAAGGTAAGATTACCTCGCTCACATTGAAATATACTCCCTATGTGATCGGTGACGGCTACCGTACGCTTGCGGAATTGATTGCGCTCGATCCTAGAGCTGGAGAGTTGTCACATCTCTATTCTGAAAGGCATCAGTGTATTTGGGATGATATTATCCCTAAGGGAGAACCATTTTGCTTGATCTTTGCGGCCAGCCATAGCCGCGGTGCAATATTCCGTGATGGACGAGAGCTGATAAATGACAATCTCCGAAAATCCTTAGATCAAATCTTCGAAGATATTCCTGATTACTTCTATGGTCGATTAGACATAAAATTTCAGGATATTAAGGGTCTGAAAGAAGGAAGGAATTTTGACATCGTTGAGATCAATGGTGCGAGTTCGGAGTCCATTAATATTTGGGACAGAAACGCGAGTTTCTTCGATGCCATAAAAACATTATTGCAGCAGTATCATACCCTGTTTAAACTTGGCCACGCGAATCGTGCGAGGGGGCATAAAACTCCAGGATTAATGCAGCTTTATCGAGCCTGGCAATTTGAAAAAGAACTGGTGAAACAATACCCCGACAATGACTAATCCAACACAACTGCCCATAAAACCACGTTTTCTTGCTTCTATAATAGAGCGGATACTGGGTTTGCATCGGCTGGGAAAAATCTACGATCGCCGTCCATTGAAAACTATTCCAAAAGACTTTCTCGACTACACCTTAGAAGCTCTCGGGGTGAGCAACGTCGTGGAGAACGAAGAAAATCTCGATGAAATTCCAAAGGAAGGTCCGCTTTTGATAGTGGCCAATCATCCCCTTGGTGGATTGGAAGGCATGGCTTTGGCTCAAGAAATTCTCAAGATCAGGCCGGATCTTCAGGTATTAACCAATGAATTGCTCCGGCTGATTCCGGAACTTGCCGATCTGTTTATTGGAGTCGATGTACTCTCCAATAAAGCCGCCGCTGGAAACGTTGGAGGCATTAAGCAAGTACATAAACACCTAAAGAGTGGTGGTGCGGTTTTAATTTTTCCTGCCGGTATGGTTTCTGCGTACGAATTTAGTCAGCGTCGGATTCAAGATCGCCCGTGGAGCCGTTTGGTTGGGCAATTAATCAAACGCTATGAAAGCACTGCGGTGCCCGTTTATGTTGGTGGCCGCAATAGTTCCTATTTCTATGCAGCAGGAATTATTCATCCGCGCTTGCGCACATTGCTGCTCCCGCGCCAGTTAGCTAACAAACAGGGGTTTAAGTTACCCCTAACCATTGGCCGGCCGATACCGGCTGTTGAATTACGTTTATTGCAGAGTCCGAAAGCTGTCACTGAATACCTGCGGGTATCTACGGATGCCTTAGCTCAAATGCCAAACAGCCATGAAACAGGGACTCAGGAAGGCATTAAAGATTTTGACTATGATGTGAATTTCTCTCAAATAGAAAAAGACATTGCCAGTATGGAAGAGTTTCGTCTGGTGGAGCATGAGGAGTTCGATGTGTACTGCGCACCTTATGATCGCTTAGGTGCGATCATGGAGCAGATCGCAATCGCGCGGGAGGTTACTTTTAGAGATGTGGGGGAAGGTACTGGCCTATCCAAAGATTCAGATGAATTCGATCCTCATTATCTGCATTTATTTCTATGGGATAAGAACGAACATCGCATAGCCGGGGCTTATCGGGTTGGGTTAGTGGATCAAATTGTTGCCAAGTTTGGGGTGAAAGGACTCTATAGTCGCTCGCTTTATAAATATGATGAGGCTTTTATTAAGCAATTAGGATCTGCAATTGAAATGGGGCGGTCGTTTATTCATCCGGATTATCAGCGTCGCCCAGTCTCTCTAAATCTTCTCTGGCGCGGTATTGGTCGTATTTTAACTACCATGCCCCAGTACCATACGTTATTTGGTTCTGTCAGTGTTTCGCGAGAGTATAGTGATCTTGCCAGATCTTTAATTGCAGACACTTTGTTAACAAACTTTAAAGCCAAGGATTTTGCCGACCTGGTGCAACCTCTCACGCCACACAAGGTTGAGAATCGGGTATGGACGCAGGACATGCTTCTGAGTTAGCCAACATAAAGATGCTTGGAAAACTCATTGGGCGTTGTGATCCTGGTAAAGCCTTTCCCGTTCTGCTTCGCCACTACTTATCTCTTAATGGCAGAATGGTTTGCTTCAATATCCACTCTAACTTTAATGACTCATTAGAAGGTTTGATTATTGTCGATGCCCGTAAGACAGATCATAAAACTTTGAGTCGATTCTTAGGTGCGAAAGGATTGAAAACCTTCCTGGAACATCAGAAACTGGCAGACTCTGCCTAGGAAGTATGTGTTGCTATGAATAAAGTTGTTGCCTTGTTGCAGGTGATCTTAGCTATTGTATTAGGCATTCTCGCCTTAGCAACTCTAGTAAATGCGGTTCTGATATCAACTCGTCCTGAGACTATTTCGGTTGTGAACGCCATCATTGGTCTTAGTGTTGTGATTATCGCTTTGCTGGCACTGGCTACTATCTGCATGCGTAAGGGCCTGAAAGGCATCCGCCAGACCAAAGAATCCTCGGCTAACCAGGACTAAATATCCCACTGCATAGCAGATGCGAAAGGAGTATAATCCTGCGCTTTTACCGGCAGCTAGCCCAGTAATGATCACCTTCGAAGAAACAAGCCGCTTTTCACAATTGCAGCAAAGTTGTGTTGCTACCATTGGTAAGTTTGATGGGGTGCATTTAGGCCATCAGTTAATTCTAGATCAACTGAAGCAGCAGGCTGAGCAGTTAAATTTACCATCCCTGGTGATTCTAATCGAACCGCACCCGGAAGAATTTTTTTCAGCTAGTGATGAAGACTGCCCTGCCAGATTAACCAGTCTTAGAGAAAAGCTGGAATTATTAGAGAGTTTTGGCGTCGATTTCGTTTTCAAATTGAACTTCGATCAAGCCATGAGTGAGCTGAGTGCCGAAAACTATATTGAAGATATCCTGGTGAAGGTCTAGGAGTTGCTAAATTCATTGTGGGTAAGATTTTCGTTTGGCCATAACCGACAAGGAGGTTTTCCCTATTGCAGAGCAAAGGTGCTGAGTTTGGTTTTGAAGTAATTGAAACGGCGCTTATGAGCGTAATGGACAACGAATCAGTTCTACATTTATTCGAGAACAGTTGGCGCAGGATAATTTTGATCTAGTAGAACAATTGTTAGGCCGACCTTATTCCATGAAAGGAGAGGTAGAGCGAGGCCAGCAACTTGGAAGGATTTGGGATTTCCTACCTGTAATTTAAATCCCGGCCGACGCAAGATTCCTTTGCATGGAGTGTTTGCCTGGAAGTAAGGCTGGGGGATCGCTATCGGCAGGCAGCTGTAAATATAGGTTACAGACCGACGATAACAGAAGATGGAGTGCCTTATTAGAAGCACATATTCTGGACTTTGATGAAGACCTTTATGACAAAACCATAGAAATAATTTTTCGCAAGAAAGTTCGCGAAGAATTGAAATTCGATGGATTGGACGCCTTAAAAAAGCAAATGACTGCCGATGTAGAACAGGTAAGAGAAATATTTAGTCAGGCCCCCTGAAAGCAACTAACTAAAGAACATGACGGATTATAAAGACACACTGAACCTTCCTTATACGAGTTTCCGATGAAGGCAAATCTTGCCCAGCGGGAGCCAGCTATGCTTAACGTTGGCAAGAATTAGATATTTATAATCAAATCTGCAAAAAGAATGCAGGCCGACCAAAGTTTGTCCTGCATGATGGCCCCCCCCTATGCAAATGGTGAGCTGCATCTTGGTCAGCTATTAATAAGTCACTCAAAGATATTGTCGTTAAATCCAGACATTTTAGGGGATTTGATGCCCCTATATTCCGGGTGGGATTGTCATGGCCTGCCAATCGAGCACAACGTTGAAAAGAAGAAGGCAAAGCTGGGCAAAAGATTTCGTTCGCGAATTCCGCCAGGCCTGCCGGGAATACGCAGCCAAGAAAGTAGAGATTCAGAAGGCAGGTTTTATTCGCCTGGGGGTATTTGGTGATTGGGATAATCCTTATCTCACTATGAATTTCCATACCGAAGCAAACATTGTTCGTGCGCTGGGTAAAATTGTTGAGAACGGCCACATGGTTAAAGGCTATAAGCCAGTTTATTGGAGTGTAGTCGGAGCATCGGCATTGGCTGAGGCCGAAGTGGAATACCACGATAAAGAATCATTCGCGATAGATGTGCGATTTCCTGTAGTGGAGAAGAGAAGCTCTTTGACGCATTCGGCGATGAATCACTAAGAGGGATATCTGACCCTATCTCAGTAATCATCTGGACGACAACTCCTTGGACGCTTCCTTCAAACCAGGCAGTATGTTTGCATGCCGATTTAGATTTTGTGCTCGTTAAGTGTGCTGTGTCTGGTAGTTCTGAGTTAATGCTGCTAGCTAAAGATATGTTGGAAGATTCTTGGGCCGCTACAGCGTAGAAAAATTTGAAATCATTGCTGAAAATAAAGGAGCTGCGCTAGAAAATATTCTCTTGCAACATCCATTTGTTGATAAACAAGTTCCATTAATCCTCGGTGAACATGTCACCATAGAAGCTGGAACCGGTGCAGTACATACTGCCCCTGATCACGGCCTCGATGATTTTTTTGCAGGCCAGCAATATGGCTTGGGGACATTAAATCTGGTTGATGAAAATGGAGTGTTTACACCCAGCGCAGGTGAATTCGCCGGCTTCCATGTATATAAGGTAGATGAGCAAATTATCGAAGTGCTAAAAAGGGAGTCGGCCTTAGTCTTGGAAGATAAGATCAATCACAGTTATGCTCATTGCTGGCGTACAAAGACCCCGCTTATTTATCGTGCCACGCCGCAATGGTTTATCAGTATGACCGAACAAGATTTACTTGGTTCGGCACTGAAAGTAGTTGAAGAATTGAAGTGGATTCCAAATTGGGGTCAGGCTCGTATAGAGTTGATGTTGAAGGGTAGCCCTGACTGGTGTGTATCGCGACAACGCACCTGGGGTTTTTCCCATAACGATGTTTGTGAATAAAGAAACCCAGGAGCTACATCCACGCACTGCTGAATTGTTCGAAGAAGTTGCGCAGCGTATCGAGGAATCAGGCATCGATGCCTGGTTTGAATTAGAGCCGAAAGAATTACTCGGCGCAGAGATTGATAAGTACGAAAAAGTAACTGACACAATGGACGTCTGGTTCGACCCCGGGTGTTACACATTTTTCAGTAATGGAAAAGCGGGATGAGCTACAGTATCCCGCTGACCTATACCTGGAAGGTTCTGATCAGCATCGCGGTTGGTTTCTATCTTCACTAAAAACTGCTATCGCCATGCATGGCAACGCACCTTACAAAGAAGTGCTGACCCACGGTTTCTTTGTGGATGCTGAAGGCAAGAAGATGTCTAAGTCTCTCGGCAACACCGTAGCCCCGGAAAAAATCTTTCAGCAATATGGTGCCGATATCCTGAGACTCTGGGTTGCCGCTACGGATTATCGTGGTGAAATGACCGTTTCCGATGAAATCTTTAAAAGGGTTGCCGACGCCTATCGTCGAATTCGCAATACTGCTCGATTCATGTTGGCCAACCTAAATGGTTTTGAACCTAAAACTCACAGCGTCGATCAAAATGAAATGTTGGCTCTGGATTATTGGATTGTGCGTCAATGTCAATTGTTGCAGAATGAATTAATCGATCACTACCATGAGTACAATTTTTTAAACATTTATCAAAAGATTCACAACTTTTGCGTGATAGAGTTGGGTGGTTTTTATTTAGATGTAATTAAGGACCGTCAATACACGACGCAACTGATAGTTTGGCGCGCCGTTCTACCCAAACAGCGATGTATCACATATTGGAAATGCTAAGTCGGTTGATAGCGCCGATTCTTAGTTTCACGGCAGACAAAATTTTGGCAAAATATTCCCGGCGAAAGGGCAGATCCGTTTTCCTCACTGTTTTTGCAGATGCGGTTGGGGAAATTTTTCCGAATCTTCAAACTTTTCTGACGAATTCTGGCAGAAATTGATGGCGGTAAAAACTGCTTTTAATAAAGAACTGGAAAGTAAACGGCAAAAAAAAACCGTGGTTCGGGATTAAGTGCTGAAGTGATTTGTTCTGCGATGAAAATCTTGCAGGTATACTTAATCGGCTGAAAGAAGAATTACGCTTCGTATTAATTGTTTCTCGCGCTTCTGTAAATTCCATAGAAAGTGCCAATGGTGCAGCAGTTGAAACCGAAGTCGATGGATTAAAAGTGACCGTTTCTGCTTCTGGCTATTCCAAGTGTGACGTTGTTGGCATCATCGTGCCGAGTCGGTGAGATACCAGATCATCCTTCTTTGTGCCAACGATGTGTGGAAAATATCGATGGGGCAGGGGAGTCAAGAAGTTACGCTTAAGTAGTTTGCGTCTCGAGACTAACTGTGAGTGATTCTGTAAATCCAGTCATCATTGCAAGATCTTTGGTGACACTGCATTTCTCTCTTGCTTTAATGCAGGTGAAGTAATCGATTCAATTTCGAAAAAGAACCAGCCAGTTTTCGCATTGGTGATGGCAGTATGTTGCCAGGTTCGAATCAGAATTGTTGGGGCTACGCAGCGGAGATGAGTTCGAAAAAATCATATCAAGTGTTAACGCATTCGGTGAAGTGAATCAGAAAAATTTACAAAGTTTTCCGATCGATAAGTTTAGGAATTTGCTAGAGGAGATCTGATTTCAACAGAGCCTGGATGTGTGGTTTCTTTTAAAGACCCAGCGGATTCGATCTCCCTGGTGTGGTTAAAGAAATTTCAGAGAAGGAAGTAATTGTCGATTTCAACCATCCTCTAGCAGGCAAGGATATAGTATTCAAGGTAAAGATAGTGTCTGTTGTCTCATCAGATACAGATGCCGTGGAAGTAAAAGTGAAAAATAAAGCGATGACTGATCAGGCCGTATCAGAATCCTCAAAATCTATTCGTCTCGCAAATCCTCGCGGTTTCTGCGCTGGCGTAGATCGGCCATCGATATTGTAAATCGAGCGCTGGATATTTTTGGTTCTCCAATCTATGTCCGCCATGAAGTTGTACACAATAAATTGGGGGTGAATACGCTGCAGAAGCGCGGCGCCATTTTTGTCGATGAACTCAGATATTCCTCTAAGAGATACAAAAGAAGATCTTCTATCGTATCTTCAGCGCCCATGGTGTATCCCAGACAGTCAAAGAAGAAGCAAGAGAAAAGGGTTTAAAGTTTTTTATGCGACTTGCCCGTTAGTAACGAAAGTACATTTAGAGGTTACCAAATTTAGTCAGGCTGGACGGGAATGTGTGCTTATCGGCCATCAGTTTCATCCGGAAGTGGAAGGCACCATGGGCAATATGATGAAAGCTATGGTGGCAAAATCTATTTGGTGGAATCAGTAGATGATGTTCAAACTTTAAAAGTAAATGATCCGGATAAGTTGTCCTATGTAACGCAAACTACACTTTCGATGGATGATACCGCTAAAGTCATCGATGCTCTTCGTGATCGTTTCCCATCCATTAAAGGTCCGCGCAAGAAAGATATTTGTTATGCCACGCAAAACGGCAAGACGCGGTTAAACAATTAGCGTTGGAATGCGATTTGCTTTTGGTGGTTGGTTCACCTAATAGTTCTAACTCGAATCGTCTGAAAGAGTTAGCAGAAAGACTTGGCTGTGATTCTTATTTAATTGACAGCGTCGATGATTTTGAACCTGCCTGGTTTAATGGCAAGTTACGTTTTGGATTACTGCAGGAGCTTCGGCACCGGAAGTTTTGGTGCAACAGGTAGTAAAACATCTTCAGGGGATTGGCCATATCGAGCCGCAAGAATTAGAAGGTGTTGAAGAAAACATAGTTTTCTCAATGCCCAAAGAACTGCGCAATTAGAAAACAAAATTTTCCCTTTTTTTTCCTCTGCAAGTTTTTCAATTTGAAAAAGCTCCGAGTTCCCCGCAAAGCAATACTCCCTCACAGTAATCCACTATTCGACTCCAGAGTAATCACCTGAATTTGGGCGACTCCCATACTGCTATAGAGACTAAAATTGGAATAATCGCGAGAGTTTAAGTAATATATCATTTTAGATTGCTCAAGTAATTTCGTTTTGGTCAATTTGCTTTGGATTAACTGGCTGAACGTAACCTAGATTGCAAACAGAGACCAAAAAGCAACGGATAGAATATGAAATCGTCAAAGAATGATCTAAAGGTTCCAGGCTTGATGGTGCAGAGTAGGGCCCTTAGCAAGTACCGGTAACGATTATGGTTGTTTGAGAAACCTGAATAACATTGAGTTTTTCAGGTATTTAAAGTGCTTTTTAAATTTATCTTGTTTGGCTTGTAAGGATTGCAATGCCTGAGTTATTTGTTCCTGCTTTTCGCGTTCTTTCGCAACGACTGCGTCTGGAGCATTGTCAACAAATTTTGCATTACTAAGTTTGCCTGTAACAGATTTCAGCGCGCCTTCTAGCTTGGCAATTTCTTTGGATAAGCGAGCGCGTTCGGCCTCTACATCAATAATCCCCGCGAGTGGGACAAGAATTTCTAGCTCTTGATAGAGGCCGGTGGCTGCAACTGGTACTTCATCGTCTGGAGTTAGCCATTCAATGCTTTCCAGCTTGGCGAGTTTTTGTAAATAAGGGCGGTATTCTTCTAGCTTTCCTTGATCAGCTGAAGCGCCATTTCGCAGCATCACTTTAATGGATTTTGCTGGAGGAACATCCATTTCACCGCGGATGTTTCTGATGGCACGACGACGCCCTTGATCCATTCGATATGTTCTTCGGCTTCGCTATCGAGCTTCTCTGGTCAAATAGCGGATAGGTTTCTATCATGATCTGTCGCCATTTTTACCTAGCAGGGTGCAATTTTTGCCAGACTTCCTCGGTAATAAACGGCATAAATGGGTGAGTAGTCTTAAACTCTGTTCAAGAATGGAAAGAAGTACCCAACGGGTAGCCTGGGCTCCTTGGATTTTGCTTTTTCATCCCAAACATGGCTTAGATAATTCCACGTACCAGTCGCAGTATTCATTCCAAATAAATTCGTGCAGTGTTTGCGATGCTAAATCGAAACGATAGTGTTGCATCGATTCTTCAATCGCCTTGGCTGCGTTTTCGAATCGACTCATGATCCAACGATCGGCTAAGAACAGTGCTCTAGGGACAAAGACTCTGGAACGGTTTTACCTTCCGAGTTCATCATTACGTAGCGGGCGGCATTCCAGATTTTGTTGCAGAAATTTCTAAATCCTTCCATGCGTCCGATGTCGAACTTGATATCCCTGCCGGTGGAAGCTAAGGAATAAAAAGTAAACCGTAATGCATCGGTGCCAAAACCCCGGAATACCTTCTGGAAAAGACTCCGAGTGTGTTTTTCGATCTGCTGCATGAGTTGCGGTTGCATCATGTCGGTAGTTCGCTTGCTGAAAGTTCATCAAGAGATATGCCGTCAATTAAATCGATAGGATCCAGAATGTTTCCCTTGGACTTGGACATTTTCTGCCCATGTTCATCTCGAACTAGTCCAGTGATATACACTTTCTTGAAAGGAATTTCGCCAGTGAACTTAAGAGTCATCATGATCATGCGAGCAACCCAGAAAAAGATAATATCGAATCCGGTAACTAAGACGTCGGTTGGATGAAACCTGTCGAAGTATTCGCGATCGCTGGGCCAACCTAATGTGGAGAATGTCCATAAGGCGGAAGAGAACCAGGTGTCGAGAACGTCTTCGTCCTGACGCAGTTCTACATCCGGTCCAAGATTATATTTTTGCCTTACCCCGGCTTCGTCAATTGCAGAGTAGACATTGTCGTCATTGTCATACCAGGCAGGTATACGATGACCCCACCAGAGTTGTCGGCTGATGCACCAGTCCTGAATATTTCGCATCCAGGCGAAGTAAGTGTTTTCCCAATTCTTTGGTACAAATTCAATGTCGCCATCTTCTACGGCTTTAATCGCCGGGTCGGAAATTTGTCTGAATAGCAACATACCACTGGTGAGTTAAGTAAGGCTCGATAACTACACCGCTCCGATCGCCGCGTGGAACTTTTAATTTGTGTGGTTCGATTTTTTCTAACAGGCCAAGTTTTTCGATGTCCATAACGATTTGCTTGCGGGCGTCGAAGCGATCCATACCTTGATAGGCTTCAGCTCCATTTTCATTGATGGTCGCGCTATCGGTAAGCACATTAATCATTTCCAGATCATGGCGTTTACCTATTTCATAGTCATTAAAATCATGGGCGGGTGTGATCTTTACACAACCTGTACCGAATTCCGGATCGACATACTCATCGGCAATGATTTCAATACGGCGATTACATAGGGGCAGATCGACATGTTTGCCGATCAAGTCGGTATATCGTTCGTCATCTGGATGCACTGCTACCGCTGTATCGCCCAACATGGTTTCAGGTCTCGTTGTAGCGATGGAGATGTAACACTCACCATTAGCAGTTGCTGCTCCATCTGCTAATGGATAGCGAAAATGCCAGAGGGAGCCGTCTTCTTCTTCGGAAATTATTTCCCAGGTCAGAAAAGCAGTGTGTAAATCTGGATCCCAATTGACTAAGCGATTACCGCGATAAATAAGCCCTTCATCAAACAAATCAAAAAAAACCCTTTTTCCACGACTGCGGAAAGGTTTTTATCCATTGTAAATCGTTCTCGCGACCAATCTACTGAGGATCCTATGCGTCTCAGTTGTTGGGTAATAATACCCCCGATTCTTCTTTCCAATCCCAAACTTTTTCGACGAACGCATCGCGACCGTTTTCCCGCGCGACTGGAACCCGCGGCATTTAACTGGCGCTCTACAACCATCTGGGTGGCGATACCGGCATGATCAGTACCAACTTGCCACAAAGCAGATCGACCTAGCATACGATGATAGCGAGTAAGGGCATCCATAATAGCGTGCTGAAAGCCATGACCCATATGCAAACGTCCAGTGACATTCGGCGGTGGAATAACGATAGAGTAAGGAGCACCTTCTCCCTGGGGTGCAAAATAACCTCGCTCTTCCCAGGTTTTATACCAGCGATCTTCTAATTCCTGTGGTTGATAAGTCTTATCCATTTGCTGCCGTAAGGGCGCTTTCAAAAAAGGCGCAAGTATACATGATGGCGGCTTGCAATGCTGATTATACGAGCCTGTTCCTTATATTTTATGGGTCTCTGGCTTGAAACCTTGAGAATGATAATAGCGATAACTCTGGCGACCGCTGGCGAGGCTTTCTTGATCTGGACCGACTATTTCATTGATACGATTGAATTGTTCAAACTGCTCACAATGCTTTGATGAGAGATTGATTAGAACATCCTGATGCGATGGGCCCACGGAAAGGCCAATTTCTGCTGGTTCAGAACCTCATCATTGATTCCATGGGGAACAAAACTGCTGGCTTTAAAATGCCAAAGAAAATTGTCTAATCTACGCTTTTGCTGCGGATCTTCCACCTGGAAAAAAGATTTTGTGTCCTAGTGAAAAGGCTTTTTCAGCTAGTCGGCATGCGACTTGAAACGCGCATCATCGTTGCCTTTAGCGAGAGAATAAAAACTGATTTGAGTCACGAGTCGCGGGCGACTTTAAATTAGGCTTTTTGCCGACTTAAATACTCTACAAGCAAGGACACTGGCCTGCCAGTCGCACCTTTTTGTGCACCTGAATGCCAGGCTGAACCCGCTATATCCAGATGCGCCCATTTCTGTTTTTCGGTAAATCGCGACAGAAAACAGGCAGCAGTTATGGTTCCAGCTCTGGGACCACCAATATTGGCGATATCGGCAAAATTGCTATTCAACATGCTTTGGTACTCGTCCCACAGTGGCAGTTGCCAGGCTCTATCCAATACTTCTTCACCACAATCGATGAGTATATCTGCAAGTTCATCGTTGTTGCTTAGCAAGGCGTTTACATGGGAACCAAAAGTTGCCACTGCAGCACCTGTTAAGGTCGCAATATCGATTATGCTGCGGGGTTTAAATTTTTCTACGTAGGTAAGGGCATCGCAGAGAACTAATCTTCCTTCGGCGTCAGTGTTCAATATCTCAATAGTTTTACCCGACATACTGGTTACGATGTCTCCGGGTTTGGTGGCGCGATCGCTGGGCATGTTTTCAGCCGCAGCCACTACGCCTACAATATTGATTGGCAGCTTTAAATCTGCGACAGCGCCCATGGTGGCAACTACACTGGCGGCACCACACATATCAAATTTCATTTCATCCATGGCGGCGCCAGATTTCAGGCTTATGCCACCGGTGTCAAAAGTAATTCCCTTGCCGACGATAGCGAAAGGTTTACTATCCGCTTTAGCGCCCTTGTGGCGAATAATGATTAATTTAGATTCTTCTGCCGAACCATGTCCAACGGACAGCAGTGATCCCATGCCTAGCCGCGCCATTTGTTTTTCGCTAAGAATTTGAGTGGTGATGGATCGATTGCGATCGGCCAATAAAGTGGCTTGTTGTGCGAGATAAGTTGGCGTGCAGATATTGCCTGGTAAATTACCGAGTTCTCGCGCGCGATTCACTGCCCTACCAATGGCTTTTCCGCGCTTTAATGAAACTTCTAAATTTTTCCTTCTTGCGCCTGAAAGGGAAGACAGAGAAACTGACTGTGTAGCGTAAGCCTTGGCTTTCTTGCTTTTGGTTGTATCGTATCGATAGTTAGCGATTTCTGTTTCCTGAGATACTCGAGCGGCCAACCAGTTTCCGTCTCGATCGATAATGGTGATGTTGTTGAAGGCGAAATGCACTGAGCTGGCTTGTGATGCACGTATGACTTTAAGTGCTGAGCTCATTAGTTTTGCGACGGCTTTGCCGCTCAGCTTCTTTTTATCACCTGCTCCTACTAGCAAAACTCTTTTCGCAGAAATGCCTGCGGGATTGTGAATAAGCTGAGTCTCACCCAGCTTTCCAATGAAATCTCCGGATTTCAGGATTTTGCTTATTGTTTTGCTTGCCGCGATGTCGATCTGCTTGGCCTCGTCAGACAAAGTGCCCTTATTCCAGATGGCCACTACTAGGCAGTCGACGTTAACTTTCTCCGGAGAACCCGCTTTTATTGAATACCTCATAGGTGATTTTTCTCCTAACTATCGAGAAAATTTGGACAGTAAATTTTAAGAGCCGTAATCCTAAAGTTATTCAATTAGTTAAGCAATAGCGCTCAAAAAATGAACAAAAGTAGCTCGGAAAATACGAAAACGTTCTAGTAAGAAGCGCGTGATTTCTTAGGGAAAAATGCTATTGAACCTATTAAAAATTTGGCTGTCATAGCAGTTAAGACAGTATAGCCCAGTTTAAGGAGTTGGGATGCCACGCACAAAAGTAGCTATACCTGATCAATTTTTGTTCAGTATGGGACACACCGTAGGGCTTAGTGATGTTAACTACGCCAAACATATCGACAATGTTTCCATGGTTAGTATTCTCCATGAAGCTCGCCTTCAGTTTCTTGCTAGTCTCGGTTTTGCCGAATCCAATTTTTTTGGGCTGGGTATGGTGGTTACAGACCTGGCAGTCGATTATCGTTCCGAATCTTTCGCCAATGACCGTCTCATAATCGATGTGGGTGTAAGCAAATTCAACCGTTATGGATTCGACATTGGCATGCAAGTGACAAATAGCGCATTGGATTCAGTAGTGTGCAACGCCAAGATTGGTGTGGTGTTCTTCGATTTCGACCAGCATGAGCTATCTCAAGTGCCTATTGCCTTCAAGAGTATGCTGGGCCAACCGGAAATTCAGGTCGCTTAATCCCAGCTTCGCGTTTCCTAACTAGCTGACTTTTATGCACTTATTCGAGTAAACTGCTGTCGAGCAGTACTCAAGGTGTCGAGTTTCATTGATTATCTTTCGCTATCTCAGCAAACAAATCCTGCAGGTAATGACCGCGGTTACCCTAATCCTGCTAGTAGTAGGCTTGACCAGCCGTTTTATCCAATATCTGGGTCAAGCAGTAGCCGGAGAACTGGGATCAGACGTATTACTGTTACTGATGTTTTATCGCCTGCCGGACTTTTTCCTAGTGATCGTCCCCTTAGCTTTTTCCTCGGCATACTTCTGGGCTATGGCCCTATGTATGCAGAAAATGAAATGGTGGGGTTGTTGGGATCTGGATTTAGTCAGCGCCGCTTCTCGCTTTAACATTTCTGACTTCTATTGCCGTAATTATTTTCATGGCGGCCATAAGCTTGAGTATTGCTCCATGGGGAGCACGCAACACCGAACAGCTTAAACAGAATCAAGAACAATTAACGGAAATAGATTTAATCGTTGCCGGGCAGTTTCAATCCTTTAGCGATGGGGTCGGATTACCTATGCTGAACGGGCAAACATAGTACCCGAAGTTGGTCGTCAGTTAGGTAATGTCTTTGTTGCATTAAGCACAGAATCTCGGCAGGACGATCAGTCCGACACTGAATCTGAAACTACACCACCGCGAATTTTACTCGCAAAAAATGCAAACCAGTTGTTGACGCTCAAACCGGCGCACGCTTTATGCGCTTGGAAAATGTCTATCAGTATGATGGAACACCGGGGCAGGGAGATTTTTCCATCGCGCAGTTTGATGTTCAGTTAATTCTTTTGCCTGAGTCAACAGAGTTCGAAGAAATACTTGAAGAAGAGTCTTTAGCGACCATGGAACTTATTGGTTCGAATCAGGCGGAACACCAAGCGGAGTTTCAATGGCGTCTTTCAATAATTCTTTTAATACCCGAAATTTACCCTTATAGCAGTACCAATGAGTCAGGTTGATCCCCGTCAGGGTAGATACAGCAAGTTAATTTCAGCGGCAATTATTTATGCTACTTATTTTTTGCTTCTTCAATTAACTCGAGACATGGTAGCTGAAGGTGAATTAAAGCTGCGTCGGAATGTGGTGGGTACACGCTCTGTTTATTACTGTGGGCATATTGCTATTCCGATACCCTGACTTAAGTCGTTACTTGTCGTTGGGGCGGACAAGATGAATCAACTGGATCGCCATATTCGCAACACTGTGTTGCTATCCATGTTAGTAGTAATCGCGTTAATTGGGATGTTTGGGTCTTATCTTTAGCTTGCTGGATCAGATTGCAGATACTGATGAAAACTACACCATGGCAAATGCACCACTTTCGTTTTGTTCACTATGCCTACGAGTATTTATGAATTGCTTCCGTTTGCTGCATTGGGTGGTGCATTAATTGGTCTTGGCGTGCTCGCATCGAATAACGAGCTGGTTGTTATGCAGTCTGCGGGGTAAGAGTTTCGCGCATTGTATTTGCCGTATTGAAGCCAACATTTTTTTCATGGTTTTGAGCTTTTACTTGGAGAATACTTTCGCCGCCATTAGAACAGCTCGCACAATCTAACAAGGCGATTCCCAAAAGAGTGGCACCGTTCAATAAATTCCGATCAGGGGAAATTGGCAGCGGATAGGTGATGATTTTATTCAATCAACGCCATTGCTCCAGGCGGTCGGGAGTTGTTTGGTTAAGTCGTTATAAAATAGACGACAATCTACAAATACTTTCAGCAAGCTTCGCCGAGTCCGCTAGCTACATTGATCAGGAAAGCGATAGTTATTGGCAATTAAACAACGTGGAAGAAAGTTTATTTAGTCTGGTGCAGTTATTACCCGAAACTTTTTGCAAGAAGATTGGCGGGTTGAATTGTCGCCAGAGCTACTCAGTGTTTTATTGGTTGAACCGATGAACAATCAATATCTGGCCTTTATCAGTTTGCCGAATATTTTAAAAAGGAAGGATTGGATAGTGATACCTACTACCTGGCGTTTTGGAAGAAACTCCTGCAACCAATTTCAACATTAGCCTTGGTGGTTCTCGCAATTTCATTTGTATTCGGCCCATTGCGCGAAGCAACGATGGGCGCAAGAGTATTTGTCGCTCTGGGAATTGGGCTGGTATTTACTATTTTACAACGCATGATGGAACCGGCGAGTCTTCTATATGGCTTTAACCCACTGTTAGCAGTATTAGTTCCTATAGTGCTGTGCGCATTTCTCGGATTTTTTCTTTTACGCAAAATTCGTTAGCATTGTTTGCACAATGCTATTCGCGCAGGTGCAAGAGCAAATGTTTATTTGTAGCGACTGCCAGAATATGCGGACTAATTTTAAATTAGGAATTAAACGGACTATAAGACTTCGGTAGCACAATAACTTTGCTATAGGATAACTTATCATGCACAGCATCGCCTTGATCATCGAAAAAAATCCAGAAATATCCTAAACCTAGCATGAGGAATGCAGGCCATGCGCCAGGAACCGAACTAGTGCTTGGGTGAAATTGATCTTCCCTTCTTCGATTGACTTAACTCTGATACGCCAAGCCAACATGCCAAGAGTTTGTCCACTGCGCATCCAGAACCAGCTGTAAAAAGTAAAACAACTAAGAATCATCAAAATGAATAATAGATTGTCCGCAACTGGATCGGTCATAACGCGGCCATCGATAACCTGGTTTTCTATTCCAAAAATTTGTTGAAATATGAATCCTAGTAGCATCCAGATCGCTGCTACCAGGAACATATCGTAAATAAGGGCTGCAAGGCGCCGGAACAAACCGGCGCGAGGAAAGTTCTGTTCTTCTAATACTTCTGGCTCACTCAATAGTTAACCTAGCTCTTTGACTGCTTGGATCAACTCATTCGCAGCTTTTTGGCCGTCACCAAATAACATCTTGGTGTTATCTGCGAAGAACAATGGATTTTCAACACCTGAGAATCCAGCGCCGCGACCACGCTTAATAACGATAACATTATCGGAATCAATCGCGTCCAGGATCGGCATGCCATAAAGGGGACTGTTAGTGTCAGTCTTGGCCGAAGGGTTCACTACATCGTTTGCGCCTATTACCAAAGCAACTGTAGTGGTCTTGAAATTGGCATTGATGTCTTCCATGTCGTAAATCATATCGTAAGGAACACCGGCTTCCGCCAATAGCACATTCATGTGTCCAGGCATTCTTCCCGCAACCGGGTGAATGGCAAACTTAACAGAGACGCCTTTGTCGTTCAGTAATTGAGTCAATTCCCATATCTTGTGTTGGGCTTGCGCTACAGCCATGCCGTATCCGGGAATAATGACCACCTGATTGGCAAAAGCCATCAGTATTCCGGCATCCTGGGCCTGGATTTCTTTCATTTCTCCCTGGGTTCCTTCCCCGGTCGCTCCACTATCGGTCCCAACGCCGGCAAAGAATACGTTAGCTACGAACGATTCATAGCAACGGCCATTAGATGGGTGAGCAACGATCCAGCGGAACCAACAACAATACCGGCGATGATCATTGCAGCGTTACCTAATACATATCCTTCGAATCCAACTGCCAATCCAGTTAATGCATTGAACAGTGAAATGATTACTGGCATATCGGCGCCACCAACTGGGATGGTAATGAAGATTCCTAGCACCAATGCTAAGGAGAAGAAAACGATTATTGGCGTTAGATCACCACCAGTGAAATAGATTGAAATAGCAAAGCCAACGGTAACAATGGCAAGAATTGCATTAATAAAATGCTGGCCCGGTAAAAGCTTTGACCGATTTAAGCGGCCATCCAGTTTGGCCCAAGCGATAATACTGCCGCTAAACGAAATAGTTCCGATAATTGCGCCGAGAATTGCAAGAACTGCCACATCTGGATTTAAGGCATCGGCAATCGTTGTTGCCTCGGTTGGATCCAAGGCTGCTTCTCTTGAAGCTTTCAGCATTTCAACAGCTGCGATTGTTGCGGCAGCTCCTCCACCCATGCCGTTGTACATGGCAATCATTTGCGGCATATCGGTCATGGCCACGCGCTTGCCGCTCCACCAGGCATAACCGCCACCAATTGCTATGGCGAGAATAATTAAGCCAACGTTTGTTGCAGCCTGATCGCTATCTATAATCTGTGGAGCTAGGAACGTTACCAGCGTAGCGATAACCATGGCAGCGCCAGCCCACAATATTCCCCGCCGTGCAGTGACTGGAGAGCTCATTTGTTTCAGGCCGACAATAAAAATGACAGCAACCACGAAGTATGAAGCCTGGATTATTGTTTCCATGTCTTAACCCTCGCTTCCTTTATCGCTGGATTTAAACATTTCCAGCATGCGTTCCGTTACCACGTAGCCGCCTACTGCGTTTCCTGCTCCAAGCAGTACGGCGATAAAACCAATGAATTGTTCTGTGGGAGTTTCAGCAATTCCTAGCGCAATCATTGCGCCTACTAGCACGATTCCGTGGACGAAGTTTGATCCTGACATTAAAGGTGTATGCAAGATAACCGGCACTCGACTAATAATTTCATAACCAGTGAAACCAGCTAGCATAAAAATGTATAAAGCAGCGAGACCTTCAATCATGATAAAGCTCCTTCTAATTGTTCTTTTATTCCAGGGATTATGAATTTGGCCGCAATGAGTAATCAGGCTACCGTTGATAATCTCATCTTCAAGATCAACATTGATTCCATCTTCCTGAATCAATAGCTCGAGAAAGTTTTGTAGGTTTTTGGCATAGAGTTCACTGGCGTGATTACCAACCATGCTCGGAACATTTACCGGCCCGTAAATTTTTACGCCTTTATGTAAAACTGTTTCATCGACCTTTGTCAGTTCGCAGTTTCCGCCGCCTTCAGCCGCCAGATCGACGATTACGGATCCGCCGCGCATTCCTTCTACCATAGTAGTACTAATAATGCGTGGAGATGCCCTCCCAGGAATGGCTGCCGTGCTAACGATAAGATCCGCAGCGCCTACATGTTTCGCTAGAATTTCCTGTTGTTGTTGTTTCTCTTCTTCATTTAATTCTCTTGCGTAACCACCTTCTCCTTCTGCTTTGATTTCGATATCAACAAACTTAGCGCCGAGCGATTCGACTTGTTCTTTTACCGCTGCCCTAACATCGTAACCTTCTACAATGGCGCCTAGCCTTCTTGCGGTAGCGATGGCTTGCAGTCCGGCAACGCCAGCACCAATCACCAAACATTTTGAAGGGCGAATGGTTCCCGCAGCAGTGGTTAACATGGGAAGAAACTTACCGAGAATATTACTGCCTAGCAGTACTGCTTTATATCCAGCAATCGATGCCTGAGATGACAGGGCGTCCATGGCTTGGGCGCGGGATATACGGGGAATTAACTCAACTGAAAACGCACTAATATTTTTAGCGGCAAGCTGTTTGAAGCGATCCAAATCAGAGTGAGGGTTTAAAAACCCGATAAGGATGGAACCTTCTTTTAATTGTTCGATCTGTTCCGAAGTAGCTGGATTTACGGTTAGGGTAATATCGGCTTTACTAAGTAATTCTCTGGAGCTTGATACTACAGTTGCGTTTCCATAGTCGGCATCTGTATAACCAACTAACTCTCCAGCACCTGATTCTATACTCACATTAATTTCATCTTTAGCCAGTCGATTGACAACTTCTGGTACTAATGCAACCCGTTGTTCGTCTTCACGAACTTCCTTCGGCACACAAATCTCTATCGTCATAGCTTTCCCCGAGGGTTCAATTCTGTAATGCAGCGCGCAGTATATAACGATGATCGAAGAGGTCAACGTATAAAAACGCAGGAAACTCGGCTTCTTGCGGGCGTTAGTTTTTGCTAGAATCCGACCCCCCTCCGACCTTAATCCCAATAGGATGGGCAGAAGCCGGAAAAAACCGATAAGACTTAGGATAATATGAGCGATTCTGACAGTAACCGTCATATCCGCTTGATGGATACCACCTTGCGGATGGCGAGCAGACCAGGGGTATCCTTTTCGGCAAATGAAAAGGTGAATATAGCTCGTGCTCTGTTGCAGTCTCTAAAAGTAGACCGCATCGAAGTGGCATCTGCCTGCGTGTCAGAAGGTGAAAGGGAAGCGGTCGCTCAGATTTGTGAATGGGCAGCCAGTCAGGGCCTCGCGATTGTGTTGAAGTGCTTGGCTTTTGATTAAAGCGAGGTCGACTGGATCACCAGTGCAGGTGGCAAAGTCGTTAATCTTCTAGCAAAGGGAAGTGAAAAGCATTGTCGGGAACAACTGGGCAAAGATCTGGAAAGTCATATTGATGATATAACTCGGACCGTTGAGTACGCGGGGAGAAAGGTTTGAGGTGAATATGTACTTGGAAGATTGGTCGGGTGGTTATCAAAAAGTAAGGACTATGTTTTGGGGGTTAATCTCGGGTACTCAGCACCTGGCATTAACCACTATTTATTACCTGACACTCTCGGTTTGTTTGCACCAAATGAAGTTTTTGATGCGTTAACTGAAATGCAAAACAATTTCCAGAGGCCGAGTTGATTTTCACCCTCACAACGATTAGGACTAGCAACTGCAAATGTTTATGCGGCGATAAGCTGGCATAAACAATATTCACTGCACCATAAACTGTCTTGGTGAGCGAGCCGGGAATGCTTCCCTTGCAGGGGTTTCGGTCATGGTAAAAGAAAGCTCGGATTCGAGATTTCTATCGATGAAAGTCGCATCACTTGCTAGTGGGATGGTGGAAAATTTTTCCGGTAAATGGATCGCTGCTAATACCCGGTGGTTGGGGCGATGTATTTACTCAAACAGCGGCATTCAGCCGATGGAGACCTCAAAGGCAATCTCTATGTTTCTAGATTGAGCCTGAAAGATTTGCCCGTAAACGCAATAGCCCTCGGAAGATGAGTGGTAAGGCCTCATTGCAAATAATTTGGAAGAGCTGGGTATATCCTGTCACCTGAAGATCAAGCAAAAGTCTTAGAGCGGGTTTTTGCCTTAGGTGATTCCAAACATGTAATTACTGCAGAAGATTTACCATTTATTATTGCCGATATAATGGAAAGCAAAGAGTATCAGCACATTGAGCTGCATAACTGTACATCAATACTGGTCTTGATGTTGATAGACAGCATCAGTGCTGGTAACTATCGACGGTGATAAATATCAGAGTTCGGGAGCAGGTAACGGTGGCTTGATGCGTTTATGGACGCTATCGAAAAAATCTTAAATGAGAAAGAATTTTCATGCCCTTTTGGCAGACTATGAAGTACATATTCCTCGTGGCGGTAAAACTGACGCACTAACGGAATGTATTATTCCCTGGCAAACGGATGATCAAGAATTTAAAACCCGAGGGTTGATTCCAACCAGGTATTGGCGGCAGTAAAAGCTACGCTACGCATGATTAACGTCATGCTGCACGCACAAGCTGGCCAAGCTACTGTTTAGCTAGTTCTTCAGCTACTAAATCCCCAAAACCCCATCAGTACTAATCATTTTGGCATCGGCACCTGGCTTGGAAAGATCGGGAGTGGAATAGCCCTGAGCAAAGACACTTTGCATCGCATGCCAGACCTTCTTTGCTTCGTCTTCCATGTTGAAGCTCATCTCAGCATCATCGCCAGGGAAACCAATCATAGAATAGGGATTAGCAATGCTTTGACCGGCAATATCAGGGGCCGAACCATGGGATGGTTCATAATAAGCTTTCTTGGGACCTATGCAGGCTGATGGCATAAGTCCCAATGAGCCGAGAATGCCTCCACCCTGATCGGAAAGAATATCGCCAAACATATTTTCCATAACCATGACATCGAATTGACCTGGATTAAGACATAAATAGGTCGCAGCAGCATCCACCAGGATGTGAATAATTTCCACGTCGGGGTAATCTACTGCAACTTCTTCTATTACTTCATTCCAGAGCACGCTGGATTTCAGTACATTGCTTTTATGAATATTGTGTAGAACTTTCTTACGCTTCTGGGCTGTATCAAATGCTACTTTGGCGTTTCGCTTAATTTGATCTTCATCGTATTCAAGGCTTTCATTTACAAAGCGTTTTCCATCTTCATTAATTCCAGTTTCTTTATTGCCAAAATACAAACCACCTACCAATTCGCGAATGATAATAAAGTCGATTCCATCGCCAATGATCTCGGTTTTAATGGAGAGAAATGGGCAAGTCCTTTTGGTAAGAAGACTGGCCTGAAGTTGGCAAAGGTATTGTATCGGCGCCTCAATGGCAACAATGCGCCTCGTTCAGGTGCATATCTACTGGAATTTTCTTTGATTCTTCATGACTGAGCCCGATTGGCCCCTTTAGAATTGCATCTGCCTGATCACAGATATCCTTTGATTCTTTGGGAAACGAAGGGCCATGGAGAAATAAGCTGAAGCTCCAAAAGGTGCAGCTAATAATTCAAAATTAACTTGATTGCGTTCAGCGACCAGATCCAAGATCTTGGTCGCTTCGTACATAATCTCGGGACCAATGCCATCGCCATCTAATATTGCGATTTTGTAGGAATCCATGGTGTATTAAAGAGTCCTGATGAAAAAAAAAGAGGTGCGTAATCTACCACGGGCTTTCAGACTGAAAGTCGAAGCCTCAAACAATAAATTATTAGACCTGAATGAAAATAGAAGAGGAATGGATAATTGGTCTATTCTGATGATGACTTTCATTATTGATAGATGATGTTAATCAGGTGAATTGCCGTTGATTCGGGTAGTGAGAGCATAGAAGTAACCATTTGATTAGGCTGATTAGGAGCCCAAATAGAGGTCCCCGCTCTTTGAGAGAAAATAGCTCTATACGACACATAGTTAGAAAGATCTGCGTGCATGACCTGACTGCCGAATTATCGATCCAGTCCGAAAATTAACTTAGCAGGTTTTACAAATTTTCAGAGAACAGATATGGCATCTTCAATAGAACGAGTTTTTTGCGAAAGCGTCGACATTATGTACAACCGAGCGGCTGGTCTGATTGATTTATCACCCGGACTAAGTGAAAAAATTAGGGTTTGTAATGCAACCTACACAACAAAGTTTGGTGTTCGGTTGGGGGGCAAAATACAAACTTTTACTGGCTATAGGGCAGTACATTCAGACCATATGGAGCCAGTAAAAGGAGGTATTAGATATTCGAGTTCCGTCAATCAGGATGAGGTGGAGGCGCTTGCTGCGCTGATGACTTATAAGTGTGCACTGGTTGATGTTCCTTTTGGTGGTTCCAAGGGTGGTTTGTGCATTAACCCAAGTGAATTCGACGAATATGAATTGGAGTTGATTACACGCCGATTTGCATCTGAACTTATAAAAAGGGATCTAATTCACCCAAGCCAAAATGTGCCCGCACCTGATATGGGTACCGGGGAGCGGGAAATGGCTTGGATTGCTGATCAGTATTCGCAAATAAATACAACAGATATTGATGCAAAAGCATGTGTGACTGGTAAGCCGATCAACATTGGTGGCATTGCTGGCCGTATTGAGGCAACCGGGCGAGGTGTGCAGTATGCGCTGCGCGAGTTTTTTCGTGATCCTAATGATGTCGGTGAGGCAAGTTTATCTGGCACATTAGAAGGCAAGCGAATTATTGTTCAAGGTTTAGGTAATGTCGGTTATCACGTTGCAAAGTTTCTCAGCGAAGAAGATGGGGTAATTATCATAGGTGTTATAGAAAGGGATGGGGCTGTTTATTCAGATAATGGCCTAGATGCGGACGTTCTTAAGTGTTGGATAAAAGAAAATGGCGGAGTCGCTGGCTTTCCTAATGCAACCTATATAGAAGCAGGTGCTGCAGTTCTTGAGCAAGAGTGTGACATTCTTATTCCAGCAGCCTCGGAAGGAGTAATTCATTCTGAAAATGCTCCAAGGGTGATAGCACCGCTGATTGTAGAAGCGGCGAATGGGCCTATTACAGCCCAAGCTGATGAAATCTTAAGAAAGAAAGGGTGCACCATTGTTCCTGATATGTACGTAAATGCAGGTGGAGTAATCGTTTCGTATTTTGAGTGGGTAAAAAATCTCAGCCATATGCGTTTTGGTCGGATGCAGAGAAGAGAGCAGCAAGCGAGAAATGAACTGATTATTAGAGAACTTGAGTCTGTTTCTGAAGTTATGGGTGACAAGTGGAATATTTCATCAAGCTTTAGAAAAAAATTTAGACAAGGCGCTGGAGAACTTGAATTAGTGCGATCGGGCCTTGATGATTCTATGCGTGGAGCTTTGCAGGAAATGCGCGCTATTTTGCATGAAAAAGACAATGTTACTGATTTTCGGACGGCTGCCTATTTGGTTGCAATCGAAAAAATTGCCGCGACTTACGATTTAAAAGGCCATTGAGATGCTATTCCTTAAAAAAACAACAACCAGCTACCAGACAATTAATTTCATGCTGTCACTGGCAGGTTGTTAGCCTTTAAATAAATTTCCATATTTATTTTATGTATTTCCAAAACCAATCCATTTTTAATGGAATCTATTTCGATAGCATCATATTTTTCAAAAAAGGAAGGGCAATTCAAATCAAATAACCCCAAATATTCCTGATAATTCGAAGAGCGGTATCTTCTAAATTCTAATTGCTCTTTTCTTTTGCCGAGTTATACCGGTTTCAAACATTAATAAACTTAAATAATTATTAACATGCAACAAATTATATGAGTGATTGTTTATTTGTTAGCCACAAATCCTGACAAAAGCCAGGAGTTAATGCTGAGAGTGGTGGTTAATTTAGGGAGTGAAATTAATCAGATAATAAGTAAAAAACTGGAAAAATTAGTAATAGATTTAGTATTTGGCCGATACAGTCAGTAACCAAATCTAGGGGGTTAGTCATGGATGTTATTGGGACTACCGGTTTTGCTCTATTTTCTATTGTAGTGGTGTATATAGGGATGAAGATTGATGACAAGCTTCAACAAAGATCGGAAAGCACCAATAAAGGTGTTCCCGAGTAACTAATGACTATTAGACCACTATGCGTTTAATGTAATGATGCTCCTACCGCCATTGTAGGCCAATCTGTTGATAATAAACTTATCACTTCCATTCTAGGTATCTTGTTCATCGGTTGTATGTTTGCGATATATGGTTATGTAGATATTGGAACAACGTATGACGTTTTAGGCTGGTCTACTGTTGGACAGAAATATGGGGCGACAGCAACGTGAAAAAGATATTTTTGTGTGTTTTTTGTATGGTTGCGTCAACGAAAGCATATTCCGGAGCATTAACATTTGGTCCTGCAGTAGGTGTGGAAAGAATAAATAATAGGTTTAATGTTGATCTTGGCGCGATCAAAAGCCTATACAGATTTGATAGCGGCGTGACCATAGGTGGCGTAGCAATGTTTGGAGATATAAGCTTCCACGATATCCCTGGAGAGGCGAGGTACGAAGCAATTGTTGGTTATACTCCGATAGTTTTAAGCTCTAATTTCTCCCCCTATATATTTTTTTCCAAAGGTGCTCGCGAATATTATTCGTCGAAGTCCAGTGTTTCTTACCACACCGCTACTATTGGAACTAAATATGATTTAACGGCAAAAATTTATCTGGACACCTCATACCGGCATAGAAATACTAATGATATTAGCTGGGAGTCAAATCTATATTCTTTGGGATTAGGTTACAGGCTTTCGGACAAATACACTCTTCAGATAGATTTTGGAAATACTCAAGGGGACTACCGGAGCGATCAAGTAATGTTTTCATTTGTGACTAGGCTTTAGTGGAACCCTTTCGCGGATTCTAAAAACTAACTAATTAAATCTCAGTTTTATCACAGCGCTCCAGCTGCAATTGCCACCTAAAGAACTCAAACCAGTAGTATCCAAGAATTTAACCCTCTTGAGGTTCTAGAAAGATTTAGGCAATCGGTGGGCTAAACATCATTACGATAAATCTGCGCATAAAACGTTATTTGTGTCGCTGCATATACAGTTACATAAACTGTTATTGACACCTACTTAGATTGACTCTTCTTTGATTTGGAAGCACGAGCTTTCTTAATAAATCGCTTTGGTAATCTCTTTCACTTTTCCATCTGAGCTAATTATTTAACAGAAGGCTTTTACCCAACACCTGTAGAACGCTTTGAAGCAACAGTACTTATATTCTGCCCGGCAACTTTGGACTAGTTGCTCAGGTTTATTATCACTGGTCATAAGAATCACTTTACCTTGGGTAAGCTATTAAGAGGTTTCTAATGACCAATTTGGAGGCTGAGAAGTGGAAACACTCTTAATCATTACTAAAATAATTAGTGGGGTTGGGCTGGCATCGTGTGTCTTAAGATTTCTGGTTTTGGTTGCTGTTATGCTTATGAGTCGGGTTTCCTCTAGTTGCCAGATGATGACCTCGCTTAAAAAAATAGTAGATAATGAAAAATCTTAGGCGAAAGTTATTAAGTTAAAGAAAGGAGAAATAAATGACCAAAGTAGTAGCAAGAGCAGAAGTTGAAGATATAGAAAGATGGAAAAATGGTTTCGTGACACATTCAGAATTATTTAAAAAGCAAGGGGTGACAATTGCTTATTATGGGGTGGGCGACGGCAATAAAGTTGCAGTATGTTTTGAGACGACAGACTTGAATGCTTTTATGGAAATCTTAGAGTCATCTGATACTGCTGAAGCTATGTCGCATGATGGAATCATAGATGGAACTGTCGAAATTTTTGTGGTGGATTCAATTTTGGAGACCCAGTAACGTCGGAACTACTAAAAACAATAACCCTACTTTGCTTTTCTGTTGCCACTAATACGTAGGCGGTAATGGAGAAGACTTAAACAATGCCAAATTTATATGGAGAAGCGAGATGGGAAATGAAATAGGCAAATTTTCGTTAGAGCATGTCTCAAATGTATATATCCAAGACGCTAATGGGCAAATAAGCAATCAAACTAATTGGAAAGGGACATCAGATGTTGGGGGGTATAGCATACGGGACGCTCATATTTGGGCCAAACGACCTTATGGAAATGAATGATAATCTGGAGGGAGGGCCAGTAAAATGGATTGTCCAAGCTTTTCTACCTAATGGGAGCACTTTGGCAGGTGTGGGTAATGGAGAGTGGAGTAAAAAACCTGGAGAACACGTTTGGACAGTTGATTACATAATACAAATAAGCGATGGGAGCAAAATCAGGAGTATTGGTGAAATACACCTTGATACATTAGTATTTTCAGGAACAGATTACTCAGTTGACTAAGATACTGCTTCAAGTTTGAGGGTCATCGGCTGACGTCTCCAAGGCGTGCTTCCAGGTCACTGGATAATTGGTGACAACACCAATTAAAGAAGAATCTGAGTTTCTATAGCCGCCATAGTTTGCAATGCTCTAGCCTCCAATTCCTGATCAGTTGCGCTGCTAACTGGGTGGTCGATCACAGCAAAACTATAGCCCGGCATACCCAACACCTTTGCCATGAGTTCTGCAGCGCTAACGAAATTACATGTCATCACGCCCATTGCGGGTGTGCCCCCCTCGCTCGCTACTAATTGCGTCATGCAAACTGCACGACGAACAACTTCCTCAGTCGCCCAATCCACTGATGGCTAAATCCCATCTCCTTGCTTCGTCGATGATCTCATCCTCAGCTGGGGCGCTGTAATTTGACTTTGTTCTCAGGATTACCTTTGACACCTGATAGCGTTCTCGAAGTAGCCTGTCCACATGCGCGAAGAATCCTGCTGTTCCTTCCTTGCCGTTGGAGATTAGTCCGACAGTCTTGCCTTTAAGACTCTTAAGTCTAGGCGCAGGTTCCAGTATGGTTACATTTAGATTCATTGGTCGGATTGAGCACACGAATCGTCATTTAATTTATCCTTCATTTTATTGCAGCGACTACAAACAATAACTAAATTTATCTAATTTTCCTCTGAGGGGTCGCAGCCCACGCAGGAACCGATAGCCAAGGTAACTGCCTGGCTCTTAGTTCCCAGCCAGGGTGGAATTATGGCGCCGAAACCTCCTGCCGGACCGCCTGCAGCAATTAGCAGGAGGTGATCTGGACTTGGTAGTGCGCAATATTCAATGTCTGCTTTATCACGGACTACTGAACCCTTACCCACGCTTGACCATTCTGAGCGCTTTATGCGGGCCTTTTCGAAGAGGTAGTTCGCTATTTCTTGCCTTCCCCAGCCGGCCACTTTCATATGTTCCCGATGTTGGGGCGGCATTATTACTACATAATTTCCCGCCCAAATTGAGTAGTTGCGCATATTGGCGCGCATCTCTGCTGCATAGGTATCTAGGATTTCCTCTGGCTTAGTGGTCCACTCATTCATGATCTGGCGAGGAGCGCCAGCAGCCAGTACTGTAACTGCCGAGGCGTCCTTCGGTATATCTCGAGACTCTGCAAGAGAACTCCAGCCGGAATTCTCCTCGTCTTCCGATATGCAGTAACTAATCTTCCCGGGATGACCGAGTGTAGATCGATCAATAGCGCCAGGACTCACTTTTAATATATTTATTAAAGTAAGCCGAATGGCTCTGCCGATAACGGAAGTCGCGCGGTCTGCACTGCCGAGTACATTGAAGTCGCTTCGCGCACCAATCTCTTGCCTGATGGTCCCGTTCAATATAACTAGAATCGCACAGCCTCCAGTGCTGGCTGTTGCACCGTGTAACAGAAACTCTTCTTTTAACATTGCCATCCAAGCGGCGACTACGGCGGGGAAGTGCATCGGTAAACAGCCAGCCATGACGGCGTTAATCGCCAACTTCTCGGCATTAATGGTTCGTTCCCGCACTGGCTCGAAGCCAATGATCTGATGCGCTGGCATAAGCGCCCAATTTAGGCATGCCTGCACAGCAGTTGGAGTTGGAGGTACGATAGGAAATCCATCGGTCCAGCCCTTGCTATGGTAAAACTCCTGCACATCAACAGAATCATCGATATCGAAATGCTGTGAATTTAATTCACTGGACATGTCAGGGACGTCTCATTTTTTGTTGTCGTTGCTCATAGTTATCTCAGGCGCGCGTAATTATATCAGACAGAAAAACATATCCTCTCCCCAAAAAGCATCATAGGGTAAACATTCAAATAGGGGGCGGGCGAGACATCCCTTCTCTCGTGCTAATTGTTATAGTGTAAGCTACTTTTTCAATGCTCAGGACGCGAACCTATGGAAGACCCAAGAGAACCTAGCTTTTTGCATTCACTAATCTGTTTCGGAGGAGTCATCGTGATAGTGATTAGTGGCATGCTGTGGTTGGGTATCAGCCTGCATAGCCTGCTTGTAATCGCGGTCGTATGGGTCGCCGGCCACTCTTCTTGGGTAGGGTTCAGTTATAAGAAGATTAAATCCGCAATGATCTCAGGAATCGAGAAAGGTCTGGGAGCGATCTTTATCTTTTTTCTGATAGGTATACTGGTCGCAGCATTAATCGAGAGTGGGACGATAGGTGGTCTTATTTACTATGGCCTGGATTTACTCCACCCCACTTTTTTTCTGCCTGCTGGATTGGTGTTATGCAGTCTTATGTCCCTTGCGACCGGCACGGCGTGGGGAACAATTGCTACGATAGGAGTTGTTCTCATGGGACTGGGTGGCGTGCTAGGTATTCCGCTGCCAATTGTGGTTGGTATGGTGGTCTCGGGCGCGAGTTTCGGTGACAAGATGTCGCCTGTTTCAGACACAACTAATCTCGCGGCCATGAGTGCTGACACGGATCTCTATTCTCACATCAATTCGATGCTGTATACGACCGTACCAACATATGTCATCAGTCTGATTGCTTTTATGTTAGTCGGGCTTTACTACAGCGGTCAGACACTTTCGGCTCAAGAGTTATTAACATTAAGTCAGCACCTAGAGATCGAATTCGCTATCAGTCCCTTAACACTCTTGCCGCTAATTGTGTTGCTTGTCCTCAGTCTCAATCGCGCACCCGCCGAAGCCAGTATGCTGGCTAGTGTCGCGACCGCTGTGATTCTAGCAGTCGCGACTCAAGATCGAGCCATCACAGAGGTGCTAAATAGCTTGCATACAGGCTATGTCGCCGATACCGGGCTTGAACAACTCGATACTCTCCTGAGCCGCGGTGGCATAACAAGTATGATGTGGACGATGTCACTAGCACTAATCGCGTTATCGCTCGGCGGAATCCTCGATCGCGCAGGCTTCGTGCGAGTCCTCCTAAAAGGGGTGCTGAAGCGCATCAAAAGTTCTGCAAGTTTGATGGCGACCACTATTGGCACTGGTGTCGTCACCAACATGAGCATGGGCGAAGGGTATCTCTCTATTATATTCGGCGGTCAAATATTCAAAGACTCCTACGAAGAAGATCGGTTGGAGAAGCACATGTTGTCTAGATGTTTGGAAGAAGGAGCGACCCTTAGTACGTCGCTAATCCCTTGGACAACTTCGGGGGCATTTATTACAGGGGCTCTCGGTATGTCTCCCTTGGAGTTTGCTCCATGGACGTTTTTTAACTATATCAACCCTCTGTTATCCATTGGCCTTGCGTATATGGGCTTTGGAATTTTCCGGCAAACTCAATTACCGAACAGCAGCCAGTCTTCAAATTCCTTGACATAAGTCTTAACCATCATCTTTATCCTTACTTGAACGTATTTTCTTGTAAGTCTCTTTAGCTATCTTTCTAGCCTCTTTGACTTTGCGTTCTTCTTGATCGTTCGCCAGGTTTCGATGATGCCTTCACTAAGGATTTTCTTCCTTCGCTCTTTATTTACTTTCTTTGGAAGAACAATATCTTTAATAAATTTAGAGAACTTGGACATTAGCTTCTCCAAGGCAGATAGTGGTACCAGCGGGCGGACTCTACTCTCCTACGTTAATTGTAAGATGCAATAAAGACCAATAATTAATTGGGGCGATCCATGCCTGGCAAGGCAAAGTTATCCTCATAGATGCAATTGGCTTCCCGTACATCAATGCGGAGCACTCTGTCTCGGAACTTAACATGTTTCCACTCACCGACCCAGTATTCAGGGTCTGTAAATGTATACTCACTGACCAATGTATTACCGTCATTGATCATTGAAATTCGCTCGACGATTTTAAGCTGCTCGCCGGTTGGGACGCCAGCCTGAATAAGATGGTTTTCACCGATAAAACCGGAAGTTTCGACTACCAGAGTATCGCCATCCCAGTAGCCCAACGACTCTCCTTGCCAGTTTCGGTCAATTGCATCGCCAGTTGAAGGTTCGCGTCCATCTAGGAAAATAACTCGATAATCATTATTTAGACGCGAAACCATGAAGATTGCTGTGGGATACTGCAACATCATGAGAGCACCGTATCTAGTCATGTATCTCGGCATTCCGGGTGGGTAGCATAGGGCGGTGGGATCTCCAAAACGTTCCCCCTGAAGTGAGGCTTCCATATAAGCATCATGATAGGCTTCACCTTTTGCCGTAAGCTCTGGCATTGGCTTGAATTCAAAGGAGCCATAATTTGCCCGATATTCATTTTCTCCGCGAAACTGCCATTGTCCTGTCAAATCAAACGGTGCCGGTGGTCTTTCCTTTGTTAGATTCTCCGGATCAAGAGCGCCCGGCATATTGCCTCCTCCACTTTCTCCTGGGGCTATCCCTTGTGAAATGACTGGCAACTGAGCGGGTCTCGTTTTTTCCTCTCGCATTTGCCATGTTTCTCCAGCCGGTGGGGGAACATAAGGCATTAAAGCAGGGTAAACCTGACGAACCTCTTCTTGTTCTGGTTCCATGTTATAGCTTCGTCCATCTCCACCGATAAGACCTAGTACTAATCCCCCAGGTTCACCAGATCTTAATGGATTCATTCGAACAGTAATTTCATCACCGACATTAACGGATCCACGATCGAAGCCCATAGCTTGCATAGCCGATATACCTTGGCCTTCCAGCCGCCAAAGTTCAACTTCACCTTCTTCATTAGTAACTTCTATATTAAGGATTAGGTGGGGGTTCCTAAGAGTAAAGCGGGTTGTTTTTCCTGTTATCTCGATATTTTTTGAGACGTCAAAAACAACAGCAGAATGATGCGCGTTTGTGAGACTGGCAAAGAACGCTGACAATACCAGCAGCACCTTGAATATACTTTTAATCATTAGTATTTCCTTTGGCTGCATATTAGAATTTTTAAAAACCCATAATGAGAATTAGTAAACACAAATAATAGTGTGTTGAAACGGTATAGCATCAAAGCAAATGAAAGAGCATGCCTCTTATTAATTCATACTATAATGCATTTTTATTATTCTTCATCACCATAGCCAGCTTCGATAAATAACTTAGCTGACTCCAGAGTGCATGGGGCACGAATAACTTCCCGATCGATCGTTTTTATCCAACGATGAATAAATGTTTTAGGCTCGCTAAGATAAGTCGGGTCAGTCACCGTGATTTCAATTTCTACCCCAAGCCCATCATCTACCAGTCGCATACGTTCGCGAAGATGTTTCTGCTCGCTAGAATCTATACCGGTATGTTTTCCCCAGCTGTCTGGCGTAAACCCGCTGGTTTCGATAATCAGGTCCCCATTCTCAAACCTGCCAACGGAGTGGCCGAACTTGGAAGGAGGGCTCTGCTCAGATTTTGATTGAGATGAATTACCCGATGACCTACCATCATGTCTCGTTCAATTATCAGAGTTTTTTCACCCTGGTATCTGATTAGGTGAGTATAAGGCAGGATCATTGATTTTGGTGGGCCAGGGTCATCACATTCTAAAATTGGATTCTGATCTTCGTTTAATCCATCCACTAGAGCCTGCCCAAATTCAGTGAGTGGCCAACCCGGCGGTGGGGAATAGGTAAATTGATTTGGGCCACGATTCCACATGCCAGTAAAATCAGAGGAAGGGAAATTTTCTGTTGGTCATTACCCGCCATGTCCTGCCCTACTCGGACACCATTTCGCTCGGCCCATTCTAATCCAGCATAAGCCCTGGGGCTTATTACGATCGTGCCGTCCTTCCCAAGTTATCCGGTCTCCTGTTTTGAACGTATCTTTGTTCCCCAAACCCCGGGGCCGACATGCCTCCAGGATGAAGTAGCTCAATACTGTACTCAACAACATTACCGGACGGATTAGGGGCTTCAACTTTTAGATATACATGGGGATAGCTCCAACTATAGCGGGTGACTAACCCTGACACTATGCGAACATCGTTATCATCAAGCGAGGCGTGCGAGTGGTGACCCAGAGCCATGTTGAAATGTGATGCTAGCAGTATTCCAATAACCATCACTGCAACTTTTATTTTTTTCATCTTGAAACCTCCTTAGAGGGGGTGCTTCAATCTAGTCATACAGGTAGCCAAAGTCTTACACAAATTCTATATCCTTCTTTTTAGTAATTAAACGCTTAATCGCAACCTAACTAAAAAGTCGCACTAAGACCTTTCTTTGCTTCGTCATCGTCGATTACCGGGGTTATGGTTACATCCACTAGTGATGCCCATTGAGAAGTTAGTTTTGTTACGTCCACGGGATCGGCTTCGACCAAATGAAAGCCATACTTACTCCCAGGAGCATGCCATCGACCAATAGTCCTAACACCCTCAGGGTCAGGGCCTCCCGTTTCTAAAAATTGCTTCATACCTCTTTCATAAGTATCAGAGCTAAACGCCCATTCAATCATGTGTTTCATAAAATCAAACTCCTTAATGAATCAATAGTGTTGAAGAAATTTAGAAGAGTTTAGAGAATCTTAATAGTTTAAGTGGTACCAGCGGGCGGACTCGAACCGCCACGCCCGTGAAGGCAATGGATTTTGAATCCATCGTGTCTACCAATTTCACCACGCTGGCACATTATGCTTATCTTTTGATGGCTCAAACTTTGCTCCCTAAGCTTGAGCGTATAGCCGCGAAACCCTTGAATATCCAGACATTGCTACAGTTTGCATTATACCAATTGCCTGTTGAGGCGCAATGAAATAGGGCTTTCCAGAGTAAGAGATAATCTGCGCGTCGTACTTTATACCCCTTCCTTATTTATATACGCTTCGCACTTCGATTAAGAGTTATTAACAAATGCATGTAAATGAATTTTCCTATGACCTACCCACCGAGCTAATCGCTGATTATCCATCGGCAAAACGCAGCGAGAGTCGACTACTTTGTCTGGATTCCGTCAATGGAGCTATTTCCCATCAACAATTCTCGGAATTGATGAAATACATTAGATCTGGAGATTTGCTTGTATTCAATGACACCAAGGTTATTCCGGCACGATTTTTCGGTGAAAAAGAATCAGGCGGCAAAATTGAAGTGCTCATAGAAAGAGTAATAGGCGCAAACAAACTAGTGGCCCAAATCAAAGCCAGTAAATCTCCTAAGCCGGGCACTAAGATATTTTTCTACAAGAAAAACACAGATAATCCTCTTTCAGAATTAGTCGCCAAGGTTGTAGAACGAGAAGAAGAATTTTTCACTCTTGAATTCGATACTGACCTAATTTTAACAAACTCACTCTTTCCTCATGGGCATATTCCTTTGCCGCCTTATATTAAGAGGCATGATGAACAGATGGACCAAGACCGCTATCAAACCATCTATGCTAAAAACGAAGGAGCAGTGGCTGCTCCCACTGCCGGTCTTCATTTCGATGAGTCATTGTTAGAGCAGATTCGAGATCAAGGTGTTGAAACCGCCTTTTTAACCCTGCATGTGGGAGCAGGAACTTTTCAACCAGTGCGAGTTGAAAATATTAAACAACATAAAATGCATAAGGAGTTGATTGAGATTAGTGCAGAGATTTGCGAACAGGTAAATCAGTGTAAGGCGCGCGGGGGCAGAGTAGTAGCAGTTGGTACAACCAGTGTCCGAAGTTTGGAAGCAGCCGCAACCGGCGGTCTGCTCAAGCCAGTTTCAATGGAAACAGATATCTTTATCTACCCAGGTTACAAATTTCAGATTGTCGATGCCTTAGTTACCAACTTTCATTTGCCAGAGTCTACTCTTTTAATGTTAGTAAGTGCCTTTGCGTCTAAAGAAATGATACTTGGCGCTTATTTAGAAGCGATAGAAAAACGGTATCGGTTTTTTAGCTATGGCGACGCCATGTTTATTTACTAGTATTAACACTGCTCAGATGGTTAAAGCCAAATAGAAACTAACTAATCTGGGTCTCTGCATCTTTCCTGTCTTCTCCTCAACTTCGACTATAATCTGATATACTTCGCGGCCCTGAATAAGATCGAATCATTCGGGTTTACGGGCCCTAATCAATAAAAGGACTATTCAATAATGAAAGCACCTGTGCGAGTTGCTATTACTGGAGCTGCAGGACAAATCAGCTACTCTCTACTTTTCCGAATTGCTGCTGGCGAGATGCTTGGAACTGATCAGCCAGTTATTTTGCAGTTATTGGAAATCACACCCGCATTGGAAGCACTGGAAGGTACGGTAATGGAAATTGAAGACTGCGCATTTCCCTTGATTGCTGGAATAGTGCAGACCGATGACCCAGAAGTTGCGTTCAAAGACGTTGATTATTGTCTGCTTGTTGGGGCGCGTCCCCGCGGCCCTGGTATGGAGCGTAAAGATTTGCTGGAAGCAAATGCCCAGATTTTTTCTATGCAGGGATCGGCAATAAATAGGTTTGCCAGCCGAGACGTCAGAGTTTTGGTTGTAGGAAACCCAGCAAATACTAATGCGTTGATTGCCTATCGCAATGCACCAGATCTAGATCCAAGCCAATTCACTGCCATGACTCGTCTCGATCATAATCGCGCGATTGCTCAGATGGCGAACAAAACTAGCAAGCACAATACTGACATAGATGGCATGATTATCTGGGGCAACCATTCCGCGACTCAGTATCCGGACATTCATCATTGCACGGTCGATGGAACGAGCGCTTACGATCTCGTTGACCAAGACTGGGTAGCTTCTGACTTTATTCCTACCGTTCAACAAAGAGGCGCAGCCATTATTAAGGCACGTGGATTATCCAGCGCGGCATCGGCTGCGAATGCGGCAATCGAGCATTTGCGCGACTGGGCCTTGGGCACAGACGGTAAAATCGTCAGTATGGGTATTTGCAGCGATGGGAGTTATGGCATTGAAGAAGGATTAATTTATTCTTTACCTTGTACCTGTAGTGATGGAAGTTACTCTATAGTTCAGGGATTAAACATAAATGAATTCAGCCAAGGCTTGATGGATAAAACTGAACAAGAACTTAAGGACGAGAGGGATGCCATAGCAAGCTTACTCCCATGACTCGGAAAAGCCATTCGATGTAGTTTTTAAAAATAGAGCTTAGGCAAGATATGAAAAAACCTTAATTTATTTTGCATTAAATCGTTTCTTATGAACTTTGCATCGTTCTCCAATCTTCAGCGCAATCAATTTTGGATATTTCAGTTAATAGGCTGGTCAGCCTTATTTGTCATACTAATATTGCTTAGCATTTTGTTTAACCCGCCCACTGCCGGTTACTTCGTCAGTCTTGCATTGACATATGCGGGCAGTGCGTTAATCGCAGCTATCTTAACTTTAGGGTTGAGGCTTATTTATCGCTGGACTTGGGAGAGTGGTTTTATAGTCGCTTTCTCCTAGCTTGGTTTGGATCTCTTTTTACGGCTTACTTATGGCAGTTGGCTCAAATTGACTTGGCTAATATGTTGTTAGATGCGGCGACTATTGAAGGACGAGTTTTATTTGGAGAGTTTCTTATTTTTAGCTACCCCTTAATGTTATTTTGGAGTGGTTTTTACTTTATCATTAAGTACTACCAGTTATTTCAAATTGAAAAAGAAAAAAGTTTACGTTCTGAAGCACTTGCTCACGAAGCGCAACTATTAATGTTGCGGTACCAGTTAAATCCACATTTTTTATTTAATACTTTGAATGCTATATCTACTTTAGTGCTCTCCAAAGTGACGGAGCAAGCAAACGAAATGGTGACAAAACTTAGTAAGTTTCTGCGATATTCATTGGATCACTCGCCTTTGGATCGAGTAAGTCTTGCTCATGAATTGGAAACCTCGGGACTTTATCTCGATATTGAAAAAGTACGCTTTGCTGATCGGTTGCGTCTTGAATTTGATATAGACACTGGAATAGAAGCGGCCCTGGTTCCAACTATGATTTTGCAACCCATCATTGAAAATTCTTTTAAGCATGGCATAACGAAGAATGAGGAAGGGGGCACAATAACCATAAGAGCCCGTAAAAAAGGTAGATTACTAACCTTGGAAGTAGCTGATGACGGTCCTGGATTATCGGCAGATGAGCATGAACAGGAATTGTCCCTTTCAAAAGGCGTCGGTATCAGTAATATTAGAAACCGGTTGCAGGTGATTTACGGTAACGATCACGAATTGATGTTTACTAATGTTGAGCCTAGTGGGCTCTCAGTAACTGTAGTAATTCCTTATGACACAGAGTGAAGCAACAGCACTAAAAACAATTATCGTCGACGATGAAGAGTTGGCCCGCCAGGGCTTGTCTATGCGTCTCGAACAATATGACGAAATCGACGTAGTTCAGGAATGTCACAATGGAAGGGAAGCTATAGAAGCGATCATCGAGCATGAACCAGAAATTTTATTTCTAGATATTCAAATGCCTGGTATGACTGGATTTGAAATGATCAAAGAAGTGCAGGGCGATGTTATGCCCATGATTATATTTGTAACGGCCTATGATGCGTTTGCTGTTGATGCATTTAAAGTGCATGCAATCGACTATTTATTAAAGCCGGTTGAAGGTGATCGCTTGGCGGAAGCTATCGATCGGGCCAAACAGCATAAAGAGAGGGAACATGCTATTCATGAAAAGCAGAAGCTTCTGGAATTAGCAGTTTCTCTTACCGGAAAATCACCCGCAGCGATAGGTGAGTTGGTGGAAAGCGATGAGGAAATTGTCGAGCGTGCAGATCGTCTTGCTATTAAAGATGGATCTTCAATTACATTTGTTCCAGTTAGAGATATCGATTGGATTGATGCGGCGGGTGATTACATGTGTGTGCATGTTAAAGGCGAAACCCACATCATGCGCACAACGATGAAGGAGTTAGAAGCCAAACTTGACCCCACCATCTTTCAGCGTGTGCATCGCTCAACAATTGTAAACTTGGAAAGGGTGGAAAAAGTTTCTTCCCATATTAACGGTGAATTCCATTTAACGTTAAATTGCGGTTCATCCCTCAAGATGAGCAGGTCTTACAAGGAAAAAGTAAAACACTTTTTCTAGGTCTTAGTTATATTGAATGTGGTTGAGTGGTAACTCAGTTGAATTCACGACTTCCCGCAACATAAAACTCGAATGCACATCAGACACTCCTTCTATTCGAGTAATTTTGTTTAGTAAAAATTCCTGGTAGTACTCCATGTCTGGTACGACCACTTTTAGCTGATAATCTGCCGACTGTCCCGTAATCAATAAGCACTCGATTACTTCAGGATAGCCTTTTACCTTATGTTCGAAGACTTCGAATCGATCCGGGGTATGTCGATCCATGCTAATTTGAATCAGAGCGGTGAGTTTTAAATCTAGTTTGGAAGCATTTAACAGAGTTACTTGGCGATCGATGATGTCGGCGTCTTCCAACTGTTTGACCCGTCGAGCACAGGGAGAGGGGGAGAGTCCAATTTTATCCGCCAGCTCGAGATTAGTGATCGATCCATTCTTCTGTAGCTCTTGAAGTATGCGCTTATCCAGCTTATCTAGCATGATTTCTCCTTCTGTATTGGTCATAAAATCTTACCATATCTATAAATAGAGTGAAAATAAACAATAAATTCGAAAATAGTGGATATAAGTGCTAATAAATAGCTATTTCGTTGAAATATATGTGTAGAATCACTACTGGCTTTCCACTATAGTTCTCAGTCTCGAACTGGCGGCATGGCACAGAGTTAAACAGGCTCAGCCCCGTAACAGCAGCCTTACAAGGGTTGAAAGAAAACGAATGCGTAAATAACACAAGGCTTGTTCCTAACATCGTTGTGGGGTGCGGGCCGTTATGTGTTATGTGCGTTGAGTTAAGGAAACTGGAGTTAGCAAAATGAACGGCCGTTTTGATCATACTAAGTACAACCCTTTTCCGCCGATCGATATCAAAGATCGAACTTGGCCCGATCAGGTAATTACCAAAGCGCCAACCTGGTGTAGCGTTGATTTGCGTGATGGCAATCAGGCTCTGATTGAGCCAATGTCTGTTGTGCAAAAGAAAAAAATGTTTGAGCTCCTGGTTGAGGTTGGATTTAAAGAAATAGAAGTTGGTTTCCCAGCCGCATCACAACCTGACTTCGATTTCGTTCGCAGTCTAATCGAAGAAGACAAAGTGCCTGAAGATGTGACAATTCAGGTGCTAACTCAAGCTAGGCCCGAATTAATCCAACGCACTTTCGAATCCCTTAAAGGCGCTCGTCGAGCCATTCTCCATTTATATAACTCGACTTCAGTGGTACAGCGAGAAAAAGTTTTCAAAACAGATAAAGCCGGTATCGTTGAAATTGCCGTTGAAGGAGCGAAGGAAGTTGTTCGTTGTGCTGCAAGACAGCCTGAAACAGAATGGACGTTTCAATACTCTCCCGAGAGTTTTACCGGAACCGAAGTGGATTTTGCTGTAGAAGTTTGCGACGGGGTAAATGAGATTTGGCAACCTACTCCAGACAATCCTGTAATCATTAACTTGCCGGCTACCGTAGAAATGGCGACGCCGAATGTTTACGCCGATCAAATCGAATTATTTGGTCGTCTCATAAAGAATCGCGGCTCCGTAATTATTAGCCTTCACACACATAATGATAGAAGCTGTGCGGTCGGCGCCGCAGAGCTAGCAGTAATGGCAGGTGCGCAGAGAGTTGAAGGAACTTTATTAGGTAATGGTGAACGCACCGGGAACATGGACATCGTGATAATGGCTATGAATCTTTATAGCCAGGGCATTGATCCCGAACTGGATCTTCATGATATGGATCGTATTGTATCGGTAGTTCGTGAGTGTACTCAGATTGATGTGCACCCTCGACAAGCCTGGTCAGGAGATTTGGTATTTACCGCTTTTTCTGGTTCTCATCAGGATGCTATCAAAAAATGTTTAGACATTTATGAAGAGGGTACTCCGTGGGCAATAGCCTATCTTCCAATCGATCCGCGCGATATCGGACGCACGTACCAAGATGTAATTCGAGTTAATAGTCAATCAGGTAAAGGCGGCGTAGCTTATGTATTGTCTAATAAGTTTGGTTTCGAATTCCCCGCTGGTTACAAATAGAATTCAGTCGTGTTGTGCAAAAGTCCACTGAAGATTCCGGTGGTGAAATACACCCAGATGAAATTTGGGAATTATTTAATAACCATTACTTGAAGAAAGGAAAAGTTCTCAGTCTTGAAAATTTCACCATCGAAAAACAAAAAGGCCGTGAAACATTTAAAGCACACATTGACTACTTCGGAAAGGAAATCGCAGTTAGCGGCGAAGGTGATGGCGTGTTAGGCGCTTTTGTCGAAGGGCTCAAGTCTGCAATTAATCTAGATTTTGAAATTATGGAATATGGCGAGCATGCCTTGGGACAGGGCGCCGATGCGGAAGCTGTTACTTATATTCAGATTCGCTGCGAAGGTCGTCGTTATAGTGGAGTTGCTATTAGCAAGGACATAATTGCTTCTTCCCTTGACGCTTTCATGGGGGCAGCAAGTCAAATGTTAAATGAGCAGCAAGCAGCTGCTTAGGGCTTGAAAAAAGTTGATTTTATTAGATTGAAGTACGTTACTTGTAAAGACAATCTCCTCCAGATCATCTCCTGCTTGAGCTATGGCATTCGAAGTGGCTAGGCCAGGCAATACTCAAAAAGCATATTCATCCTAATCTCTCCGCGTAGTTCGAATTTCTCCCATTACTCAAAATAGTTCTTGCCAATATAAATGCGAATCATTATCATTCGCGACAGCATTTTCATGATAAGGCATAAGTGACTGAAAAGAACTAATGCATTTGAGGAGTATTTTAGTGAAAAACCCGAAGTTTCCGCGATTACCGCTTGTTCAGGCAATTATTTTTGCCACTACTTTTACACAAGTAGGCTTTGCACAAGAAAATACTGAACAATTCGAAACGATTACAATCGTTGGTAGCGAAGAAGCCGCGCGAAATGTGGCTGGTACTGCTACCGTAATTACTTCTGAAGAACTAGAAGTCTATGAATACACAGATATTCATAAGATTCTTGCTTCGGTGCCAGGTGTTAATTTTAGACCTGAGGAAGGCTATGGATTGAGACCTAATGTCAGCATCAGGGGTACTTATGCTGATAGGTCTGGGAAAATAACGCT
>BPDI01000019.1 GCA_019654215.1 Gammaproteobacteria bacterium | reverse complement strand
TAACCTCAATGGCAGAAATTTTGTCTCCCATCATGCGAATAGTCTCAGCAGTAGGACCAATAAAATAAATCCGCTTTTTTTACCTGTTCCGCGAAATCTGCATTCTCAGAAAGAAAGCCATAGCCTGGATGAACAGCATCGGAGTGTGTCACTTCCATGGCGCTAATAATCGAAGGAATGTTCAAATAGCTATCAGTTGGGCTCGGTGCGCCAATACATACCGATTCATCGGAGAGTCGCACATGCATTAAATCTTTGTCGGCAACGGAATGAACAGCTACGGTTTTAATTCCGAGCTCTTTGCAAGCGCGAAGAATGCGAAGTGCAATTTCTCCACGATTCGCTATAAGAACTTTTCAAGCATACAGGCAGCCCCCTGAAAGGGTATACAATGTTAAACGATGTATTAAAGGTTGATCAAATTCAACGGGCTCGCCGTCTTCAACCAAAATAGCTTCGACTACCCCTGCATGATCTACTTCGATCTGATTCATCATCTTCATTGCTTCAACAATACAAACCACATCACCTACTTTTACGTGAGTGCCAACTTCAACAAACGGTGGTGAAGATGGAGAGGGTGCCGATAAAACGTTCCCACCATGGGTGATTGAATTGGAGTGCCTTTAGTGACACTGGACGGAGCAGCAGATTCTGCTTCTTTAGCTGCTGGTGCTGAGGCAGGTGCTGCCGGAGCAAGCGCTAGGCTGGAGCAGGACCGGCTTGATATTGCATCGTAGCAGGTACAACGGTAGACGCACGACTAATACGAACAGCTTCCTCGCCTTCTTTAATTTCTATTTCCGCAACGTCTGAAGCTTCTAACAATTCAATGAGTTTTTTTACTTTTCGAATATCCATATTTCTTTCCAATATCGGAGAGTTAATACGACTTTTTCCCATTTTCTCTTTAAAAATCGATAGTTTAATTTTCTAGTCTTCTGAAAGCGGCCTGCAATGCAACTCATATCCTTGTGCGCCTAAGCCGACAATGCAGCCAATAGCAATGTCTGCGAAAAAGGAATGTTGACGATACTCTTCTCTGGTAAACAAATTTGACAGATGAACTTCAATAAAAGGAATTTCAGCTCCCAATATCGCTCGCGAATTGCGATGCTGGTATGGGTGAAACCACCGAAATTTACCACCATAAATTCGGTTTCATCGGTCTTGCTAATGCAGGCGATTTATAAAATCTTCTTCTGCATTACTTTGAAGTGCAGTGAATTCATGACCAACGTCGGCGCACAAAGTTTGGCAGCGTTGATTAATGTCATCGAGCGTGCCCGAACCGTAAATATCTGGTTCACGGTGTCCCAATAAATTGAGATTGGGACCGTGCAGGGCCAATATTTTCGCCATTTTGGCTTGTCCTAGGTGAGTTTTACGGATTAAGAAAAATCCATTTTGTTTCTGCCTGAAATATTCGCGGCATTTTCGCAGAAATTTAGAGGTAATTCACCAATTTATTAGAAGATAACAGAAATTCACTGCAAACTTACTTGCAGTTGCAGGGGTAAAGGTGGTTAGGCAATAGCTTAAATAGAGAGCGCTGGGGCGGGTAACAGAAACCCCAATCGGCCAGCCCTGATATTGAATCATAAGTTCTGCATCGGGCTGGGAACTGTAGTTAACTCCAGGTCCACGCTAACCTGGTTGTAATAAGCCACGATCTGACCGAAGAATTGATCGGTTTTCTGAATTCCTCCGGCAACTCAAAATCTACCAAGAGGCTCGCACTATCAGCAGTTTGGCGTAAGTTGAATTGGAACGCATGCCCGGGACAGATAGTGGCCTGGAGCGAGATTCCAGGTTACGCGATATTTCCAGGGCTAAGTTCACTTACAAAATAAGGAAAAGGGTTGTTCCAGGGAAGTGGCGCCGGCTGGGCTTTGGGTTTTTCTGAGTAAAACTAGTGATTGCTGGGCGATCAAGTTGCGCCAGGGAAATCTGGGGTAAACCCAGTAAGAGCAACAGCAGCCGATTGTCAGTATTTTACCCATGGCTATTCGACCAATATTAAAGTGGTTTTGTTCCTGAAAGTTCAAAAAATGCTTTGAGCTAGGATTGTATCGATCGAATACTAAACAAGCATTAGTCCCGCCGAAACCAAAGCTGTTCGACATAATTCGATTAAGTTTCAAGTTGTCCTTGCGCTCCCGTGCAATTGGAAATCCTTCAGCCCCTTCGTCCAGGTTTTCAAAGTTGCGGGAAACAGCTATAAAATCATTTTCCATCATTAATAAACTGTATGTGGCTTCATGACTCCTGCCGCTCCTAGGGAGTGTCCACTTAAGATTTAGTAGAATTAATTGTAGGAATATTGTCAGCAAACACGCTCGAATTGCTTTAATTCGGTAATGTCTCCTGCTGGGTGCTAGTTCCTGAGCATTAATGTAGTCCACCGGTCCTTCAAGATTGGGAACGCGATTGCATTGCCGGGCACCCCTTCCCAGACGGGGCGACCATGTCATGCCATCGAGGTTGCACCATACCCCGTCACTTCAGCATAAATTTTTGCCCACGTTCCCGTGCGTGTCGAGGCTTCACAACCAACATGCCACCACCTCCCGCAGCAACGAATCCATCACGATCTGCATCATAAGCTCGGATGCTTTTCCTGGTGTGTCATTGTATTTGGATGAGAGTGCGCCCATGGCATCAAACTGATGGGATAGGGTCCAGTGCTCAGACTCGCTACCACCAGCAAAAATTAAGTCTTGTTTTTCCATTTGGATAAGTTCAGCTGCGTTACCGATGCAATGAGCACTGGTAGCACACGCTGAGGAGATTGAGTAATTGATACCCTTGATCTTGAACGCCGTTGCAAGGCATGCAGAAACGGAACTGGCCATGGTTCTGGGAACACGATAAGGCCCAACTCGTTTCACCCCTTTTTCTCTTGCAATGTCGTTAGATTCAAGTTGGTCTTGCGGAGACCCCCCACCTGAGCCAGCGACGATGCCGGTTCTAAGATTAGAAATCTGCTCTTCTGTTAATCCCGCATCTTCAATTGCTTCCTGCATTGCAATATAGGCAAAGGCGGCAGAATCCCCCATGAAGCGGAATAGCTTTCGATCTATAAGTTCAGCAGTATCTAGCTGTACTGATCCGCTCACATGACTGCGCATACCAAGCTCTGCATACTCTTCGTTAAAGCGTATTCCACTTCGTCCATTCTTTAATGAGTCTAAAACTTCGGCCTTGTTGTTTCCCAGACAAGACACGATACCGATACCGGTAATTACAACTCGTCGCATAGAAGCCTCAATTCTTGATTTACCTAAAATGATTGGTCGGGAGTGAAGAGACCAACTTTAAGTGCTTTTGTTGTGTAGATAACTTTGCCATCAACTGCCACTGAGCCATCCGCGATACCGACTACAAGTTTACGTTCGATAACTCTACTAATTGAAAGTTCGTAAACTACTTTCGTTGCATCTGGCAATATTTCACCGGTGAATTTTACTTCCTTAGCGCCAAGTGCTCTTCCTTTACCAGGAAAACCACTCCAAGCAAGGAAGAAGCCAACTAATTGCCAGAGAGCGTCTAGGCCTAAACAACCTGGCATAACAGGATCGCCCGGAAAGTGGCAATCGAAAAACCATAAGTCGGGCTTTATGTCGAGTTCAGCAATAATCTGTCCACGACCGAACTCGCCACCATCAGCATTGATTTCGGCAATTCGATCAAGCATGAGCATATTATTGACAGGAAGTTTTGCGTTACCTGGCCCGAACAATTTCCCATACCCACAATCTACTAGTTCAGTTAGTTCGTAGGAGTTTTGGGGAATGAAGCCGTCATTCCGTTCTTTCATTGAGATCACGCCCCTCCAGGGCCGTATTCACAAGGCATTGGATATTATCGTGCCGAGCCTAAATAATCGATACAAATTTGTGCACAAGCTGGTTACTAATAATTGAATTCTTGCCGCTTTATTAAAAGCAACAATTATTTGATACTATTGTTGCTTGAATGTTCAGGTGAATACTATGTTTCTTCCCGTAGTAATAGCAGGGGGCATCGGGTCCAGACTGTGGCCGGTGTCGAGAGCACTTTTACCTAAGCAGTTTATTCACTTTCCCCAATACCAAGGATCCCTTTTTCAAAATACATTGCGGCGAGTCGAGGGCATCGCAGATATTAGCGAACCTCTAGTTGTGTGCAATGCAGATCATCGATTCTTGGTAGCAGAACAACTTAGAGAACTCGGTAGAAGTGACAGAAGTATTCTATTGGAGCCAATAGGGCGGAATACTGCGCCCGCTGTTGCCATGGCAGCGTTTCTTGCATTGCAGAAAAATTCAGAAGCAATTTTACTTGTATTACCCTCTGATCATTTAATCAAAAACAATGAAAGTTTTCATATTGCTGTTAATGATGCAGTAAAGTTGGCTAGGAAAAACTTCTTAATTACATTTGGGATAGTGCCAGGTGCCCCAGAAACGGGATACGGATATATAAATAAAGGTGAAGTAATAGAGGGAAGTAATGGATATTTGGTTTCTAAGTTTATTGAAAAGCCTGATAAGCAAGCTGCGGAATCTTATCTTGCAACCGGTGACTATTTTTGGAATAGCGGAATATTTATTTTTTCTGCCAAAAGCTATCTAGACGAATTAAAGACACATGCAGAGGATATTTATAACTCCTGTGAAAAAGCCTTAGCTGCAATTGAGGAGGGTGAGGATTTTGACAGAATACCAGAGAGGGAATTCAGTGAAGTGCGCAGCGATTCAATAGACTTCGCAGTAATGGAGAAAACCTCCAAGGCAGCTATGGTGCGGCTGGATGCGGGTTGGAACGATCTCGGCGCTTGGGATGCGCTGTGGGAGCTGGATCAAAAGGATGCAGAAGGGAATTCAATCATCGGGGATGTGTTCACCGAGGGTGTTGCGAATAGCTATATCCAGGCACATTCCCGCATGGTAGCGGCAGTTGGTCTTGAAGATGCAATAATCGTTGAAACTCCAGATGCAGTGTTGGTGTCAAGCAAAGAAAAATTACAATCAGTTAAACAGATCGTCGAACAGATCGAAGCGAATGATAGAGAAGAATGTATTAGCCATACTAAGGTCTTTCGGCCTTGGGGATCATATGAATCAATAATCAATCGTGACGGCTACCAGGTTAAGCACATAATTGTGAATCCAGGTGAAGCACTGTCATTGCAACTTCATCATCGTCGAGCTGAGCATTGGACGGTTATAAAAGGAAAAGGAGTGGTCACTTGCGATGGGAAAGAAATCACTCTCGGAGCAAATGAAAGCACCTTCATTCCTTTGGGCAGTAAACATAGACTGGCAAATCCATTCGAAGAAGCGGTAGAAATTATCGAGGTTCAGGTGGGAGATTATTTGGGAGAAGATGATATTGTACGTTTTGAAGATAAATACGGGCGTATTGATAGATCATGATCGCAATTACTAAATACTTGCCCCCTGCCGTTAGCTGCGGCACAGACTTCTTTCTGTCTATCAAGGCGATGCCCGAAGAAAAATTGCCCACAGTAGCTAAGCCGCTGATTCAATGGGGGTGGAAGAAAACATGGAAGTAGGCAATGTTATCATCTACAAACTTAAGGACCGTCGCTTCGACTGCGCTAGCATCGAGGGTTTTTATCGAAGCCACCAACCATACCTATAATCTGCAGAATCAATGAGCGAAGAACTAAGCTGCTTTAAGGCCTATGATGTAAGGGGCAGAGTTCCAGATCAGCTCAACGAAAACATCGCCTATCGAATCGGTCGTGCCTATGGCCAATTTCTTTCTCCGCGGAAATTTGTTGTCGGCTATGACATACGCTTAACTAGCCAAGAATTGTGTACAGCTCTTACAAAAGGTCTAATTGATTCCAATATAGATGTCGTGGACATTGGTCTATGTGGTACAGAGGAAATCTATTTTGCCACTTCCCATCTCGATTTCGATGGTGGGATTGTCGTAACTGCTAGCCATAACCCTAAAGACTACAATGGCATGAAATTCGTACGCGAAAACTCAAAACCAATAAGCGGAGATACTGGGCTCAAGGAAATCCAACTACTGGCAGAACAGGATCAATTTTCGGAGCCAACTTCAATAGGCAAGGTTACATCGAAAGATGTTAAGGCCGCTTACATCGAGCATTTACTGAGTTACATTGATGTTACCGCATTACAGCCATTAAAAATTGTTTGTAATGCTGGCAATGGTGCTGCGGGTCAGATTATCGATTTAATAGAAAGTCATTTGCCATTCGATTTTTTTAAAGTACATCACGAGGCGGACGGCAACTTTCCTCATGGGGTTCCAAATCCATTGCTCGAAGAAAATCGCGAATCAACTATTAAAGCCATTATCGAAAATGAAGCCGATATTGGAATTGCTTGGGACGGTGACTTCGATCGTTGCTTTTTCTTTGACGAGGGAGGCCGATTCATCGATGGGTACTATATTGTCGGGCTGCTGGCCCAGTCATTTCTTTCGAGCCACCCAGGGGCAAAGGTTGTTCATGATCCAAGACTAACCTTGGAACACAATAGAGATCGCCAATGAAAAGGGCGGCAATGCAATCTGTTGCAAGACAGGACACGCATTCATCAAAGAGCGTATGCGAAAGGAAGATGCGATCTATGGTGGAGAGGTCAGCGCTCATCATTACTTTCGAGATTTTTTCTACTGCGATAGTGGCATGCTGCCATGGTTGTTAGTTGTGGAACTAATAGCTAAACAAAACAAATGTCTGTCCGAACTAGTAAATAAAAGAATGGCTGCTTTTCCCGCCAGCGGCGAGATTAATAACACTATTGATGATCCTGCAGCTTTACTAGAACTAATCGAAGATAAATATTCTGAAGGAGCAGAATCCATCGATCACATCGATGGCCTCTCCATAGCATATTCTGATTGGCGATTTAATCTGCGTACGTCGAACACAGAGCCTTTAGTCAGACTCAACGTCGAATCCAAAGCCGACGAACCTTTAATGCAAGCAAAGACAAAAGAACTGTTAGATCTAATTAGGTCTTAATTCACTTTTCCTTTCAATATTATTTTGTTTCGCTCTTGAAGGTCTAGTTTCGATAATTCATGAAAACGATAATTTTTAGAAAGGTAGAATTAGTGCGGCGATCATTTGGCTCCAAGCCTTGAACTGTTTTTTCAAGATGAAGCACAATTAGCTACCGATGTGTTTATCTAAATCAATGACTAAAAGATTCCTAACTAAATATAAAGCCTGAAGTAAGGGAGTTAAGTTTGTGAAGTTAAAGTTGTATCAGATCGATGCATTTGCGGAAAAATCTTTTGAGGGCAATCCGGCAGCAGTGGTGCCTCTGAAAGAATGGCTCCCAGACCAGATCCTCCAAAAAATTGCTGAGGAAAATAACCTTTCCGAGACCGCCTACTACATTCCTAAAGCAAAAGGTTTTGAAATTCGATGGTTTACTCCCGGGTCAGAAGTAAAGCTTTGTGGCCACGCTACCCTTGCCTCTGCTGCTGTTTTGTTCAATGAATTTGATTATAGTCAAGACAAGATCGTTTTTGATTCTTTGTCCGGGCCCCTCAGCATTACCAGAAATGGAGATCTACTCACGCTGGATTTTCCCAATCAGATGCCATCGATATGCGAGGCGCCACGCAATCTTATTATTGGCCTCGGAATTGAGCCTAATGATTGTATGGCGAACGAAGACTATTTAGCTGTCTATGAAGACGAAGAAACCCTGACTAGCATTGAGCCGAAAGCAGAGCTTTTAGAATGTCTAGATAAGCGAGGTGTAATTGCGACAGCACCGTCGAATCAATACGATTTCGTTTCCCGTTTTTTTGCACCGAAGGTGGCGATTTTGGAAGACCCTGTTACTGGATCTTCTTTTACACATCTAATTCCTTACTGGGCAGAGCGATTAGGAAAGAAAAAGATGACCGCGAAACAAGTTTCGCCTAGAGGAGGGGTTGTGCATTGTGAACTAACAGGGGATAGAGTTTTGATATCAGGAAAGGCAGTTAAGTACCTCGAGGGCGAAATTGAAATAAATACTTAGAGCTAAAAGTTAGTATCGAATTGTGGAAATAAAATACCTACAACTGGTTGTTGCCGCGTTAGCGATAGAAATCATTAGCGTTTTAGTCTTGGTAATAATGGTAGCAATATTCGGCCCACCTGATCCTGAGCAAGCGCAAGCGTTTGCGGCAGACTTGGGGTATTGGGTCGGGCCTATTGCTGGATTCATTTTTAGCTTTTTGGGCGCTTATGTGATTACTAAGAACTTATCGAGATCCAGAATTCCAAACGGCATTTTACTTGGCCTTTTGGTAGCTATTGTCGATGTGAGTATTTTGGTAGGTAGCGACCGAGGATTTGAAATGATCTTCTTGGTTTCAAGTACCGGTAGATTAGTTGCTGGAACATTAGGTGCATACGTTGCGGAGAGACAAGCTCAAGGACAAATACAAGATGTATGAACTAGCAGAAGTAGTATCGGTATATGACTTTATTCGATAGCTGATGACCAAGTTTGTGTCGCAACTATTTTGTTATAGTAGCTATACGACCCAGATCATTTTAATACTATGCTTGTCAGATTTGACTTCTTTAAAGCCTGCCTTTAAATGAAAATCTACCGCAGGATTAGTTTTTAATACACTTAGCCAAAGGGTTTTTTTTTCAGTTGCTTTGCCTGAGACTTAATTCTTGCCAACATTTCACCTCCTAAACCCTGACGTTGAAAATCGGGTTCTAACAGGATCATGTTCAGTAACAAGTGGTCTTCTTTTTCGCTAATGTGGTATCCGCCTACAGCTTCATCGTCAATGCAAAGTAGTTCAAACTGCTTTATTGGAAGTGAAGTTTTGAAGCTTTCTTTTTGGAGTAATTCATCCCAGCCCCAGGCAGATTCGACATAGTGCTGCATAGTTCGCTTGAATAAATCAAATATCCATTCGTCATCTTTTATAGTTCCAGCACGGAATTTTATGTTTACTAGCATTACTAATCATTAAGAAGTTCGCCAATTTGCTTAATTAGCGAAGCTGTAGATGAGTCGAATTCCACATTCGAGCCTGATTCTGTAAAAGCTTTGAATACATCGTTTGAGAGTACTTTCCCTAATTGAACTCCCCATTGATCGAATGCATTGATGTTCCAAATTACGCTTTGTACATAAGTTTTATGTTCATAAAGAGCAATAAGACTGCCAAGGTTATAAGGATTAAGTTCATTTATAAGAAGTATATTGCTCGGTTTGTTTCCCTGGATTTTTTTATGTTGATCCGAAGAATCATTATTTCCCTGCATTAGCGCCAGACTTTGGCTTAAGCAATTTGCTAATAAGTATTGTTGCCTTCGACTAGCATCGTTTCCTTCACTCGTCGGTTTTATAACACCGAGAAAATCCACCGGAATAAATTCTGTGCCCTGATGCAATAGTTGGAAAAAGGAATGTTGAGCATTCGTACCGACAGCACCCCACAATACATCACCTGTGTTACTAGTTACTGGTTCATCATTCTTATTTACATTCTTACCCAAGCTTTCCATATACAGTTGCTGCAGATAAGCAGGGAACCGCTGAAGCTTTTGGCTGTAAGGAACAACTGCATGACTATGGGCGTTCAAGAATCCTGTATACCAAACAGTGAGCAGCCCCATTATTACCGGAAGATTTTTACGGAGCTCTGTAGAATGAAAGTGCTTATCCATGGAATGGGCGCCGGCAAGTAGCTGGCGAAAATGATTCATACCAATGGAAAGAGCAATAGGCAGACCAATCGCTGACCATAAAGAATAACGACCGCCTAGCCATTCCCACATGGGAAAGAGGTTTTGCTCTTGTATGCCAAATTCTGATGCTGCAGCAGAATTCGTTGTTATTGCAACGAAATGATTTCTTATGCATTCAGGGGAGGCGGACTGAGACAGCAACCAGTTCTTCGCTGCATGGGCATTTTGGATAGTTTCTAGGGTTTTAAATGACTTGGATGCGACAATAAATAATGTGGTTGCTGGATCTAAACCCGCAACGACATTATCAAGATCAGTAGGATCCACGTTAGAAACAAAATGTGGCTTTATGTCGTTTGTAGAAAAACTCGAAAGAGCATCACAAACGAATACCGGACCTAAATCAGAACCACCGATGCCAATATTTACAATGTCGGTAATTTTGTTTCCCGAGTAACCTTTCCATTCACCGGAATGAATCGCGGTAACAAATGAGTCCATTTGTTTTAGGCAGCTAACAATTTCTGTATTCGAGTTTTTTTCTTCTGGAATTCGACAAGCTGAGTGGAGTGCGGCGCGATTTTCAGTGATGTTGATTTTCTCTCCCGCAAACATTGCATTGATTGCATCAGTTAGCCCCATTTCCTTGGCTAGCTCAATAAGAGTACCCATAGTTTCAGTAGTTACAAAATTCTTCGAGTAATCCAAAAGCAAGTTTTCATGGCTGACTGAAAACTCTGAGAAGCGATCATTATCCTCAAATAACTGGGCAAGGTGAAAATCTTCATGCTTAAAATCAGACAAAGGCGAAGAGATCATTCCAGGCAGTAGACTCAGTTGGATTGGTCATGTCGAGACTAGCGTTTGCTATTTCCAAAACCCTCGGTTTCGGTTTGTTTGGGTTTGCGCAGAAGTGCTATCCAGCCATTCTTTTAACAATTTTATAACAATCGACAAATGGTGGTAATGTGAATGATAATATTGTTGCTGTAGCCTTCGAAACCAAAATCTGCCGGTATTTTGTCTTTTGGATAGTAGGCAGTCCAAAAATCCAATCGAGAAAATTAAATTCAGCAGAAAAATTTTTATCGATAGCTTCCGGATGATTTGAATGATGCCACGATGGAATTTTGGATTACTCAAAAATATCCAATCCAGTGTGGGTCCTTAATATTGCCATGGCCATATCGTCCCCAAAAATCATTTAAGGAAATAAAGAGAAATACAATTCCCGGATCTGGTTGGAAATAAGTCACGAGCATTAAATAAGGCGCGGCAAATAATGTTTTATCAAAAATATGAAAGCGGCTGGTAGAAAATGAATCCAGTTTCAGAGAACTGTGATGAACTTTGTGAAACTGCCACAGCAACGGAACTTTATGACAGGCGTAATGCGCCACATAGAATGAGACATGTCCGAACAACATTACGCATAAGGCAGTGATAGACCAATGCGCGTCAATCAAAGCGCCTCTTCCGAATAGTCCCTGACCTCCGTGTTCCTGGGCATAGGCAGCGAGCCAGGCAATAAGGGCAGCATTTAAAAAACTCCAGAGATGGACACGGTGATAGGTATGAATCAGGTCATTGATCATTCCGGGCCGGATGAATTTCTGCCCTTTAAGAGGGGAAAGCTTTTCTAGAATAGGAATTATCCAGATCCAGCCCCACAGAGCCATCATTTGAAAAAATTCTTGTATTGATGGAGAAATGTTCACCAGCTTTGCCTGATTTCTCTTCGAAACCTAACCCTAGAATTTAGTGATTTCGTCCCTAAGCCTGTGAATACTTTAGCAAAATAGGGTTTAACTTAGTATTCTTCATTTCTGTTGTTCATGCCCGCCTATTGCGACAGAAAATCATTTTCAGCATTAAACTGGCTAAACAAGCGACACCAGAGTTGGGTTGCTGTGAGCTATTCGAACTATCTTGCGAATTACGTCGTTCTATATTTTTCCTTGCAAAGAAATCTTGATACTTTAATTTTTGGCGACAACGCATTGGGAATTGCTGTGATAAATGTGTAAGTGACTGCAATATCTCTCGCGTTAGCAATTTCTGACGCATCTTGCTATTAGATTGAACTATCATTCCTCATCCGCCGCACCACCTAAGCCGAGAGAAAAGGTGCCGCTTAGCGCTATTGAACCGCCATGTAATTTTTTGTAGTATGCGCGCCTCGATTTGGTCTAAGATTGAAACGAAGCCGCTATAGCTCAGCCGTGGTAGAGCAGCTGACTTGTAATCAGCAGGTCCCGAGTTCGACTCTTGGTGGCGGCACCATACAATTAAGGGGAGCAGAGAAATCAGCTTCCCTTTTTCTTTGCTACACAAATCAGCACCACTGGCCATTAGCAGAATATTTAAGCAACTTATTCCATGATTTAGGTTGGTTAGATTTATCAACTCTCTGAGTCATTTCTGTGTTGTTCAAGTAGATCAGGCAAATAGTTGAAAGAACGACTGACAAAGCAATAATCGTCGAGGAGATTGTCATGTTCGACTACAAAATATTCTATATTTGCCAAAAGCAAGGCAGATTAAATCATTTCATTAGAAATGTGTGTCATACTGTCTAGCAATTATTCGCTAGAAAGCTTGGTCCTGGTGTCGCAGATTTTTAGATTGCTAACTCGTTCACATAACTAAGTTAGCTTTTCGCTAACAACGGGATTAATTTCCTATTTTTTGAATTCTCGTTGTCCCGCTGCTTCTAAGATATTAAGGAGGGTGGGGATGTCTTCGGTTTCTGGCCTATTATCTGGCAGGGAGCGGATATAGGCATAGATATCGTTTACCATCTCATCACTCAGAGAATTCTGCGGGTAGTTGGGCATTGAAGTAGACGGTAAAATGGGAGCTTCATTCGCTCGAGCGCGCAGGAAGGCTCGAAATACTTCGACGTTCATTAACCATGGGCTGCCGGTGTTGTTCAGATCTTGGCGTCCGTATCCTGAATAACCATGACAACCGTGGCAGCCATGATCGTAATAAAGTTGTGCGCCAGCTTCCGCATTCCCATTCACAGGCCCAAGCTCCTGTGAATAGGCCATCGATGTAGCAATACTACCTAACAAAAACGTTATGGTTCCGATAAGGACTCGTCTCATCTTTTGTCTCCTAACGCGGCTGGGTGATTACATCGATTAGATAGGGCTTACCGGCTTTTACTGATTCTACACCGCGATTTAGAGCTGCGGCTAAAAGAGTTGGATCTTCGATCGGGCCTTCACTCGCTACACCATAAGATTCTGCCATCTTGGAGTAGTCGATGAATGGATCTCGAAGCACGCAACCGATATGACCGCGCTCCGTACCGCGGCCGCGGACACCGGCGAGATACTGAACAAACATATATTCTTGGTGCCAGGCCCGGTTATTATGCATGACAGCGAGCATCGGCAATTCATGATGAGCAGCTGTCCATAGAGCTCCCGGTGCATAATTCAGATCTCCATCGCATTGCACATTCACCACGAATCGGCCACGACTACGCGCTGCTAGTGCTGCTCCGACAGATGCGCCGAGACCGTAACCCATGCCACCTGCTCCTTGGGTGCCAAGAAAGCTGTATGGTTTGTTGTGCTCCCACAGTTGACGGTGATGACCCCCAGAAAAGTTAGTAGGAGAAGCTAGGCACCAGTCCTCATTCATTATCAGTGGCCACAATTCTGCATATAGGCGAGCCGTACTAACTGGGCTAAGATCCCAGCCTCGTTTTTTCTCTTCTACGGCGTCAGCGAGAGCGCTCAGAAATGCTTCTCTATTGGCGGTGGCATGGCGGGCTTTCCGCTCATTGATCACTCGTTGTTGCTCTGGTGTAATTAACCTGCTGAGTTCAGAGATTATAATGGGAATAGAGGCTTGGGCATCGATGGTCAACAATGTGCCCTGGTTGGCTCGCTGATCTTCTTCCATGGGAGTGGGTTCAGCACCGGGTGGATTTGGCACATAGTTTTCCCGAAGGCTGCCAAATCCGATGCTCATTTTATCGCGTTCCGCGGTCAAAGAGTTGACTATGGGTCGTTTCAGTGTGATATCTGGTGATGCTGCTTCCAATCCCAGTATAAAATCATAATTGGTATCGGCGCCGGGACCGCACATTGGGTGACGCTGCGGAAAGCTCATCGAAGCTGCAACTGCGGTTGTAGAAGTGCTCGCGCCTACCAACTCAGCTAGTTGCACCGCTGATTCAACCCCTTCCGGAGTTCGAAATGGGCCGGTTTCCAGTCGGGGATTATTGGCATTGAGGAGTCTCTGCGCGATGTTCTTTGCAGTAGCGGCGTCGATGCCTTCAATAACTGCAGGGCGGAACGGGGGTAGCTGGAAACCCTGCGCTTCTTCTTTTTGCAATTCGATGTCGATAACCACCATGACAGGACCGGTAGGGGGGGTAACTGCCTGGCGGTATGCTTCATGGAGAGTATCAATACATTCTTCGAGGCTTGTTGGCTGTGCATCCCACTTGGTAAAACTGCGGCACATGGCTGCCATGTCGTCCGCGGTATGAGCCTGGATGAATCCAACATCGCGACCCACAAGGAGCAGCATAGGTGTTCCAGTGTGGTACGCCTGAAAAATGGACATTGATGCATGCTGAATGCCAAGAGTGCCATGCAGCATTGCTACCATTGGTCTCCCTTCCGACTTGGCATAACCATTAGCCATGTCCACAGATGATTCTTCGTGCAGCGCAGTTATAAACTCGGGCAGATGATTGGGTGGATCGCCGTAGTTAGCGATGGACTCCTGGATACCTTCAAAGCTGGAACCGGGATTGGAGGTCACAAATTCTATACCCATTTCTTTGAGTGCTTGCACCATCAGGTCCGATCCGGGTCGCACCACCATGCGAGTATCTGGTTCCGGTGGTGTCACCATGCCCGCATCCCGCTGCATTTGCTGATAACTAGGTGCAGTGTAGGACGCATTGTAGGCTGACGGGTCCTGAGCTTTCGCAGTCGGACTGATGGCGAGGGCTGCCGCACTTGTAGCGGCGCCTTTCAGGAATTTGCGACGATCAGTTTTGGGAAGAGAACGATCTGAGTCTTTAGTATTATTCTTATTCATTTTGCTTCTCCTTGTGATTTTGGAAGGAGACTATAATGAGAGCATCTTTTATTTCTCAATGAAGGCCCAAGGGTCTTTGAGGCGGATTTCATTGTCAAGTCTCCTTATTGGAAAAAATCAACAAGATTTACTGAAGAAAACTTTGTCACCTTGCATCATTACTAAAACCAGTTATTCCTTCTAGCCCGCATCTACCCATTTTAGGCGCCGATATCTATCGAAACTTGAAAGGCAATTCTGTAGAAAAGGTTAGACTAATATAACAAAAGAACGCCGCAAGCTTGCTTGGACCCTATTCATAGTAATAGCTAAAGGCCTAATGATTTCTTTGCTTGCACTTCCTTGATCCCCTTATAAGCCAGTATGATGTGCTCGAGCTTGAGGCGCATCAATTGAAATCAAAACAACAAAAATCAAAACTGATACTTTGGGGAGCTGGTACTGCCAGAACCCTCAGGCCTATCTGGGTGGCCGAAGAACTGGGACTAATTTACAAATTAAATCCCATCGGTCCGCGGACCGGAGAAACCCAAACTGATCAATACACGGAGCTTAATCCAAAACAAAAAGTACCTTTTTGTGAGGATGGTGATTTAGGGCTTTCTGAAACTATGGCGATCAGTCGTTATCTTATTAACAAGTACGGCAGCCCCGATACATTACAAACCCCTGACACCATTGAAGGGCGGGCTAAAGAAGACGAATGGCTTGCCTTCATTTATGGTGAGCTTGATGAGACCAGTCTCTATGTCATGCGTCGACATGGAGCATTGGCTTCTATTTATGGGGAGGCTCCTGCAGCGATGGATGCGGCGGAAGCATATGTAAAAAGACAACTTAATGTTATTCACAAGTACATGCGCGGGAGAGAGTATGTTTTGAATGAAAACTTCAGTTTGTCGGATATATTTCTGACCACTTGCTTAAACTGGGTTAATGCCTACGAAATAGAATTAGAGTCAGAGCTCGAAGAATATAGAGCGCGAATTGTTCAACGCAAAGCTTATATAAAAGCAAAAAAAGTTAACCAAAAAAATAGTTGAGGTCAGGTATGGGACCCTTAGAAGGAATCAAAGTATTAGATCTAACCAGTATGGTTTCGGGACCAGTAGCAGCGATGATGCTGGGAGACCAGGGGGCGGATGTTATAAAAGTCGAACCCATTCATGGAGAGCAGCTTCGTCATTTAGGAGAGACCCACAACGGTTTGAATCCTGGGTTTTATTCCTGTAATCGAAATAAAAGATCCTTGGCAGTAGATCTTAAAACCGAGTTGGGAAAACAAATTCTTTGGGACTTAATCAAGGATGCGGATGTACTCTTGCAAAACTTTCGGCCGGGGGCAATGAGGAGAATGGGTTTTCCCGAGGAGGAAGTACGGAAAGTTAATCGTGGCATTATCTTTGTTTCTATCAGTGGATTTGGTGAAAAGGGCCCTTATGCTCACAAGCGCGTCTATGATCCTATAGTTCAGGCCCTATCCTGTGCCACCGATATTCAAGCCGACCGAAAAACCCAGCGACCCAATATGTTTCGAATAATTCTTGCCGATAAGGTTTCTGCTTTAACCGCGGCGCAAGCTGTTTCCAGTGCCTTGTTCCATCGTGAGAGGCACGGGGAAGGGCAACACATAAAGATTTCAATGCTGGAAGCAACTATAGCCTTCCTTTGGCCAGAAGGTATGGGGGGATTGGTATTTGCCGACCAGGAAATGGATATTAAACGAACTTATTCTTCTATCGATTTAATCTACGAAACCCAAGATGGTTACATGACGATTAGTATAATTTCCGACAAGGAATGGCAAGCAGTTTGTAGTGCTTTGGATAGGGAAGATCTAATCGATGATGAGCGCTTCAGTACAGCTTTGGCCCGCCGCAAAAATGCAGAATTGCGCCGCGAAGTTATAGCAGCAGAAGTTAGTAAACGAGCGACAGGAGAATTACTTGAAAAATTGGATGCCGCTGACGTTCCTTGTGCGCCTTTGTTAGATCGAAAGGATCTTCTCGATCACCCCCAGATTGTGGAGAGTGGCACAATCTTGCGCGAAATACAGGAAGGTTTCGGGGAAGTCCGGCAAGCACGACCTGCCGCCCGCTTTGGTGAGACCCCGGCAAGTGTGAGGACCCCTGCGCCACAACTTGGAGAGCATACTGTTATCGTTTTACAGTCTCTTGGCTATGACCAAAAGCGCTGTGACAAACTTCTTGAGGGAAAAGTCGTTCTTCAATCACCGTAGACAAATATCGCAGTGTAAATCATCTCACCGTTTGCGACGGAGCAACTCCCGCCTTGTTCGGTTTGACAGGAAAGATAACGAGCTTCCAATGAGTTTGTTGAAATAAAGGTCAGCTCTAGGCGTGAGCTACCAGGTCCGACCACCTGATCGAGAATTGCTACATTGCTTTGGCGTCCGCCCAGGTATGCCTTCCAGGCGCTGCCATCTCGTGGTAACTCAATATAGAGGACCCCTTCACTACCTTCATGCACCGAATAAAAGGCGGAACCGATATCGTCTTGCCAGACACCGTTAAATGAACTCAGCGGTGCCTGAAAGTTATTTGGCGTGACTGTTAGATCATAGTCTTCGCTTGGGGTAGGAGTGGATCCGCCAACTGGTGCAATCAAAATAATGTAATTTCCATTTTCACTGATTTCCACAGTGCGATTTATGGGTGACTCAGAGGTTGGGTTTAGCGTTTGTTGAAAAACAATAATGTTGTCAGATGGGCGCTGAACTATCAGTACCCATAGATTCTCAGTTCCCGTCGAATTTGTTGACGTAAATTCGATTTTTAATGCATCTGAGTTGTTTGAGGCGATTTGATAATAGTCAAAATCAGTGTCATTGGCCAACTGACCAGTAATGACCGAACCGGCAGTAAGAGTGTTAGCAAGATTTTCTGTATTGTTAGATTCCGACTCTACGTCTCCCATGGCTGGGAAACTAACCATTGTTAATAAAACTGCTACTAAGGATCGCATGCCCCGCACTCCTGATACTTAGTTTGGGCTCGAGAATCCCACTCACCAAAATTTTTTATACCGTATAAAAACTGATTAAGCCAGTTTCATACTACTGTGAACGACAAATCTTGTAGTCAATTCTTTCTTCATCTATTCTTCGTCTCTTTTCCAATTCCTAGGGACAGAAGAATAAATTACCCATGTTAGACGAACAGCAAATTCGCGATTTGGTAACTGAGCACGGCGCCACAGTTAACCAAGGCAGGCCCATTAAACAGATTATTGAGGACGGTGACATGCCTCGTCTGAGTGGGGCTACCGTTCTGGAAGGAAAGGTTTCCGATTCGGTTTTTCGCGAAAACCTTGTTACTAAAGCAGGACAGCCGATTCGTCTAATGTTCCGTAACAATCGAATATCGACCCATGATGTGAATCGCGGAGCAATTCCATTTAAAGACCAGGTACTGGCGTTTAATCATGACCATATGCTGAATTTGGTCAAAGATGTTTTAGGCTCTTCTCAATTTCATGTTGAAGGTCTACTGCCTAGCTCCACCGTAATTCCAGCAGAAAAATCTGAATCTGATTATGCTGGAAAACGTACTGCGTTTATATATGGCAGAAAGTTCAACCAGTACTTCTCTGTATCAACATTGGTTGGCTGCAAAAGGGCAAGGAGAGGAAATTTTCAACTATGCAGGTCATAACTTATCAATTTCTTCTTTAGAACCGAATGGTGTATTGCCTTACTTGATGGATACACCCAGCACTAAAGACAAAGTCGATAAAACTATCGATGCGGAGTTTTTAATCGACAAGGGTGTTTGCAGTTGGGAGCAGTATGCGCAAATTCGCAACGCCTCGATTATGGCCTTTGGCATGGTTTCTCATTACTTGTCCACTAAGGGTATGGTGTTGGTGGATACAAAAACCGAACATGGCATAAACACCAGCGGCGAAATCGTTTCAGCCGACGAGCTATATACCATGGATTCTTCCCGCTTCTGGAAACTCGATGATAACGGTGTGCTTTTGACTCGTGATGGCAAGCCTGTGTCTTTTTCCAAAGAATTCGCAAGGGGCATGGTTAAAGAGCAGAAGGACCAGCAGTTTACAGACGAACAGGCTAATCAGATTGCGCTCAGATATATCCAGGGCTTACAACATCTAACTGATGTCAGTTTCGATCCCGATCTGCGACCTCGAGACGAGCGCATCGTCGATTCAACTAATCTCATCCTCGATAGTTTACTCTAATTATTTCATTGCAATTGATGCAGATGCCTGAGTTCAAGGTAGAATTCAAGCGGCATCATCTGTAATACAGGAATAATGGAGTATTTATGAAAGCTTTACGAATTCCGGGTGTCTCTGCTTTCATTGCCAGCGCGGTATTGCTTGGCTGCATCCCAGAGGCAAATAATGAACTAACTGACCAAGCAGCTAATTTGGGGATCGAAGATTACCAGCGAGCAGAAGGATTCCTCTCTGCAAATACGGCGGAGCTAGTAAAAAATGACATTCTCGCCCAATACTGGCAGGAAGGAGATCTGCTAATTTATAGGCGATCTACCGCACCCGGTACTGAGTTCATTGTTGCTAGTCTTGCCGATCAATCCAAGCAAACGCTTTTTGATGGAGTTCAGCTTGCTGCGATTATTTCTCAAATTACGAAGCAGGAAGTAGATTCTAATGACCTAATTCTCGGAAATTTAGAGATAGATGCAGACAATGATCTGCTTTATTTTGATTTTCAAAATCGAAGTTATCAGTACAGTCTCTCCAATAACGATTTACAACAGTTAGCTGAAATACCACCGAACGAATTTTTATCACCTGATGGAAGTAAAGCTGCTTTTATTGAAGAGCACAATCTTTGGATAAGAAACACCAGCACAAACGAGCTAACTCAGCTCACATTTGACGGAATTGAGAACTACGGTTACGCAACGAATAATGCAGGTTGGTTACGAAGCGATGGACCTGTTCTGCTCTGGTCCCCGGATTCCAATAAAATTGCGACCTTCAGACATGATGGCCGTCAGGTAGGCGAGATGTATCTCTATACGACTCAGGTTGGTCATCCAGAACTGGATGCGTGGAAGTATCCGCTACCGGGTGATGATCACATTTTTATGATAGAAAGAATTGTGATCCATCTGGATCCTGAGCCAAGAATTGTTCAGTTAAATATGCAACCTGACCCCCACAGGTCTACGACTAGTGACCATATTGCTGGAAGAGGGGGTATCTTTCTTGATGTTGAATGGAGTCATGATAGCAATAACCTTGCCTTCGTTTCTTCAAGTCGAGATCACAAAATTGCCCAATTGCGCGTCGCCGATATTGAAAACGGCGAAGTAAGGGATGTCTTTACGGAGTCGGTAGAGACCTATTTTGAATCCGGGTTTAGTGATAAAAACTGGCGCGTGCTGCATGATGATAATGAGTTTATTTGGTTCTCTGAACAGGATAATTGGGCCCATCTCTATTTACATAATTTAGAAACCGGTGAACTTAAGCAGCGCATTACAACTGGGAACTGGAGTGTATTAGATGTAGAAAAAGTAGATGCGTTGAATCGCAAACTCTACTTTACTGCTGCCAACCGCGAGCCCGGAGATCCGTATTTCCATTATCTCTATCGAATAAATTTTGATGGATCGGAATTAGAACTATTAACGCCAGAACCCGCGCATCATATGATTACCTGGTCAGATTCAGGCAACTACTTTACTGACATTTACTCGACTCCGACTCAGCCAGCTAATGCCGTTCTACGAAATACAAATGGCGATGTGTTGATGGAGTTAGAAGAAACAGACATTTCTGCTCTGTTTGCATTAGGATGGGTTGAGCCTATTCCATTCAGTGTAAAAGCTAGAGATCAGCAGACAGATTTGTTCGGATTGATGTATCGACCATCAAACTTCGAAGCTGCTGCGCGCTACCCAGTGTTGAATTATCTATATCCTGGCCCCCAGAGTGGCAGTGTGGGCAGTCGTTCATTCCGTGCTTCTCGTAATGACAAACAAGCAATCGCAGAACTTGGTTTCATCGTGGTTGAGGTGGATGCGCTGGGGACACCTGGTCGATCTAAATCATTTCACGATGCTTACTACGGCAACATGGGTGACAATGGACTCCCAGATCAAGTTGCGGCCATTCGGCAATTAGGAGAGCGGTATCCTTATATGGATCTGGATAGAGTCGGTATCTGGGGCCATTCCGGTGGAGGCTTCGCTTCAACTGCAGGAATTCTTCGTTACCCGGATTTTTATAAGGTGGCAGTGTCTGGAGCAGGGAATCATGACAATCGTAACTATGAAGACGATTGGGGCGAAAAGTGGCAGGGATTGTTGGAAACCTATCCGGAAGCAAATCCCACAAGTAGCGGGAGTAGTGCAGCAACTCTCTCTACTAACTACGACAATCAAGCGAATCAGTTACTAGCAGGCGAACTGCAAGGCAAGCTAATGCTTGCTCATGGCATGCTGGACACCAATGTGCACCCTTTCCCTGGTACCTTATTGGTTGGGGAAACGCACTCATTGAAGCTGGAAAAGATTTCGATCTAGTGATATTGCCAAATGCTGGACATGGTTTTGGCAACAGGCGCTATTTTATGAAACGTCGCTGGGATTATTTTGTGGAACATCTAACCGGTTCAGAACCGGTTGCGGAATTTAGATTCGCCGATAATATTCGATAGCTCCATCAATATAAGAATAAATCCTTAAAGGAACAAATGGCAGAAATAGAAGCAGTCTTAGCCGCTTTCGCTAATTTCATGTGGGGACTACCCTTAGGGGGTTCTCTTAGTAGGTGGCGGTTTATTCTTTATGGTGCATTCCCGATTGATGCACTTTCGCTATCTAGGCCATGCCTATGATCTGCTCCGTGGTAAATACAATACTCAAAGTGCAGAAGCCGCAGGTGATATTACTCACTACCGCGCACTGGCTACTGCGCTTGCTGGAACTATTGGCTTGGGAAATATCACTGGTGTTGCTTTGGCAATTACAGTGGGTGGGCCCGGCGCTGTTTTCTGGATGTGGGTAACAGCCTTGGTAGGTATCTCTACCAAGTTTTATACCGCCTCCCTTGCTATCATGTATCGCGGCAAAGATGATAGCGGCAAGCTTCAGGGCGGACCGATGTATGTTATTCGCGAAGCACTGGGTAGAAAGTGGCTGCCGTTAGCGTGGATGTTTGCGATTGCTGGCATGTTTGGCACCTTGCCAGTTTTTCAAATCAACCAATTAGTACAAATAGTTCGAGACTTAATTGCAATTCCTGCAGGAATTGCAACTACTGATAATCATTTCACTTTTGATTTAATAATGGGAATCACGCTGTCGATAATTCTTTTTTCAATAGCGGTTGGAAAAATTAGGCGGGTGTCCGCCTTCGCCGCCAAGGTAGTTCCCACTATGGTGGTGTTTTACTTTGGCATTACATTAATTTTGCTGCTCAGTAATATCACCGAAATTCCAGTCATGTTGGTTTTGATAATCACAGACGCATTTACCGGGGACGCAGTTTCTGGAGGTGTGCTGGGAGCAGTGATCCTTGTTGGCGTACAGCGAGGCGTATTTTCGAATGAAGCTGGTCTTGGAACTGAGTCTCTCGCCCATGGTGCAGCTAAAACCAATGAACCAACCCGGGAGGGTCTGGTGGCTATGATAGGACCAATCATCGATACCTTGATTATCTGCACTTGTACTGCTTTGGCCCTGCTTGTTACAGGTGTCTGGGAAGGAGATGCGATTGGAGTCACTTTAACCTCACAAGCTTATGAACAGGCGTTTCCAGGCTTCGGTGCTTATCTCGTATTACTAATGGTTATTGTGTTAAGTATTACTACCGTACTGACCTATTCCTATTATGGCAGCAAGTGCATGGCCTTTTTATTCGGTACTAAAACGGAAAAGTACTATTTATACGGATACATGGCACTGGTAACTGCTGGCGCGGTGGCATCTCTCGATGCGGTAATCAGTTTATTTGATGGTGTTTACGCAACCATGGCGATACCAACAATGCTTTCAACAATTATTCTCGCGCCAAAAGTTCGGGAAGTAGCAAAAGACTATTTCGCCAGGCTTGGCAACGGAGAATTTGAACAAACACAAAATCAATCCGAATCACTTAGTACAGAGCAATCACTATGAAAAAATTAATCCTCAGTTTTTTTGTGTTGACGGCATCTACAGTATTTGCCCAATCAATTAGTTCTGAATTGCAAGCTATAAACGAAGTTCTCGATGCTTATCATGAAGCAGCTTCGAGGAGTGACTGGGATAATTATTTCGCTTTGATGAGTGACGATGGTGTGTTTTTAGGTACAGATGCAGCAGAACGTTGGCCAAAAGAGGTTTTTAGAGAATACGCCGGTGATCGAAGCGGATGGGTTTACTACCCGATGGATCGTCATATAAATTTAACGCCGGACGGAAACTCAGCCTGGTTTGATGAAATTCTGGATAGTGAAAGCTATGGCACAAGCAGAGGCACTGGCGTGCTGATTAAAACTCCAGATGGTTGGAAGATTTCTCAGTATCACTTAACTTTTCCTATTCCAAATGAATTGGCGCGAGAAATTACGGACACTATAAAAGAATTTGAAGCACGAGATAATTAATTAGTGGATAGTTTGCTCTGGTTTCGGCAGATCTTCGCTTGAATGTGCGCTGACTGTAGTTTCTTCCTGAGAAACATAAGAGCGACTGCTGACTGGGCTGTCTAAATACTTTCCAAGTTTATTTAAAAATTCTGCCATATGATCAGTTTGATAATGTTCCTGCAGACAATCAGCGTTCTTCCACTCCTGTAAAAGAATTATCTGAAAGGGGTCTGTTACCCCTTCATAATATTCATAGCTTATGCAGCCGTGTTCCTGGCGACAAAGGCGAACCATACTCTTCATTAATCGAATAACTTCGTCTTTGTTTTCGGAATCTAACTGAAATGTACTTTGCACCATTATCATGGCAATCATAGCTCCTACTGATTTACCTTCATTATACGTGGTCTGAGCTTAAAAACAGCTTAACGAGACTAATTGTCACAAGCCGGGCTAATTAGGCTGAGAGGCTTGTTTCCTTTGTCTTTCCAAGCTCAAGGAGCCGCCACTCAGCTATGAGTTTGTATGGCAATGCATAGCATCAATTGCCGATTACGGTTTGCAGTTCGTCAGAGAGTTGACGTACATCTTCTCGTGCTTGTTCTGCTATACGTTCTCGCTGTGCCACAGTCATGCAAACAAACTGAGGAATATTCGATCCAACTACTCGCTCACGGGTGCAAACTAATCTATTACTTGCGACTGAAACGGTTGCGTTATAGGCATTAACATCAGCCTGAGAACGAATTCGCGGTATGCCATCATTTGGTGACGTTAAGGCTTCACAGCCTGCTAGAATTACAATTAATCCTAGCACATAAAGAATTTTCTCCATTTTAACTTCCTCGATAGTGTAAATCGCTAGAGGTTGATATCGCTTAGCTTTTTGTTTTGTGGACTACTCCAGCCCACCATCTTCTTTGGGTTAGAACTGCTACTTCCATTGCTATCTTAGATTGCCCCCTGCAACTTTTAGCTCTTCAATTTTATCAACATCAAAACCCCATTCTGCGAGTACTTCATCGGTATGCTCTCCGGCGAGCGCAGAAGAAGATTGAATCTTGCCTTGAGTGCGACTGAATCTAGGCGCAGGAGCGGGTTGGGTTACTCCTTCAAAATCCACATATGTATTTCTGGCTTTATTATGTGGGTGATCTGGCGCTTCTGCTAAATCTAGCACTGGTGCGAAACAAACATCACTACCTTCCATAATCTCGCACCATTCGTCCCGTGTCTTTGCTTTAAAAATGGATTCCATCTTCGCTCTCTTTTTCGGCCAAGCGTCCTGATCCAGTTGTTCTTTAAAAGATTCATCGGTGATTTTGCATTTCTCCAAAAGGAGTGCGTAAAACTGAGGCTCGAGGGAACCCACGGAAATATATTTTCCGTCCTTACACTCGTAGCTACCGTAGTAATAAGCAGCTCCGTCTAGGCGATTGGAATAACGATCAGTGGTCCACATATCCATGTCAATTAAGCCGAAAAACGGACTTAATAAACTGGCAGTGCCGTCAGTCATTGCTGCATCGATAACCTGGCCTTGTCCAGAAGTGCTTCTTTCAACCAAGGCAGCAAGAATTCCAGAAAGCAAATACATCGCCCCTCCGCCGAAGTCGCCAACAAGATTGAGAGGAGGTGCTGGTGGGCGATCCGGATATCCCATTGCACCTAAAGCTCCAGCAATGGAAATGTAATTGATGTCATGACCTGCAGCTTGCGAGAGAGGTCCTTCCTGGCCCCAGCCAGTCATGCGACCAAACACAAGTTGGGGATTTCTTGCTAAGCAAACCTCAGGGCCTAGACCAAGCCTTTCCATCACACCCGGCCTGAATCCTTCAACTAATACATCAGCCTGATCAATTAATTCCAGCGTTGTTTCGACTCCCTTAGGATTTTTCAGATCCACTGCGATGGACTTTCGTCCACGGTACAAGACATTGCTGCGGTGGCCGCTTCCTTTCTGATTAAGGCGATCAATTCGAATAACTTCCGCCCCCATATCCGACAGCATCATTGAGCAAAACGGACCAGGTCCGATTGCTGCCATCTCAACTACTTTTATTCTAGAGAGAGGTCCCATCTCTTTTCCTTAGCAAAATCTACATCGACCACGAATGATATGGGATCAAAACTTGAAAATATAGGAGAAATCAGTCATTTAGTTGAGCTAGAAATATTTCCTCGGTGGTGAGCCGATTCACTTTTAAACAGGGATAGATTATCCTTTCGCGTCCAATATTTAGACTCGGGGTGGAACGAATAAGTCATGGATTTAGAAAACAAGACTGCTTTTATAACCGGTGGTGCTTCCGGTCTCGGCCTGGCAACAGCCAGAAACTTTGTCGCAGCAGGTGCGAATGTTTTTTTATACGACTTAAACGAAGAAGCGTTGGCAAAAGCAGCTGAAGAATTTGCAAATAAAGCAAAATACCAAGCGGGTGATGTTGCCGATGAAGCATCGGTGAAACAAGCGATTGCCTCAGCTACTGAAGGTTTTGGCTCCATTCACATCAATGTTAATTCAGCCGGTATTGGTGGAGCAGCTAGAACGGTTGGTAAAAATGGGCCAATGCCACTGGAGAAGTTTGAACATATTGTTCGAGTGAATCTTATTGGAACGTTTAATGTGTTAAGGCTTTGCGCAGAAGTCATGCAAACCAATGAGCCACAAACTGAAGATCAGGAGCGAGGTGTCATCGTAAATGTTGCATCCATTGCAGCATTCGATGGCCAGACGGGCCAGGCAGGTTACGCGGCGAGTAAGGGCGGTATAGTCGCGATGACTTTACCGATAGCAAGAGACTTAGCAAAACGCGGAGTTCGCATAATGACAATAGCGCCAGGTGTCTTTGAAACACCGCTATTAGCTTCGGCACCAGATGAAGTTAAAGAACCGCTAATTGAAATTACTCAATTTCCTAAACGACTTGGTCATCCAGACGAATTCGCAGAGGAAGTCGCGCACATTGTGAATTGCGGTTATTTAAATGGTGAAGTGATTAGACTAGATGCTGGTATTCGAATGCCAGCTATTTAGGAAGAAGTAATTTTCTAATTGTTAATCGCAAACTATTAAGGAACAAAAAACTGGAGCATGAAATTCACATTTTTGCTCCGGAGCAAACATAGGTTTACAGAGGAACCAAAAAAATGGCAGATGCATACATCGTGGCAGCGGTAAGAACCGCAACCGGGAGAAAAAAAGGAAGACTTAGCGACATACATCCAGTAGATATGGGTGCAGTGGTGGTAGATGAGCTGGTTGATAGAACTGGTATTCCCTCCGATAAGGTAGATGACGTAATTTTTGGTGTGGTTTCGCAAATTGGTTCCCAAGCCAATAACTTGGGTCGCAACGTAGCAATGTCTTCCAAGCTTGATCTGGAAGTACCAGGTACTACAGTTGATCGACAATGTGGTTCTTCTTTACAGGCGATTCAGTTTGGCGCACAGGCAGTTATGTCCGGAACTCAGGATGTAATCATCTGTGGTGGCGTTGAAGCAATGAGTACCGTTGAAATTGGTTCCAATATCCGCGATGGACTTGAACATGGTCGTGGCATACCAAAGGGTGAGCGTCTCGAACTGCAATACCCTGGCATTCAGTTTTCACAATTCGACGGCGCTGAATTACTTGCTGAGAAATATGACATAACACGGGACGACCTGGATGCCTTCGGCTTACTCAGTCATGAACGCGCAGCTCATGCAACCGAGAGTGGCTATTTTAAAGACGAAGTAGTGCCACTAAACATCAAGCTCGAAGATGGAAGTGTAGATGTCCACGATATCGATGAAGGGATTCGTCCAGAAGCATCGCTAGAAGCTATGCAGGGATTAAATTCACTGCGTGAGGGTGGCGTTATTACTGCAGGTACAGCGAGTCAGATTAGCGACGGTGCTGCTGCAATAATGGTGGCCAACGAAGATGCGGTGAAAAAATTTAACTTGCCAGTACGTGCTAAAATTCATTCATTGGCGGTTATCGGTTCAGATCCAGTAATCATGTTGGAGGGGCCAATACCTGCAACGCAAAAAGCGTTGGAGAAAGCAGGCCTTTCTATCGATGACATTGATCTATTCGAAGTTAATGAAGCATTCGGTTCAGTACCTTTAGCCTGGGCTAAAGCTCTAAATGCAGATCAGGAAAAACTCAATGTCAACGGTGGAGCACAAGCACTTGGCCATCCGCTTGGTGGAACTGGAGCAAAACTAATGACTACTCTAGTACATGAGTTAGAGCGCAGAGAGGCTCAGTACGGACTAGTTGCAATCTGTGAAGGTGGCGGTACTGCAAACGCCATGATTATTGAACGCATGAGCGAGTTACCGACCTAAGGAGAAGAGGGAGCATAAGTTATGTTATTGGATAATTATCGGTCTCCATGGATGGATGAAGAGCTCAGCATCATGCGCGATGCTGTGCGCAAATTCATTGAGAAAGAGTTTTCGCCAGTTGTGAAGACGTGGGAAAAGCAGGGATATGTAGACCGGGATGCCTGGTTAAAGGCTGGTGAATCGGGATTGCTGTGTGCTTCCATTCCTGAACAATGGGGCGGCGGTGGTGGAAATTTCAAACATGAAATGGTTCTGGTTGAAGAAATGGCCTACGCTCACATTACTGGATTCGGTAACGGTGTGCATTCTGGCATTTGTGCCCATTACATAAATTCTTATGGCACCGAAGAACAAAAGAAAAAATGGTTACCCAAAATGGCATCCGGTGAGATGGTCGCTGCCATTGCAATGTCGGAACCTGGAACTGGTTCAGATCTGCAAGGTGTAAAAACCACGGCCATAAAAGATGGTGATAACTATCGATTAAGTGGGCAGAAGACTTTCATTACCAATGGTATGACAGCCAATTTGATCTGTGTTGTTGCGAAGACTGATCCATCGGAAGGCGGGAAAGGCATCTCTCTTGTGATGGTTGAGACTGACGGTGTAGAAGGTGAGAGTGGATTCACACGTGGCCGAAATCTTGAAAAATTGGGAATGAAAGCCCAGGATACGGCGGAACTTTTCTTTGATGATGTTGAAGTCCCAGCAGAAAACTTATTAGGAACTTCTGAGGGTAAAGGCTTTATTCAGCTAATGGAGCAGCTACCTCAAGAGCGATTAATTATTGCCGCTGGAGCTTGTGCAGCAATTGAAAGCGCATTAAAAATTACTTCCGAATATGTGAAAGAAAGAAAAGCGTTCGGCAAACGTATACTTGATTTTCAGAATACTCAGTTCAAATTGGCGGAAAGATTTACCGAAGCAAAACTCGCCCGTACCTTTGTCGATCAATGCGCAATGCAGTTAGCGGAAGGTAAATTAGATGATGCTACTGCGGCAATGGCTAAATGGTGGACGACGCAAAAGCAGTGCGAAATCGTCGATGAGTGTCTGCAATTTTTCGGTGGTTATGGCTACATGATGGAGTATCCAATAGCCAAGATGTATGCTGATAGTCGCGTACAAAAAATTTACGGCGGCAGCAACGAAATAATGAAGCTGCTTATCGCGAGAGAAATTTAGTTCTAGAGGCTACTAGCGAAAGAAACCGGTGTGATTCGCTACACAGCGAAAACCAGTGTGATTGGTGCTAGATGATGGCTCAGCCGGCATGCGAGCACTGACTCTGAAACCACTGCAATAGTTTTCACTGCATAGAAAAGAACCACCTCGAATTGATCGCTTGGGAAGGGTTGGCTCATTAGGATCCAGACTTTCCGATCTTGGCACACCGACAGGGTTTGTTAGTGGGCTGTTTGAGTAGTAGTTGGGGTGGTACCAATCAGAAACCCATTCCCAAACATTGCCAGTGATGTCATAGAGCCCGTAATCGTTTGGAGGAAAGCTTCCAACGGGAGCTGTGTTGGCATATCCGTCTGAGTTCTCATTGTGATACGGAAAGGTTCCCTGCCAATGATTAGTCATTGTTTCATGTCGATGGCGTGGTTGTGATCCCCAGCTGTATATTTCGCCCTCAAGACCACCTCTTGCCGCATATTCAAATTGCGCTTCTGTGGGCAGATCTTTGTCTAGCCAGTTGCAATAAGCGGAAGCATCGTCATAAGTAACATGAACCACTGGATGACTCTCTTTTCTTTCGATTGAATCTTTCGCACCTTCAGGATGTTGCCAATCGGCGTTAGCTACCAGCCTCCACCAAGACATTGGTCGAACAGGTTGTTCGGGCGTTAGAGAAGGTGATTGGAAAACCAGGGAGTCTTTCACTTCTTCGGAATAAGTTTCGTAGCCGGTTTCGGCAACGAACTTAAAAAAATTGGCATTGGTTACTTCGTATTTATCGATCCAAAATCCGTTTAAGCGAACTTCGTGAGCTGGTCTTTCGTCCGGAAGACCCTGGTCCGAACCCATGATAAATGAGCCGCTTTCTATCCAGATCATCCCTTCTGGGGTTTCTGTAGGTTCGACCAAAATCTGGGTATCGATTACAAAAATCGCGCCTACAAATCCCAGGCCACCTGCTAACTGCTTCCAATTACTCATAATACTTAGTTCGCTTCTCTGCTGGCTGCTCCTTCAAGAAGTGGTTTTATATCAAATTATCATTCGCGATGCAGGTGCTGTAGATGGATTACTCCGAAATCCACGAAACTGCAAAACTATGCAGTAGTTAAAATTTAGACTCTTCGATTGGCTGTCCGGCCATTTTCAACATTGAAATATAGGGATCCGCAGCAGTTTGCAGCGCGATTCGGCAGCTCTTCATAGAATAGTTTGAAACCGCACTGACTATGTTGCAGGTAATGTACTTCCTACTCTCATATCTTTTTCGAAGTTTAAATCCACATAAGTATCAGTTGCACCATTTTAGTCTTATGTTCAAACCAGAATGGATAAGCTTCAAGCTGATAAATAATGTCGATGCAAAGATTTCGCATTTTAATAGCTAACTGTCATAATCAGGCGTACTTAAATTTAAATAGTAGTGGGAATTAGACAATGCGCCGATTACTTGCAAGTTTATTATTTCTTTTGTCTTTGGCTTCTCTAGCAGCGGAATCAGTTTATCTGCCTCCCAAGACTGAATTTGGTGTACCAGATCTGCAAGGAATCTGGTCAATTGCAACGCAGACGAATTTAGAAAGAGCTAGTCGCTTTCAAGATCAGTTGGTTATATCAGAAGAAGAAGCTTTGCGCATCGAAGCTATGTTTCAGGCTGGAATGGAAGCGAGTAATCGTCCAAGTGATCCAGATCGCGAAGCGCCGACAGCAGGGCAAAATGTTGGCGGCTACAATACATTCTGGATGGATCCTGGAAACAGATTAGCAACTGTTGATGGAGAAATCCGAACATCCATAATCGTTGATCCGCCTGATGGTCAGTTGCCTTACAATGATCAAGGTCGAATTAATTTCGAAGAAGCAATGGATCGCAGGAATACCTATGATGGACCGGAAGTTAGACCTATCGGAGAGCGTTGCGTCATAGGTTTTGGTTCATCACCCGGACCACCGAAGTTACCAGTGCTCTACAATAACCTGACGCAAATCGTGCAGACAGAAAACTACGTGGTTCTAATGGCAGAGATGGTACATGATGCTCGTATCGTTCGTCTGGGTGGAGAATTTCAAGACCCTCCCATGAATCCATGGCTGGGTGACTCTATCGGTTACTATGAAGGCGATACCTTGGTTGTGGAAACAACGAATTTTCATCCACAACAAAATTTACGCTCATCGCTGGATCATCGTTTTTATGCATCGAGTGAAATGAAAGTAATCGAAAGTTTCACTCGTGTGGCCGAAGATTCGATTCTGTATCAATTCACAGTCGAAGATTCAGAAAACTACTCACAACCCTGGAGCGGTGAATTGCCATTGAATCTAAGTGATGACTTCATCTACGAATATGCTTGTCATGAAGGAAATTATGCTTTGTCGGGGATTTTAGCCGGTGCTAGAAGAGCCGATTTTGAGGGAGTCGAATATGCTCCCACTGATCCTGATAGGCAATAATTTTGAGAATAAAAAAGGGCCGTCGGCCCTTTTTATTAAATTAGATTTTTATCCTCTTAAATCAGGAAGTTGATAACTTTCATCTTTAAGTCTGGCTCTGATTGCTTTCTTATCAATCTTGCCAGTTGAAGTTAAAGGAATGTTGTCAGTTTCGACAACTTCGTCCGGTAATTGCCATTTAGCAAAGATGCTGCTGCAATGTTCTATTACCGCATCAGCATTAAGCTCAGATCCTTCATTCATGACAACCAAAGCAACCGGCCGCTCATCCCACTTCGGATGAGGTTGTGCTACTACTGCTGCTTGAGCAACTCCCGGCATGGCAACGATGTGGTTTTCTAAATCCACTGATGAAATCCATTCTCCACCGGATTTAATCAAATCCTTAGAGCGGTCAGAAATAATGATGTATTGCTCAGGGTCGATCTTGGCAACGTCACCTGTTACTAGCCAGCCATCGTGAAATTTGTCTGGTTGCGGATCATTAAAATACTCAGATGCAATCCAGGCGCCCTTAATGCAAAGTTCACCAACGGCCTCACCATCATGGGGTAGGCGATTCCATTCTTCGTCGAAAATTTCGATTTCGAGACCTGCCATAGCAAGACCTGCTTTAGCGACGTTTTCAAACTGCTCATCTTCAGACATGCCAATCTGAGATCGTTTAGAAACCTTACGCGAAAGGGTGCCAAGAGGATTGGTTTCGGTCATACCCCAACCTTGAATCATTTCTACATTAAATTTGTCCCAGTACCAACGCATCATCTCTAAAGGTGGAGCTGATCCGCCGCAAGTCATGCGACTAAGAATGCTGAGGTCATATTTATCAGGATCCGCTTCGAGCGTCGCCCGCACTCCCTGCCAGATAGTTGGCACACCGGCCGAGACCGTGACTCCCTCTTCTTGCATTAGCTTAAGGAATACATCAGGCAGCATGAATCGATGTGGCATTACTTGTTTACAACCCAACATGGAAGCAGCGAATGGTAATCCCCAACCCATGGCGTGAAACATAGGAACGATTCCTAAGAGTGAGTCCAAAGAGGATAATCCCATGGAATCGGTTAGGGATTCGGTCAAGGTATGCAAGTAAGTTGATCTATTTGTGTACATAACTCCTTTGGGTTTACCTGTCGTCCCAGAGGTGTAGCAGAGACCCATAGGAGCATTCTCATCGATTTCTGGCCAATCATATTCAGTCGGTTGATCTTTTATAAAGTCGTCATAATCGATCTGATTTTTGAAAGTGCTTTCACCACCTTCACCATGACGACAGATAACTAGAACTCAACACAAGGAATCTTGTCCCCGAGAGGTTCTAACAATGGAAGTAGATCCTCATCAGCGAAAATAACTCGATCATTAGCATGATTAATGATGTATTCCAGGTCCGCCGGAGAGAGCCTTATGTTTAATGTGTGCAAAACAGCCCCCATTGAAGGAACACCTTGGTACAGTTCCAGGTGGTAATAGTTGTTCCACATAAAGCTCCCAATTCGATCACCTACCTCTATGCCATGGTTTTTCAAAGCATGAGCAACCCGATTAGCGCGATCCCAGGTTTGTTTTAGTGTTTGTCGGTGAGTGCCATCAGCTTGCTGAGTAACGACTTCAATATCCGGATCCAGTACCGCGCCACGGCCTAATATTCGAGACATTAGTAGCGGCGTTTTTTGCATTGTCATTCCAGCCTTCCCCCATATTTCTTATTGGTGTCTGGATTAAGTGTGGAAGGGGAGAATACTAATAACTAAGAACTTGATCAAATGGTCGTAATTGAAATGTAAAAGTTCACGGTTTATGCTCGAGTTTCTTTGAAACAACCGGGGAACACAATGATTAGTGCCGAGGAACATCCAAAGAAAACGGTTGCCGTAAATGGAAAAACAATGAGCTATGTGGAGATGGGAGAGGGCGAGCCCATTATTTTTTCCCGCATGGCAATCCAACATCTTCTTATTTATGGCGCAATATCATGCCCCATCTAGCAGATCAAGGCCGCTGCATCGCGATCGATTTAATCGGCATGGGAGATTCGGACAAGCTGGAAGATTCGGGGTCCTGATAGATACACCTTGTTAGAGCATCGGGGACTTTTGGGGAAAGGGGCGCATTAGATGCTTTTGGGGGTTTTTCCCAATAATGCCCACCTTGGTTATTCATGACGGGGGGCTCGGCACTGGGGTTTGATTGGGCGAATCGCCATAGAAAAATCCGTAATGGGTATTGCTTACATGGAAGGAATCGAAAGGGACCATTTTTCCTGGGATGATTGGCCAGAACCCTGCAAGAGGAGTTTTTCCGGGGTTTTTTAGATCTCCCGCCGGGGAAAAAAATGGTATTGGAGAAGAATGTATTTGTAAAAAGGGAGTGTTTCCCCCGGCCCTCTATTATCAGGGGACTTAACAGAAGATAAAAATGGCTGTGTATAAAAGGGACCTTACATAAATCCAGGTAAAGGGACCGCCGACCAACTCTTACTTGGCCGGGGACAAATACCAATCAAAGGGACAAAACCAGCAGAAGTTAGAAAAATTACCCCCAAAAGCTATGCTGATTGGTTTATCACAGCCCTGAAGTAAAAAAAACTTTTCATTAACGCAAAACCTGGCGCTTTTTCTCATGGGGCCCTCAACGAAAAATTTTGCCGCTCTTGGCCAAATAAAAAAAAGAAGAAAACATTTTGCCGGTAATCTTTTTTCTGCGGGAAAAGGACCCCTCCTGATAAAAATGGGGAACAGGCTATTGCAGAATGGGGGAAAGGGAAAATTTAAAACAATTAACCCACAATAAATTTTTATTTCGCCAATCACTATCTAAATCATTGGTTGTTTTAAAACTCGGGTTTTTCTTTTACTGAGTATTGCAGTTCTTTTTTTTATGGGTTTTCCAGCTGCTCAGGAAAATGGGGGTTTTCGCAGAGGGTTTTGGGGGAATGGGTATTAATGAGGGACTTATCGGAAAAACACAGATGATCAGGTTGAAGAAGCAATCGAAGCTGGCGGCGGGGGACGGAGGTCGGAGTTTTTTTCAACCGACAAGAAGTTTTTCTACCGTGGGGGGTTTCCGCCAAAAACACAAAATTATACGATCGTATTTCTTATGATGATATTTTAACCATCGAATTTTTTTGAGCCCGAGTTTTTATTTTTTCTTACGAAGATAACTACTTTCGAGTTTTTTTTATACCGATGGGGCCCCCGTCGTCGCACGACTTTCTAATGACTTTTTTTGAAGGTGGAGGAAAATGATTGGGGCAGAAGGGAATTTTTTAAGATGATGCCTTAGTGGTAGAAAACCCGCCCCCCGCGATGGTGGGGTTTTGCTACCGAAAATTTTTCACACTGGAAAAAAAGGTGGTAAAACGCCCCGCGTAAAAGGGAAAAGCCCTTTTTCAGCCCCCTCTCATTTAGAGAAAACCCAAATTTAATTGGGGCGCTATTTTTGATCGGTTTTGATTTTGGGGCCCCATCTCATAATTTATAGTGGGCCGCGACCTTGCCCCCATTTTTTTGTAGAAAAAAAACGTGCCAGCAAAGGATTTTGCCAGTAAAATTAGCTCACGAATTATTATGAAATAGGTTTTTTTTTTTACTGCTGCGCTAAGATTTTTTTTCTTCTACATCACGCAAAACCCATCCTTACCAAAAAAAAATTTTTGTTACGAACAAAAAAAAGTTGGTGAAAACCCAAATTACCTTTCTCAACGGAAAACAGTCCCTGCTATTCATCAGGAAACTGTTTTAAAACCCCTGGGTCTTGGGGGGGATTGCCCCAATTTTTGGGAGCTGGTAAAAAACCCTATTCCATAAGAGCATCAGTGATGGGCGCCCGGATCACCCATGGCAAGGGCCGCGTTTTCCCCCATGCACTGGTACATGGCTTTTGATATAGTCGGGTTTTTCCCCAAACTTTGCCTAATGCATAGCAGGCGCCCCCGCAAACAGATGCAGAGTGTTTAAAACCCGGGAAAATTTTTGGGTTGCGGGTGTACTTGTCGAGGGCTATGCTTTTTTAATAAAAACCCCTCTATCTCTCGGCTTTGGTACTCTTTCTTGTTCTTAACTTCGGCGAAAATGTTTTCCCTCGGTGACTTTTTTGTTTTGTTGCTTTAAATACGCCGCCTAACAAAATCGGAACATACTTAAAAATTTTTCTCCAGTTTTTTTTTTCGATTCCGGGAAAAGATCCGGTGGCTAAAATAAGAATTGGGGCTTCCGAAGTCGTAATGAAATTCTACTTCTACTGACATATTGATTTTCCTTAATCTGTTTTTACGTAGTTAATTTCTTACAAATTTTGTAACTTTTTGATCTCCAACACTTGCGCCCCAGATAACTCCATTGTCGTCAACAGCTATACCTTCGGGAAAGCTTGTTCCATCATGTGGTGCTGGATCAGGTATGAAATCGGTAATCACTCCATCGAGAGTGCTGACATAAATGCCTCGATGCCAACCAGGATTGTAGCCATATAGTCCTTCCGCGGCTCGGGATTCTGAATCGACTACATAAAGCATATTGTCGTGGATGCGCACGCCGCTAGGCCGGCCCAAGTGGGTCCAAATAGCTTTGAGGCTGCCATCGGGATAAAGGATCTGTAGACGATTGTTAGTGCGGTCTCCGACATATATGTTCCCTTGTTCGTCTACTGCTAAGCCATGGGGGCCTTCGAACTGTAATGGTCCATATCCTTTCTCACCCCAGGCCTCGATAAACTCACCTTCAGCGGTCATGTGTACAATGCGACGATTTGAATCAGGATTAATATGTCCATCCACAATGTAAAGAGTCCCATCCGGCCCGATTGCTAGATCGGAAGGCTCATTAAGTTCACCTGGGCCTTCGCCGCGAATACCTGGCTCGCCTAGTTCTATTAAGATTTCACCATCCTGACTAAATTTGAAAATCTGATTGCCTTTTTCGCCATCGATGACCCCAGCGTCGATAATCCAGAGATTGTCGTCATCATCGATGACTATGCCGTGAGGCCACACAAACATGCCCGCGCCGAAGCTAGTTAAGATTTCGCCCTCAGGGTTGAACTTGAGTATTGGGTCGACATTATTTTCAGAGCATGCTCCCTGATTGCCTCCACAGCGCTCGAAGACCCAAATATTGCCCTGTGAATCCACGTCGATGGCATTCCCCGATCCCATCTGTCGTCCGTTAGGCATCTGCACCAGATCTTCATACATGGTGTAGTTGTTTGGATAGTCAGGCAGAACTGTATTTTGCTGAGCTTGAGCCGCAAAGGCAGCTGTTAAAGCAATTACGAAAAGTCCTAAGTGTCTTGAGTTCATCGTATTTCCTCAGTTCATCAATTGGTGCTGAATTAAGATTAAATCCACTCTCGGAATAAATTACAACTCAATTGAAAAAGTTGAGGAGCTAGATTTGAAATAAGCGATTAATTTTTATTGCCCAACCGCGGTTGCGGAGCTCAAAGCTGTCAGGGCGATCGAATGGATTAGTGTCACGATCATCACTATAGACAACAAAGAGTTCGCTACCAGGTGCCCATTCCCAACGAAAACGGAAGTTAGTACTAAATGAGCTTTGGGTAGAGTTGTATTGCATTAACCCGCTGAAATACATGCGCGGCGAAATCGTGTATGTGACCCTTACGCGACCCAGTTCGGTTTGGAAATCACCTTCGGGAAGGTTCACTTTGTTAATTGAGTAACTCGGCTCTACGGAAAGCTGGGGTGACAACTCGATTCTACCGGCGCTAAATCCGATGGCTTTGTTAGTGCCACTCCAAAAGTCACCGCCGCGATATGAAAGCCTGCCGCTAAAATCACGTTGGGTTCCCCAGAGATAGGAAAATTCGTAACTGGTGAAGTCGTAATCACCAGATTGAAGCACAACACCAGGTGCGATTCTGAATGTTTTGGTTAGCATTTCAAACTCATCGTTTAATCTGATCTGAAACGCATCGCCCTGTTCGAATTCAGCAGTAAAGTTAAACCCATGAGCTCGAGTTTCTAATTCTTGCTCATCAGCAGACCAGTATGATTCAGTATGAGCTAGGAATACTAAGCGCCGAATTCGATCGCTTGATGTGATGCGGGGGCTGAATCGGGCAAAGCCATCGTACTGTTTGAAATTATCGCGACGCTTAAATCCAATCTCAGGATTAAAATTATCTTCCACTACAACATAACCAGATCCAAGTCCGTATCGATCCCCATTGTAAGAGAAGTTGCCCATGTAGCTCTTGTCATGCCGGAAAGACCTGGAGTATCAGTCTTGGCCGCATAGGTACTAATTTCAAAATCATCGAGAAAATTAAACTGGCCATCAATCCCATACAGTTGATTTGAGCCGTCTGCAATGGTTGATTCTGAGCGGTCGGTAAAAATCATACCCACACGACTGCGACTAAAGATATCGCGTTTAACACGAAGTACAGAAAATTCGGTGGATTCTATGCCATCAAAACCCACTGCCATCGGTACCTATAGTTAGAGCACCAATATCAAAATCCCCAATCTTTCCGGTTAATCTTCCGCCTGCATTGATAGGCACAATCTGGCCCTGTTCCAGGCCAATGCGGCGGCTAAAAAACATCGTTGGAACATCTAAGGTTCGTGGGGAAGTGAAATCAAAATTGCCTTCACCTTCGAGAAAGAACTCTCGTTTTTCTGGAAAGAACAAATTAAATCTGGTGAGATTTACCTGGCGTTCGTCAACTTCCACCTGGGCGAAGTCGGTATTGTATGTAAAATCTGCAGTAAGATTATTCGTTAGGCCAAGTTTTACATCGAGTCCCGCTTCTCCATCGAAATCATCATTAAAGGGTGGAGAGGCTAGCCGGTTAGTAGTTACCGTTCCTAAGCCATAAGGCTTTATTTCCATATTAAAATTGCGCGGGGGGACTTCCAATTCAGTTAAATCGGCAGCTTCTGATATGCGCCACATACCAGCGACGAGAGGAGGTCCACTAAGAGTAGCTGAGATCGGAATTTCGGTTAAGTAAGAAGCTTCATTAAGTCGCCGGATAATTCGGCGAAATTGAAGCCCCCAAGTTTGTTCTTCGCCCGGATCATAGCGCAATGAGCGAAAGGGAATTTCCATCTCTACAGTCCAGCCTCCGTCGAACCGTCCTACACGTGAATCCCAAACGATATTCCAATCGAAATTAACCCCGCGACCGCGATCACCTTCATTGGAAATCGCAAAATCCGAAAACCCGCCAATTGGAGAAACTAAAAACGCTACACCATTGCGCCGATCCAAAAAGGTATCGAGCATGACGGAGAGCGAATCGTTAGTACGCAACTGAAAAGTGTCGCGGCGCATTTCATTAGCGACCCAATCTTCTTCTGGAACGGATTCGTAATTTTTTGCGGTGACATAGATGGCGTCGTCATTGTAAAAAACCCAGACTTCAGTTCGTTCGCTTGCCGGGGCCCCCTCAGTTGGAATGTTTTGAATGAAATCTGAAATTGGTGCAATGGTTTCGTAAATAGATTCATCTAGTTCTCCATCTATATTTATCTCACCCTCGAAACGTGTTGCTCGAACCGTCACTCGGCCATCGGTGTTTTCACCAATTACTACTTCCTGAGCGTTGCTCGCAGAAAATAGAAACACACAAAACCATATCGCAAGAATTTTGCGGAGAAAGAAACCTGTACTTGGAAATATTTTGATCAATTAAATATTGCTCTTAAAAAGCTGAACGGTTAGCGAGAGAGTTGAAGTCGAGGCAAAGGGGCGGAGTAAAGAAGTCGCATATAAGCGATATGTGAACAATTTACTAACCCTTTTAACGATGAATTCAGCGCTCGCAGAAGTGCGTTTTTAGCCAGTGCCGTTAAAGAGGTTTTCTGAACTTTAAGGTCATGCGATCGGACTCGCCTATGGCAGTGTACTTTGCTCTGTCAGTATCACCTAACCTATAACTCGGCGGTAAAGTCCAAACGCCCTCCGCATAATCCTTTGTGTCTTTTAGATTTGCATTGACTTCTGATGAGGCAACAAACTCGAAACCCGCACGGGCTGTTGCATCTTTAACGAATGCTTCACTAACATAACCATTGTCGATCATTTCCTGACGAGAAGCGCTGTCCGGCGCACGATGTTCAACGACTCCAAGAATTCCCCCAGGCTTTAGGGAATCATAAAACGTATTAAAGAATGCTTCGTCTTCGTTGCGAGCCATCCAGTTATGCACATTGCGAAAAGTCAAAACTATGTCAGCACCCTCAACAGGACCAATGGCTCTCTCGTTTGGCGGTAATAAGTGACGAATAATAGCTTTTCCATATAGCTCTGGATTCGCGGCCATTTTCGCTTCGAAATTTTCCAGACTACGCCGTTGGAATTCATTGCCCGAATTAGGGGAAAAATGCGCTCCATAGTAACGGCCATGATCCCTCATATAAGGAGCAAGTATTTCTGTATACCAGGCACCAGAAGGACCAATTTCAATCAAAGTCATGTCCGTCTCTAAACCAAAAAACTCCAAGGTCTCAATCGGGTTGCGAAATTGATTACGGGCGATGTTTGCAGGGCTGCGATGATCACCCACCATTATTTCTTCGATGGTAAGTATTGATGTGCCGCCTTGGTCATCGGCAGATATAGTCGAGCTCAGCAAGAAGGTGCTTATTAATATAAATAGACAACTACTTTTTAGTCTTGCCATTTTGATTCTCGTTTTTAATAGATAGAATTTATAAATCAGGTTACGCGCAGCAAGGGCAGCCTGTTACTTTGCTCGTCATCACTGACTCGGCCGCTTTCGCATTCTGTTCAGCCGTACGTCTAACTGCAGAAGCTGACGATGCGCTAGCAACAGTTAGCGGATCTGGTTGCGCAAAACCCACTTCCTGTCCATGATAACCAGTGACTATCTCATATTTATGCTCGCCGATATCGGTTGGAACTCGAATAGTGTTTGAATTAACCACTTGTATATTGTTCATGGTCGTTCCGTCACGGAGGACCGTCACCTCTGGGGCATTGGGTAGATTAGTAATCTGCCAACTAGTCTGCTGACCTGAAGCGTTACTATCTGCAGCATAAGTACTAATATGAAGTACACCAGCTTCTTTGTCATTCCAGGCTGTATCCACACCCAGGTTCGGATAATCTACGCCTTCAAGAGTTGGTGCTGTGTATTTATCAAGATGCTTAACTTTGAAAGCTTCAATCCAGTTTCCTTCTCCAATCTCATTAATCATCTGTTGTGCTGAAGCTTGACCTCTTGGCCACGGTTCGCCGTTGTTAAACCACCAGCCAAACCTGTCCATGTTTTCGCCGAACCATCTGGGGTCGGAGGCTCGCTCGGCTGCGGCTCCTAATCGCTCTGCTACTTCATAATCACCTAGCGCTTTGGCAATTACCATTCCTTGCGCACTCGGTGCTATTTCCCTTGATGGATCGCGCCAACCACTGGCATTGGCAACGGCATCATAAATTTGCGTGGCCAATTCTGGAGATTGAGGCAATAAGTAAAAGGCCAGGCCGTTACCGGCCGCAGGACCAGGCAAGTTTACTTTGAATTCTTCCAGCGGATCGTAATACAAGGTCATCCACTCGATTTGATTCTGATCGTTAATACCCATGTAATTGTCACGCATAAATGCGATCCAATCTTCAAATGCACCATGGGCATTTGTCACGCCTAATTGATCCGATAGATACATGCCGAGCCCTGCGGATGAATTACAGATAGGCCATATCTTTGTGTTTTCGCAATGCGGCCCTTCAGGGCGCGCTTTATATTGACTATGAAGATGTTCGACGATACGTGGTTGAGTCCACTCGAAGTGTTCGTTTTCGTAACCGGCGATTTCCCAGGGCTGCTCCCATTTGTCATCGCCAGAAACATACTTATAAATTGAAAGAAGAAGATTTAACCAACCGCGGAAAAACAGATTACCGTCAGCACCAATGGGATCCGGTTGCAGTCCCCACGGCTGGACACCATTTGCGGTCCACCCCGGCGCGTCGTAATTACCACGTACACGGTCTGGCCATGCTTGATATCCAGGCGCCCACAGAGCGGTGTAGTTCTCTCTATCTGGACTTGGACCAATAAAGGTATTCCAATCTATTGCGGCCCAATAAGAAGTATGGCGGATCGCCAGTTCATCCAATATTCGGGTATACACTTCACGCCAGGCCGGAGTTTGATCCGCCATTAACATTACCGCGTAACTAGAATCTGAGAGATCAAAGCGCGGGTAACTCAGCATCGGTGCTGAGCTGTACTGATCCCACCAGGGATGGGGGCGATCATCCCTAATAGTAAAGTCAATATCGCCTCTAGGAATATTGATACCCCAGGGACGTTCGATGTCTTCGGAGTAGCTCCAGTCGTCAGCAGTGGTTGCTTTATCCCATATAAAGCGCATCCAGCCTTTGGTGCGCTCATTGTGTCGGGGATAAAGATTCGAGGCCCTGGAGCTTGTTCTCGTTGAAGAGGCGCAGGCTGCGAGCCCTGCAGATCCTCCAATGACAGCTGCCGAAGACTTAAGAAAACTGCGTCTGGTTTGTTTAAATTCTGTGCCCATACAACTAGCGCCCCTCTTTAAAGCTTAGTCGAAAATTACCATCTAGCGTTGGATTGCTCCAGAACAATACCGCAACAAAGGGTTACAGAGTTTTTTGCAAAACAATTATTACTAATTGAAGGTACATGACGACAGTGATTGTAACCACGGAAATGCTGTGGCAAATCAGGTTGATTTATGTTGTTGGGTTCCAGCTGTGGCTTTAGATTTTCTTCCGCTTTGTATAACAATCCTTGTTTAAAGAATACATCCTGTTTTCAGTCCTGCTCCATTATTTAGTGTAGAAATACCTTCGAGTTACTAGCAACTATCGAAGCTATAAAAATTAATATAGGCTAGCTCCTCTTTAAAAATGATGAATACCTGTGGAAAAACCATATCAATTACATTTGAAAGCCCTAAGAGAGATATAAGAATAACTTGTGAACGAATCACCTATCCATAATTCCATTGAAGAAGAATTGCGTGACGTAGAAGCTTCAAAAGAGGGAGGCTATGACAAACGCACTGAACATCTAAATGAAGATGGATCGGCGGTATTTATCAATCGATTGATTCGAGAGGACTCACCTTATCTCCTACAACATGCGCATAATCCAGTGAATTGGTATCCATGGGGGGACGAGGCATTCGAAATCGCTAAACAAGAATATAAACCAATTTTCCTATCGATTGGCTATTCAACCTGTCACTGGTGCCATGTCATGGAAGTGGAAAGTTTCGATAATGTTGAGATTGCGAAAGTGTTAAATGAGCATTTCATCAGTATCAAAATGGACCGCGAACAATATCCTGACATTGACGAGGCATACATGACCGGTGTGCAACTTATGTCAGGGCATGGTGGCTGGCCAATGTCGAATTTTATGTTGAATGATGGTCGGCCATTTTTTGGTGCCACATATTTTCCACCTCCGACCTTTATGAAGCTACTTCAGCAAATCGCAGAAGCATGGAATGAAAAATTTGATGAACTGGAGTCTAGTGCGACAAAAATTGGTGAAGCCATCGATAGGATACTCAGTGAACGAAAAAAAGCTGCCAGCTTAGAGCCAGAAATCAATAATCATGTCAGTCAGGCATTATTTCAGCGAGAAGATAGGAGTCTGGGAGGTTTGGCGGGGGCGCCCAAATTTCCTCAAGAGCCATTATTGTTATTTATGCTGGATTATGGGGAGCGTCATCGTCATGTAAACGCTGTGGAGTTTGCCTCACGCAGCATGGAGGCCATGGGCCGAGGCGGAATTTACGATCAAGTTGCTGGGGGGTTTCATCGTTATAGCGTCGATGCTGAATGGTTAGTACCCCATTTCGAAAAAATGCTCTATAACCAATCACAATTAAGTCTCGTTAACTTGCATGCCTATAGGGTCTCTGGCAATCCATTCTTCAAACGAGTTCTTTTTCAGACTCTTGAATATGTTTTGCGTGATATGCAATTACCTGAGGGAGGATTTTACTCGGCAACTGATGCAGATAGTGAGGGTGCCGAGGGTATTTTCTTTCTCTGGTCAGTAGAACAGTTACAAGATGCGCTGTCCAAAGATGAAGCAAAGCTTATAGTCGATGTATTTGGTGTCAGCGAATCAGGAAACTTTGAAGGGTCTAATATCTTAACCTTTCCAAAGACTTTTGCTGATCATGAAGAGCAATTTGGACCAGAATTTGAAAACAAACTGGATTCGATTTTGAAAAAGCTCTATCAAGTTCGTGAGCAGCGTATCCATCCATTAAGGGATGACAAGCTAATCGTTGCTTGGTCTTCTGCAATGATTACTTCTCTTGCAAAAGCGGGAGATTATTTTTCTCAGAAACATTGGATTGCTGCAGCAGAAAAAGCCATTGATCTTACTCTTTCTAACAATCTCGATGGTGATGGAACATTGCGGCGAATCTATTTGGATGGAACGACGTCTATCGAAGGACAGCTCGAAGATTATGCCAACTTAATTGAAGCGTTGATCTCCCTGTTCGATATCACTTCTGCAATTGGATATTTACAACAGGCAAATAATTTAATGCGTTCATGTATTGATGACTTCTGGGATGAAAAGGAAATGGGATTTTTTCTCAGCCCATCAAATCAAGTGGGTCCACAACTGACTCGCTCTCGCAGTGCCAGTGATGGTGCGACATTTGCTCCGGCAGCAACAGCTTTAGCCTGTTTAATTAGTCTTCGAGATCGCTCAGCCTATCTAGAAAAAGGCAGCCAACAACTTTTCAGTGAGAGGGCTGAACAGTGCATCAACTCGCTTGTTGGTGAAATTAACAACAACGCCGTCAGCCATACCAGCATGTTGCGACAGCTCGCAAACTATTACGAAGGGAATAGGGAGCTCATACAGTATATGGACCATGGATTGGCCAAGGTCAAAGCTCGAATCATAAGTGGAGCGGACACTCTTGAAAAAAGTATAAGTTTAATAATAGATATTGCGGACGGCTGGCATGTTACAGCGCCAACGGCAAACTTAACTAATTATATGCCCCTTAGGGTTTGTCTAGCAGAAGACGAAAAGCATTGGGTCATGGATGCGTCGCAATATCCAGACAACGAATCATCTATGACAACTGTTGAGGGAGATACGATTCCTATCTACGAAAACAAAATTGAAATAGCGCTCAGCCTAAAACGAACTCAAGTACCTGATGATGAGTTGAGTTTTAGTTCGCATCTAGAGTGCGAGTTGCAACTTTGTAATGATCAAAGATGTCTGCTGCCGACTTCAATTACATTCAGAATTTAATTTTGAAAACTAGCTTCTTTGTTATTAACCGCGGAGAACTCCTTCAAAGTATTCGGGAACAACTTGAGTCGCCGGGCCGTAAATGCGAGTGTCGAAAGAAGAACCGGTCTGTTCTAAATTGAGCTCTACAGTGTGCGCTCCGCGAATCTTTGCCGTTTGGGAAAAGCCTGCTGCCGGATAGACATTGCCTGAAGTGCCAATGGAGGCAAAAATGTCACAGGCTTCTAAAGCCATGTTGATCTTATTAATGTGAAAGGGCATTTCGCCAAACCAAACTACATGAGGTCGCAGATTTCCTTGTGAGCGGCAACACTGGCAGTGAGTGTCATAGTCGAAGCTTTCACGAATATCAAAAACTATTTTCGAATTTAAGCAGCGCATCTTCAGTAGCTCACCATGCATGTGTAAGACGTTCTCACTGCCAGCTCGCTCATGCAAATTATCGATATTCTGAGTTACCAGCAGGAAAGCTCCATCGAAGTCGTGCTCAAATTTAGCTAATGCAGTATGGGCAGCATTTGGCTTGATATCTTCAGAAAGGAGTTGTTCTCTACGTTGATTGTAAAACTGGTAAACCAGTTGCGGATTGCGCTCGAATCCTTCAGGAGTTGCTACTTCATCCACAGGATGATTGGCCCATAAGCCGTCAGCTGCGCGAAATGTTTCAATCCCTGATTCGGCAGAAACTCCTGCTCCGGTAAGAACGACGATAGACATTGGTTTTTGCATGCAGCGGATGTTAACAAAAGAAAGTTCTTCGTAGTACAAACTAAGAGTACAAATCAAAACTACAAACCAGCATACTTTGATGTGGGTTGGGCTTCTAAAAATCTACCGAGGTATTCTATGAATAACTCAACAAATAACCAGTAACCAACAAGCGAAAGCTCAGCAACAATTCCAAAGTCTCTTTATTGGATAGCAGGTGGAGCAATCCTCTTGAATCCGATTGGAGTGTTGGCATACATTGGTCAGGTGACAATGAGCCTGGAAGCAATTATTGAATTCCCGGAAGAACAGGAACAACATATAAAAACATCCCTGTCTGGGCTACGTCCGCCTATGAGGTCGTAGTGTGTACTTACATAATTAGAAGATTCTTACTGATTCTGAGAAAAAGCCTGGTCTGTGCCAGTATTCATAGTTTCCTTAGGCGGGATATTGTGCAGTTTTTTCATGGCTAATTTGCTATGAATTAGTGGAATAGTATCTGCAGCATTCTCTCTAGCAATTTTTAGAATAGTGATATTTTTAATCCGATACAGGTTCAATGTGCGAAAGAATGGATGAGTAAATTAAGTGGTTGAAATTTTTATATTGACTTAGAAAAAGGATAGTAAAGAAAATCATGGCAACTCTAAAGACAGGAAACGTAGCGCCCGCATTCACATTGCAGGATCAGAATGGGAAGAAAGTCAGCCTGAAGGATTTTAAGGGTAAAAAAAATGTTGTTCTTTACTTTTATCCCAAAGCAATGACTCCAGGTTGCACAGTACAAGCCTGTGGACTTCGGGATAGTAAAAAAGATCTAGCGAAACTTAACTCGGTGGCATTAGGGATTTCTCCTGATCCAGTGGCTCGTCTTAAAAAGTTTGATGATAAGGAAGATCTGAATTTTGTGCTTTTATCAGATGAAGACCATGCTATTGCCGATAAATATGGTGTGTGGGGATTGAAGAAATTCATGGGCCGAGAGTTTATGGGAATAATTCGCACAACTTTCGTCATCGACAAAAATGGAAAACTTGCACACGTCATGGACAAAGTGAAAACAAGGTCTCATCACGACGATGTTTTGGAAATTTTGAAATCGTTCTGAGAGCATGCTGCTAAATTTTCGACAGTACTCCCATGAGGGTGAATCTCTGCTGATCTTGCATGGCCTATTCGGCAGTCTCGGCAACTGGGGTGCCCATAGCAAATTTCTGGCTGAGCACTATTCCGTTATCGGGGTTGATTTAAGAAACCATGGCGAATCATTTCATGACAGTGAGCTAAACTACCCCGCAATGGCTGAAGATGTACTCGAGCTCATGAATCACTGCAACATTCCGTCAGCGAACTTTATTGGGCATTCGATGGGAGGCAAAGTGGCCATGGAGCTGGCATTATCCCAGGGAGATAAGGTAAATAAGCTAGTGGTCGTTGATATAGCCCCGCTAGCCTATGCAGAAGCCGCAGATGAACACGTTGAAGTAATCGAAGGAATGAAAGCTTTAAATTTTGATAAAACTAAAAGTCGTTTAGATGCAGAGAAATTTCTTGAAAATTACATTGCCGATAAGCCTACTCGCAAATTCGTGTTAACAAATCTCGTTAGAAATAATCAAGGAAAATACAGTTGGAGGTTGAATCTGGAATCAATCGAAAACAATTATCATCGGTTACGAGAAAGACCCACTGCTGCGACACCGTTTAGCAAACCCACTCTATTTATAAAAGGTTCGCAATCAAACTACATACAGGAGAGACAAAAGGGAGAAATATTGGAAATGTTTTCAAACGCGCAATTGGAGATCATAATGCAAGCGGGACATTGGCTACACGCGGATAAACCTCAGGCATTTCAAAAGGTAGTGCTGGATTTCCTGCATAACGGGTCTTGATAAAATGACGATGCTCAGCGTTAACTTAAATAAGATAGCATTGCTACGAAATTCTCGTGGTCGCGACTTCCCCAATGTTGTTGATTTCGCCGAACGAGTAATCGAATTAGGAGTTGGTGGAATAACCATACATCCGCGACCGGATGAACGACATATCACTAGAAGTGACGTTTATGAGTTAAGTGAATTTTTAAAGTCAAAGGAAGGCGTCGAATTCAATATCGAAGGCTATCCTTCAAGAGAATTCCTGGATCTAGTTTTAAGTATCAATCCTTCACAATGCACTTTGGTTCCTGATGGGCCTAGTCAGCTAACTTCTGATCACGGCTGGCAAGTTAAACAACATCAAGAGTTACTGGTAGCAGTACTAGATGAAATACATGATGCTGGAATTCGCAGTAGTTTGTTTTTAGATCCTCTGCCGAGTCTTGTCGATGAAGTAGCTGGAGTTGGTGCAAATCGAATTGAGCTCTACACCGAGGAATATGCTTCGAGTTTTGGTTCGGCTGTGCAAGAACAAGTTTTGCGATCATATGCAGATACCGCTGCTCGCGCCAGCGAATTAGGGATTGGAATCAACGCCGGCCATGATCTGGATTTGGCGAATTTGGAAAAATTTCTCCAGATTCCAAATATCCTTGAAGTATCAATAGGCCATGCTTTAATCGTTGAATGCCTGGAGCAAGGAGTTGCCAAAGTGATCAAACAATACTTAGCAATTACAGGAACTTAGTCCTTTTTGTGTCTGTGGTGGATGGGTCAAAGCATGACGGGCCTTGCGCTCTATCTTGCAGACGTCAGGGCGCTTAACTGGCTAATTATAGGTGGTGTCCTCGGAGCGGACTCCATCGGCCGGTATAATTAGCGAATGATACCTGGCAGCCGAGGTCAAATAGAGAAAGATTTAGAGATTGGTGCTACGGTACGTATGCTAGGGCCAGGTGTCTTATTATATGAACTGGCATGGGTTGTCGATTTTCTCTTTGTGTACTCTCGAAACCTGATAGATTAAAATTCGCTTTTTTCAAAGCGGATCTAACCCCTTGTCTCTCTCAAATAACCGTATTTATTGCGGCTATTGGATCGTTGTTGCCGGATTTGTTACCCAGTTTGTTGCAGTTGGGATGGCCAACTATGTCGTGGGATCCTTCATGATCCCAATGATAGAGGAATTCGGCTGGTCCAGAGCAGAATTCTCAGCTTCTCGTTCCATTGGCCAAATAGTTATGGCGTTTACTGGATTTATTATCGGCGCCCATATCGATCGTTATGGCGGTCGGCCCTTTATTGTAGTTGGGGCATTCATACTTGCTGCTGCTACTTTCAGCTTAGGCAGTATTAACAATTTGGTTCAATGGTGGATTATCAATGGAGTAATTCTCACCATGGGCGCTGCCATGATTGGAAATCTTGTAATAAATGTAAGTCTCGGCAAATGGTTTGTAGAACGAAGAGGGAGGGCAGTTGCTATAGCTGGAATGGGAATTTCACTGGGCGGGATAATGCTGCCGCCGATTGCTACCTGGTTAGTCGATATTTTTGGCTGGCGTGAATCCTGGCGAATTCTTGGCTTAATAACTGTATTGGTTACATTACCAATGGCAGTTCTGGTGAGAAGAAGGCCGGAAGATTATCGGTTACATCCCGATGGAAAATCCCAAGAGGAAATGGACTCCGGCCATGGAGACGCAGCAAAAGCAGATTTCGAAAAATCCATGACCCGCGCCCAAGCTATGCGCACATCCAGTTTTTACTTTTTGGTGTTGGCATTTGGTTTGTTTCAAATTTCGATTACTACCATGTTGATTCAGACAACCCCTTTAATGACCGATGCTGGTTATTCGCGCTTTGTTGCATCCACCATGATTTCAATAGCGTCGGTACCTGCATTTTTAAGTAAACCGTTTTGGGGAGATTTAATCGATAAATACAATCCAAAAAAGTTGGCTGCACTTGGTGCTGCAATTTCTGGCTTCTCAGTAATCATGATCGTATATAGTGTGGCCTATCAACTTGATATGTTGGTCTATGCAGGTTCTTAATTATGGGAATAGGGTGGGGTGGATTACTTCCATTACAGGAAGTTATTTGGGCTACAACTTTTGGTCGACGGTATCTCGGATCGGTACGGTCCACTGCAATGCCTTTTTTTTTTGGTATGTCTGCTCTTGGGCCAATTTAGTGGCTTATTACTACGATGTTGTTGGAAATTACGACTTAGCGCTTATTGCCATGGGCCTTTGTAACCTGCTTTCGGCGCTTATGTTATTCAAGAAAGATGAGCCTAAGGCTCTAAATACTTAGGAAATTCCATTAAACTCCTAACATCGAGGCACTGAAAGCTAACGCATCGATATCTTGCGTCGCTGGTATACAGAAAAAGGATTCGAGTTATTGAATTAGACAACATTCAGTTGTCTCTTGCCGCCTATGCTAGCTAAGATTTTTTAGCATCGGCTCCAGATAGGGCCAGACATTTTCCAAAATCATAGACTGTGCTTCAGCCCTAGGGTGAATGCCATCGTTTTGTATTAATTCTTGTTGCTGCGGAATGCCATCGATTAGGAAAGGTACTAGTGGTAAAGAATCTTCTTCTGCGATTTCTCCAAACACGGCAAAAAATGGCTCTGTGTATCGTGGGCCATAGTTAGGTGGAATTTGAATGCCGGCTAACAAAACTTCGCCGCCATCGGCCCGAACCAATTCGACCATTGATTTCAAATTAGCTTTTATTAATTCAAGCGGTAGACCGCGCAAACCATCGTTCCGCCTAGCTCAAGAATAACTAGGTCTGGGGGAAAAGCTTTCTAGCATCGCTGGTAATCTTTCCAATCCTCCAGTAGTAGTCTCACCGCTAAAGCTGCCATTGATTACTCGATAAGGCCAATTTTCAAAGTCGAGCTTCTCTTCAAGTAATGGACCCAGCCTTGGTCTTCGCTAAACCATAAGCCGCGCTCAAACTGTCGCCCCAAACCATTAGGGTGTAAGAGTCTTCTGCGGCAGAGGCTGCACGGGGTAGGAGGACAAAAAAAACTACTGCTAAGCTAAAAAAAATGACTTTCATGAATTATCTAAGGTGACATTTCCGGCTTATGGTAAACCAGCTTTAGGCAAAGCACGTACTCTAATCGACAAAAACAAAGGAATCTACTAAAGGTGAAGAACACCAACCTTCTTTAATTTAATTCGACTATAATGGGGGTTGTTTTGTCTGCGGAAAATGAAACATGATTGAAACAAGGAATCTAGTTAAGGCAGTAGATACCAGCGAAGGTGTACTGACAATACTGAAAGACATTTCTCTTCGCATCGATGGGGGAGAAGCCGTTGCTATTGTGGGAGCTTCAGGATCCGGCAAATCAACTCTGTTAGGGTTAATGGCAGGGTTAGATGGAGCATCATCTGGCGAAATCATTTTGAACGAACATATTCTCTCTGAATTAGATGAAGAACAGCGAGCTATATTGCGGGGTCAATTAGTGGGTTTCGTATTTCAATCGTTTCAATTATTTCCCCAGCTTAACCGCTCTTGAAAAGTAATGTTGCCTATCGAATTAAAAGGCGATGCTGAGGCAAGAGATAAGGCGGTCAACTTGCTAGATCGGGTTGGACTGGCCGAACGTTGGCATCATTATCCAAATCAACTTTCCGGCGGAGAACAACAGAGAGTTGCAATCGCGAGAGCTTTCGCCACCGAAGCGCGAATATTGTTTGCGGATGAACCAACTGGAAATCTAGATACTGCAACTGGTGCAAAAGTTGTTGATCTTTTATTCGATCTAAATAAAGAATATTTGACTACATTAGTACTAGTTACTCATGATGAGCGCCTTCCCTCAAGATGTGATCGAAAGATTCGTTTAGTGGCAGGTGAAATCGCCAGCGAAGAAAAAACTGAGGAAGAGTGAGTGCCTGAAGCCAATAGCACAACTCTTACGGACAACAAACCATTAAGCAATATGTTTGGGCTAGCCTTGCGTTTGCTATGGCGGGATTGGCAAGGTGGCGAACTGAGACTTCTATTTATCGCATTGGTAATGGCGGTTACTTCAGTTACTGGAATGCATTGTTTACCGATCGTCTGGAAAAAGCGTTGTTGTTGGAATCACCCAACATGTTAGCGGCGGATCGTATTGTCAGTGGCCGCGGTGATTTACCTCGAGAAGTATTAGAAGAAGGTCGACGCGAGGTCTGCGCACAGCAGAGATTCTTTCATTCACATCAATGGCATTTTCAGACACTGGCAATATGCTAGTGGCAGTGAAAGCAGTCACTGATGCATATCCTTTGCGCGGCGATGTCATTATTGCCGACGAACCATTCGTTCGCGGACGACCGGTACAAACTGGACCGCCAGTTGGAGAGTTTGGTTAGAGTCTAGAGCACTACCCGCATTAGGAATCGATGTTGGCGACGATATCTTTGTTGGGGAAGCGGAACTAACCGTTAGTCAGATTATTATCACAGAACCGGATCGTACTGGTGGCAACATGATGGATAGTGCCGGTCCGCGCTTGATGTTGCACATGGATGATGTGGAAAAAACCAACATAGTGCAATTAGGAAGCCGTGTAGTTATCGCTATTTATTTGCTGCAGATGAAATCGAAGAGCTCGATTCATTTGAACAATGGTTTAGAGCGAGAGAAGAATGGCGTGGCCGCTATTATATGCGTGATATCCGTGAAGAGAGTGAAGAGGTTGCGGGAAACATTAGAGAGGGCGGAAAGTTTTCTTTTATTAGGTTCCCTTTTTGCAGTGTTACTCGCTGGTGTCGCTATAGCATTAACGGCGAAACGTTATAGTGAACGTCATTATGATTATGTTGCTATTCTTAAAACCTTTGGTTGCACCTCTGCGCAAATTTCCTTTATCTATTTAACTATCCAATTAGTACTTGCTGCATTTGCGGTTGTGGTGGGGTGGATACTTGGTTGGTTAGTACATCAAACTATTTTAACTTTTCTCGAATCCTTATTGTTGGTAACGCTACCTGAACCTGGAATACAACCTTATATAGTGGGTTCTCTTACTGCTTTTATTTGTTTACTGGCGTTCGCACTTCCGCCGCTACTTGCTTTACGGGAAACTCCCCGTTACGCGTACTGCGGAAAGATATGAGTCAGCAGAAGATCGGAGCCAATGTACCTTATGTATTTGGCATTTTGGGCACAATTTTTTTTATCTATTGGTACAGTCAGGATTTTGAGTTAACCGCCGTACTGGTTGTATCAGTCGCAGCAATTGCAGTCTTTCTATCTTTAGTTTCCTATTTTTTTTTTGCGTTCGAGTGGATCTGCCGGCATGAAAGCTGGCAGTGCTTGGCTGCTCGCTATGACTGCAGCACGGCGTCGGCGTAAACAAAACGTGCTTCAAGTAATGGTG
>BPDI01000018.1 GCA_019654215.1 Gammaproteobacteria bacterium | reverse complement strand
TGCCCAATACATGGCCAAATAGAAATGGGAACCGCGATTGTCTAGCTCATTTCCCTTTCTTGAAGGCGATTTTTTTCATCGAGAAACTTTTCAGTCGCCGCATCCAGTGCATTCGCTAAAACCTGCGCCCGCTGATTATCAGTTGCATTGGCTAAATGCTCGAGGGATGCAGCCAACGCTAAATATTCGCCAAGGAATCCCAACGTAGGTGATTTTCTTTTTCGAATTGCTGAACATGTTTGGTGCGGATCCGCCTGCGCCAGTTTCAAACAAACCACCACCATTCATTAAAGGCACGATGGATAACATCTTGGCACTGGTTCCCAGTTCAAGAATAGGAAATAAGTCGGTCAGATAATCTCGCAATACATTTCCGGTAGCAGAAATTGTATCCTTGCCTTCCTTAATTCTTTCCAAGGAAAATTTAGTTGCTTCGGTTGGTGCCTTAACATGAATTTCTAGATCATCAGTATCATGGTTTAGCAAATATTGATTAACCTTCTTTATTAGTTCAGCATCGTGGGCGCGATTTTCATTTAACCAGAACACTACAGGAGTAGAACTTAATCGTGCACGAGTGACGGCAAGTTTTACCCAATCCTGAATAGGTTCGTCTTTAGCCTGACACATTCGCCAAATGTCACCTTCTTCTCCCCGTGCTCAAGCAACTTGTTTCCATCGGCATCGCATACAGTCATGGTTCCGTTCCCAGGAATCTCGAAAGTCTTATCGTGGGAGCCATACTCTTCTGCCTTTTGTGCCTTTAAACCCAACGTTGGGTACACTACCCATAGTTGCCGGATCAAACGCTCCGTTGGCCTTACAAAAGTCGATTACTTCCTGATAAACACCTGCGTAGCAACGATCAGGAATGATTGCTTTCATATCTGCGAGTTACCATCTGGCCCCCACATCTGCCCTGATGTACGCAATGCTGCCGGCATTGATGCATCGATAATGACATCGCTTGGCACATGAAGATTGGTAATCCTCGATCGGAATCCACCATTGCCATTTCTGGACGATTGGTAAACAAGCCTGAATGTCAACCTCTATTGCTTCACGTTCTGCATCTGGCAGATTTTGAATTTTCGCATAGACATCGCCAACACCATTATTGGGATCAACGCCGAGTTCGACAAATTTGTCGGCATACTTTGAAAATACGTCTTCATAGTAAACCGTCACTGCATGGCCGAAGATAATAGGGTCGGAAACTTTCATCATGGTTGCTTTTAGATGCAGCGACATTAAGACACCCTGATTCTTAGCATCATCAATTTGTTCCGCTAAGAAATTTCTTAGGATATTTTTATTCATACAGGATGCATCGATTACTTCCCCCGACTGCAGCGCAATTCCTTCTTTTAATACTGTGGCATTGCCGTCGGTATCTATGTGAGTAATTGTTGCGGTCGTTGCATCGGAAAGAGTGGTTGATTGCTCGCTGCCGAAGAAGTCCCCACTATGCATACTAGCAACATGTGATTTGCTTTCAGTAGACCAGGCTCCCATGGAATGCGGATTTTTTTGCGCATAAGACTTTACTGATGCCGGAGCACGTCGATCTGAGTTACCTTCTCTTAGCACCGGGTTTACAGCGCTACCTTTAACTCTATCGTAGCGGGCTTTGATATCAACTTCCTGCTCGTTCGTCGGATCTTCCGGATAGTCTGGAAGTTCATAGCCCTTATCCTGTAATTCTTTGATCACCGCCTTCATTTGAGGAACGGAAGCGGAAATATTTGGCAGTTTGATAATGTTAGCAATTGGGTCCTGAGTCGGGTTCGCCCAGCTCCGCCAATGCATCGGATTGTTTTTGATTGTCAGTTAAATATTCAGGAAAGTTTGCAATGATTCTTCCAGAAAGAGAGATGTCGCGAATTTCAACATCCACATCAGAAGCATCGGTAAATGCCTTGATTATTGGTAAAAATGAATACGTCGCGAGAGCCGGTGCTTCATCAGTTTCCGTGTAAATAATTCTGGATTTTTGTTCTGACATCATGTTTCCTTAGCTTTGACAGAGCCAATGATTTCGGCTCACGATAGAATTCTGATTTCCATTTTATTGCCTGGCTTTTTGGGCCCAAAAAAAGGCGCGTATTATAGCAGTCAAGGGAATAAGCGAATAGTATGCCGTTTGGCTCTATTGGCCGTGGATCTTGGCCTTAACAAGAGTGTAAAGAAACTTTCATGAATCTAAGTACATCGATAGACAATTTCGTGCTGCGCGGCACAACCAAGGACGACTGTCCGCTTATTTTGAATTTAATTATGGAGCTTTGGGCCCAGTATGAAAAGCTCGCTCACGAAGTAGTGGCCACAGTTGAGACACTTGAAAGAAACATTATTCGGAGAAAGTGCCTACGCAGAAGTTTTTATCGGAGAATTCGAAGGTGCCCCAGTAGGATACGCACTTTTCTTTCACAATTTTTCTACTTTCACTGGCCGACCTGGAATCTATCTAGAAGATATTTATGTAAAACCAGAGATGCGTGGCAAAGGATTTGGGAAATGTATGTTGGCATATATTGCTAAATTGGCGGTAGAAAGAAACTGCACGCGCGTAGAATGGTCAGTATTAGACTGGAATGAACCTTCCATTCAGTTCTATCGTTCCATCGGCGCAATTCCTATGGATGGATGGACTACACAAAGATTACATGGCGAAGCGTTAGCAAATTTCGCTGCAGAATTTAAATAGGCTTTTAAGAAGAAATATTAGTGATGAAGAGTTTAAATCGAATTGTTTTTGTAAATGGCGAATATGTTAAAGAAGAAGATGCCGTTATTTCTATTTTTGATCGTGGATTTATTTTTGGTGACGGGGTTTATGAAGTCGTCCCAGTTATAAATAGCAAGCTTATAGACAGAAAATATTTTCTTGAGCGCCTGGATAGATCGCTTAATGAGCTTTCTATTCCCTGGCCCTGTAGCAAAGATGAATACATGAAAGTGATGAATCAGCTTGTAGCAAAAAATAATTTACAGGAAGGAATTGTTTATTCCCAAGTTACTCGCGGTGCAGCAGATCGCGATTTTCCGTTTCCAGATAACACTGCTCCGGGATTCGTTGCTTTCACTTCAGTAATGGATTTGCTTAACAATGCGGAAATAGAAACTGGAATACCAGTTGTTACTACTCGCGATCTGCGTTGGAAGCGTCGCGACATTAAATCAGTGAACTTACTTGGTCAGGTATTAGCGAAGCAGGATGCAGTTTCCAAAAATGGGGCAGAGGGATGGATGGTGGAAGACGGCATTGTAACCGAAGGTGTTTCTTCATCGGCCTACATCGTTAAGGATGGCATTTTAATTACTCGACCATTATCAAATTCAATTTTGCCAGGTATTCGTCGCCGTACCTTATTGGAAATAGCAGAGAGCGCCGACATCGAAGTTGACCAAAGAACTTTTACGGTTGCAGAAGCGATGGCCGCTGACGAAGCATTTATCTCTAGTGCGACAACCATGGCGCTCGCTGTAGTGTCAATCGATGGACATACAATTGGAGATGGGAAACCAGGACCAGTGAACTCAACAACTGCGGAAGCTTTATCAAGCAAGAGCTCTGGCTGAAGCGGCGGAATAACTGTCGAGTTCAAACTCGATCCAATGAAAAGCTAATGGCCTGATCGATATATTCTACGTTGTACATGGCCATAAAGAGCCGATCGATTCCAAGGGCAACACCGGAACAACTGGGCATACCTGATTCCAGCGCTGCCAAAAATTTTTCATCTATTGGATAGACTTCCAATCCATGGGCTTGCCTGGCATTGTTGTCTGCTTCAAAGCGCTGGCGTTGCTCAGCAACATCGATAAGTTCGTAGTAGCCATTCGCTAATTCCATGCCTTGGCAATAAACTTCAAAACGTTTTGCGACTGTGTCTTGGGCGATATTTTTTTCGATTACAGCCAGTGACGCCTGCTCCTTGGGGTAATCATAGATAAAACAGGCGGGAGGAAGTTTGGGTTCAATGACTGTGGTCATTAACAACTGCAGATAGTCTGTCTTTTCGAGTTCACTGGTGCTTAAATCAATTCTTTCTTGAGCAATTGTGGCAATTTCTTCGGCGCCGGCTTGGTGTGGGTTGATATTTAAATGGATTTCGAATAATTCACGATAAGAAAACTTGGGAAAGGATTCGCTTTCTAGGAGCGATGCTAGAAGCTCTGCCACTTCCTCCATCAATTGTTCCAGGTAAATCCAGGACGATACCATTCCAGCATTGTAAATTCTGGATTATGATGTTTCGAAACTGGGTCATCGCGAAATACTTTTCCAATCTGATAAATCGGTTCGGGATTGGCGGCTAGCAATCGCTTCATTGCAAACTCGGGAGAAGTTTGCAGATAGAAAGTTTTTGAAGAATTATCGAAGCTAATTTCAGTCGTTAATGATTTAATATGCACATCTGTTACTGGCGCTCCAGCTAGTACTGGAGTCTCAACTTCAATAATACCCTTGTCGGCAAAAAACCTTCTTAGATTTGCAAGTAGCTCCGCTCTCTGTTTTAGAGCTTGCGATGATACGCCAGGTTGCCAGTTCTTCATGGCACTTTGCATTTGATGTTATTTGTTAACTCGATTTTGGTATTCACCAGTGCGTGTGTCGACCCGCAAAACATCACCGATGTTTACAAACAAAGGCACCTTTACAACTGCTCCAGAGCTTAATGTTGCTGGCTTGGTTCCACCTTGAGCAGTATCTCCTTTCAATCCAGGATCTGTGTCAGTCACTTCAAGTTCTACAAAATTTGATGGAATAACAGAAATAGGCACATCATTCCAAAGAACTACCTGATACACGTCCTGTTCTTTTAACCAGTTTTTAGCTTCAAAAATTGCATTTGCATCTGCGGCAACTTGTTCAAAGCTGTCATCGGTTTTCATGAAATACCAAAATTCTCCATCTTCGTAAAGATATTCCATATCGGTTTCCATCACATCAGCAGCACCTATTGATTCACCGGATTTAAAAGTTCGTTCCCAAACTCTGCCGTTTAGTAAATTTCGAAACTTCACCCGATTAAATGCCTGACCCTTACCGGGTTTAACGACTTCGTTTTCTAAAATAGAGCAAGGTTCTCCATCGACCAAAACCTTTAATCCAGATTTGAACTCATTAGTGGAATAAGTCGCCATGTTTTCCTCTTATTTTAACCATTCAGACTGCGCTGCTTAGTAGCGCTGTCTAAGTAACCGATTGTTGTTATGATGCGTTCTCTCGTAGCTACAACAAACCGCATTAAAACAAATGACCCAGAATATTGTTTCTTTAATCGATTCGGATCAGCCGAAAAAGTGGCAAGAGATATTATCCGATCTCATTACAGATCCAAAGGAATTAGTGCAGTTACTGCAGTTGGATCCGTCTAACCAACCACCTAGCCTGGCAGCAATAGATCAGTTTCCCCTCAAGGTAACCAGGTCCTTTGTTGCAGCGATGGAATTGGGAAACTGGCAGGATCCTCTGCTGCGTCAGGTTTGGCCATCAAAGCTCGAAGAGGCCGAAATCTCAGGATTTGTTTCAGATCCACTAATGGAAGCGGAAGCAAATCCAGTTCCAGGATTACTGCATAAATACCATGGCCGAGTCTTGCTTACCACAGTTCCCCATTGTGCGATTCACTGTCGCTATTGTTTTCGCAGGCACTTCAATTATGGCGGAAATACGCCTAGTCGATTGCAATGGAACCAGGCGCTGGATTATATCCGCAGCGATCAATCCATTGAGGAAGTTATTCTCAGTGGTGGCGATCCCTTGGCAGCTTCGGATCGGCAGTTAGCGAGGCTGATCGGCCAATTAGATGAAATTCCTCATCTCACAACACTGAGGATACATAGCCGCATGCCCATCGTGCTGCCCGAGCGATTAACTGTGGAATTGATATATTTGCTAGAAAAAAGCCGTCTAAAGCCGATTTTAGTGTTGCACTGCAATCATGCTCAGGAGATAAGCCCCAGCGTAGCGCACTATTTGCACAAGATCGATGCAAATCGCGTCAAAATGCTCAATCAAAGTGTACTTTTAGCTGAAGTAAACGACAATTCGACCATACTTTCCAAGCTATCTAGAGCGCTATTTGCCTTAAATGTCCTACCGTATTATCTGCATTTACCGGATCGGGTCGCAGGAACTGCCCATTTTGCCGTTACTCCGATAAAAGGGCGGGAAATAATCCAGGAAATGGAAAATCAGCTACCCGGTTATCTTGTGCCTCAACTGGTTCAGGAAGAACCAGGCAAACCTGCGAAAAGCCGAATGCGTTAGCAAACAGCTCCAGTTTAACATTCGCATCAATTGCATAACCAAGCAAGGAAGGCGGTGACCACTTTCCAAAATCAGTCTTTAATCACCCCAACTACAGATAGATACTTTAACGGGATCCTTCGATGAATCCTTTCTAACGCAGCAAATTGAGAGTCTTCTCCAAAGTTCTCAATGAGAACCGACCACAGTCATACAAGCACTACTCCAATGATCGAAGAAATGATGCTCTTACCTATTCTCTAGCGGGCCCATATTAATTTCGTGCAAGGTAATTGTTTTCAAACTCCAGAGGGGTACATGGGATTTCCCTTTAATCACTCGTCTTCCTTGACAGTCAGCTAGCCGTCCTGGCACAAACTAATTGGGGAACAGCGCCGGTCCTGATATTCTTCTGGCCATTAGTAATGTACCCGTCTCGGTAAAGTGGAAGCAATTCAAAACGAAGAGCAGGAAGAAAAGCAAGTAGAGGATTTAACCACTACTACCACCCAATCTTCCATCAAGCAAATATCTCGCAAATTCACCTTCGCGATCTGTCTACTATTGATTCTTGCAATGTGTATTTTCTGGCTAATCAGTAGTTTCAACACACAAAACTTGTTAAGACAGCAGGCGGATGGTTTAGGGCAGAGTCTTGCTCGCCAAACTGCAGCACAGCTTACCGAGCTCATGTTAGCTAATGACTTAATTAGCATGAACGTAGTACTGGGGAACTTAGCTCGCGACTCTTCGATAGCAGAGGTTTCAGTCGTAAACGTGGATAATGAAATCATGGCCAGCGCTTCTGGAAGTGAGATGCAAGTTGAAACACTTATACCTCTTCCATTTTCATTATCTACATTGCAGGTAGAGTATTCTGCTCCGATAACTCTCGCTGATTCGATTGCCGGTTTTGTCCGCTTACGTTTAGACCTCAGCTATATCGAAGCCGGTACCTTAAACAACCTCATACTTATAATTGGTGCAACTGCTCTACTGCTTATCGTTGCTGCTGCTGTTACTACTACTTACTTTCAATACCTGGTGAGCTTCCCCGCCAATCTTTTATCGTTCTCCTTAAGCAATATTCGCAAAGGAGAAATTGAAACTTGCCCAGAACCAACTACTAATAATGAGATCAGCGCAGTTATCCGGCAATATAATGCCACGGCAGAATTCTTGACACAGAATACATTTCTGAATAATTTCGGGACAAGACAGCCAGAGGCTGATGACCTGACATACAAGACTCATGCTGGAATACAGGATGCGACCTTGCTGGATTTAAAAATGAGTAACTTCCACTACTTGGCATCAACATGCAGTGAGTTCAAGATGGTAGCGTTACTCAACAAATATTATTTCTATGCTGGAAAAGTTAGTCAGATTTACAATGGCTCCGTAAGTTATTGCTCCGATGATGAAGTACTTATTAATTTTAGTACTGCAAAGTTTGCTGAAGAACAGGCATTCTATGCAATTTGCGCTGCGCAGTTGTTCTTACAACTGATTGGAGACATTAACGATATTGAAGAAGGGCCAGTAGACGCTAAGTTCAAGCTTGCAGTTCACAGCGGCAAAACTGTAAGTGGCCTTTATTCACCTATAACCCAGGATACAGATAATCTTACTGGCAAGACGATTGATCTGACCCGAGATATCTGTAACGCCTGCCCAAGCAATTCATTGCTAATTAGTGAGAATGCTTTCGAACACGCCGGCGCCCGCACTCGTATTGAAGCTGATGAGCATGGTCAAGTTGGTGATCATGAACAGATCAGAACCTACATTAGCTTAAAACCAATGTCCGAGTACAAAATATTACTGGAGAGACAAGCGATTCAATTAGTCAAAGTGTATAGCAACTAGCTATTCTTCTTCCTCGTCTTCCACCGAATCTTTCTTCTTAGTCTTCGCAAGTACTTCTATGCGATCTACGTTTTGGAATCCACGCGGAAGTCTACTACCGCGGCGCCCGCGCTCCCCGCGATAATGATCGAGATCGGAAGGTTTTAAGTTGTGGTGGCGACGTCCGGCGTATACTGTGAGCGAATCTTCAGTAGACAAAACAGTCATTGCAACTACGAATTCAACACGTTCTGCAACCCGGGCCGATGGTATCCCAATTATTTTGTTGCCTTTTCCTTTGGCGAGTCGTGGTAACTCACTGATAGGAAATATTAACATGCGCCCCTCATTTGTTACCGAAACGATCAAGTCCTTGTTGTAGTCATTTACCTGTAATGCTGTTAGCACTTTGCTGCCTTTCGGACAGCGAAGCACAGCTTTACCTTTCTTGGCATTGCTTACTAGATCGCTGATTTTTCCGACGAAACCATAACCTGCATCGCTGGCTAGCATCACATCTTTTTCATCTTCTCCGATCACAACACCTTCGAAGGTGGCACCGGGAGGCGGATTGACTCGACCGGACACCGGTTCTCCCTGTCCTCGGGCTGAAGGCAGAGTATGAGCCGCTAATGAGTACGCCCTACCGGTGGAATCCATAAAGATTGCTAGCTGATTGCTCTTGCCGCGAGTTGCATACTTAAAGCTGTCTCCTGATTTGTATTGCAGAGCACTAGGATCAACATCGTGACCCTTCGCCGCCCGCGTCCAGCCACGTTCGGAAAGCACGATTGTTATTGGCTCAGTGGAAAGCAGTTCGGTTTCACTAAAGGCTTTCGCTTCTTGTCGCTCAATAATTGGAGTGCATCGATCATCGCCGAATACCGAAGCGTCCGTTTTGATTTCATTCTTAATAAAGGTTTTTAAACGAGCTGACGACTTTAGTAGTTGCTCAAGAGCCTTACGCTCTGTATTCAACTCTTTCTTTTCAGCTTTAATCTTTACTTCTTCCAGCTTAGCTAATTGACGTAGTCTGAGATCTAAAATGGCATCTGCTTGCCGTTCAGATATTTTGAACTTTTTGATTAATGCTGGTTTAGGCTTATCTTCCTTTCGAATAATCTTTATGACTTCATCGATATTCAGATAGGCAACTAGTAAGCCATCAAGAATATGTAAACGATCGAGAATTTTATCCAAGCGGAATTGTAAACGGCGTTTGACCGTTACAGTTCGAAACTGCAGCCACTCTTTTAACAGAGTTAGAATATTCTTAACCTGAGGTCGTTTATTAATACCTATCATGTTGAAGTTCACACGATAGTTTTTTTCTAGGTCGGTAGTTGAAAATAGGTGCGACATAACCGCATTGGCATCAACGCGATTAGAACGTGGCACTACAATAATGCGCGTTGGATTCTCGTGATCCGATTCATCCCGAATATCCAGAACCATGGGTAGTTTCTTTTTCTGCATCTGACTGGCGATTTGCTCCAATACCTTGGCACCAGATACCTGATATGGCAGAGCAGTGATAATGATTTCACCATTATCTTTTATGTAAGTTGCTCTAGCCTTTAATGAACCACGACCGGTTTTATAGAGCTCCATGATTTCTTTCTTGGGCGTTATTAGTTCGGCTTCTGTTGGAAAATCTGGGCCCTTAATTATTTTGCATAACTCGCTGATTGTGGCTTTGGGCTTATCCAGTAGATGGATACAGGCGTTTGCGACTTCGTTTAGGTTATGGGGTGGTATGTCAGTTGCCATTCCCACGGCGATACCACTACCTCCATTGAGTAAAATATTGGGTAATCTTGAAGGCAGAATTTCCGGTTCTTCTAGCGTACCATCGAAATTTGGTTTCCAATCCACGGTGCCCTGGCCGAGCTCGCCCAAAAGCACATTGGCATAGTTTTGTAGCCGTGACTCGGTATAACGCATGGCAGCAAAGGATTTAGGATCGTCCTGGGATCCCCAATTTCCCTGACCATCAACCAGCGGATAGCGATAAGTGAATGATTGGGCCATGAGTACCATCGCTTCATAACATGCAGAGTCACCATGGGGGTGGAACTTACCAATAACATCACCGATGGTACGCGCAGACTTTTTAAACTTCGCACTGGCCTTAAGTCCGAGTTCGGACATGGCGTAAATAATTCGTCTCTGTACTGGTTTTAAACCATCGCCAATATTGGGCAGTGCGCGATCATTGATCACGTACATCGAATAATTTAAGTAGGCTTGTTGGGTATAAGTTTTGAGCGCTATCTGTTCGACGCCATCATCATTTACTGTAATGTCTTGATTCATGATCCACTCGTGAATTAGTCAGCGTAGTTAGCCAGATTTCCGCTTGTTTCCAACCATTCCTTGCGATCTGGAGCACGGTTCTTTGCGAGTAATAAATCCATGGTAGCGAAAGTACTAGTTTTCTTTTTCGCCATGGGATCGTTTTCCAAAGTAAGTTGCACCAGCCGTCTTGAATCCGGTGCCATAGTGGTTTCTCGGAGTTGCATAGGATTCATTTCACCGAGGCCTTTAAAACGCTGCACATTTACTTTGCCCGTTTTCTTTTCGGCCACGATGCTATCTAGTACTCCTTTCTTCTCGTCTTCATCTACGGCATAGAAAACTTCCTTGCCTATATCGATGCGATAAAGTGGTGGCATGGCGACATAGAATGACCTGCTTCTACTACATGACGAAAGTGTTTTACAAAGAGTGCACATAGCAAGGTGGCAATATGCAAACCATCGGAATCAGCATCGGCGAGAATACAAATCTTGCCATAGCGCAAACCATCGATCTTGGAAATGCCTGGATCTACCCCTAAAGCAATAGCAATGTCATGTACCGCCTGGGATGCTAGGATTTCAGACGAATCAACTTCCCAGGTATTAAGAATCTTGCCACGCAGCGGCATAATTGCCTGAAATTCACGATCTCTGGCCTGTTTGGCCGATCCACCTGCGGAATCACCTTCCACCAAAAACAACTCGCCAGCCGTTACATCTTCCGTCGAGCAATCTGCTAGCTTGCCTGGAAGTGCCGGGCCTGACGTAATTTTTTTTCGAGCGACTTTTTTGCTGGCTTTTAGTCTGCTTTGAGCATTATTAATACAAAGCTCGGCGATGGCTTCTGCTTCGGCGGTATGCTGATTCAGCCAGAGGCTAAACGAATCTTTTACGACACCGGCCACGAAAACAGTGCATTGTCTTGACGATAAGCGTTCTTTTGTTTGGCCTGAGAACTGTGGATCGAGTAACTTAGATGACAATACATAGCTGCAGTTTTCCCAACATCGTCTGCAGAAACTTTAAGACCACGAGGTAGCAAGTTTCTAAACTCACAAAACTCGCGCAGTGATTCTAGAAGGCCGGTGCGTAATCCACTGACATGGGTACCACCTAAAGGAGTTGGAATGAGGTTTACGTAACTCTCCCCAAGAATATCGCCGCCGTCTGGCAACCATTGAATGGCCCATTCAACGGCTTCATCATTTCCCTGCACAGATCCGAAAAAGGGTTCAATTGGTACAGTTTCGAATTCGGCTGTCGCTTGAGTTAAATAATCAGTGAGCCCATCTTCGTAACACCATTCTTACTCTCCGCTTTCTCCTTAGCAATGGTTTTGTCGACAAACACAACTTTAGACCTGAACACAATACGGCCTTGGCTCGTAAAACATGCTTAAGTTTAGGAATGAAATTTTTAAGAATCAAAGTATTTCTCATCAGGCATGAAAGTAACTTTAGTTCCGGTATTACGCTTACCAACTTTTCCGATCATCCTCAGTTCGGACGATTTATTGCCACTTTTGAATTTCATACCATACACTTTCTATCTCTTTTTACTTCTACTTCGAGATACTTCGACAAAGCATTTACAACTGAAACTCCAACTCCGTGTAAACCACCTGAATACTGATAGTTCTTACTAGAGAATTTTCCACCAGCATGAAGACGGGTAAGAATTAGTTCGACACCGCTTACTTTTTCGCCTTTGTGTTTGTCCACGGGCATACCACGACCATCATCGATAACTTCTACTGAGCCGTCTTTATTTAGTGTGAGGGTAACTGTACGGGCAAAGCCAGCGAGCGCTTCATCGACGCTGTTGTCGATGACTTCCTGGACTAAATGATTTGGCCGCGTGGTATCGGTGTACATGCCGGGCCGTTTCCTGACAGGATCGAGTCCAGTCAATACTTCGATTGCGTCGGCATTATAGGTATTGCTCATCTAAAAAAATCTAAACCAGAGGTGTTTTAAAGTACTGCAGATGAATAATATTTTATCGCTCAAAATGGCCAATTCTTGATAGCAGGAACTCAAAGATCATGGGCAGTTCAGACACATAATTCTCGTAACTGTGGTTGCCCCCTTCGCGCACAATACAATGGGCATTTCCGAACTTTTCTACTGCCAATCTATAGTCGGGGGCCTCATCCCCGGTTTGCACCAGAGCCATAATATTCTCTGGATTGGAGAATGTTTCGATATATAGATTTTCCAATTCGTCGATATGGGCTTTAGTGACGAGATGCACTTCATCTGAATAGTAATTCTTGTGTTCTCCAATTCGTTCTTCCCAATTTCGAAAGGTCGAATTGCAGGATTTATTAGAACTGCGGGCGCGTTATAGACTTCTGAAAGATGAGTAGCGTAATAGCCACCAAGGGAGCTCCCTATCAACATTATTTTCTCGCTCTGATGAGCATCAAAGGGTTGATTTCAGTTGTGAGATAGTCTCGGCGGGCGCACTGTCTAACGTCGGCACATTTATGAAACTACCAAACCCAATTTGCTCGCAATACTTTAAAGTTTGTTGAGCTTTTTGCGAAAGCGGCGAACTTAAGAAGCCATGTAGATAAAATAAAAATGGATCGGACAAAACCTAAGGCCTAACGAAAACTAACTTTAAAATTCTAATAACCAGAAGAGCTGAAATCTGCTTCGCAAGTATAACCAGAGACGCGAATAACTTCAGTATCTATCGATCCATCTTTATGTAATTGTATTGTTCGGTATCCCGGATTTATTTTATCTAATGCAAAGTTAGTTACGTTGGGTCTGAATTGTATGCAAGTTGATGGCGAGCAAAGACATCTGATTCCTTCGTACTCAGAATCTAATTGCTGATGCATATGACCATAAACAAGACAGGCAACTTTTGGGGAAAATGTTTTATAATGTTAAAAAATGCGATCGATTATGTAGACCGATATCTTTCATCCAGCTAGCATTTCCTTCTACAGGGTTATGATGCAAACATAGGAGACAGTGTTCGACTGTTGGGCTATGACTAGCTAATGCCAGAGAATTCTCGAGAAAGTTCAGTTCCGTCTGACTTAAATTTCCATGTGCCTGACCTTCTATACTAGTATCGAGAAAGATTAGCTGCCAATTATTTATCTGAACTAATTTCTCGCAAGCATCGCTTCCATTTGCAGCTTCTTGCATAACTGCTGCGCTATCGTGGTTTCCGGGGAAACCATCTAAATGGTGCATTAAGTTCGTTCATTACGCTTATAAAATTCTTATAGGCATCTAAGGACGCGTCTTGTGCTATATCGCCGGTTGCCAAAATTAAATCTATAACTTCTTCATTCTCTTTAACCATTTTGACAACCTGCTCCATGCTGTCTTGCGTATTCATTTTAAGAAGTTTTCCGGCGGAGGTGCAGTACAGATGTGTATCCGTAATTTGAATCAATCTGATTGGGCTTTTTGTAGCCAGTTGGCCATGACTGCAAAGTATGCTTGTTATTTGTAATTGTCAGTTCTGGTGCTTTTATACTTCTACCTACCTTAAGACAATGTGTTAGCCACTCACCCAAAAACGAATTCACCTGCATTTTTTCATCAGTGTGATACATCTTATGGTTAGGTTGTGAATATCTGGATTTCAGATTTCGGTGACCTTGATATGACATGACTTCCGCAGTACTGGCATCATGGTAGACACGCACTAACATAGAAGGGTTTGTCATCCACTTCTTAAATTCAGGTCTTTGCACAATTTCCAGTGTAGTTGTGTATTTGAATGCTTCAAGAATTTTGATTTGAACAGTTACTTTTTCACTAGAATTTTCTAAATCAGCAATACAAAATTCTGTGGTAAGGCCTTCCAAGACCTTTTCTGGATCATCATTAGTTGGTAGATTTTTTGATATGTCTCCACAATTAGTATCAGCATATTCATCGAATGATTTATTACGATATGCTTGCAGCTGCGGAACTAACTTAAGCAAGCGAATATAATTCGCATCATATTCAGCCATCTGCTTTATTAAGTCGATGCTGTAGTTAGCTTTACTCATGCTCTCTACTTCTTATTAATTTGTCGTACTGTTTTATTCTGCTCTTGCTTCAATACTTTTTACTATACTTCTGTATTTACACCTATCAAGGCTGTCTCGCAGGTCCTTATTTATAGTGTAGTCGGCGAATTGAAGTTGTTCGTTGAATCGAGGCAAAAAGGTACCCGCCATTCCTTTGATTCTGTGAAAAAGCTACTTCATTGTAATGATTTGGAGTATTTTTGCGAGCCCGCGGCAACAACTTTTTTTGTTGACAATTTCGGTACAATAGTCCAGATGACTATTGCCAATTGCGTAGAAGTTCTTCTGCAAAGAAAAAGTAAATTTGGGTGCTTCACTTATTCCCGACTGGTTACTTCCAAAAGATGATAGCCAAATTGAGTTTTTACTGGACCTTGTAAAGTATTTACATCGGCACTAAAAACTACCTCGTCAAATTCTTTAACCATCATCCCTGGACCGAACTGTCCTAAATCTCCACCTTGCGCTTTGGATGGGCATGAAGAATGTGCACGAGCAATGTCAGCAAAATCTTCTCCAGCTTCGATTCGACCTTTTAAATCCAGGCTTTCTTCTTCTGTACTTACTAAGATGTGTCGTGCACTCGCAACTGTCATGCAGTTTCTCCTTTTAAATGAGTACTCATTATGCACGATCCGGACGCGGCGAACACGCGGGGGGACCCTCTGAATTCGATTTAAGTTATAATGCGTGCCCAGTCGAATCTATTGATTCTTCTGACTCTCCAGTTCATGCACTATTTTTTGCTCCAAAAATTCATAGATAGGTTTAGTTATGCCTTTGCCAGAATCGTCCCCAAGAAAGCATGTACATACGCGCGCGATCACTTATAAGGGTTACGAAAGAGAAGATGGATTGTGGGACATGGAAGCCCATATGATCGATACCAAGACATACAAGTTTAGTAACGACTGGCGTGGTGAGATGCAAGTTGGTGAACCGTTACATGAAATGCTACTGCGGATAACTATCGATGATGATTTCATCATTCAGGATGTTATAGCGGTCACTGACAACAGCCCGTTTGAAATGTGCCCGGACATAGCTCCTAACTATAAAGCACTGATTGGTATTCAGATGGGACCAGGTTGGCGCAAAGCTATTCGTATGAAAGTAGGCGGGGTAAACGGCTGTACTCATCTTACAGAGTTGTTGTTTCCCATGGCTACGGTAGCAATGCAAACAATCTGGCCCGTTAGTAGAAAACACAAAAGGAAAGAGAGGGGGGCCGAAAAACAGCAATCACATCGGCCGCTAATTCTCGATACCTGTCATGCTTGGGCATCAGATTCGCGAGTGGTGAAACAGAATACGCCTAAGTACTACACGGGAAAAGACGAAGACTAGGCTATTCGTAGTAGAGCGGAATAACGACGGTCATTATTACACCTTCGCGGTCCTCACGATTTTCTGCTCGAATCTGACCCCCATGAAATTCTGTGATTAGTCTGGCAATGTGTAAGCCCATGCCAAGATGAGGTTGTTTCTGTTTCTCTTGCGGTCGCACCGAGATCATCGAGTCGAATAATCTTTCCTTCATCTCTTCTGGAAGAAATGGGCCTGCGTTAGAAACTTTTAGTACTGCATGGTCGCGTAGTGTTCTGCAATAAACCATAATGGATTGGTCGGGATAGGAGAATTCCACAGCATTTGCAACAAGTTTATCTAGCAGTTGTGCAATGTACTCAGGCACACCACTGATGTGTATTGGATACTGTGGTAAATCTGTTTCAAACTTTTGTTCAGTATAAGCAAGCTTTAACCTCCAACACAGCCATGCACAACTTCGTTGAGTTCTATCTTTTCTTTCTCTGAAGTTTGCAGCATTTGCTCTAATCGAGTCGCTTCACTCATGTTCGTCAAAATTAGATTAAGTCGCTTGATGCCTTCTTCCGCTCTCTCCAAATAAACAGCAGACTCTTCGTTGTTCTCATGCATGCTTAAGTTCTCGAGAGAAGACCTTACTACCGTTACTGGTGTACGTAATTCATGAGAAAGTCGCGATGACATGTTTTCTAAATAGTTTGTGTATTGAGTGAGTCGTTCAACGATATTGGAAAAACTGCGAGATAAATCTCCAATTTCATCTGATTTGCGCGATGGCATGATTGTATTCTGAACCCGACCTACATCATCGATTATTCCTTCCGCCTGATTGCGCAGCCCGAGAATTCGATTGGAGATTCGTGAAGCGAAGAAAAATAATCCTAAGGCGACAATTAACATAACCGCGAGAATCGTATTAAACAATTGCTCTAAGGCTTGGTTACGAAAAGTACGAATGTCATTCATATTTTGATCGACTACGACGGCCCCCATTACTTCTCCTTCCGACACTATAGGATGGGCCGCCTTTTAATAGGCGTGTTTCCGTATTAGCAAGGGTACGAAATTGAGTCATCGGCAGGCCTTGCAACGCTGAGTTAATATGGTCTCCTTCTCTGGAAACATCGGAATAAAGTTCGTCGATAAAATCATTACTGGGTTTTATGAGTAGCTGGTAATACAGTGGGTCTAGAATTCGATTTTGCACGTAGAGCCAATATTTGTTCACAGGCTCTTCAGAAATCGAGCGGGCTAGCTTCAAGCCACTTGCCGACTGAATGTCTCCACTTGTTAACAGCACCCTACCACTGCCATCTACAACTTGAATGCGCGAATTATTGTTGTTCATTCCAGCCACGATGCGATCGATCCCCGGCGTGGGCAGACGTAGTGAGCCGAGTCGCTCGGCATCAGGAACCTGATAGGTCGCAACTACTGTGTTTATAGACCTCTCGATTGGATCGTCTATATCAAATATAGCGAAGCCCAAGCGATCACCCAACATCTGCATGGGAATCTGCAGCTCAACTTCGTAACCACCATCGGTTTCATACCATTGGCCAGTTATCTGGCCTTCGTAGATAGGATTTGAATAGTCCTTTCAACCTCAAATGGATAGATCGGTTCAGGGCCGTAGGGAGCGATGACATAGCGAACAATTTTGTTGCCATCCTGAGATAACATAGTAATTTGAAGAAAATCACTGCGATGGACACTTAGTGCCTCTCGATCGCGGTAGACCAGATGATCATCTTGCACTTTGAAATAGGCATAAAGTGAACCGTTATACTCCCCCACCATGTGAGCAAAGTGAACTGAGTTGTCATTGGCATAATGGCGCACTGGGTTCAACAGAGTACGCAGATAGTTTCGCTTATCATATTCCACTTCGTATTGCTGATATCACGCCAATCCAGTAGTGAACCATCATCAAGTTCTAACGGGTAAAAGATTGGATATACATAAAGATCTTCAGTCCGACGAGTAGGACTATAACTACCTTCATCAAATAGTTCCGGTCTTTCATTCAATGCGGTCGCTAGTGCCTGTGCAGTGCCAAGTACAGTTTGCTCCTGTCCACGCTGCAAATAGCCTTCCATTTCCAGAATGTATTGATAACCTAAATAAGGAATTACCAGCAAGAAGCTGGAAAGAAATACAAGCTTAAAGCGAATTCCAGAAAATATTTTGAATACTTGTTTCATAAGTGAAGCGAGCGAACCCGGCCTTGCAAACTAATTTTTTACTTCAATACTTCAGTGACTCTTTTTAAGAATACAGAACAATTAGATTGAGTTTTAATTACTTACTGCTGGATCAATGTTCCAGCGATAACCCATTCCGTAAACTGTTTCGATACAATCGAAAGCCTTGTCGACTTGCAGAAATTTTTTTCGAATTCTTTTTACGTGCGAAGTAATGGTACTACCATCAACAAAAATCTTTGATTCCTGCATTAACACCTGACGACTCTTAACGTGACCAGGAAATTTCACCAATGCATGTAACATCCAAAATTCTGTCACGGTTAGTGGAACTGCATGGCCTTTCCATTGAACTGTTAGACGTCCAATATCCAATGTAAGTTTGCTCCGTTCTATTAAGTTTTCTGGAGAAGGCGGCTGATCGATTACATCAAGACGTCGAAACAATGCGGCGATTCTTGCCGTTAAGTGTGGAAGACTAATATCTTTGGTTAGATAGTCATCTGCACCCATACGTAAACCACTTACTGTATCGAAGTCATTATCACGAGCAGTCAAGGGAAAATAATTGGCAACGTGTCAGACATCGATCTTAGCGACTGACATAGAGTAAAACCACCATCGATTTCATTCTCTAATCCGATATCTATGATAGCTAGATTGGGCAGACGAAGATCAAAAGCCGACATGGCTTCTTTGCGGTTTGCATAGGTCTGAACTTCGTAGCCCTGCTTGCGTAAAACATCAGCGTAGTTCTCCCGTATGGCTACTTCATCTTCTACAATTGCGATTCTTCTGCTCATAATCTCTGCTTTCTACTTGAATACTGCTTATTTCTTACGTCTCAATAAGTTAGCGTCCATTTTAGTGCGACTATACCCGATTTGTCGGCCTAGAAAGAGAGTTGGTTCTCGCTTTCTATGGATTGCCATGATTCTGCCATATTTAATCACCACATAGACCCGATCCCCGCCCTATGGAGCAATAAATGTTGTGTTTAATACGCTCACTAGGATCAGACGGAAAGTGTTCTCGAATATTGGACTCATAAGACTGATTTTAATTCCACGCATATACAGGAAATGGCTATGGTTGAAAAATTCTCATTCTTAGTGATCCTTTGCTTTGTAGCGGGTACGGCAGTAGCAGATACAAGCCGTGCAAACTACGATGATCCTCCTTCAAAGGAAGAAACCGTTGGAGTAATTAGCGGTGCGATTATTGGTGCCTCCGTTGGTGGACCTCCTGGTTTCATTGTTGGTGCAGGCATTGGCGCATTACTTGGCGAAGGCTTTAATGCACAAGGACAGATTAAAGACTTGCAGGCTTCATTGTTTGGAACTCGGCTGCAACTTGCTGCGGTAAAAGAAGAACTGGATCTCATCGAACAGGAACATCAAATTGCTCAAATCGACCTTGGTCAATTCCGAAATGCTCCTTCTCAAGTATTGCCAGCCTTCTTATCAACTCAACCAGCAATTACCTGCTGCGATAACACTGTAGTTTCCATCCACTTTCGAACTGGCTCCAGTAACATCGAATCGCATTACGAAGAGCAACTGAAAGGGATGGCAAATATCGCTATACAAATGACTAGTGCGAAAGTTGAAATTACTGGTTATGCAGATAGAAATGGAGACGCCGTTCATAATCTAACTTTGTCGCGCCAACGCAGTGAGTCGGTGAAGTCATTCTTCACTGAGCACGGAATCGATAACGCATCGATTGCAACAGTAGCTTACGGAGAAACTCGTCCACTGCAACCGACTCAGAGTTTTGAGTCAGACTTCTTTGATCGACGCGTCATCGTGCGACTCAGAGACAATAGTAAAACCATGCTTTCACAATCACCGGATAACCAATAACGGTACAAATTCGGAGCAAAAAATGGAAGAAATCAGACTCGTCATCGGAAATAAAAACTATTCGTCATGGTCGCTTTGCCCGTGGCTCTTATTAAAGATGTTTGATGTAGATTTTGAAGAAATCCAGATTACACTTTATCAGGACAATACCGCGGAAAAGTTAGGGCCATATTCACCATCGTTAAAAGTTCCTGTGTTGTTGCGCAAGGACACAACGGTGTGGGATTCCCTAGCAATTTGTGAGTACATTTCGGAGAACTTACTCGGTGGAGCAGGCTGGCCAGGAAGCCCGCAACGAAAAGCTAACGCCCGCTCTGTCAGTGCTGAAGTTCATTCGGGGTTTGCGACTCTTAAAGCAGAATGGCCAATGAATTGCAAAGCATCTTTTAGACTCTCTCCTTCGAAAGAGCTTGAAGATGAGATTGCACGAGTTGACGCTATTTGGAGTTGCTGTAGAAGGCGCTTTGGAGAGAACGGGAAATATCTCTATGGCCGATTCTCCATTGCGGATTGCATGTTCGCGCCGATTGCCATTAGTTTTGAGTCCTATCGCGCGGACCTATGCGGAGACGCGAATACCTACATGCAAACCCTACTGGACAATCCCTTTTTGCAAAAATGGATTACATTGGGAAGGCGCGAGAAGGAGCCTCTATCAATTGCATACGCCAGTTCGGCTTAACGAAACTCCAACCTTAGAGCACGATCCACAACGGAAAAGTCCTTAGAGGCTTTTTGTTGTCTGAGCAACATAGTCCATTCTTAAACATCGAAGTTGGTACGTCGATACAAATAGTAATTCGAAAAAAATGGACCAACCGTGTCAGCGCCAGACGTAATGTCATTCTGGTTTGAGGAAATTGAACCAAGCCAGAGATATAAGAAAGACCCCGGGTTCGACGAACTCATTAAATCGCGTTTTGGTAAACTTCATGCCAGAGCAACCCAAGGCGAACTCTATGCTTGGCGCGAACATCCGCTGGATTCCCTGGCAGAAATAATTATCCTCGATCAGTTCTCGCGAAACATTTTCCGCGACAGCGCAGAAGCATTTGCCTGCGATACACTTGCATTGGTGCTGGCTCAGGAAGCAATCCGCAAGAAATTCGATATGGAACTAGACTCTACAAAGAAAGCATTTCTCTATATGCCTTTTATGCACAGTGAATCAGCAGAGATTCACAAAATCGCCATATATTTATTTGATCATCCAGGGCTGGAAGACAATTATAATTACGAATTAAGGCATAAAGAGATAATCGATCGATTCGGTAGGTATCCCCATCGCAATGAAATTCTCAATCGCAAATCTACAAAGGAAGAATTAGAATTTTTGTCTCAACCAGGGTCAAGTTTTTAATCTCCGCTAGCGATTTGGAAGTACGTCTTTAAGTTTTTCAGCCATTTTAATTAATGACTGCTCGGTGGTTTCCCAATCGATACAGGCGTCAGTAACCGAGACACCGTATTCAAGTTTTCTTAAGTCTTCCGGGATTCGTTGATTTCCTGCATTAATAAAACTTTCGAGCATAATGCCAATGATTGACTCGTTACCTTCCAGAATCTGATGAGTTACGTCTTTCAATACCAGAGGTTGTACATCTGGATTCTTGCTCGAGTTGGCGTGACTGCAATCGATCATAATATTCTGACTAACACCTCCATCGAAAAGTGCTTTTTCGCATTGCGCTACATGGACAGAATTATAGTTAGGCCCATTACTGCCGCCACGCAAAACAACATGAGCGTATGGATTACCTTTAGTAGTAACAACTGAAACCTGACCGCTACTATTTATTCCTAAAAATCGGTGTGGACTGGAAACCGATTGCATGGCATTTACAGCTACCGTTAACCCACCATCAGTACCATTTTTAAAACCAACCGCAGAAGACAAACCAGAAGACATTTCTCTGTGCGTTTGTGACTCGGTTGTACGAGCGCCAATTGCAGACCAGGCAATAAGATCTTGCAGATACTGTGGAGAAATAGGATCAAGTGCCTCTGTTGAAGTAGGCAACCCGAGCTCAACTATGTCTAATAACAACTTGCGTCCCTTGCGTAATCCCTCTTCTATTTTGAAAGAATCATCGAGATGCGGATCATTAATAAGCCCTTTCCAGCCTATGGACGTTCGCGGTTTTTCAAAATACACACGCATTACAATATAGAGTGTTTTTTTGACTTTCTCTGCCAGTTCTTTCAATCGATGGGCATAATCCATTGCAGCTTCTGTGTCATGAATAGAACAAGGACCAACTACCACAAACAAACGTGGATCTTTTCTGTCTAAAATAGAAAAGACAGAATCGCGGGCGCGCTTCACTGAGTCCTGAGCTTCACCTGCTAAGGGCATCTCTTCCTTAAGCTGCTCTGGAGTAATCAGTGTGTCGTTCGACGCTACATTTAAGTTGTCAGTAATTGGTGCCATTGTTTAAAGCTTCTTCTGGGCATACAATCCGAGACCCCTGAAAAAGGGCGGCAATGATAGCAGATTGTCAAAAAAAGTCATATTTACTAGCGAAATCCGACTCTTACAGAACCGAGGAATACTTGTGGAAATAAGTCAAAACTTCGATGGCGGAAATATCTCTGTAATCGAATGCAGCGACCCAGCGGAGATCCAATTAGAAATAAAGAAAGACAATAATTCAGATTTCTATCAATGGTTCTACTTTCGTCTAAGCGGTGCCAAGAATCAGCAGTGCGTGCTTAAAATCTTGAATGCAATAAGCGCTGCCTATCCAGAAGGGTTTCAAAATTATCGAGTTCTCTATTCTTATGACAGAAAAAAGTGGTTAAGACACAACACGGAATTTAATGGTGAAGTGCTCAGTTTCAGTTTTATACCTGAACATGACGCGATCTATTTTAGTTACTTCATCCCTTACTCTATGGAGCGACATCACGATCTGGTTGCAAACGCTGTAATTTACGATCATTGCAGTCATGAATTGTTAGGCAAGTCCCTAGATGGACAAGATATGGATTTGTTGCGCTTTTCATTCGGTGATGCGACGAATAAGAAAACTTGCTGGATTATTGCACGACAACATCCCGGTGAGACCATGGCTGAATGGTGGATGGAGGGTTGTATAGAAAAGCTCTTGAATACAAATGATCCTCTAACGCAGAAGATACTATCTACTTGCAATGTCAATCTCGTTCCAAACATGAATCCGGACGGAGGTAGAAGGGGACATCTTCGAACTAATGCAGTCGGAAAAAATTTAAACCGCGAATGGGAATCGCCCACAATGAAATTCAGTCCGGAAGTTTTTCTGGTTAAGGAAAAGATAAAGCAAACCGGTGCTGATTTTTTCTTAGACGTGCATGGCGATGAAGCGCTTCCCTACTGTTTTATAGCCGGCACAGAAGGCATTAAGGATTGGAGTGAGCAGCGGCAAATAGAATTAGATTTCTACAAAAATCGGCTTGCAGAAGTTAATTCAGATTTTCAAACTGAAAAAGGCTATCCGCCGAATGCCCCAGGCAAAGCAAACATGACAATGAGCACAACACAGACTGCTGCTTTGCATAACTGTCTAGCAATGACATTGGAAATGCCATTTAAAGATACAACGGCGACACCTGATGAAAAATATGGATGGTCAACAGAGAGGTCAAAACAACTCTCCCATTCCTGTCTTTGGGTAATGGAAGAGTTCCTCAATCGTGAGAATTAGTTTAAGTTAAACTTTATGATAAAGCTTGCGACCACTCTGGTTGTATTCATCAGCCATTTCCTGCATTCCAGTTTCAATGGCATCGTCTACACTATTTATCTCTTTTTGTGCAGCGTAATCTCGAACCTCCTGCGAGATCTTCATGGAACAAAACTTCGGCCCACACATCGAACAGAAATGAGCGACTTTACCCGATTGCTTAGGCAGAGTTTCATCATGAAACTCACGAGCAGTCACTGGATCGAGACCCAAGTTGAACTGATCTTCCCAACGAAATTCGAAACGCGCTTTCGATAAAGCATTGTCTCGCAATTGCGAACCGGGATGACCTTTAGCGATGTCAGCTGCATGGGCTGCTATTTTGTAAGCCATTAGCCCATCTTTAACATCTTTTTTATTGGGTAAGCCAAGATGTTCTTTCGGAGTTACATAACACAACATCGCACAACCAAACCAACCAATCATGGCAGCACCAATTCCTGAGGTTATGTGGTCATAGCCTGGGGCAATGTCAGTAGTTAGAGGTCCCAAGGTGTAAAAAGGTGCCTCGTTGCAAACTTCTAATTGCTTGTCCATGTTCTCCTTTATCATGTGCATAGGCACATGACCCGGACCTTCTATCATGGTTTGAATATCATGTTTCCAAGCGATCTGAGTTAACTCACCTAAAGTTTCCAGTTCACCGAACTGCGCTGCATCATTGGCATCAGCTACTGAGCCAGGTCGCAATCCATCCCCCAAGGAAAAAGATACATCATAGGCTTTCATAATTTCGCAGATTTCTTCGAAGTGGGTATAGAGGAAATTCTCTTGATGGTGTGCCAAACACCATTTCGCCATGATGGAACCACCACGGGAAACGATGCCAGTAACACGTTTTGCAGTAAGTGGCACATAACGCAAGAGCACCCCAGCATGAATGGTGAAATAATCCACGCCCTGTTCTGCTTGTTCTATTAATGTGTCTCTATAGATAGCCCAGGTTAAGTCTTCAGCAATTCCATCGACTTTTTCCAGCGCTTGATAGATTGGCACCGTGCCGATGGGGACCATTGAATTGCGAATTATCCATTCACGGGTTTCGTGAATATTTTTGCCAGTGGATAAATCCATCACAGTGTCTGCGCCCCAAAGTGCAGACCATGTAAGTTTCTCTACTTCTTCCTCTATAGAGGAAGTCACTACAGAATTACCTATATTAGCGTTAACCTTTACTAGAAAATTACGTCCAATAATCATTGGCTCGATTTCAGGATGATTAATATTGGCCGGAATGATTGCCCGCCCGGCAGCAACTTCTGAGCGTACGAATTCAGCTGTAATTTCCGTGGGAATGTTGGCACCGAAAGATCTGCCTTGATGTTGCTCATTTACTTCTTTCTGATTCGCCGCTTGCGCTTTTGTCATATTTTCTCGAATGGCGATGTATTCCATCTCCGGCGTGATTATTCCCTGACGAGCATAATGCAGTTGAGTTACATTGCACCCAAATTTCGCTCGTAGTGGTTTCTTCAAATGCTCAAAGCGCAAGTGCGCAGTGTTGAGATCTGATTGTCTAGCCCGTCCGTAAGTAGAAGAAACACTATCTAATTCTTCGGTGTCGTTTCTTTCGTTTATCCAGTTTTCACGAACAGGTGGGAGGCCAGCACGCAAATTTACTGCCGCTTCTTTATCGGAATAGATTCCAGATGAATCATAAACTCGAATCGGAGCGTTTTCTTCGATACCTGATCCAGTTTCAGTGGCAGTAAGACTTATTTCCCGCATTGGGACCTGAATATCAGAGCGAGATCCCTGGACATAAATTTTGCGAGAATTCGGAAAGTGTTGCTTAGTGGAGGTATCCAGGCTGCTGATTTTTTCAAGAAAATGTTCGGGATTTGCGTTCATTCAAAATACCTATGCTGCCGACTAGTAATTAGGATTTGATCGTATAAGTACTAGTTAGGAGCGAAGTTGACTACCAGGGGTCACTGACGAAGTAGAGCCAGTGAACAAGTGTCTCAGCATTATGCCCGATTTACTTAGGAAAGTAATAACGCCTCCAGAAAGGAATAAATTACTGGAACAATCACAGAAATTGGGACATCTAATGGGTATAGGAATGTTAACTGTCGCAAACAGTCTGATAAAATTGTCACTATTCGTTACACTGTGTAGAATGCCGTGCTGCTGCAGAACCACCACCCGAAATCCTATTTCGATCATCTGCTTTTGCGCTTAATCAAAACAATCTTTTTAGCAAAAAGGTACGAACTATGGGACGTATAGCGAAGTTTTTTGGAATTTTAATAGTGAGCTTTCTTAGCTCCACAGTCAGTTATGGAGACGATCTTGTCACTATATTAAATCTGGCCTTAGAAAATGACCCAACCCTGAAACAGGCTAAAGCCAACTACCGGGCCAATCGAGAAAACATGGTCCAAAGCCGGTCTGCCTTGTTGCCACAATTTGGAATCCAGGCCGCCACCTCTCGCTTAACATCAGGATTTACTGATTCACTATATGCAAACATTCCTAATCCAATTAGTGGAGAATTGGTTCGTACCAGAATCGTTGATGACCACAGCTTTCAACCCGGTTTGAATAACCATAACTGGGGAATCGGTCTAAACCAGAGCATTTTAAACCTTGCTAATTGGTATAACTTTCAAAGTGCACAATCTAGTGACAGAGCAGCCGCAGTAAACCTTGCAGCCCAGGAACAAGATTTAATCATGCGCACTGCCATCGCTTACTTTGATGTGCTTCGCGCCCAGGAATTACTAGAAACAAACTTTCAGGAAGAAGAAGCTGCGCTAACTTCGCTGCAGCAAACCCAACAAAGGGAAGCAGTTGGATTAGTTGCTATTACCGATGTGTATGATGCCCAAGCTGCCTACGACCTGGCGCGCAACACAACTATATTGCAGCAGGATCTATTGCAAGCAAGATTCGAAGCTCTAGAAGCTTTAACCGGACAGGCACATCCAAACATAGATGAACTTCGAGAAGATTTCCCCATAGTCGAAGTCGAAGGTTCTTTAATAAATTGGGAGCGTCAAGCGGATAATAATAATCTTGCAGTAGCTGCAGCTGAATTTACTCTTGATGCATCTCGTAAAAACTTACGTGCCCGCAGATCTGATCATTTACCCACTTTAGACTTTTCTGGATTCTACGGTCACTTTGTTACCGCAGATATCTTAAGAGAAGGTGTTCAAATTGGTGGCGGCGCTAGTGATAGGACGCAACTGTCGTTAAACCTAAATATCCCTTTATAAGCGGTGGAGCAACTTCCTCTCGCCGTCGTGCGGCTGAGTATCAAGTAATTGCTGCACAAGAGTCATTTGAGTTTACCAAGCGACAGCTCACACAGAACATTCGCAATTCCTACCGTCGAGTAAATACAGACGTGTTGGTAATCGCGCAGCGACAGCAATCTATTGTTTCTGCACAAAGTGCGTTAGATGCTACTGAACTTGGTGCGCAGGTAGGTACACGTAATATTGTAGAAGTTTTATTAGCACGGGAAAATTTATACCGAGCATTACGCTTTTATGCTGACGCTCGCTTTGATTATGTAATTGACAGCCTTATCTTGAAACAAGTTGTCGGTATATTAACCCCACAGGACGTTCTCGATTTAAATGAATGGCTAACTGATACCCAATAATAAACATAAGATTCAGCAAAAAGCCGCAGCGAAGCGGTTTTTTTTTGGGACTGAATAATGTTGACGAATGCAAATTGTATAATCGCGGTATAATTAATCTATGGGTGAAATCGATTTCATAGAACTTGCTCGAGAGATTAAACAATGGGCTAAGGAATTAGGTTTCCAGGAAACTGCGATTACTGATGTTGACCTGAGTGAATATGAGCATTTGCTGGAATCCTGGGTAGCAAATAGCTACCCCGGCACAATGGACTATATGGCGCGCAATCAGGAGAAGCGCTGCCATCCGGACCAATTAGTGCCTGGCACCATACGCGTGATCTGTGTTCGTATGGACTATGCATTAGAGCGCGAGAACTCATTTTCAGCTTTACAAGAACAAGACAAAGCCTACATTTCCCGCTATGCCCGCGGCCGAGATTACCACAAGCTTATTCGTAAAAGGCTGCAACAACTAGCAGATAGAATCGAAGATGTTGTTGGAGAATTTGGGTTCCGTGCCTTCGTGGACAGTGCGCCCGTTCTAGAGCGGGCATTGGCTGAAAAGTCAGGGCTAGGATGGATTGGCAAAAACACCATGCTTATAAATAAGGAAGCAGGGTCCTGGTTCTTTCTTGGGGAATTGTTTACTGATCTACCTTTACCTGTAGAAAAATCTGCAAGCGGTCATTGTGGCAGTTGTACTGCTTGTATAGAAGTTTGTCCGACCGATGCTTTTGTTAATCCCAATTTGCTGGATGCGAATCGTTGCATCTCTTATTTAACAATTGAGTTGCGCGACTCGATTCCGGAAGAATTTAGACAAGCGATGGGCAATCGAGTATTCGGATGCGATGATTGCCAATTAGTTTGTCCCTGGAATAAATTTGCCAAAATAAGTAACGAAGATGACTTTAAGCCGAGACATAATTTTGATGATATTGAACTCACCAAATTATTTGCTTGGAGTGAATCGGAATTTCTAACAAATACAGCCGGATCGGCAATTCGCAGAATAGGATATGAATGTTGGCAGAGAAATATTGCAGTAGCTTTAGGCAATGCAGAAACAAGTGACGATGTAATTGCTGCGTTAAAGAAAGGATTAGGAACTGAATCTATAATGGTAAAAGAACATGTTGAATGGGCGCTTGCTCAACACCTGTAAGAAAGTTAAAAGCTTAAAATGCTAAAGAGTTTAAGCATCTATAAAATGTTCGCGGTAATAAATTAATTCTGCAACAGAGTCTTTGATATCATCCATTGCTTCATGAGTTCCTTTCTTTACGAATCCTCCAAGTATGTCAGGTTTCCAGCGGTGTACTAATTCCTTAACTGAACTTACATCTAGATTACGGTAATGAAAAAAATCCTCTAGCGCCGGCATGTAGTTAGCGAGAAAACGACGGTCCTGACAGATGCTATTGCCACACATAGGTGAGGCGTTCTTCTCAGAATACTTTTGTAAGAATTCAATTGTTTGCTGTTCCGCTGTTTGTTCATCGAAAGAACTGTTTTTAACTCTATCTATCAATCCGGTAGTACTGTGATGTTTTTGATTCCAATCGTCCATGCCGTCCATGAGTTCATCACTCTGCTTAACGGCGATAGAGGGTCCTTCGGCGATAATATTCAGCTCAGGATCGGTAACAAGAGTTGCAACTTCAATGATGCGATCTTCATTTGGAATTAAACCTGTCATTTCCAAATCGATCCAAATTAAGTTGAGTTTCTTATCCATAGTTATCGCTTTTTCAAAACAATTTGCATTGATTGTAGCAAAGCTTCGATAGAGGGAATATGCAATAATCAACCCTCCATTGAAAAATTGCAGCTTCTAAGGAAATGAGTAAACGCAGGCTTAGTGATCAGCAAAAGAGTCGAATCGCTGGAAAACAGAAAAAAGAATTCTGCGCTACTGAAAACACAGGCTCAATTCAGGAAGCGAAATTCAATGGTCGTGTTATTAGTCATTTCGGTCAGCAGCTCGACGTTGAAATTCTAACTGGTAAAAACGCTGGCTCGTTAATGCGCTGTTATCAACGCGCTAATCTTCCCTCTTTAGTTACTGGTGATTTGGTTCTCTGGAAAGAGGACGCAGAAAAAACCGGGATTATCATCGCCCAGGCCGAGCGCAAGAATGTATTCGGTAGAGCTGACATAAAAGGGCAATTCAAGCCAGTTGCTGCGAACTTGGATTATGTCTTGATCGTGTTTGCCGTTGTCCCTGAAGCCTTTCTGAATCTGATGGACCGATACCTAGTTGCGATATCCCAACTAGGCCTCGAACCTCTGCTAGTTCTGAATAAAGTGGATTTGCTTGAAGACCTAACAAACGAGAATATCGACAATATGCTGTCAATATACCATAATCTTGGCTATCCAGTGTATGAGGTCTAAAGCCCTCGCAGGAACAGGGCTAGAGGCATTGGAGAACCAGCTCAGTGGCAAAACAACAGTGCTTGTCGGTCAATCTGGTGTGGGGAAATCTTCTTTAATCAATAAACTCGGGTTCGATCAGTTGGCGGAAGTAGGGAACTTGTCTGATTCTAAATACAAAGGCACCCATACCACGACCACTTCCCGGCTATTCCACCTTCGCAGATTTGATCTGATCGACTCTCCAGGTATTCGTGAATTTGGTCTTGGCCCAAATGGAAATCGATGAAGTTTTAAACGGTTTTATTGAACTTAAAGAACACTCCTCCAAATGTAAGTTCAGAGATTGTGGCCACAGCTCAGAACCTGGATGCGCAATTCAAGCTGCGATTGCCAACGGGGAAATACACAGAGAACGCTTCGAAAGTTATCAGCGCATTCTGGTTTCCATGCAATGATTAATCTAAGTGAATCTGACTTGGAGTAGAATGACGCTCTCACAATACGAATCCTATGACGAATTTATTACCGCCAGTTATAGAACCTGAAGAATTGCTTGCGGCTCTTGCCTCAGAACAAATTCTGATAATCGCCGTAGTCTCTGAAAAAGTTTTTTTAGAAGGTCATCTACAGGGCTCCATTCTAATCAAACCCTCTGAGCTCGTCAGCGGGACTAAACCTGCAATCGGAAAATTGCCAAGCAAGGAACACCTTGATGCACTTTTCTCTCGAATAGGTTTGGGCACAGAAAAACATATTGTTGCCTACGACGATGAGGGAAGTGGCTGGGCAGGTAGACTTCTTTGGACCTTGGATGTTGTTGGTCATAAATCTTATTCTCTACTTAATGGTGGACAGATTTCATGGAATCGTTCCGGATTTCCTTTGACAACTGAAATAACTGAAAATGTTCCAAGCAGTTTTGATGCAATTATCGATCGAAGTTATATTGCAGACATGGAAGAAGTATTAGCGAGTATCGAAGACGACGGCATAATAGTGTGGGACGCAAGGGCTAAAGAAGAATACGAAGGAAGTAAAATTACCGCGGGAAAAAATGGTCATATACCAGGAGCAGTTAACTTCGATTGGATAGATTTAATGGATCGTGGAAACAACCTTAGATTGCGCCCAATCGAATTGCTAAAGGAAGAACTTGAAGAGCTAGGAATTACCCCTAATAAAAAAATAATCACACATTGCCAAACTCATCATCGTTCTGGCCTAGCTTATTTCGTTGGAAAACTGCTAGGTCTAAACATAAAAGCCTATGATGGTTCGTGGTCTGAATGGGGAAACCATCCTGATACCCCTGTAGAGCAATAATGATGGTTACTGGTCAAAACTAATGTCACGCTTTTTAGTATTTTTGCAGTATTTGCTCCCCCAGCATTTTCTCTCCGGTTTTTTTGGGTATTTTGCCGAAGGATCATTACTAAAAAATTTTCTGATTCGCTCCTTCATTAATCGTTATCAAGTAGACATGATGGAAGCGATGCTTACTGATCCTGATGACTATCCCAACTTCAATACTTTTTTTACCCGGGAACTAAAGCCCGGTGCACGACCAATTGCTAGTGAAGACTATACAGTTATAAGTCCCGCAGATGGTTCTATTAGTCAGCTGGGTTCGATCGAGGATAATCAGATACTGCAAGCTAAAGATCATAAATTCACTTTGCAGGATTTGCTCGGCGGAAATCAGTCCCTGGCGGAAGATTTTCTCGATGGTTCCTTTGTCACGGTTTACCTTTCTCCGCGGGATTATCACAGGGTACACTTACCCTTGGCGGGTCAGCTAATCAAAACTATTTACATCCCTGGACGCTTATTCTCAGTTAATAAAGCTACCACTTATTCTGTTCCAAATTTATTTGCTCGCAATGAGCGTGCTGTTTGTGTATTTAAAACAGACATAGGACCTATGTGCGTGATTATGGTAGGAGCAATGATAGTCGCCGGGATTGAAACGGTTTGGGGTGGACAAATCGGTCGAAGCAGCGGCAAAAGAATGATAACGGAAACTGATTACTCCAAACACGAACCTCCCATACAATTGGCTACGGGTGCTGAGATAGGGAGATTTAAACTCGGCTCGACCGCCATAGTTCTATTTCCACCAGACACAGTCGATCTCAATCAAAAACTTGAGACTAATTGTCGAATCCGCATGGGCCAACAAATAGGAATATGGAATCAAAGAGAGTAATGACAATAAGAAACAATTCGGACCTCAAATATGTCAAAAGATGATTTAAAAAGAGCAGTTGCCAGGGCCGCGTTCAAATATGTCGAATCCAAACTGGAAGACGATACCGTCATTGGTATCGGAACCGGTTCTACGGCCAATTTTTTTATTGAAGAACTCAGAGCAATTGCTCATCGATTAAACGGCACAGTTGCAAGCTCAGAAGAATCTGCGCGCAGGCTTAAGGAGTGCAGTATTCCGGTATTCGATTTGAACAGCGTGGGAACACTAGAGATCTATGTGGATGGCGCAGATGAATGCAATGAACATTTGCAGCTCATAAAAGGTGGGGGTGCAGCACTTACCCGAGAAAAAATTATTGCTGTCGCGTCGAAGGAATTTGTTTGTATTGCCGACGAGTCAAAACTCGTTCCAGTACTAGGTCAGTTCCCTCTGCCAGTTGAAGTAATCCCAATGGCCCGCAGCTATGTTGGCAGACAAATAGTTAAACTCGGTGGTGATCCTGTCTACCGAGAAAACTGCGTTACCGATAATGGTAATCACATCCTGGATGTTTTCAATCTAGAAATATTGGAACCGCGAAAGATCGAGAGTGAAATAAATCAAATCACTGGTGTCGTTACCAACGGCTTGTTTGCGGAACGAGGGGCAAACCGCCTGTTTCTTGGCACAAGCACAGGCGTCAAGACAATGGAAGCTTGAATGGCGACCGGTGATTCAGTTTTCACCTTGAGAATAAGATAAGTTGGAAAGTGATGATCTTTGTTACGAAGTCTTAATAATTCTGACTTAATTCTGGACCAAATTTCTCAAGCATTAATTATTCAGGCAGGGCTAGCAAAGCCCCTAAACTTCTTTCTATAACGGATTTACATTTTCCGCTTGCGGGCCTTTTTGGCCTTGGGTAACTTCCATGGTTACTTTTTGTCCTTCATGAAGAGTTCTTCTTCCAGAGCCATTAATGGCACTGAAATGTACGAACACATCTTTACCACCTTCTTGCTCAATAAATCCGAATCCTTTCTCGTCGTTAAACCACTTAACGGTACCCTCTACTGTTTCTGACATATTGCTCTCATGCTGATTAAAAAATAAAAACTCGAAAAATACTCGAGTAAAACTACGATCTATAACGAACGCTACGGTAGTGTACGCTGCTCACATGTTTATGGAAACCAGAATTGTTTTAAATTGTAACGAAAATCATGGGCCTGGTAGATTTGTGCAATTTGTTTCTACACCGCTGAAAGCATCGAAACTTCTGCGTCTCCTTTGTTATACATCAATGAGTTTGCCTGGATTCATAATGTTGTGAGGATCGAATATACGCTTGATGGACTTCATATATTCCAATTCTGCCGGACTGCGTGAATACTGCAGAAAGGGCTTCTTAAGAATACCAATTCCGTGCTCGGCTGAAATACTACCGCCATACTTCTTCACCAGGTCGAACACCCACTCGGAAATCTTGCTACAGCTTTCATAAAACTTACCAATTTCAAGTTGTTCTGGTTTGAGTATGTTGAGATGGACGTTGCCATCTCCTATGTGGCCAAACCAGATTATTTCGAATTCCGGATAGACTTGAGTAACCAAAGCATCTAATTCTTCAAGAAACTCAGGGACTTTCGAGACCTTTACAGAAATGTCATTTTTGTAAGGAGAAAACTTGGCGATAGTTTCCGAAATATCTTCCCTCAACCGCCACAGATTCTCTGCCTGAGCGCGACTTTGGCTGATGGTGCCATCAACAATCCACCCCCTCTCTAAGCAATATTCGAATAGTTCCATCGCGTTTTCCAAATCTTGTTCAGCGACATTTTCAAATTCGATTAACGCGTAGAATGAACATATAGATTCGAAAGGTCGTTGCAAACCTTTCTCTGCAATGACATGAGACATAGCTTTATCTGAGAAAAACTCAAACGCAGTAAGTTCGAGCTTGTTACGGAAGGCCTTAAGTACTTCCATTGTATCGGTTATTGTTCTACACCGAGCAATAACACCTTAGGGTCTTGTGGTTTTGGACAAAGAGCGACTGTTAATTCGACAATTAGACCAAGGGTGCCTTCCGACCCTATGAACAAATGACGAAAGTCATAGCCAGTTGCATTCTTTATAAGTCCTCGATTTAAATCGAGTACTTCACCGGTACCGGTAACCACTTTCATGCCTAAAATCCAGTTTCGCGTCATACCATAACGAATGACTTTTATGCCCCCAGCGTTGGTGGCGACGTTCCCACCTATTTGGCTCGATCCAGAAGAAGAGAAATCCACTGGATAAAAAAGATCATTGTCATCAGCAAATTGTTGTAAATGCTCGGTGATAACTCCCGGTTGGCAAATTACTTGTCGATCAACAGCATCGAAATTTAGGATCTTATTCATACGATCGAAGGCGACTACGATCTCATGTTGCTTCGCAACTGCCCCACCACTTAAACCGGTGCGTCCTCCGGACGGAACCAGAGCTACCTGATTATCCATAGCGACTTCAACTATGGCCTGGACATCTTCAATCGAACTTGGGAGCACTATTGCAATCGGGTCTGAGTGAAACACGTTAGTCCAGTCTTTACCGTAATATTGCAATTCCACATCATCGGTTTTTACCCAATCGGAACCAACAATTTCAACGAGCTGACCAACCAGCCCTTCTGTACTGCTCTCCATTTAGTGATCCATTAACAATAAGGTAGGAAGTGTTCGGAAATCTTCTGCGCTCAGAGGAATGCAAATTGTTGCCTAGGCAGGATATGTTACCATGCGCCTCCTTTGCGATCATCGTCTCCGCTGCTACAACCAAATTCTTAAATTGAGTCCCGCGAATCCAACTTCATTCGAAAAGAGCAAGATCAAATTCTTGCTCCTTATTAGCTCATGATACCCGCAGACAAACGAAGAAGTAGGCTATATAGTAATCGGTATTGATAAACAATATAGTGAACTGATGTTGCAGCAGCTGAATCAAGTAGCCGGCACTATAACTAGCCGAAGTGCTATCATAATTATCTATTCGATTACTTGATCGATTAGAGAAAGCACTACTTCGCGAAATTCGTGCGACTCATTAACCAAGTGATGCCTGACCGCCGTAAATCAGGTAGGTTTTAGCACCCGAGAATTTCGTTTCCAATTGTTTGATATTGCGGCCCCAGTCTACAGTGTCGTCCTCTGTTCCTTGAATAATATTTACTGGATAATCAATAGTGTTGAAGTGGCGCAACCTCTTTTGATAGTCCATCATGGCAATTATCCAATCTCTTGGTAGCTTACTGCTTTGCAATTCATCGCTACTGCGCAAGAAGTTAAGAAACTCCCTATCGTGGCTATTATTGGTAAAATTTCGCTTCGTTTCCTTTATAAACCAACGCACAAGTGCAAATAACAGACAACTGCGAACCCAGTGTTTTGGATAAACCAGTGGCGCAAGAAAAACTGAACTCTCGAAATCTCGTAGAGGGAATTTGTTCTCTACGATAGCGTTTACAATTACTGCAGCACCGGTACTCTGTCCGATTGCATACCATGGCTTATTAACTTGTTGATAATCGGCTTCCGAAATAACGCGCAAAAGTGCATCCGAATATTGATTAAAAGAATCGATACTGGCCGACTCACCACTGGAGAGCCCGTGACCGGGAAGATCGAAGGCAACAACTGTCAAGCCTTTTTGCAAACAGTGTTTGATTAGATGGCTGTATAAACCAGTATGGTCGAAGTAACCATGTACAACGAATACAGTTCCTTTTTGTTGGTCTAATGGAGCAGAAAAACCCTGACAAACCAAATCGAAATTGCCAGATCGCAACAATCCCATGCGATGGGATTGCAAAGCAATATCTTGATCGAAGCTTAAATCGTAGTGCTCACAATAAACCTGAGCGAGCTCACTTAGATTCGAAGCGCCACTAAATTCGAATGGGGTTAAACTATCCCTCAGCTTGATCGAGTCTTCTAGTGAAAAAATCGCCTTGATCCTGAGTCAATAATTAAGGCATTAGGCAGCGTCGGCGTAGCGCTGATACATTTCTTCCAAGCTATAAACTTTTCCTATTTTCGAAGCCTGGCCTGCAGTGCCAAATGCTTCCAGCCTTGCTTTCACAATGTCTTTCATCGCGCTCATTGTTGGAATGAGGAATTTTCTGGGATCGAACTCCGATTTGTTCTCAGCGAGAAATTTTCTTACAGCTCCAGTGGATGCAAGTCGCAAATCGGTATCAATGTTAACCTTGCGTACTCCATGACGAATTCCCTCCTGAATTTCTTCGACTGGAACACCGTAGGTTTCAGGAATCTCTCCACCAAATTCATTGATGACTGCCAACCAATCTTGGGGAACTGAAGAGGAACCGTGCATGACCAGATGGGTATTAGGAATTCTTGCGTGAATCTCTTTTATACGTTCGATGGCTAGAATGTCTCCGGTAGGTGGGCGGCTAAATTTGTATGCGCCGTGGCTAGTTCCAACGGCAATAGCCAGGGCATCTACTCCGGTAGCATCGACAAAATCTGAAGCTTCTTCCGGATCAGTTAATAGTTGGGACATGGATAGCTTGCCTTCAGCGCCAATACCATCCTCTTCTCCTGCCATACCGGTTTCCAAAGATCCGAGACAGCCAATCTCGCCCTCAACGGAAACACCGCAGGCATGAGCCATATCTACCGTTTCCTTAGTGACTCTCACGTTGTATTCGAAATCCGTGGGCGTCTTTCCATCTTCCGCCAGAGAGCCGTCCATCATTACTGATGAGAATCCCAATTGAATCGAGCGCTGACAGACAGCAGGAGAAATACCATGATCCTGGTGCATGACGATTGGTATCTGCGGGAACTCCTCAATTGCTCCTTGGATAAGGTGCTTAAGAAAATTGGAGCCAGCGTACTTTCTAGCGCCTGCTGATGCCTGAAGTATCACCGGACTGTTTACTTCATCCGCACCTTCCATGATTGCACGCACCTGTTCAAGGTTATTCACATTGAATGCAGGAACACCGTAATAATTCTCAGCTGCATGGTCGAGTAATTGTCTTAAGCTAATTAGTGCCATGGTTTAGTCTCACTTTCAAAAAATCTAGTTTCTTATTCGTCTCATTAAGCTCAATTATTTACAAGCTCGGCAGTATTGGCAACGTCTCTTTTATTCACCACGAGCATTAAGTATTTGCACAGCAGGAAGCTCAATTCCCTGAACATACTCCAGAAAAGCACCGCCTCCAGTGGAGATGTAGGAAATGTCTTTAGTAACACCAAACTTATCGATGGCGGCAATAGTTTCCCCGCCTCCAGCGATAGAAAATCCTCGGTTCGCAGCAATTGCATGAGAAATACCTGCTGTGCCTCTAGCGAATTGATCAAATTCGAACACACCCACGGGTCCGTTCCAGATAATAGTTTTCATATTAGCAACTAGTGCGCTTAAATTCGCAGTGCTTTCGGGCCCGATATCCAGAATCATTTCATCTGAACTGACTTCACTTACAGCTTTAGTTTTAGCTTCAGCGTTTTCTGAAATTCTACTGGCGACAATTACATCAGAAGGTAAAGGAATGTTGGTAGCACCCATGAGCTGCTTTGCTGTGTCCACCAGGTCTAGTTCGCATAATGATTTACCCACTCCATAACCCGCTGCCAATAAAAAAGTATTGGCAATACCACCTCCGACTATTAGCTGATCAACTTTAGTTGCCAGAGTTTGCAGCATTTCCAGTTTGCTAGAAACCTTCGCACCGCCCACTATGGCGAGTATGGGTCTTTCCGGATTGGTGAGTGAGCGCTCCAATGCATCGAGTTCTTTAGCCAACAAGGGCCCGGCACAGGCGGTTTCAGAAAATTTTGCAACTCCATGGGTGCTGGCTTGTGAGCGATGAGCGTACCAAAGGCATCCATTACAAAGACATCACAGAGGTTAGCGTATTGCTTTGCCAAATCATCAGAATTAGCTTTTTCGCCAGTATTTATTCGCACGTTTTCCAGCACACTAGTCCCTTATGATTTTGCAGGGCGCTTGGATTTTCCAAATAGTCACTCATTAATTGTACTTCTGTATCTAAAAATGCACCGAGATGGGCTGCAACTGGAGAGAGAGACAGCTCAGCTTGTTCAGTGATAGAAACTCCTTCCCTCTGGTCTGCCAAGATGGGACATGACGATGACTTGCTGTGCTGTGGCCAGCCCCAGTTTTATTGTTGGCAATGCTGCTTGAATACGCGTGTCATTGGTAACATTTCCATCTTAATTGGAACATTGAGATCCTCACGGATCAATACGCGTTTATTAGAGAGGTCTAATTCTTCCATGCGAAGAAATGTCATTTCGTATTCCCTATTCTTGCAGTCTTGAAATGTATTGGGCGACATCCAGCATGCGATTCGCATAGGCCCACTCGTTATCGAACCAAATTAATAATTTAACTAATCGTGAACCAGTACCCGGGTTTGACTCAGGTCCACTATGCCTGAACGTAGATCATGATTGAAATCACAGGAAGCAAAGGCTCGTCGGTGACTCCTAGTACGTTAGGCAGAAACTCATCACTGGCTTCACGCATACGATTATTGACTGTTTCGCAATCCGCAGAGCTGTTTAAGGAAACGGTTAAATCCATAACTGAAACATTCATAGTTGGTACTCGGATTGCCCGGGCCTGAAGTAATCCGGTTAATTGCGGAAGTATCCTCTCAATGCCCACTGCTAGCTTTGTTTCCACCGGAATCATGGATTGCATCGCGCTTCTTGTGCGGCGCAAATCATTGTTGTGATAGCTGTCTATAACTGGCTGATCATTCATTGCCGAATGAATTGTTGTGATAACCCCGGAATCAATCCCTAAAGCATCATCCAAAGTCTTTAGCACCGGTACGATGCAGTTCGTTGTGCAACTCGCGTTTGAGATTATTGTTGCTTGTGGATCGAGGTCTTCATGGTTTATGCCATAAACCAAAGTTGCGTCCACATCACTTTCAGCTGGTTGAGAAAACAAAACTTTTTTCGCACCTGATGACAAATGCTGTTCAGCAATTTTACGAGAAGTAAAAGTTCCACTGCATTCCATGACTAGGTCGATTTCAAGATCCTGCCACGGAAGATCTGCAAGATCAGGCTTGTTATAAACTACTACTGCATCATTATTTATTAGTAGCTCTTCATCTTTTTCTTCGACGGTTCCCAAGAATCTGCCATGAGTACTGTCGTACCGGGTCAGATGTGCGAGTGTGTTTAAGTCGGCAATATCGTTAATTGCCACTAAACGCAGATCGCCGTAATTCTTGGATTCATAAAATGCACGAAGAACACAACGACCGATGCGACCATAGCCATTAATAGCAATTCGATATGCCATGAGTTTTTCCGAATTGAGCTAAACGAAGATTGAACTAATCGAAAGACTTGGCCACTGCGACAACATTCTCGGCAGTGAAACCAAAGTGTTCCATCAAGACTCCACCGGGAGCAGATTCACCAAAGCGATCCATGCCAATTACTTTACCTTCCAAGCCGACGTACTTAGACCAATAGTCAGTTGCTCCAGCTTCTACTGCTAGTCGCTTTCGTACCGAAGAAGGTAGTACTTGTTCTTTATACTCTGGTTCCTGACTATCAAACGTATCTGTGCTGGGCATAGAAACCAGGCGTGCTGCAATTCCTTCAGCCTGCAGTTGCTTAACCGCATCCCGGCAAATATTAATTTCCGAACCAGTGGCAATCACAATCAGTTCCGGATTTCCTTCACAGTCTTCCAGCACATAGGCACCTCGAGAGATCTCAGCAAGCTGTTCTTCGGTCCGGCCCTGATGAGCAATACCTTGGCGCGAGAATACTAACGCGGTTGGTCCTTCAGCTCGTTCCAAGGCCATTTTCCAGGCCACCGCTGTTTCCACATTGTCGCAAGGCCGCCATAAGGACATATTAGGCGTTACTCGGAGAGCGGTAAGTTGCTCAATCGGTTGATGAGTAGGCCCGTCTTCACCTTGTCCGATGGAATCATGAGTATAAACCAGCACGCTACGCTGCTTCATTAGTGCAGCCATACGCGCGGCATTACGGGCGTACTCCATAAAAATTAAGAAAGTAGCAGTATACGGAATTAATCCACCATGTAAGGCGATGCCAGACGCAATAGCGGTCATGCCAAACTCCCTAACGCCATAATAGATGTAGTTACCATCTGCATTTTCGTTAATGGCAGAACTCCCTGACCATTGGGTTAAATTGGAACCGGTTAAGTCTGCACTGCCACCAATCAGCTCCGGCAATAAAGCCGCATAAGCCTCAATACTATTCTGTGAGGCCTTGCGACTGGCAATATTTACTTCGGCTTGCTGACACTCCTGAATAAACTCATCTGCTTTTTCTGCAAAATATCCCGGCAGCTCACCTTTAATACGTCGCACTAACTCTAAAGCCAGCTCGGGATACTCTTCTTCGTACACCACTAATTTTTCTTTCCAGGCAGACTCAGCAGCAAAGCCTTTCTTTAGTGCAATCCCATGCCTGCATGATTTCTTCAGGAATGCTAAATGAAGCATGAGACCAATCTAAATTTTCACGTACTGCCGCAACCTCATCTTCTCCTAAAGGCGCGCCGTGAGTCGCCGCTGTTCCTTGTTTGTTAGGGGAGCCAAATCCGATAATAGTTTTGCAGCTAATTAGTGTAGGTTGGTGACCGTTCTTCTTGGCGTTTTCTATCGCAGCGAATACCGCAACCGGATCATGACCATCTGCAGAAAGTACCTGCCAACCGTAAGCTTCGAAGCGTTTGCTGGTGTCATCAGAAAACCATTGATCAACCTCTCCGTCGATGGAAATGCCATTATCATCATAGATAACGATGAGTTTGCCGAGTTTGAGTGTTCCCGAAAGTGAACACACTTCATGAGAAATGCCTTCCATGAGACAGCCATCACCAGCAAACACATATGTGTGGTGGTCAACGATGTCATGCCCTTCGCGATTAAACTGAGCCGCCAGGGTTTTTTCGGCTATGGCCATTCCTACTCCATTGGCCAATCCCTGACCCAATGGACCAGTCGTTGTTTCCACGCCAGGGGTATACCCATATTCTGGATGCCCCGGGGTTTTGGAATCTAGCTGGCGAAAGTTTTTAATCTCTTCAATAGATAGATCATAACCGGTCAAATGTAGCAGCGAATAAATCAGCATCGAGCCATGACCATTTGAAAGTATGAAACGATCGCGATTAAACCAATTTGGATTGCCAGGGTTGTGCACGAGAAATTCTCGCCATAACACCTCGGCAATATCCGCCATTCCCATGGGTGCACCAGGGTGCCCTGATTTTGCTTGTTGTACCGCATCCATGCTTAGGGCACGAATAGCATTGGCACATTCTTTTCGCGAGATAGCGTTATCCGCCATTAACTAAACTCCTCATACTCCCGACATGTCCACAGAGCTCTGTTTGTTGTTTATTTGAATTGTCGTGACAGGAAATTTTCTACTATGGCTGTTTTTGACGGCGGCTATTTTCCCGCACCTTTATCCAATATGCCACCGGCGATTTAATTGGTTGCTGGATTTATTTGTCACCGATTCTCTGGCCAAATAGCAAACCTATATCAATATATTTTGATATAGGTTTGCTATTTGGCCTATATGCTGATACGGTTGCGGCGGTTCGAACAATGTCAAAACAATGCAAACTGCCCTAGCTACCAACAGTGCTGGGGTTCCTGCAGGAGCCCTAGAAAGCCTTACCGACCTGAATAAGGCGCTCGGGGATAGCATACGCCTGCAAATCCTGCGGCTGCTGAAGAGTGAATCTTTTGGAGTTCTGGAACTTTGCCGGATCCTAGGCATTCGCCAGTCCGCCCTGAGCCACCATCTAAAAATACTGTCAAATGCTCAGCTGGTTTCTACCCGTCGGGAAGGCAATTCTATTTTTTATCGCCGGGTATTTTTGTCCGATGACGATTATTATCGTGAAATCAAAGAAAGTGTATTTGACCAAGTGGACCTACTCCCACTCGCCGGATCGGCGGAGAAGAAAATTAGCCAGATTCAATTGGAGAGAGCGCAGCAATCACTGAGTTTCTTCAATAAAAACGCGGACAAGTTTAAAGAACAGCAAGGTTTAATCGTTGCCCATGATGACTACGGATCCATTCTCCATGACGTAATCGACAGTTTTGGGCCCTTTAAACGATAAAGCGACGGTGCTTGAGGTTGGGCCGGGCGAAGGTCTATTGCTCACCGAGTTGGCAGAAAAATTTTAAAAAGCTAATCGCTTTGGATAACTCTAAAGAGATGTTAGAGAAATCCAAAAAGCGATTGCAAAAGGAAAGTTTAATGGCGTGCAGTTCATTCTCGGTGACACCACTATCGCCAGGAAAAAAGATGTACTCAGTGACTTAATTATTTTCGATATGGTACTACACCATATCTCTTCTCCTACAAAAACCTTCAAAGACTCATCGGCACTATTAAATGAAAACGGGTATTTATTAATCGCTGACCTCTTTTCTCATGACCAAGATTGGGTAAGAGAATCCTGTGGTGCCCTTATGGTTAGGCTTTGATGAAACAGATTTAAATCACTGGGCACAAAAGGCTGGCTTAGTAACAGGGCAAAGTTCGTATTTAGGTTTAAGGAACGGATTTCAAATCCAAATCCGTGTTTTCAGAAAACATTAAGAATTATTAAATTAGTAGAAAGATAAAGGAAAAAGGAAATGGCAGAAATAAGTTTGTTTACTTCTGAATCAGTATCGGAGGGACACCCTGACAAAATGGCTGACCAGATTTCCGATGCAATTCTGGATGCATTATTGGGAAAAAGGGTCAGAAGTCTCGCGTAGCCTGCGAAACTATGGTGAAGACCGGCATGGTTATCGTTGCCGGCGAAATTACCACTGAAGGTTCTGTCGATGTGGAAAACATCGTGCGGGAAGTAGTTAATGATATTGGTTACAACCACTCTGATAGTGGATTCGACAGCAATACCTGTGCGGTACTCAATGCTATTGGCAGTCAGTCTCCCGACATCGCTATGGGTGTCGATGAAACTGATGATCATGAACAAGGAGCTGGGGACCAGGGTTTAATGTTTGGCTACGCATCGAATGAGACCGACGTACTAATGCCAGCACCTATTACTTATTCCCATTTATTAGTAAAGCGTCACTCACAACTAAGAAAAAATGGGTCCTTAACCTGGTTAGAGCCGGACGCGAAAAGTCAGATCACTATGCGTTACGAAGATGGCAAGCCCGTAGGAATTGACACCGTTGTTCTTTCTACTCAACACCGTGACGAAGTTTCACTAAAAGATTTGCGTGAAGCGGTTATGGAAGAAATCATCAAACCTGTTTTGCCAGCGGGAATGGATTAATGAGAACACCAAGTATTTTATAAACCCGACAGGTCGGTTCGTTATCGGTGGGCCTCACGGAGACTGTGGTCTAACTGGTCGCAAGATTATCGTGGACACATACGGTGGTATGGCGCGCCATGGCGGTGGCGCATTTTCCGGAAAGGACCCTTCCAAGGTGGATCGTTCTGCTACTTATCTTGCTGGGTATGTTGCTAAGAACGTGGTGGCCGCTGGTATTGCGGATCGTTGCGAATTACAGCTTTCCTATGCCATCGGCGTGGCGGAGCCAACTTCTATAAGCATCGAAACTTTTGGCACGGGAAAAAAATTAGTGACACAAAAATTTTTTGAACTGGTTCGCAATCATTTCGAGCTTAGACCAAAAGGCCTTATTGCCATGCTTGACCTGCTAAGACCTATCTATCGCCAAACAGCTGCTTAGGGGTCACTTCGGTCGAGAAGAAGCAGACTTTGCCTGGGAACGAACTGACAAAGCTGACGCACTAAGGAGTGACGCAGGCCTGTAAAGCCAAAGGAGCAAATCATGAACAATTTATCTGTAGGAGAAGGGGTTTGGGCAGCAATGGAAGACTATAAAGTTGCTGACATTGGTCTCGCCGACTTTGGACGCAAAGAAGTAACTCTCGCTGAAGCAGAAATGCCTGCTTTGATGTCGTTGCAAACGAAGTATGAAAAAGAGCAACCTTTGGCAGGGGCTAAGATTCTTGGCTGTATTCATATGACTGTGCAAACGGCAGTGCTAATTGAAACATTGGTTGCACTGGGCGCCGAGGTCCGTTGGTCTTCCTGTAATATATTCTCAACACAAGATCATGCTGCTGCGTATATAGCAGCATCAGGTGTTGCTGTTTACGCCTGGAAAGGGAAAGACGGAAGAAAAAGGGGTGAATGGTGTATTGAGCAAACCATCTTAAAAGATGGCAGGCCCTGGGATGCCAATATGATTCTCGATGATGGCGGCGACCTAACGGCGATGGCACATGAGAAGTATCCAGAAATACTGGATCATATTCACGGGAAATTTCAGAAGAAACCACCACTGGAGTTCATCGCCTGTTAGAAATGATGGAAGAAGGATCATTGAAAGTTCCCGCCATCAATGTCAATGACTCGGTAACTAAATCTAAAAATGACAACAAGTATGGTTTTCCGTCATAGCCTTAACGATGGCATTAAGCGTGGCACAGACATGTTGTTGGCGGGTAAACACGCACTGGTAGTTGGATATGGAGATGTTTTGGGAAGGGTTCTGCCCAGAGTCTGCGCCAAGAAGGCATGATCGTAAAAATCGTAGAGATTGATCCAATCTGTGCAATGCAAGCTTGTATGGATGGGTTCGAAGTAGTTTCTCCTTACATCAATGGAAAGAACACGGGCAGCGTAGAGCCATAGACAAAGGGCTTACTTGCCAAGATGGATATGATTGTAACTGCCACAGGCAACATAAAAAGTTTTTTGACAGCCACATGTTGGAAAACAGTGAAGTCCGGTGCAATCATTTGCAACATCGGTCACTTCGATAACGAAATCGACACCGCCTACATGCGAGAAAAATGGGAATGGGAGGAAGTTAAGCCCCAGGTGCACAAGATTTATCGTTGCGGTAAATCTGATCAGGATGATTATTTGATTCTGCTATCAGAAGGTCGACTCATCAATCTCGGTAACGCAACTGGCCACCCATCTAGAGTAATGGATGGTTCTTTTGCAAATCAGGTACTAGCGCAGATGTTCCTGTTCGAAAGTAAGTTCGCTGACCTCTCTGAAGACTTCAAGAAATCCAGCGTCACGGTTGAAGTTCTGCCAAAGAACTTGGATGAGGAAGTTGCTACCTTGATGGTAAAAGGCTTCGGTGGTGTGTTAACTGAATTAACGCCTGACCAGGCTAAAATACATTAACGTATCAGTCGAAGGACCCTTTAAGAATGACACATACAAGTATTAACTTGTTCGTTCAGTCTAGTTATGAGTTCTGATGAGCACTGAAGACACAAATAAATTCAGTATAGAGTTTTACCCACCGCGCACAGCGGAGGGGAGAGCCAAGCTGGATGTCGTGCATGAGCAATTAGAAACAACTCGAACCAGATTTTTTTCTCTGTAAACTTATGGTGCTGGTGGATCTACTAAGAAAGGGACGCAGCAGATTGTATTGCGCTATGCCGGACAGGGGGCAAAATGTGGCTCCTCATCTTTCTTTTGGTGGAACCGACGATGATGAAGTCAGGGCTTCTTTAACAACTTACAGGGAAGCCGGCATTAACCGACTGGTTGCCTTGAGGGGAGATCTACCATCGCGTGCATCGATTCATCATCGTTACGCTAGTGAACTAGTAGAATTTATCCGTAATGAAAGCGGAGATCATTTTTCATATTGATGTCGCTTGCTACCCGGAAATCCCATCCCGATTCGCCTAGCTATGAAGCCGATGTGAAGTACTTCAAGCTAAAAGTAGATGCCGGTGCTGATTCTGCAATAACCCAGTACTTTTATAACGCAGACGCCTATTTTCAATACGTGGACTTCTGCCATGCCAAAGGCATACACATTCCTATTGTTCCAGGAATTATGCCGATAACCAATTACGAAAATCTTTCTCGCTTTAGCAATAACTGCGGCGCAGAAATTCCCCGCTGGTTGCGCAATCGCCTAGAGGGATTTGGTGACGACAAAGAGAGCCTAAGAGAGTTTGGGGTCGAAGTGGTAACGGAACTTTGTCACAACTTATTAGATGGTGGCGCACCGGGTCTGCATTTCTACTCTATGAATCTTGCCAGCAGTGTGACTAAAATCTGGAAAAACCTCTCCTTATCGGATAGATAAGACTATCAATTTCACATGCGCTTAAAGCGGCTCTACTACAAATCCACTCTTAATGTTGACTCAACGGTCGAACTTGATTCCGATGCCGCTCATTATCTTATTAATGTGTTACGCCTAAAACAAAGTGACGAACTCGTTCTCTTTAATGGAAATGATGGGGATGTGCTGGGAGAATTAAGCACCAATACTAAAAGAGAAGTAAAAATTCACCTCAAAGAAGTGATAGGTGAACCACTTAATTCTGACATTTATATCCATCTCGCTCTTGGGCTATCTAAAGGTGACCGCATGGACTACGCAATTCAGAAGTCCGCAGAACTAGGAGTTAGTGAGATTACCCCCCTGTATACGGAATTTTCTGTTGTGAAAATTAAAGAAGAAAAGCGTTTAGAAAATAAACTAGGGCACTGGCAGCGGATTGCTGTTTCTTCCTGCGAACAGAGTGGTGCACAGACCCCAGCTTCTTTAAACAATCCCGTAACACTATCTGATTTCGTAGAAAAGAATTCAGAGACTACAAAGATAGTTCTCGACGCAAGCGGTGAGGCAAAATTTCAAGACCTCGAAATAGTCAACTCCGTTAGCTTATTGATCGGGCCAGAGGGAGGTTTATCAGACAATGAACTAAAGCAAGCTCAACAGCAGGGATTTACAAGAATTAGTTTAGGCCCGAGAATACTGCGCACTGAAACTGCCCCGGTTGCGGCAATTGCTATTCTTCAAAATCTGTATGGTAATAGTTGATCTCACTACAGATTAATAATCGAAGAGGCCCTTCGTCAGGAACGATGTTAAACTAATGTCTTTTGAGATTTAGAACTCTTACTTAATGAAAATGAATTCAATTATCGATGAGATAACTCAGCGTGTGTCATCGCTTATCCCCGCTACCAATGGCATAAGAGAAGAACTTCGAACTAAAATTGAGCAAACCGTAAAATCAACTTTTCACAAGCTTGAAGTGCTATCTTCGGAAGAGTTTGAATCCCAAGACAAACACTAAAGCGAGCAGAACACCGTATAGCGGAATTAGAGTCACTGATTGATGAACTGGAGAAGCAGATCAGTAAAAAAGGATTTAGAATTCCCGCTCATGAAATTTTTTCATATATTAAATTTTTTTAAAAACAGTAGACCCTTATTTTCATTTTTGCTGTCTTGATAATTTGCTTCAGTTCAAGCAACTTTAAAATTTAATATATTAGATCCGCATAAAATCGTTGGCAAAAAAAATGAGCTGTAAACAGCCCATTTTTTCACCACAAATCTTATTGGCTACTTTCAATCATATACTCGACAATCGCCTTTAAATCATCGTCAGTACAATCAAAGCAAAGACCTTTGGCAGGCATGGTGTTAATGCCATTGATCGCATTGGCCACCACCGTGTCTATCCCCTTTTCTAATCTAGGCTCCCATTCTACAGCCATACCTTCGCCTACTTTAGGCGCGCCTGCTGCCCCTGTGCTATGACAGGCGAAACAAGAAGCCATATATTTTTGCTCCGCGTTAAAGCCGTCACTTAATTGAGCTAGCTCTATTGACGGTTTTTGATCTGCTGTGCTTGCAGAAAAAAAAAAAAACCGCAATAACACTAGTAATGAGTTTGATGAATGATGAATTACTCATCTCTTTAACTCTAAACACTATAATACTCCTGTGCAAAACTATAATTAAAATTTAGAAGAGAAAATACACTTCGCTTATTGAGCAATCATATAATCGACGATTGCCCTCAATTCGTTATCAGTACAGTCCATACAAAGGCCTCTCGCTGGCATAGCATTTATGCCATTGATCACATTAGCCATTACGCATCCATTCCCTTTTCAATACGACTGTTCCAAGCCTCTAGATCCCCTAGGAGAGGGGCTCCTGCCGCCCCGCTTGCATGGCAAGCAAAACAACTGATCTGATAAGTCCCCACAACATCAAAGTCGTCGGCCTCAGCAACTAGGCTTCATTGATACCTACGTCGTCTTGATCATCTTCAGATGTATTTTTTTCTAGAGATTGTACAGTATCGTCCGTATCTGTGTTTGCTATCTTAGTGCCAACACAACTTTGGCCCGTTAAACAAACCTGCCCGATGGGTCTTATGTTTTCTACAACCGATTGCGCGGATACTACTGTACTTTCAAGGAAAACATGGCCTAAAAACAACGAAAGCACCAAAACTTTTAATGACTTGAAATAGCCCAAAATACATACTCCTACACTGCAGATTCTTGTCGCCAGTGCCGCTAATTGTAACCGCCAACTATAACGGGAGGGATTATACCGAATTTATCAATTACAAAAAAAGAGATTAGGGAAACTCGTTGTCAATTAACCCGAGTTTTAATAACAGCGCTAAATGCGGTCTATGGGCTCGTTACCGAATAGTGAGGTTTAAGGGGGTTTCATGATAGAAAATTTCGTCGGGATCATCATCCAATCCATAACCTACTACGAAATCAACGGTTATCTCGTTAATTCCTAATTCTGCTGCCACGAGATTTTTTATTATTTCGACCTCCTCTTCACTCTCAAGTGTCTTCCTAATTGCAGGGAAGATTATCCCCGGGCGGGTTTTAGTGTCGATAAAATTTCCATTTTCATCAAGTAATAAGATCTGTTCGTCAATGACCGCAGCAACGACAATAAAGCCCGGTCTACCTTGATGGTATGAATCAATAGAAATTGTAGCTGAGATGTCTACTGAATCTGTGGACTTGAATAGGTTTCCAAATTTCTGACCGTCGGTTGCCGTTATGCCTCCAGTGAAGATTGCGTTAGATATACCCCCCTTAAGACTAATATTACCCCCCAGATTAGTAGCCTCGAAGGCCGAGTAACCTGCGATTAGCTCGTAGGTTCCTGTGATATCACAAGCAGGTTTCATTTGAATATTCCAGGTATTCACAATAAAAAAATAGTTTCCACTTGCTAGCTCTGTATTCAATGAAGCATTACAGTCATTTGTTACGTCTGTATCAGCAGCTAGATAATTCAAGTCCTCATCCGCAACTAATAAAACAGTCTCAAGTTCATTTGATTTTAAATTGAACTCAAGTTCAGTCAGCTTATCTAGTGAAAAAGAATAAATATCCAGATGGCTGTCGTCATCACTTCCCACTGTTAATTGCATTACTGTGCAATCAGGTGGTGATAATGAGTTTTTAGTTGTTCCGAATTTCAGAGTTTTGATTTCGCAGTTGTCTTTACCACCGTAAAGATTCTCGACAGCTTTGATATCGTCCTCTTGCAACCTGTCTAGATTTCCAATAGAGGGCATCATTATCGCTGGCGTGTCGGACTCATGCTCCAATCCGATAACATGCCCCAGCTCATGCAAAACAATCCTTCTAAAATCCAGAATAGCTTCGGGAAAGATTTTGAGGCTCCCGTCGTAAATTTCAATCTTATTCGCTTGGTTTATATATATATCGGCTTCTGATATGGCAGGCGGACCGAGGAGTTGAGCTTCATACTTCAATATGGTCACTGCTAGAGTGCCTTCATCAAATTCTTGCCCGCAGATATCTTCAGAAAATTTCACACCATTTAGGCCATTATTTTCACATGGATCAATGTAAGACGAATTTAAATTGAATTTAAATGGTGTTTTAGTATTCCATTCATTTAGAGCATCTGAGAAAGCAGCATTCCATGAGAGACCCTCGGGGGAGCTACCAGTAAAATCGAAGTAGAAATCGGTTCTTGTACCAATCCATTTCTTCCCGGTAATTTCATATGCGCTCAGTTTGAGTGGCAGAAATAATATTGGAAAAATTTGGGTAGTAGTAAACGCAGCACAGAAAACAATTTTTATCCTATTTAAAAGCGTTAATAATTTGAAAAGAGGTATTCAGTCTAAATGCTACCCTATTAACTCAAATTGTCGTCTCTGTAAGTACCGTTAAGAATTGATTTCCACCACTCTTTATTTTCAAGATACCAATCGACGGTTTTATTCAATCCTGATATGAAGCTATTTCTCGGCTGGAACCCAAGTTCCGCCGATATCTTACTTATATCAACCGCGTAGCGCCGATCATGGCCAGGTCGATCCTTAACATAAGTGAAAAGGGTTTTCTGCACGAAGCTTGTTGGAGCATGGCGAATTGGGATAAAACTGTTTCATTTCTGGGTTCGACTCAAATTTTTGGTTAATGATTTTGCACAGCAATTTAACCAATTCAATGTTCGTCATACTATTATCGCCACCAATATTATATGTGCTCCCCCTGTTTCCTTTATCTATAATTAATTCAATTGCCCTGCAATGATCTTCTACATACAACCAGTCTCGAATTTGCTTTCCATCACCGTAAATAGGTAATGGATTGCCTTGAAGTATGTTCAACAGACAAAGAGGAATTAATTTTTCTGGAAAATGGAATGGACCGTAATTATTGGAACAATTACTTGTGGTTACATTTAGTCCGTAAGTTTTATGGTATGCCCTGACAAGTTGGTCCGCTGCCGCTTTACTCGCAGCGTAAGGCGAATTTGGTGCATATGGAGTCTTTTCAGTAAAAGCAGCTTCAGACGCCTCAAGTGATCCATACACTTCATCGGTTGAAACATGATGGAACAAATGATCTTCTAAATTACCACGGTCTAGCCATACCTCCCGAGCTGCCTTGAGCAGCGTATGAGTCCCAAGGATATTAGTTTCTATAAATTGATCTGGCCCCTCTATAGATCTATCTACATGGCTTTCTGCCGCAAAATGGACAATAGTATTTATTGAATTTTCAATTAACAATTCCCTAACTAGGAAAAAAATCACCTATCGACCCTTTAACAAAGTGAATCGACCCATCATTTATGAGTGTTAATAAGTTAGCTTTATTTCCAGCATAGGTAAGATTATCCAAGCCTATAATTTTATCGTTGCTATTGTTACTCTCCAATAATGAATAAAATTAGAACCGATAAATCCAGCTGCACCTGTAATAAGTAAATTTCTCACTTCTCGTTACCCGCTATTTGTTCAATTACCCGCTTTAAACTCTCTTTCCAAGGCTTAGGCTCTATTGAGTATTTTTCTATAGTTAGGCTTGAATCCATTACTGAATATTTAGGCCGGCGGGCAGATGTTGGATATTGGTTGGTACTAATTGGAATAATTGGAATTTTTTTTTTTAGTAGGCCAGCGTCTAAACAATAATCCTGAATAACAAGTGCAAAATCGTACCAACTTACCGATCCTCTATCCTCCAATGATAAATTCCTGAAAGTCCTCAGTCTTGAGCATAGTAAATATAAGATCTACTAGCGAATCCGTGGAAGTTGGTGACCCTATTTGATCTTTTAACAATGTGTAAGCTATCCCTCCCTGACATGAGTCTAATCATAGACTTAACAAAATTATTCCTGTGCCTTGAGTATAGCCATGATGTCCTGATTACAGTAGACAGACGGGGATTCATCCTAAATATACCCGGTTTTCTCCCGCCCGCTTGCTTTTACCATAAAATTGGGAGGATCGGTTAAATCAGTAGTTAGATAAGGCTCGGTTTTCTTTCCCGAAAAAACAAAATCGGTTGATATATGTATTAATTTAAAATTAGATTTCAGTGAATAAGGGCGCAAGGTTTTGGGGCCCCCACGTGATTCAAAAGATATGCTTTATCTTGCTCAGATTCTGCTTCATCAACAGAAATGTAGGCAGCGGGATTTATCAGCACAGAAACTTTCTGGCGATTTTAAAATCTTTTCAATAGAGCCCTTAGAAGTGATATCTAATTGCTTTTTGTCTTTACAGACAAGTTCAAATTCATCGGCCCTTGAAAAGCTGGGCCCCCCGCTCTTTTATTGATAGCGCCAGTTGGCCGCAAGCACCAGTAACGACTATTGGCTTACCTTTCACGGATAAACTTCAGCTCGGCAAAAAAAATTTGCCCCACCATCTTTTTTTGAAAGCAAAGGGCGAGGATTTAATAGGGCCAATTAATTCCTATTTTAGGATCATTCCAAAGGATTGCTCTATCATGTTCTGGTGAATAGTACTCAGTGCACTTATAAAAAATCTCGGCCTCTCCAGACATTACGTAAAAACCGTGAGCGAAGCCCTCGGGGATCCATAGTTGTTTTTTATTAAGAGAAGAAAGTTTTTCGCCAACCCATTTTCCAAAGGTGGGAGAACTTCGCCTTAGATCAACAGCAACATCAAAAATTTCACCGGATAATACTCGCACCAACTTTCCTTGAGGATAGTTTACTTGGTAATGAAGTCCTCGGAGCGTGCCTTGCCTAGATTTACTCTGATTGTCCTGAACAAAATTGATATCACGTGCAATGTCAGAAAACTGCGAAAGGCGAAAGGACTCCATAAAATAACCCCTTTCATCTCCATGCACTGTAGGTTCGAAAACGAAAACCCCAGGTATTTTAGTTTCCAATTGCCTCATATAATGGTTTTAAACGTTATCTTTCCTCATGAAGTAAAGATCCTAAATATTCTCCGTAGCTACCGTTAGCAAATCTCTTTGAAAGCTCTTTTAGCTGTTCGTCATCTATAAACCCCTGTCTCCAGGCTGTTTCCTCAGGACACCCTATTTTTAACCCCTGCCTCTCCTCGAGAACCCGAATAAAGTTCGCTGCGTCTAGAAGCGATTGCGTTGTGCCAGTATCCAGCCAAGCTGTCCCACGATCGAAAAGCTCTACATTAAGTGAGCCCCTATCTAAATATACTTTGTTGATATCAGTTATCTCTAACTCGCCCCTTGCAGAAGGCTTTATAGTTTTCGCAACTTCAACAACTTCACTGTTATACATATAAATCCCTGTTACTGCATAATGAGATTTTGGGGAGATAGGCTTTTCTTCAAGATCAATAGCTGTTTTGTTTCGGTCTAAAACTACTACACCGTAGCGCCCCGGGTCATTAACATAATATGCGAATATGTTAGCGTCTGAACTTTGACCAACTGCTTTCTTCAATGTTTCTTCAATTCGATTGCCAAAAAAAATATTATCTCCCAATATTAAACACACTCGGCTATTTCCGATAAATTTCTCAGCAATCAAGAAGGCTTGAGCTAATCCCTCGGGTTTTGGTTGTTCAGCATAACGAAGATCTATGCCCCAATCCTGACCATTGCCTAACAAATCTCTATAAAGCTGTGCATCTTCAGGAGTAGTTATTACTAATATCTCTCGAATCCCTGCCAACATTAGAGTAGACAGAGGATAATAAATCATAGGCTTGTCATAGATGGGCAGCAATTGCTTGCTCATTGCAATTGTCATTGGGTGTAAGCGGCTTCCGCTTCCACCAGCGAGGATAATACCTTTGGTCATACCTTTAAAACACCCCTGTCTTAGCTAAAATTAGTTTGCGTCATCACTTATAGCCGCTTACGCATTTTGGTAACAACGTATAGAAAGTTTCACTGGGCTCAAAACCAAGATTTTTGCAAGCTTCTGAATTATCAAATAAGTTATCAGTTATTAAATTTTTATACGTCCTTAAGCTTACGCCCGCTATTGAAGGTATGTCTAATCCAAAAATGTTTAAGGTTTTTACAAATACCCCCGTTAAAAACAGGCCTAAGTATAATACGATACGAGGGCACCTCCAGCGAGGCCTAGTCTTATCTAGCGCTTCGTAGATTTCGAACTCCAAGTCGCTAATGATATAGGTTTCTCCATCTGTCAGAGTATATGCTTTACCCCCAGAATAACTGCTCTCCATCGCTAATTTAATTGCTCGAGAAACATCGTTAATCCCAAATTTAAAAGAAATTCTCGTATTCAATAGCGGAAGAAGAGGAATATAGCCTGAAGATATTAGACTAATTAGAGTTGAGATATTTCCTCTCATGCCTGGACCATAAACATTTGCTGGGCTTAAAACTAGCGCATTAATTGAGCTTGCATTGTGAGCTTCCAAAAGCAATTTTTCTGCTTTTAACTTAGATGTGCCATAGGCAGTTGTCGGGTGACCCCGATCATCAAGTGTTTCCGCTAGCGTACTGCTTAAATAAACAAATTTTTTTACATTTTGTGATATTGCTGCATTTAATAAAGATTTAGTGCCAACGGTATTTATATCGAAAAAGGGTTTTCTCGCTTATGTTGTTAGCATGAGCAATGCCAGCGAGATGAACAACAATATCGACTGAATCGCAGGCTGCAATTAGGCTAGCTGGTTTTTGCAAATCTCCACTTAAATACTCTAGACTCGCATGCGAATCCAAACCTAAGGATTGAGACCCTCTGACCAATGCGCGAACTCGATAACCCGAAGTAATCAAGTGGCGGCAAACATGGCTACCAATAAACCCTGACGCACCGGTTACAAGTACTGTTTGACTGAATTTTTCCATTTAAAGCTTTACTACTAATTTTCTAAAAAAAGCGCCACCCATGGGTACTAAAAAATCTAATTCCTGACCTTACAAATAAAAATATATGCCAAGACCTTTCTTTGCAGCTTCTCCCCCAAAATGCTTAATGCGAACCTTAGGAGAATAAACAAGATCACCATACTTTCTAATGCGTATTGATAAATCAAAGTCTTCAAAATAAAGAAAATATGACTCATTAAACCCACCTACGATCTTCAACACCTGAGTATCTAAAAGCATAAAGCATCCACTAATTAGAGGGATGCCTTTTGAATCTTCCTTTTGCGAAAGCTCCCGCATTTCATAATTAGAAAGCCTCTTTACAAAAAATCTCTCTTTTTTTTTAGTTAAAACTCCGCGAATAAAAAGCGTAAATACACTGGGGTATCTCTTACAAAGGTATTGTTTCTCTCCCGCAATATTTTCTGCATAAGGACTTACCCCTATAACATTAGCATCATTACTTATTACAGTAATCGCTTTACTAACGATTCTTTATCATAATTAC
>BPDI01000017.1 GCA_019654215.1 Gammaproteobacteria bacterium | reverse complement strand
GAATTTCGAACTATATTAGTTTATGCGACGAAGCGAATAAATAAGTGTGGCGAATTGGGATGGATTTACAGGGTCGACCTCATTAGTACCAATAGCATCCGCTGTTTCAATTCCTTCTACTACTCTACCGATTACAGTGTGCTTCCCGCTTAGCCACGGTGAGTTTTGAAGGGCTATAAAAAATTCAGGGCCGTTCTGATCCGGACCAAATTAGTAAGCGCAACAACACCGCGAGTAACCCACGTGTGGATGTATCTTCGCGATAACGATACCCTTGATTCTCATATGCCTCTTTTACTGTTAATCCCTGCAATATTTCCAGTACTTCATATTGGCGTTCCAGCATGTTTGTTTCGGTTTCAATGTTTAATCGATCGAACAGGGTTTTAACAACACATCATGAAACTAAATTTCGATTACCGATATTTAGAATGGGATTAAAATTTCCTTGTTCATCCATAACTGGCAGGCGATCGAGTCCCAATGAATTAGCATTAATCTCATCTCTTAATAAATTATCCGGAGCTCCCGGGGGGTTATAAAAAGGCGATCCAGCCTGAATTACAAAACCAGGAACAACTCGATGAAATTGCATGCCATCGAAATATCTCGGTTGAAAGCGGGTATTGGAATTTGGGTTTTTGAATTCAATCTCGCCATGAGCAAGAGCTAAGAAATTTTCTACATTGTTTGGTGCTTCGTTTGGCAGAAGTTCAATATAAATATCGCCGGTGACGTACTTAGAAGTACTAAAGGGTTGGTCGAATCTTCCATGGCAGCTTCGGCGCTGGTGGCGTCGCTATAAACCTTTGGGGAAATGGGAATCAAACCCAGGAAAAAGACGTAAATCTTAATTAGAGGTTAGTCACGATCGAAATCACTGCAAAAATAATGGTCAAACCCGGGAAGTTTTTAGAAATCCAAATGGCAAGTTTGTGTCGCATATTACGTACATTTTCGTCTTTGCTCGCTAATGGTTGGATGACTTTGTCTTTTACTAACAAGAGATAGATTGCCCTTACCTTTTGTATCGACGTGGTCAGTAGCTTCGAATTTCCCGGCCCCTCTGGCTTCAAAATATCGTGCGCCGATTCTAATCGCCTTTCCCTTTAAGAAGTTCTGGTTCGTTTTTGATCTTCTTAACAGCCATAGCGCTCCCACCTGATAGTCATCGATTTTATGGCTATTAGCTTGCTGTCTGCAATGCTGATGGCAGATTTGCGATCTAACTTGAAAGCATCTGAAATCTATCCAGGTCTTGTGGAGTATCTATGTCATAGAGAATGGTAGGCTCCTCGATGCGCACTCGGACGATGGACGCTTTGTGGGCCTGCACAATTGGCTTGCCACCAGAGTCTCCGCTCAGTTGGGTAAGTTCGGGGAAAAACTTTCTGCCGAATCCCATTGGATTGCCTACTTGTTGCTCATAGAAAGGGGAAACAATGTTTTCACTAGTGAGCTCTGAGCAAGCCTGCGATAGGTATCTTCTTGAATAAAGGGCATATCAGCGAGGCAAATTAAACACGCGTCCCAATCGTCGATGAGACCAATACTGAACGCAATTGTTGACCCCATGCCTTTTTCAGCATCGTGGAAAATATTTAACTCTGTCTCAACTGAGTTCAATTGATGAGCAATCTCTGGCCTTGTTATCACTTTATATTCGGGTACCGATGCACGGATTCTTTGCAAGGTTTGTTCAAATACTGTAGATCCATTATTGAGCTCCGCGCAGAGTTTCAGGCTGCCGAAACGATTGCTGAATCCGGCTGCAAGTACTATTGCTCCTACTTTAATTGTCATTTACAAAGTCCTTTTCATAGGGCGAAAAAAATGCCGTTGCGCCCTAAGCGACAACGGCATACCGAAAATGATGCTAATGCAAGGCCCCGCTACAGCACTGGCTGCGCAATTAGTGCAGGTCTTAGTGTTTTTTTCCGAACTGGATCATTCTCCTGTTGGCGAATTTCAACAACGAAGCTTTCTCGCTCTTTTTTTTGTTTAGAAACAGCTTCCTGTTTATTCTCGGATGAACCTGGTTGCTTGGCTTCCATCTGATTTTTTCCCTGATTAACATTTGTCTGCTGTTGTGCTTCGATCTGGGCATTTAACTGTTCACTGAGATGCTGACGAAGTCGATTTACGACACTAGTCATCACCTCAATGGTTTGACTCAATTGTTCGAGCGTAATCAACGTCCGCTCAGGATCGTTATCGAATTGTGTTTTAAGCTGCTTTTCTTCGCTCATTAAAAAATCCCCGCTCTACTACTATTTGTCTATACCTTGCCGTGTTACTTTATTCCCAGGTGAGGGCGCCGCCGGTTTGATATTCGATAACGCGTGTTTCAAAGAAGTTTTTCTCTTTACGCAGATCCATAATTTCAGACATCCATGGGAATGGGTTGGATACCCCGGTGAATTGTTCTGGTAATCCGATCTGTACAAGTCGACGATTTGCAATGAACTGCAAATACTCTTCCATCATCGCTGCGTTCATGCCTAATACGCCACGAGGCATTGTGTCGCGCGCGTATTCGATCTCCAATTGAGTAGCCTGCAGGATCATCTGTGTGGCTTGCTCTCTCATTTCGTCGTTCCAAATCTGTGGATTCTCCAGCTTGATCTGATTGATCATGTCGATGCCGAAATTCAAGTGCATAGATTCGTCACGCAGGATGTACTGGAATTGTTCTGAAGTACCAGTCATCTTGTTGCGTCTTCCCATAGAAAGGATTTGAGTGAATCCGCAATAAAAGAAGATACCTTCCAGACAGCAATAGAATGCGATTAGATTTTTTAGTAACTCTTGATCTGTTTCGATGGTGCCGGTATTGAAATTCGGATCACTTAGAGACTGAGTATATTTAAGGCCCCAGGACGCTTTCTTCGCGACCGAAGGAATCTCGTGATACATGTTGAATATCTCGCTTTCGTCCATGGCGAGTGATTCGATGCAGTACTGATAAGCATGGGTATGAATTGCTTCTTCAAAGGCCTGCCTCAAGATGTACTGGCGGCATTCTGGATTAGTAATTAGTCGATAGATTGCTAACGCCAGATTATTTGCTACGAGGGAATCCGCGGTAGAAAAGAAGCCTAGATTGCGTTTTACAATTAGACGCTCATCATCGGTTAGGCCATTAGGATTTTTCCATAACGCAATGTCTGCGTTCATATTAACTTCCTGCGGCATCCAATGATTGGCACAACCATCCAGGTATTTTTGCCAGGCCCAATCATATTTAAAAGGAACCAGCTGATTAAGGTCAGCTCGGCAATTAATCATGCGCTTGTCATCGACTGCGACACGATTAGCGGTGCCTTCAAGTTCTTCTAAACCAGCAGAAACATCCAGGGATTGCAGATCATTGATCGCTTGTTGCAATGCGTTGGCATTAGATTGTTCCGCTGATGAATCAAGATTCGATCCATCAGCGGATTCTGCGTTTGCAGGAGCAGGTTTGGCTTCAGCAGCTGGTTGGATAACTTTCTGTACCGCTTCATTCACGGTTGGTAGTTGTTCTATTTTGGGTTTGGAAACAGGAGCTGGCACTTCTTCCTGATTGAAATCATCCCATGACAACATAGTTACACCTCGAATCTCAGTTTTATTCTGTTTTAAATAATTAAGTTCTAACTAACAGTTTTCTCTATTTTTAATTTTTCTCACTGACAAGCTTCGCAGTCGGGATCATCCAGCGAGCAAGCCGCTGGTACGGTAGCCGGACCTGGATCAGTCGGCTCAGTTGAAACCTTGTTCAAGCTGGTATCGGAAATAGTTGACTTCTCTGTGGTGGTGGCAGCCAGTGCTCGTAGGTAATAAGTGGTTTTTAGTCCACGCAACCAAGCCATGCGGTAGGTGATATCCAGCTTCTTACCACTGGCACCTGCAACGTAAAGATTCAATGACTGGGCCTGATCGATCCACTTCTGACGACGACTTGCTGCATCTACTAACCATCGCGGTTCTACTTCAAACGCGGTGGCGTAGATTTGCTTTAGCTCTTGCGGTATGCGATCTATTTTCTGTACGCTTCCTTCGTAGTACTTAAGATCATTAACCATTACTCCATCCCATAGGCTGAGTTTCTTCAGGTCGTTGACTAGGTAAGGATTAACTACAGTGAATTCACCAGACAGGTTCGACTTCACATAAAGATTTTGGTAAGTCGGTTCTATGGATTGCGAAATACCACTGATATTGGCAATGGTGGCGGTTGGTGCGATGGCCATCACATTGGAGTTGCGCATACCAGTTTGTTTAATTCGGTCTCTCAAAGCATCCCAATTCAAACGTTGTTCCATGTTTACATCGATATAGTCTTCGCCGCGAGATTCGGCAAGCTTTTGCAGCGAATCGATAGGCAAGATGCCCTGATCCCAGAGTGAGCCGTCGTAGGTTTCATAACGACCACGTTCTTCTGCTAACTCAGTTGAAGCATTGATGGCGTAATAGCTGATCATTTCCATGGAAACGTCGGCAAATTCCACGGCTTGTTCGGAGGAATAAGGAATGCGTAGTGTGTAAAGCGCATCCTGGAATCCCATAACACCCATACCAACTGGGCGATGTTTCAGATTCGAATTTTCTGCTTGCGGTACTGAGTAGTAGTTAATATCGATAACGTTATCCAACATGCGTATAGCGGTAGTGGTGGTCTTCTTTAGTTTTTCCTGATCAAGACCATTTTCATCGACATGATTAACCAGGTTTATCGAACCTAGGTTACACACTGCGATTTCGTCCTGGCTGGTGTTAAGAGTTATCTCTGTACAAAGATTGCTGGAATGAATGGTTCCAACGTGTTGTTGTGGCGAACGGACATTGCAAGTGTCCTTGAACGTAATCCATGGATGTCCAGTTTCGAACAGCATTGAAATCATCTTGCGCCACAGATCTGATGCCTTAATGGTTTTATAGACTTCAATCTCACCGGTCATGGCTTGACGTTCATATTCTTTATAAGCGACTTCGAATTCCTTACCATGCTTTTCATGTAGGTCTGGCACATTGTTAGGTGAAAATAGAGTCCAATCCTGATCATTGAAGACACGCTTCATGAATAAATCAGGGATCCAGTTCGCTGTATTCATGTCGTGGGCGCGACGACGGTCATCACCAGTATTCTTGCGTAGCTCAAGAAACTCTTCGATGTCGAGATGCCAGGTTTCTAAATAGGAACACACGGCGCCTTTACGTTTACCGCCTTGATTCACAGCAACTGCAGTGTCATTAACTACCTTAAGGAAAGGGACGACTCCCTGAGACTTACCATTGGTACCTTTGATGTGTGCACCCAGCGCTCTTACCGGTGTCCAGTCGTTACCGAGACCACCTGCCCACTTGGAGAGCATGGCGTTATCGCGAATTGCGGAGTAAATACCGTGTAGATCATCCGGCACAGTAGTTAAGAAACAGGAAGAGAGTTGTGGTCTAAGGGTGCCGGAGTTGAACAATTGTGGTGTTGAGACCATATAATCGAAACTGGAGATTAAGTTATAGAACTCTATTGCCCGTTGCTCACGATTCTCTTCGTTTGAAGCTAAGCCCATGGCAACCCGCATGAAGAAAACCTGAGGTAATTCAAAGCGAATGCCTTCGCTGTGAATAAAGTAACGATCGTATAAGGTTTGCAATCCTAAATAGGTGAATTGCTGGTCTCGTTCTGCTTTCAGTGCTTCGCCTAATACAGCTAGATCGAATTCGAGCAAATGTTCCGATAACAATCCAAGTTCCACACCTTTTTCAATATAAGGTTTCAGTGTCGCTGCATAGCGATAGTGCATCTCCGATTGTGTTGCAGCATCGGTTATGCCGAGGAAACTTAATGCTTCCGAGCGCAAGGTATCCATTAACAAACGGGCGGTAACGTAGGAATAATTCGGATCCTTTTCCACCATGGTGCGTGCCGTCATTACCAGTGAGGTGCGCACGTCTTCCATCTTTACGCCTGGATATAAATTCTTCAGGGTTTCGCCGTAAATGGTTTCGGCGGAGACATCGGATAATCCTTCACAGGCTTCGCTGATAATTGTTCGCAAACGTTCTGTATCTAATGGCCCCTGACTACCATCTTCGAAGGTAACAGTAATTTCAGGATGCTTGGGTTGTTGTGCCTCTCGCTGCTGTTCTCTCAACCGGGCATGCTCGGCGCGATAAATAACATAGCTACGAGCGATCTTGTGCTCTCCGGTCCGCATTAAAGCCAGTTCCACCTGGTCTTGAATGTCTTCGATGTGGATAGTGCCACCGGAAGGCATACGCCTGTGGAAAATATCGGTTATTTGTCTTGCTAGTTGAGCTACTGACTCATGGATTCTAGAAGAGGCTGCAGCATTACCGCCTTCTACTGCGAGATAGCTTTCGTAATGGCAACAGAAATTTTGGAACCATCGTACGCTACTACGCCCATTACGCTTAATAACTCGTAATTGCCCCGGTGCGGTTGAGGCTACTGAAATTGATTCATCATTACTTGGCGTGTTCGGAGAGGAGAGTCACCTGCTGGTTGTACTTCAGTCTGCATTTATTACTCCGAATTTCATTACTACTTTCGTGTTCTTGTTTGTTTTTTTTTCCGGTTGTGAAGGCAACTAATTACCCTGCGCATTTGGAAAAAGATGACGCTGATTGTGTTTTTCCCAGTGAGATAATCCCCCTCTGGCTAATACCTTCAGCGAAATCGACTCTTTCGGATTTCACATCCGGCTGCCAGGCAGCGTTAAAGCCATATACTATATATTGTTTTTTTGCGGCTGGACTTTAATTATTTTTTGGACAGGGCCATGAACAAGTGGAATCTCTCAAAATAATCCTAAAAATGGCCTAAAAACCCGTATCTTTATCGAGCACTTTTTTTTTTATTATCGATGTTTGAAAACGCGGCGCATCCATAAGTTTCGATTTACTTAGTTATTTTTAAGATTTTACTCAGTAGAAGAAGCCCTTGATTTACGCTCAACCAATACAACATATAGACAAGCTAAAAACCCAAATACAAATAATGGGGTTAGGAGGTCTTTGCAAGTGATTTTTGCGTGAGTTTGCTGTGGGGAAAATGTGAATAGGTTGTTGAGGTTCTGTAAAAATTCCATTTTTGTGTGAGGGGCACAAACTGACCATCTTTTGTTCGAAAATCCACCAAACTTTTTTTTAGTAATTTTGAGAAGCAAAAATAGTCAAAAAACCGTCACTTGGCTGTCACTATATGTTGTGGTTGCGATTTTTCGTATTTTCCCTTAATAATCGGAGAAAAGCTAGCTTAGAACTAGTTAAGAAGATATTCCAGAAGGGCCTTCTGAGTGTGCAAGCGATTCTCGGCTTCTTCCCAAACTATGGAGTCCGGTGCATCGAGAACTGCTGTGCTGACTTCTTCGCCACGGTGGGCTGGAAGGCAGTGCATAAATAAAGCATCGCTATTGGCAATCGCCATGAGCTCTTTTGTTACTTCGAAATCTGCAAAAGCTTTAACCCGTTCCGCTTGTGCGCCCTCTTGACCCATCGAAGTCCAGACATCAGTTACAACCAGATCAACATTCGCTACGGCCTCCTTAGGATCCTTTGTTAGCGTCACTCGATCACTATTGGCAGCAACTAGATCAGTTTTCGGTTCGAAGCCAGTTGGGGTAGCAATATGTAATTCAAAATCAAAAACCTTAGCTGCATTGATATAAGACTGGCACATGTTATTACCGTCTCCCACCCAGGCCACGCGCTTACCCACAATACTACCCCGATGCTCAATAAAAGTTTGCATATCCGCCAATAACTGACAGGGATGAAAGTCATCACTCAATGCATTGATCACCGGTACCTGGGAATACTCTGCAAATTGTTCGAGAGTGCTATGAGAAAAAGTGCGAATAGCTAGACAATCTACCAGGCGTGACAAAACCCTGGCGGTATCGGCAATAGGTTCGCCTCGGCCTATTTGGGAATCATCAGTGGTTAAGAATAATGAAGATCCTCCCATTTGTGTAATCGCGACTTCAAAGGCAACTCTGGTGCGGGTCGATGCTTTTTCGAAAATTAATCCTAGAGTCTTCCGTGCCTGGCTGTTTGTATCTCCAGGATTTTTTTTCAAGGCACTGGCGCGATCAACGACGGCTAATACATCGGAGGGAGGAAAATCCAACAGCGTTAAAAAATGTTTAACACTCATCGCGGTTCCAGGGTTTAGCTTGATTCGATCGAAAATAAAAAGGGCAGCTTGCGCTACCCAGAAGAGGCGCTATTCTAGCTAGTTCTAACCCCTTGATCAATTGTCATCAGGGGCTCTTTTCGCTAGTCTGAGCCATCTATGAGCGAGATGAATTCAATACGGTTGAACCTTTTTTCCAGCAGGGTGGCTGCGATCTGCGATGAGATGGGTTTGGTCCTTCGGCGGGCTGCGTTTTCGCCAAACATCAAAGACCGATTGGATTTTTCCTGTGCATTATTTGGGGCAAATGGTGAACTATTTGCCCAAGCAGATCATATGCCGGTACATCTGGGTAGCATGGCTTTTGCTATGGCAGATGTAGTACGGGAGTTGGATTGGCAGGTGGGTGATATGCTTGTTTTGAATGACCCTTTTCTTGGCGGCACACACTTGCCTGACGTTACGCTAATTTCTCCAGTATTTGTCGAAAATGAAATTATTGGATATGTAGCGAACCGTGCACATCATGCCAATATTGGATGTGAGACTCCTGGCTCCATGCCCATCTCTTCCACCCTGGAAGAAGAGGGCATCATAATTCCGCCTACTTGGTTGTTGCGTAATGGGAAACTGCAACAAGAAGCTATGCACTTACCAGGTGTTGTTGATGATGAGCTTACCGGAGATTTCGCAGCCCAGGCCGGGGCGAATCAGGTCGGTGTTTTACGCTTACAGCAACTGGTGGAGAAAATGGATAGTGTTACCTATCAATCCGCAATGCTCCAGTTAAATGACTATGCAGACCGTATAGCTGCCAGCACAATTAAGAAGCTTAATCCGGGTCGGTATTATTTTGAAGACTATCTCGATGATGATGGTTGGGGGACGAACAAAATATTATTGGCGATTGATTTAATTATTCACGAGCATGAAGTGGAATTGGATCTAACAGGATCTTCGCGAATGGTAGCCGGCAATTTGAACTGCCCTGAATCTGTAGTTGCCGCTGCTGGCTATTATTGTTTTCGTTGTTTAATGCCAGCAGATGCTCCCGCCTGCGAAGGCTTATTCCGAAGAATTAAAATTAAAACAGACCCTGGTTCCATTGTTAATGCGGAAAGACCAGCGGCAGTTGCAGCTGGAAATGTTGAAACCTCCAGCCGTCTAGTTGATTTAGTTTTTGGCGCACTGGCTCAGTCAATGCCGAAAAATATTGCGGCTGCCAGTCAGGGCACTATGAACAATGTCGCCATGGGCTATATAGATGATGAAAATGAAACTCGCTGGGATTATTACGAGACGGTAGCTGGCGGCATGGGCGCAGGACCTCATTATCCAGGTTTGGATAGTGTGCACACACACATGACCAATACTTTGAACACGCCAGTTGAGAGTTTGGAAATGCATTACCCCTTGCGGGTGCGCAGTTATGCCGTGCGCGGCAAATCTGGCGGTCATGGCGAACATAAAGGAGGTGATGGGATAGTCAGGGAATATGAATTTCTCGAGCGTACACATCTGAGCATCTTAAGTGAGCGACGGCAATTCTGTCCCTGGGGATTACATGGAGCGGAACCTGGCGCTAAAGGTCAAAATCTGCTGAATGGCGAAGAGCTACCAGGGAAATGCACGTTGGAGGTAAAACCAGGCGATCGACTGACTATTAAGAGTCCAGGCGGTGGCGGATGGAACTCCCCACCTTCATAGCAGTTAATACTGACAAAGCGACTACCATCATTTAAACTTCCCAGCTCTTTCCTTTACCTAATTAAAACCTAATCCCGCTGAGGTTGTGTTATGAGCATCGAAGAGACCATTAAAGAGCAAATCGATAGTAATAGTATTTTGCTTTATATGAAGGGCAATCCTGAGCAGCCCCAGTGTGGCTTTTCGGCGCAAGTTACCCAAATTCTCATGTCCTGTGGAGAACGTTTTGCTTATGTTGATGTGTTAAGTAATCCAGATATTAGAGCGAATCTTCCTTCGGTATCTAATTGGCCTACGTTTCCACAACTCTTTGTGGATGGCGAGCTAGTTGGCGGTTGCGATATCGTCACTGATATGCATGAAAAAGGTGAGTTACAGCTTCTCGTTAAGGGGGCTGGTTCAGAAGAAAGCGCAGAATAGTATTCCTATAAGGCGCCAGGTCATATTTTAATTTATTAGCCAAATTCAGGTTGACTTCGAATTCAGTGGCCACCCACCCAATTTCTTCCATTTATTAACTATCTTGCAGAAAAGCTCTGCAGTTTTTTTTGCGTCATAGCGAGCAGAATGTGCCTCTCTATCATCAAACTCGATGCCTGCTGCATCGCAAGCGCGAGATAAAACTGTTTGTCCGTATGCTAAGGCACTGAGACTCGCGGTATCGAAAGAAGAGAATGGATGGAAGGGGTTACGTTTCAAATTGTGTCTTATACTCGCTGCATTAACAAAACCATGGTCGAAGTGAGCGTTGTGCCCCACGAGTATCGAGCGCTTGCATCTATTTGCTTTCATGGATTCGCGAATCATTTTGAACATCGCTTGAAAAACTTCTTTTTCAGAGCGGGCTACGCGTAATGGGTGGTAGGGATCGATGCCGGTGAATTTTAAGGCTGCTTCTTCGATATTTGCGCCTTCAAACGGAATAATGCGATGAAAATAAGTCTGCTCTATATCAATAAATCCATCTTCATTCATACCTAGGATGACTGCCGCAATTTCTAGGATTGCATCGGTAGCTGCATTAAATCCGCCGGTTTCAACGTCAACCACAACTGGTAAATAAGTTCTGAATCTGTCTGCTAGCAGAGAATTGGAAATTGTTTCAAGATCGAGCAAGCTCATTTTTTATTCTTGCTCGAGTTGCCATTGCACGGATTGCCCGGCGCGAATAGGGACTACTGCGTTTTCGCCGAAATTGTACTCAGCAGGTACAGTCCATTCTTTACGAGAGAGTGAAATCTTGTCTTCGTTGCGTGGTAAGCCGTAGAAATCTGCACCGTAAAAACTGGCGAAGGGCTCTAGTCTTTCTAAGGCATGGTGTTGGTCAAAGAATTCTGTGTACAGTTCAATTGCGGCTGGTGCTGAATATATGCCAGCACATCCGCAGTCTGTTTCTTTAGATGCTTTAGCATGGGGGGCCGAATCTGTTCCGAGGAAAAACTTTTGGCTGCCGCTAAGAGCAGCTGCTACTAACGCCTCTTGGTGGGAGCTTCTTTTTAGAACAGGAAGACAAAAAAAGTGAGGTCTGACCCCCCCTGCCAAAAGATCATTCCGATTATAAAGCAAGTGATGAATAGTAATGGTTGCAGCAACATTTGCATCTTTGCTATTTACGAAGTCCACCGCTTGCTTGGTCGTAATATGCTCCAGGACTAGTTTTAAGTTTGGGATTCGAGCAAGCAGGGGATCGAGAATAGTTTCAATAAAGATCTGCTCTCGGTCGAATATATCTATATGAGAATCGGTGACCTCGCCATGAAGTAGCAGGGGAACACCAAGTTCAGCCATTTTTTCGATGACCCTATAAACCTTTTTTATGTTTGTAACACCTTTGTCAGAATTTACTGTCGCACCTGCCGGGTAGTATTTAACGGCGACTTTCAGTTTCGGTCTGGGTAATGCGTTCAATCTCATCAGCTGATGTGTTGTCAGTTAGGTAGAGAGTCATTTTCGGGTCAAAGTGCGGATTATAGTCATTCGCAGCGAGAATGCGCCGCCGATAATCAAGCGCCGCAGCAACGGTGGTAACCGGTTGAACCAGGTTTGGCATCACGATTACACGGCCAAACGCTTTAGCACTGTGGGGTACTGTAGTTGTCAGCCAATTAGCATCACGCAAATGCAAATGCCAGTCATCTGGCCGCGTAATACTTATATAATCAGAACTCATTAGTACAGTACTGTTTTCAAAAATTACTCTATTGTAGCTGAATTAAGAAGTGAGCTGAATTGTCTATTAAAATTATCCAAGGCAAATGAAAACTTTTCATAGAAATGAACAGAACATTTTATAGAAGCTTAAAAAGGATTTACTCCTCGACTAGTTTGCACTGTTATATTTCTGGCTTTTCTACAACTTTCCTCACTAGATATCGACTTCACAGAGCTAGATGCTAGAATACGCGTCCTTTTTTCCGCGATCAGGCTTCTTCACATGTTAGGCATTAAGAAAGTAGTTCTCGCTTATTCAGGAGGGCTGGATACATCAGTCATTGCGAAATGGCTACAACAGACCTTTCGACTGCGAAGTTGTCACGTTTACCGCTGATATCGGCCAAGGTGAAGAGATCGAGCCTGCCCGCAATAAAGCAGAAGCAATGGGAATTAAAGAGATCTTTATCGAAGACCTGAAAGAGGAATTCGCCAAGGATTTCGTCTTTCCCATGTTTCGCGCCAACGCTCTCTATGAAGGGGAATATCTTCTTGGCACTTCTATCGCAAGGCCATTGATTATAAAACGCTTGGTAGAAATCGCGGAAGAAACCGGTGCAGATGCCTTTGCCCATGGTGCAACTGGAAAGGGTAATGATCAGGTGCGCTTTGAATTGGGTGCCTATGCTTTGAGCCCATCTATTCGAGTGGTCGCACCCTGGCGTGAATGGGGTTTAAATTCTCGCGATCACCTCTTGGCCTATTGCGATGAACATGGCATTCCAGTTGACAAAAAACTTGGCAGTAAAATCTCCTTACTCAATGGATGCGAATCTTCTACATATATCTTATGAAGGTGATGTGCTTGAGGATCCTGCGAGAGAGCCCGGTGACCCCATGTGGTTATGGACTGTTTCACCTGAAGCAGCACCTGATAAAGCGACTTACATCGAATTGGAATATGAAAAAGGGCCCGACATAGTTGCAATCGATGGCAACAAGTTATCGCCTAGGGCTGTGCTTGAGCAATTAAATAAAATCGCTGGAGCGAATGGTATTGGTCGTGCAGATATTGTCGAGAATCGCTATGTCGGTATGAAATCCCGTGGTTGTTATGAAACCCCTGGTGGCACAGTGATGTTGAAAGCCCATCGTGCTATCGAAAGCATAACTATGGATAGGGAGTTGGCGCATCTTAAAGATGATTTAATGCCACGTTATGCATCTCTGGTATACAACGGTTATTGGTGGTCGCCTGAGCGCATGGCGACACAGGCATTAGTGGATAATTCTCAGGAATACGTCAACGGTAAGGTTCGCTTAAAGCTCTATAAAGGAAATGTAATTGTGGTTGGTAGGGAGTCAGACCAATCACTATTCGATGAAGATATTGCCACTTTTGAAGATGAGCTGGTTCCTACGATCAGGCCGATGCGGCGGGCTTTATCAAACTAAATGCTCTGCGCCTTAGAATTGCTGCACAAAAAGGCCGTAAGTAGCAAAAAAAGCCAAAATTTTCCTATTCAGGAATTTTCGGTTTAGAGAATTTCTGCAGCAATTATGGAGTAGCAACAACTAATAATTCAATTACTATTCAGCTTTTAGTTTGAATTCGCAAAGATCTTCAATGGAGCAAGATCCGCAGCGCGGTTTTCGGGCTAAGCAAGTGTAACGACCATGCAGTATCAGCCAGTGGTGGGCATCTAACAGAAACTCTTCCGGAACCAAGCGTAGCAACTGCTTCTCAACTTCAACAACATTTCTCCCGGGTGCAATACCGGTGCGATTGGAGACTCTAAAGATATGAGTATCTACCGCCATAGCGATTTGTCTAAAAGCTGTATTTAAAACCACGTTAGCGGTTTTTCTTCCTACGCCAGGCAGTTCTTCCAAGGCTTCGCGTTTATCTGGAACATCAGAATTATATTTATCGATTAATACTTTGCAGGTCTTGATTATATTTTCAGCTTTGGTATTAAAAAGACCAATGGTACGAATGTATTTTTTCAATCCGTTAACACCTAATGCAGCTATTTTTTCTGGAGTATTTGCAACTTTATAGAGCTTATTAGTTGCCTTATTAACACTAACGTCTGTTGCCTGGGCAGAAAGTATAACGGAGATTAGTAATTCAAAATTGCTGCTAAATCTTAATTCGGTGGTGGGTTCCGGGTTGGCATCCCGTAGTCGTGTGAAAATATTTTGTCGCTTTGCCTTATTCATATCTTCCCTGTGACTCGCGCGCTTTGCGGGTTTGACCGCTGGTTGTTCTTCCGTTTTAGCAAAATGCAGAGACGCCGAGCAATTGAACCAGCGCTACATTATTGACTAGCGCCGCAGCAACAACACTGCCTAGAAAATCTAACAATTAGCGAAGCGACTCCAGCTTGGCGGTCTTTTGTAATAAACAAAAATTTTATCACGATTGACTGTGATGCAATAAACTGCCGAATAGTACGAGTAACTTGCTTTATTCAGGAAACAAGCCAACTGAATGAGCAGCGGGGATTCGATACTGAGCTAATATCGCATCTTCGCTAGCAATGGCTTCTTTATGATTGATTACCATTTGATAACCATTCTTGTTTTCGAACACGACATTTTCTTCCGGATTGCCTTTTATCAATTGGGAAAAATGTTCAAAATCTCGCACTTGCTCACCATTTACAAATTCTACAACCCAGTTACGCCAGTCGTGATAACCGAGATTCACGTCCGCAGCTAAAACTTGTAAAGCAACAACAACTTCTCTTCGTTCTGGAGAACTCCATTCATTGCGTGCTTGTAGTAATGATACCGGCGCTGATCTTCCCCAATCATTTCCCCAGCGTTTAATCAGATTCATATTAAGTGGAACGAATAATACGCCACCGTAGATATAATATTCGGGAATTTGATCGAATTGTTCACCTTCTACCAGACCGTAACTCTGCAATCCTTTTTGTGCTTCTAAATACGCTGTGTACTCGGCGCCATTTCGGGAATAGGTCACTACGATTTCTTCACCGATATGATGCATATCTATTGCATGTTTGTAGTCGGTTAACAAATCTTCTGAAAGTTTAATGGTGCCATCTTCAGCGATATCGTAATCATCGATCTTCAAAATGACATCATTTTCCTGAAACACGTTTTCGGCAGGTGAACCATCGAATACTTTAATTACCAAAACGCCATTTTGATCTTTGCGCAGGCCATAGGCAGCTTTTGCTGATGGGCTATCTAGAGTCTGAGTGCGAAACCCCAAATCAGGAAAACCATTATTAATTCCGTCTTCGCTGTCTGCCAAAACATGACGCACAATACTCGGTGGAACGAAGTAGCCGAGATTTTCTGCACGACCTCCTGCATTAGCCTGCATTACTACGCCAACTATTTCTTGATCTACAATAACGGGGCCACCGCTATTTCCTGGATTAATTGCAGCATCGATTTGGCCAGCTAAAAGATAAGCGCCAGCATGGGCATACACTTGTTGTTCAACTCGGGAAAGAATACCCTTGGTAATACTCAAAGTTTTTCCGCCGATGGGATAACCGTAAACAGATACTTCCTGCAATGGTTCAGGTAAATCGCCGATGGCGAGTGCTTGTAAGTCACTAAAGAATCCAGGTTCGTCTACAGTGATGATTGCTAAATCTGCTTCATGAGAAACAAATTCCACACGGGCTTGGTAGCGTTGCGGATCATTATGTTTTTGGGCTTGCACGTAACTGGCGTTCGCCACGACATGGGCATTGGTGAGAATTCTATTCCTGGAAATTACTGCTCCTGAACCGCTGGTTTGTCGAGGAGTTAATAAACGCCAAGGCGTGAAATAGTCTGGTGCAGCCTGAGTTGTATAGATCTTAATTACTGAGTCTTCGATGTGGTCCAATTCGTTAATCTGCGCATTCGTAAAGTTAGCAAATCCGAGCAACACGCAGCTAGTTAGGGCCAGAATTAATTTCAAGCCTCTTAGGTAAACTATTCCTGAATTATGCGAGAAAATCATAAATACTCAAACCTTGGTTAACTGTTGTGGGGCATCTTAGATCACTGACGATCAAGCTTATTACTTTAGTCTCCATATCGCCAGCTAACTTGAGGTAGATCTTCAGATCCTGCCCTTAAGTAAATGACTGATCAAACCAGCCAAAAATCCTGTGTACTACTAATTCTTTTCCTATATACGGGTGCAGCACAGAAAAGGATTACACTCGCGGGATAAAGTTGGGGATGAATGAAGACTGGATTAAGGAGATTAGGTGACCCGCATGCCAGGTTGGGCACCATAATTCGCTTCTATCAACCAGATATCCTCACCACCGGGGCCGGCGGCAAGAATCATACCTTCTGATAAACCGAATTTCATCTTTCTGGGCTTTAGATTTGCTACAACTACGGTGAGTTTACCTACCAGCTCTTCAGGGTCATAGGCTGATTTAATTCCAGAAAAGACGGTACGGGTTATTGGGCCACCGGATTTATCTAGACCTATATCGAGGTTCAGTTTGAGTAACTTGTCAGCACCTTCGACATGTTCGGCGGTAATAATTTTTGCCACTCGCAGATCGATCTTGATGAAATCGTCGTACTCGATTTCTTTTTCAAAACCGCTGTTGTCATTACCCATAGTCTTCGCCTCAGTCTGTTGTTGTGCTTCATGCTCTTGTTGAGTAGCCGCGACCATTGCCTGAATTTTGTCTGACTCCACTCGTGTCATTAATGGCTGAAATTTGTTAATGCTGTGGTCGGTAAGTAAGGTATCGATGTCAGCCCAGCATAGCGCATCGATACCAAGAAATTCTTCTACCTTTTCCGCCATAGCAGGGAGTACTGGTTTCAAATAAGCAATCAATAAGCGAAAAGCATTTATTCCGGTAGAACAGATTTGTTGCAATTCCAAAGATTGTTTATCAGACTTTGCAATTACCCAAGGTTGTTTATCGTTTATATATTGATTGGCTTTGTCAGCAAGAGCCATGATTACGCGAATAGCTTTACCGTATTCACGCTCGTTGAAGTGGTTAGTAATTTCAGCTTTGCTGGCCTGGATTTCCTCTAGGAGTTCTGGTGAATCTAATTCGCTCGCTAACTTGCCTTCAAACCCTTTTCCTATGAATCCGGCACAACGGCTAGCGATATTCACCACTTTTCCAACCAGATCTGAGTTTACCCGCAGCACAAAATCTTCCAGATTTAAATCGAGATCATCGATACCAGAAGAAAGTTTGGCCGCCAGGTAATAACGCAAATATTCCGGATTTAAATGCTCGAGATATGTTTGTGCATTAATAAATGTGCCCCGAGATTTCGACATCTTGGTGCCATCAACGGTCAAGAAACCATGAGCATAAACCGCGGAGGGAGTACGGTAACCGGCACTGGTTAACATTGCAGGCCAGAACAGCGTGTGGAAATTTATGATGTCCTTGCCTATGAAATGATAAACCTCAGCGTTTGATTCCTTGTTCCAGTAAATATCAAAATCGTAGTCGGTTCTATCACAAAGATTTTTGAAACTGGCCATGTAACCAATTGGCGCATCTACCCAGACATAAAAATATTTTCCAGTAGTGTTAGGAATTTCAAAGCCGAAGTAGGGTGCATCACGACTAATATCCCATTCTTGCAAATCTTCATCCAGCCACTCACTTAATTTGTTTGCAACTGAGTTTTGCAAGGTGCCACTGCGAGTCCATTCCTGCAGCATTTCGCGAAAAGCCGGCAGAGTAAAAAAGAAATGTTCAGATTCTTTCTCGATTGGGGTTGCACCGGATATAGAAGAACGGGGATTAATTAGTTCTGATGGGTTATAGGTAGAACCACATACTTCGCAGTTATCGCCATATTGATCTTCGGACCTACATTTGGGGCAGATGCCTATGACATAGCGGTCAGCAAGAAACAATTTCCTCTCGGGATCGAAAAGCTGCTTAATCTTGCGCCGGGCGATGTGGCCATTATCATCGATCGCATGGTAAATAGATTCTGACAGGATGCGATTTTCTTCGGAATGGGTCGAATAATAATTATCGAAACCGATCAGGAAATCAGCGAAGTCTCGTTGGTGTTGCTCATTTACCCTATCGATGAGCTGTTGCGAAGTAATGCCTTCCTCTTCAGCGCTGAGCATGATAGCCGTACCATGAGCGTCATCAGCACAAACATAGACACAGTCATGCCCTTGCAGTTTTTGCAGGCGCACCCAGATATCAGTCTGAATTACCTCCATGAGGTGACCCAAGTGAATATCGCCATTTGCGTATGGCAGGGCGCTGGTGACTAAAATTTTACGCTGTTCCACAAGTCTATCCTAGGAAAGTCAGAGTATTGAGAGCGGAATTTTTGTATTAAACGGAAATTAGATTGAACTTAAGAATGTTGGGTTAATTTAGATTTCGACCATTTCGAAATCTTCCTTACCAACTCCACAATCCGGGCACATCCAATCGTCAGGTATATCATCCCACGGAGTCCTAGGAGCGAGGCCTTCTTCAGGTAATCCCAATTCTTCATCGTAGATGAATCCACATACCATGCATTGCCATTTTTTCACCTACGCATCCTCCAAAGGCGTCAATGTCGTGCCTGTAGATTGCAGGCTGAGCAGGATTATAACTCGATTCCGCCACAGGGATTAAGGCGCTAACCTATTTGCCAATGAGATTTTAGAGCTAGGAACAAAGCTCGACTCTCTTGCCTGAAACGGGCTGCGCATCATACTTTAAGCGGGTTGTATTTGCAGCTTCTTTTTATGGGTGGAGTCTGAAATAACAAAACAGATGATTCAGGGTCTGAATGGCTTTATCATTCTCGGTTCCCAGAATGACTAAATTATTGTTGAAGCTATGAGTATTAAATCGGACCGCTGGATTAAACAAAAGGCTAATGAGGAGGGCATGATCGAGCCCTTCGAGCCAGATCAAGTCCGATTTTTAAATAATAAGAAAGTAATTTCCTATGGGACTTCCAGTTATGGTTACGATGTGCGTTGTGCTAGCGAATTCAAAATTTTCACCAATGTGCATACGACCAGCGTGGTTGATCCAAAGAACTTCGACGAAACTAGTTTTATTTCTATTGATGAGCCATTCTGCATTATCCCACCTAATTCTTTCGCGCTAGCACGGACGGTAGAATATTTCCGCATTCCTAAAGACGTGTTAACGGTTTGTCTAGGCAAATCCACTTATGCCCGCTGCGGCATAATTGTTAATGTCACTCCATTAGAGCCAGAATGGGAAGGTCACGTTACTCTTGAGTTTTCCAATACAACGCCGTTACCGGCAAAAATCTATGCCAACGAAGGTGTCGCTCAGATGCTGTTTTATCAGTCAGATGAACAGTGTGAAGTGACCTATAAACAGCGTGGAGGCAAATACATGGGGCAAATCGGAGTAACTCCACCTAAGGCCTGATCAAAAATTCTTCTTGGAAAAAGTGAATCCCTATTTATTCTATTCCCAATTTTTTAGCATCGACTAGTCGACTTTCCAGTACGATTTGTTAGTAACAAAATCACCTACCAGTTTTGAAAAATGTGCAAGCCCTTAATTGCAGCACTACTTCATGCCCATCGACGATGGGCATGAAGTAGTGCTGCGGTTGCTCAGTCTGTTAGCCCAATAATTGCTATAACTTTGGCGGCTCAGGGCGGAAAGAGTCAAGATTCCGTCGCTTCACTGGCTGCGTCACGAGTCTAGCTTAATCGTATAAATCTCCAAAGTATCAATGGTTACAGGCCTGAACTGCCAGTAATCAGGCTAAAGAGCGATTTGGAACAGATATTGCTTAGAATAATGCATTGATCCGCCCAGAGTATCGGTGGTCAAGAACCTGACACGATTATTGAGCCGATACTGGCTGAGTCGATGCAAAAAATGGATTGCCTTTGTTGAATGACAAAAGAAAAAAATGTAATCCGGCTAGTGAGTAAATCGTCAGAAAAGAAATTAAGTTTAGCAGTACGATCATAAAACGGAATTTTAGCAGTAATTCAATAATAAAGAGCATGCTCAAGCGCGGCATTTAAGAAATATCACGCAGCAGGCATGAATATGGCGCTGAATAAAATCCGCAATCAATGAGAATTAAAAAGGGATGAGAGATCATGAGTTCAGCAACTGGGGCTTCCTTATTTGATAACGTACAGACTGGTACCGATGCGACAGAAGAACATCTGAATGAAGTAGTGGATCGTTATGCTCCACTCGTAAAACGTATTGCCCACCACCTGCTGCTTCGAATGCCGGCAAGTGTACAAGTCGACGATTTAATTCAATCAGGCATGATTGGATTGTTAGAGGCAGCAAAAAAATATGACGTGTCTAAGGGCGCGAGTTTTGAAACCTATGCGGGAATTAGGATTCGAGGTTCGATGCTTGATGAGGTGCGTAAGGGAGACTGGGCACCTCGTTCTGTGCATCGCAAATCGCGAAAAGTAGCGGAAGCTATAAAATCCATTGAGGCACGTACGGGTGAGGATGCAAAAGATCAGGAAATTGCTAAAGAGTTGGAGATAGATCTCAATTCTTACTATACAATTTTGCAAGATGCGACAGGTTCTAGACTATTTAGCTTCGATGACATCATGGAAGGGGACGACTCGGCAATTGAATTAGCAGCCGGAGAGTTGCCTGGACCATGCGACGGCTTGCAGCGCGATACGTTTAAAGCGCATCTGGCTAAGGCGATAGATGGATTGCCGGAGAGAGAAAAACTCGTACTGGCTCTTTACTATGATGAAGAGCTTAATCTAAAAGAAATTGGTGAAGTGATTGGCGTAAGTGAATCTCGGGTGAGCCAAATTCACAGCCAGGCAGCAATGCGATTGCGAGCACGCCTATCGGATTGGAATTAAACATATACTGCGGCGCTGCAGCTGCGGTCCAGGGTCAAGGAGCGACCTACGAGCACCTGTTAAACAAATTCTTTCGTCTATTAATGTTTTCTGCGTCACAATCATTACTCGGCCACATAAGTGAATTCAGCAAAAGCTATAAGCAGAAATGTGCTTATACCCGCTGCAAATAAAAAATTGAATTGCGCCTTGGCTTTTGCTTCTGAGGGCTCGATGGAAGCTTGTAACTCAGTTTGATTGCCTTGATTCTCGTCTTCAGTTATCTCAATTCTCTCTTCTGATTTGCTTCTTTAAACGTATTTGAAGCACCAAGAATCCTGGCTTTGCTGGCTTAATTCCTGGACCCGCCGATGTAGTAAAAAAGGTGGATTTTGCTGCTAACGGGCTATAATTCGGCCTCCTGAATAATATGACCTGTGAAGATGGGGCCCATCTGATGGTAGTGGTAGAAACTCAGACCGGATTAGCTAGAACATCCGATTTCACTATGCTGAGTGCGGATGCTCTGTTTTGTGAACGCGACGATAGGGTATTGTTCCGCGGATTGGGTTTTTCCATTCGAGAAGGTCAGGTCTTACAAATTAAAGGTTCAAATGGTAGTGGTAAAACTACATTGTTGAGAATCCTGTGCGGTTTAAATGAAGGCTATGAAGGGGATATTTATTGGTACGGTGAACCCATGGGGGGAAAAAATTGAAGAATATTATTCGTCCCTTCCCTTATATTGGTCATCGGGTAGGTGTAAACAAAGTACTAACTCCGAGAGAAAATCTGCGTTGGACTTGCAGTTTGCAGCAGTTAGTTGCAGATGAAGAGATTTAGGGGCTTTGGCAAAAGTTGGATTAAGAGGATTTGAAGAATCTCAGTGCTTTACTTTGTCTGCAGGCCCAAAAGCAACGAGTTTCTCTGGCAAAGCTATTAGTAAGCAATTCGAAACTATGGGTCTTGGATGAACCTTTCACAACCTTGGATGCCGGGTGGTGTAAAACAATTGGAAGGGGATGCTGCGAGATCATGCCGATAAAGGTGGCGCTGTAATGGTTACTACACATCACAGTCTGTCCGTAACTGACCTGCAAGTGTTGGAGTTGGCGTAGCTAATGGCAAGTCAAGCAGCCACTGCAGGCCAGGCATTTAGAGCCACACTAAAACGGGATCTAATTATTGCCTTTTAAAAGGAAGAACGATGTTTAAATCCATTTATGTTCTTTCTTATCGTAGCCACCATGTTTCCTATTGGAATCTCGCCAGATCCCGATAGACTTGGAGAAATTGCCGCTGGTGTTCTTTGGATATCTGCGTTTTGGCGTCACTTTTGGCCATGGATAATTTGTATCGAGCAGATTATGAAGATGGCTCACTCGAGCAGCTTCTGTTAAGTCCCCATCCACTTTACTTTTTAGTATTAGCAAAAAATATCAGTCATTGGTTAGTGAGCGGATTACCAGTGGTGCTTGTTTCTCCACTAATTGCCTATATGTTAAATCTGCCTGATGCCGCTTATTCCATAATTTTTATTACTTTATTAATAGGTACACCAGTTTGAGCCTTTTGGGGTCTATTGGAGTTGCCTTAACTGTTAGTTTGGGAAGCAGAGGACTGATCCTTGCCGTTATTACGCTACCGATGAGTGCCCCCGGTATTGATTGCTGGAACTCTTACAGTGCAGGAGACCTTGAATGGTGCATCACTTGGAGGCTATTTAGCGGTAATGGGTGCAATGTTCGTAGGGGCGCTGACCCTCGCCCAATGGCATCCGCCGCTGCTTTACGAATTAGTGTGAACTAGTAACTAAGTTATCAAATTTATGGTCTATTTTGGTGATTACCTCGTAATTACAATGAGTTACAATTGGTTACAATGCCCTTATTGCGCGGGCATGGTATATTTATTCGGTCTTTTCAGGGAGCGATAGAAGCAGAAATTCTATGTGGTTGTGGTTCTCTAAATTAGGTTCCCCAAAGTGGTTTTATGAGTGGTCCGGCAAATGGTTGCCCTGGCTAGTAATACCCATGGCATTGCTTTTGGGTAGTTGGAATCATCTGGGCACTATTATTTGTTCCACCTGATTACCAGCAGGGGGACACCATTCGAATCATGTATTTTCCATGTCCCCTTCGCGAGTATTTCTTTGGCGTTTTTCCCCTCATGGCTGTGGCCGGAACAATCACTCTGGTGTGGAGGATGAAGCTGGCTGATATGGTGGCGAAAGTGGCGGCTCCATTAGGGCTTGGTTCACAGCGCTGGCATTAATGTCCGGTTCAATCTGGGGTAGCGATATTTGGGGTACCTGGTGGATTTGGGATGGAAGACTAACCTCAATGCTTCTCCAGTTTTTCCTATTGGTCGGCGTAATCTCACTTAGGTCGGCGCTTGAAGATAGTGATGCGGCCGCGAAAGCTTGTGCGGTGCTTTCTATTGTGGGTTTTTATTAATGTTTTTTTTAATTAAGTATTCCGTTGACTGGTGGAATACCTTACATCAGCCTGCCAGTGCATTTAGTTTGTCAGACGAAGCGCCAAATCCGCCTGAAGTATGGGTGCCTTTAGTCATAATGATTATTGCGATTTATCTGTTCTTCGCAGTTAGCTTGATCCTTTCAACGCGCAACGAGATCTTAGAGCGGGAAAGGCGGGCGCAATGGGTGCAAGACTTAGTTGAGGCTCAACAGAAGTATAACTATGATTGAAACTATTCAATTCTCGAGCTTAGGTAAATTTTTTGATATGGGCGGCTATGCATTCAATGTTTGGTCCGTCTATGCGCTGTTTTTCCTATTCTTCTTTATTAATCTGTATTTCCCCTTGCTGAAAAGAAAACGGATTATACGAGAACAAAAACGCCGCTTAATCCTTAATAAAGAGACAGCGACAGAAATTAGTAGCTCCTAAGGAGTTGCGCGGAGATTTTAAGTGAAACCTCATAGACAGAAAAAGTTAAGCATTATTCTCTTTGTAGCAGCAGGATTATGTGTAAGGGTTTGGGGCTTATTCTTTATGCCATGAGCCAGAACATAAACCTGTTCTACACACCGACTCAAGTGGCTCAAGGTGAAGTGAGGGAGGGTCAGCGAATTCGCATTGGCGGCATGGTTAAAGAGGGTAGTGTGGTTTCTGCCAACGATAGTTTGCAAGTACGCTTCGAAACAACGGACTATGTTCACGCTGTACCGATCGAGTATGAAGGAATCTTGCCTGATCTTTTTCGTGAAGGCCAGGGTATCGTAGCTGAAGGATCAGTGGATGCATCAGGTGTGTTTCACGCCTCAAGAGTTCTTGCTAAGCACGATGAAAATTATATGTCGCAGGAAGTTAAAGCAGCTCTTGATGCGGCTGGCGTTGACACTGTTAACCATCCTTCTTCTTTGATTCTACCGGAAAGCTAAATGATTCCTGAGCTGGGACAATTTTCTCTAATACTTGCATTTTGTTTAAGTGTTTTACTTGGCAGCTTGCCGATTATTGGCGCGGCACGAAACAATGTGTTGTGGATGAACTTAGCACGGCCACTTACCGCTGGAGTATTTGTATTTCTAGGGATAAGCATTGGCATACTTGCTTATGCTTTTGCCACAGATGATTTTTCTGTGCAAATTGTCGCCGCACAATCAAACTCGTTATTACCTTTCCAATACAAATTAACTGCCTTATGGGGTGGTCATGAGGGTTCGTTTTTACTATGGACATTTATGCTTTCTGGTTGGATGTTGGCGGTTAGTATTTATAGTAAGAGTATGCCAATCGAATTCGTAGCAAGAGTGCTCGGTGTACTAGGAGTACTTTGTTTTGCCTACATTTTCTTTATGCTGGCCACATCGAATCCGTTTATGCGCATTGTGCCATTACCTCCCGTCGATGGTTCTGATCTGAATACAGCACTTCAGGACTTCGGTTTTATCGTTCATCCCCCTACTTTATATATGGGTTATGTTGGATTCTCCGTAGTTTTTGCTTTTGCTATTGCCGCTTTGTTGAGCGGGCGCCTGGATGCAGCCTGGGCGAGATGGTCTAGACCTTGGGCGAATTTTTCCCTTGGGCGGTATTGACCATAGGAATCGCCCTGGGTAGTTGGTGGGCTTATTATGAATTAGGTTGGGGCGGCTGGTGGGCTTGGGATCCTGTAGAGAATCCACCGCTCATAACCTGGTTATTTGGAACTGCCTTGATTCATTCTTTGGCTGTCACTGAAAAGCGCGGTGTATTTAAGAGCTGGACTGTGCTCTTGGCAATCTTGGCATTCTCAGGAAGCCTTCTTGGAACTTTTATTACCCGGTCTGGATTATTAACGTCGGTGCATGCTTTCGCTAGCGATCCGACCCGTGGTGTATTTATTTTGGGAATTCTTGGGTTAGCAGTGGGTGGTTCATTGTTGCTCTTCGCATTTCGTGCTCCTCTGATGAAAAGCGAATTTGGTTTCGGTTTGGTATCTCGAGAAATCTTCCTTCTGACCAATAATGTTTTATTAGTCGTGGCAGCAGCATCTGTATTCCTGGGCACCTTATTTCCAATGGTATATCAGGCCTTAACCGATGACTTGCTTTCCATAGGACCACCTTACTTTAATATGATCTTCGTGCCGTTGATGATGATCTTGGTGCTGTTCTTAGGCGTGGGGCCGATGAGTCGCTGGAAGCGAACTTCGACTGCTTACTTGATCCAACAAGTAGCGAAAGCCGCAGTAGCGAGTTTAGTAATCGGTGTAGTGCTTCCCCTAATTGTTCTTTTCGAGTTTTCCCTAGCAGCAACTGTATGTGTTGCTCTAGCTGCCTGGATAGTACTAACCATTGGCAAAGATATTTCCAATAAGATTGCTAATAAAGAATCTGTAGGTAAAGGATTGCGTTCTTTATCGCTTAGCTACTATGGCATGCTGTGTGCCCATGCCGGTATCGCGATAATGTTGGTAGGTGTTGGTTTGACAAGTTACTTCAGCACCGAGCGCAGCGTTCTCTTGAATCCTGGCGAATCGGTAGAACTTGGATCTTATTCCTTTCAATTTGAAGGCAGTGAAGCTTTTAGAGGTCCAAACTACATAGGTAATCGCGCAACCATGTTGGTTAGCCGTAGTGGTGATCTTTTACCTTCACTGTATCCAGAAACACGCATTTACCTCGCTAGCGGCACTCCTTCTACAGAAATGGCAATAGATCCGGGATTTTTTCGAGATTTGTTTATAACTTTGGGTGAAGAGAAAGAAGGGGGCGCATGGACTATGACTGTCTATGTTAAACCATTCGTGCGTTGGATTTGGTTAGGATCGATATTTATGGCACTGGGAGGAACAGTGGCAGCGGCTGACAAGCGCTATCGACGATTGAGGCAACGTAAATCTGGTAAAGACAAGGAGCAGGTGGGTTCAATGCAACCCTCAGCGATTTAACAATGGGCAGATTAAAATTTTTTACTCCTGCAATATTTTTTATTGCCATAGCTATATTGTTATGGCGTGGTTTGTATCTCGATCCTAGAACGCTCCCGTCGATGTTAATCGACAAGTCGATGCCAGCATTCAAATTATCTACCGTTGACGGTGATCCAGTCTCTAACTCAGAATTGCCTGATCAAATCTTTCTGCTAAATGTCTGGGGTAGCTATTGCCTTCCATGCTTGGTAGAGCACCCTACCTTTATGCGGCTTTCTGAGGAAGGAGAAATTCCTGTGGTTGGAGTTAACTACAAAGATCAAAATGAACTAGCTCATGATTGGTTGGAAACGAATGGTGATCCTTTTGCATTCAGTATCGAAGATCTAGATGGTCGCTTCGGCATAGATTTAGGAGTCTATGGAGCACCGGAAACTTATTTGGTAGATGCGCATGGAGTTATTCGTTATCGCCATGTAAGTGTTCTTGATGAAACAGTTTGGGAGGAAGAGTTTATACCTGCGATTACTGAATTGAGAGCAGAGTCTGATTAGGAATAACCAAAACTAGGTAATGACCATGGCTGCCAAGTTTAAAACTTGTTTTATAGTAACCTTACTTTTTTTATTATTAATTCCTACGAAAAATTTATTCGCTCAGGTAGACACTTTTGAATTTGATAATGAAGTTCAACAGCGACGCTTCCGCACACTGTCTGATGAATTGCGTTGCCCAATGTGTCAGAACACCAACTTAAGCGGATCTACTGGTGGTGTCGCCGAAGATCTGCGCCGAGAAATTCATCGAATGATTATTGAAGGCATGTCGGACCGCGAAATTGAACAGTTCATGTTCGAACGCTATGGTGATTTTATTTTCTATCGCCCGCGTTTAAGGACGGAAACCATTTTGCTCTGGTTTGGCCCGTTAATCTTTTTGCTAATAGGTGGGACAGTTGGCTGGAGTATTTTCCGACGAGCCAAGGAAGTTAGCGAAACTGAAATTACGCTGGATGATAATCAGAAAGCACGACTTGATGAATTGGTCGGCGAATAATAACCTATTCTAAGCGAGTAACTATTGTTCTGGATCGTCTCAACATTCTTATTCATATTGGCCACTCTATTTGTGCTAATACCTATTTGGCGTGGTCGCACAGATGAAGATCGCGATATCGAGTTGCGAAAAGAGGCAAACATTGCGCTGTTTCACGAACGCCATGAAGATCTAAAAGCAGAATTAGAAGCGCAAAATATTGATCAACAACAGTTTGATCAGCTTACCGCGGAACTGCAACACACATTATTAGCCGATGTTTTTTCTATCGAAAAATCTAAACCATCAAATCAAAAGAGTCCTAAAGCTGATAAAACTAGAATAAAGAGCACAGAAGCGTCAGTGAAAAAAAGATTTCTTTCTGCTAATTACATGGTGCCATTCGTCCTCGCGTGCATCCTACCCGTAACGGCCTATGTTCTCTATGATCGCTGGGGTTATTTCAATGATGTGCAAATGATGGATTTGTTTCAGCGAACTGTTGATAATCGCGACGATCCAGAGGAGGCACAAACACTCATAATTAGCTTGGGAGAGTCTGTTCAGGAAAATCAAAACCAACCGTGGACTTGGTATTTCCTTGCAGAAAACTTCGCAAATATTGGTATGTTTAACGAAGCTCAAATTGCTTATAGTCGCTCCGCTGATTTGTTAGAAGAAACGCCGGAAAAAGCCTTAATACTTGGGCGTGTTGCAATGGTTATGTATATAAATGCCGGTTTGCAATTCACACCAGAAATATTGGAAGTCATCGATCAAGCTCGTGAAATAAATCCAAATGAAATTTCGTCTTGCAATTACTGGCTTCTAACGCAGCTGAGAACGAGGACTATGAAGCGGCGATCCGCTACTGGCGCTTATTAATCCAGGCGAATCCAAATTCAGAACAAGCCCAGCAATTACGATTAAATATTGCTGCGGCCCAAGAGGTTTTACAAGAACAAGACTATGATGCTACAAGCGGGCCAATCATCGACGTTAATTTAGCTCTCGCAGACGGACTAGAACTTAACGAAAACATTAGAGTTTTTATAGCTGCACGTAATGCAGACCAGGAAGGAATGCCACCATTAGCTGCTACATCATTAGTAGTGGCAAATTTGCCTACAACCATTCGTCTCGATAATAGCTCGGCGGTTGGTGCATTTAATCTATCTTCGGCAGAAAATATATATGTTTCTGCATTAGTTTCTTACGCAGGGGTTGCAATGCCACAGATGGGGGACTATCGCGTAGTTTCTGAAGATTTCACTCATAATAATGATCGCGCAGAGATTGATTTAATCATTATCGATCAGGTTCAATAGTTTCGTCAGTATTAATCTATTCCAAACATGTATTGGGCAGAATTTTTAACTATCGCAATTGCGCATCTGTTTGCAGTGGCTTCCCCCGGCCCAGATTTCGTAGTTGTGTTACGACAATGTGTTGCATCTGGTACCCGTGCTGGCTTATGGACTAGTTTTGGGGTGGGAAGCGGGATTCTTCTACATGTAGGCTACTGTATTCTTGGAGTGGCCTTGTTACTTTCCCAATCGCCTGCACTGTTTAATGGCATGAAATATATCGCGGCAGCATATTTGCTTTATCTCGGAATACAGTCGATAAGGGATTCTTTAAAGCCAGCGACCATTGTGAAAACTAATGGGGAAGAAATTAGCGTAGAACCCAGGAAAGCTTTTGTTTTGGGCTTTTTAACTAATGGACTTAATCCAAAAGCCACCTTGTTCTTTCTTGCGCTGTTTACCGTAGTTATTAGCCCGGATACACCAATATCTATGCAGATTATTTACGGTATCTATCTGGCAATCGCCACCTTCGCTTGGTTTGCCATGCTGTCTAAAATTCTGGGCAATGAAAATGTGCGGGCTTGGTTGCAAAGCGCTGGCGCATGGTTTGAGCGAGGCATGGGGACTATATTGATATTTCTGGCTGTTCAAATTGCGGTAAATGCCTCTTAAAAAGTTAATGCTTTTCAATGAATTAGAGAGAATAATTAGGAATAGATAGTGCATCGATTAGCCTAAGTGATATATAGTTGCGCTCTTGAGAAGATTCCAATGTCAGAACAAGTAAATAAGCTCGTAGATAAGTTTGGTCGCACCGTTGATTACATTAGATTATCGGTAACGGACCGTTGTGACTTTCGTTGTGTCTATTGTATGACCGAAGACATGAAGTTTTTACCGCGTTCCCAGATTTTATCTTTAGAAGAACTTTATTTGGTTGCCAAGGCTTTTATCGAGTTAGGAGTTAAGAAAATCCGATTGACCGGCGGTGAACCAATGGTTCGAAGTGATGTAATGTCACTTATTGAAAAGTTGGGAGCATTGCCGGGACTAGAAGAACTAAATTTAACAACCAATGGCGCACAGTTAGACAAATATGCACCAGCACTTAAAGCTGCTGGAGTTAATCGAATTAATATTAGCATCGATAGTTTGGATGCCGAACGCTTTAAAAGAATTTCCAGGGTCGGGAACTTAGGAAAGGTGCTGAAAGGAATTAATGCTGCCCGTTCTGCAGGCTTTGATCGCATTCGCCTAAACTCAGTCATTATGCGTGGCTATAACGAAGATGAAGTCATCCCTCTGACTGAGTATGCGCTCAATCGTAATATTGATATCGCTTTTATAGAAGAGATGCCATTGGGAGAGGCTTCAGATCATGATCGGGAAGATACTACCTGCAGCAACGATTGGGTAAGAAACGTTATCGAAGAAAAATATGAACTCTTAAACAGTACTGCCAAGACTGCTGGACCATCACGCTATGTTCAAGTAGTAGGAAAAGACAATCGTATAGGATTCATTTCCCCCGTAACTCACAATTTTTGTGAAGAATGTAATCGGGTAAGAGTAACTGTTGAAGGTCGACTTTTGCTTTGTCTTGGTAATGAACATTCCATAGATCTGCGCGCCATTCTACGAGATGAAACTGCCAGTTTTGACGATCTTAAAGAAGCCATAGTGGCTTCTATGGACATAAAGCCTGAACGTCACTATTTCTATGATACGGATCACGAACAACCTGTTCGTTTGATGAATATGACAGGTGGGTGAGGGGTTGTTGGATAAAGTACAATGAGTGTCGAAACCCCATTAAGTATCGCGGTAGTAACGGTATCTGATACTCGGACTGAGGAAACCGATAAGTCAGGTAGCGCACTTATAGGGTTTCTTCAGGAAGCGGGTCACAAGCTCCACTCTAAAATCATAGTCAAGGATGAGATTAAAGATCTCCGGTCCTTGGTTTCAACTCACATTTCTGATCCGGAAGTTCATGCAGTTTTAACAACTGGTGGAACGGGATTTACAAAACGAGATAATACACAAGAAGCCATACAGCCTTTGTTTGAAACTGACATAGATGGTTTTGGGAATTATTTCGCCAATTATCTTATGAAGAAATTGGTTGTTCGACAATCCAATCCAGGGTTTTCGCTGGGTTGGCTAATGGCACAATCGTTTTCTGCTTACCGGGCTCGCCTGGAGCATGCGCCACGGGCTGGCATAAAATAATTGCCGAACAGCTTGATAGCGCGCATAAACCCTGCAACTTCGTCGACAAATTAAAACTCAACTAATTCTTTTTAACATCTTGCCTGTCTGGAATTTCTTGAGTTTCCGTTTTAATTTTGAATTTATCTTTGTACGGTTTTCAAAACTTGTAGCCGGATTAGTCGCCGCTCATACGACCCAGGCATGGCTGAATAATTAGGTGAGGATTAACTTGCATTAAAATTGGGCTAATCCATTATGTGCTTCCCGGAAATAGGTTTTGCTTACCCTAAAAATTTAAAGGGCCATTTGGGGCATATTCATGCCCCAATCCTTTTGAACTAATTCTAGATTAAGTATGGGGAAAGGGTTTCTGATTTGGAGGGAAAAATTTTTGAAAGTTTAATAGAGGAACACCAGCTCAAGGGGTTTTTCGCTTGGGCTGGGTTCAGTTACTACTAATAATTGAAGGATTTTTCATAGTGCCCCCTTCTAGGTTTGGGTTTTTATAGCGGTATAAACAATCGCTGCTGGAACGGCTAGGGCGGCTGCTACTAGGGCAACGCTAACCAATGTCGCTTCTACGATTGGGGGGAGCTTTCTTAATCGCTTTACTCATTATGATCTCCTTCTAATGATGTGAAGGGTTAGAGAATTGAATTGATCTTCACAACACGGAGCGTATGGTAACACAGTATGTGCTATAAAGTAACATAAATGGGTATAAAAGCGCTTTTTTTGTAAAAGGTAACATTAATTGACTGAAAATTGATCATTTGAGCTTTTATTTCACTTTTTCAATGAGATAGAAGGGTTGCCTCAGAATACTTCTTGTAACAATTCGTCGCATTAGCATCATATAAAGCACTGTTTCTATTCGATAATATTTAACTTCGGTAAATTTTAAGACATATACTGCAAGATAAATGTAACTATAAGTAGCATTAATAAAATAAAAGGAAACTATAAATTTAGCCTTACACCTGAATTGGAGGTAAGAAGTGTTGGCGGCTCTTAAAAATGGGATCGGGAGTATGTGATCGGGAGCCATCTATGAGATTAAAAACTAAATGTGTTTTGTGTAAATTACCCGCCTATGCCTTTGTATAGGGTTGATGTTAGCAGTGCTAATACTACTTACCGGGATCCGCCTCTAATTCAATTCGCTACAATGGGAGAATGAGTATTAAATCGACGATAGATTCTTCATTGAAAGGAAAAACTGTTGCGTTGCCGGAAAGCCGGCAACTTGATGTGCTTGCTGCTTTGTTCGAAAGGAGGCAGGCGAAGGTGCTTCGAGTACCTATGATCACTATCCTTGATTCACCAAATCAGGATTCTATAGTTTGCTGGTTAAAAGCGTTCATTAATAATCCGCCTCGATATTTTATTATTCTTACTGGTGAAGGATTACGTCGCTTAGTAGCTGTGGCAGAACGAAACAAATTAAAAAATGATTTCATATGCAAACTTTCCACGGTTCGGAAAATCTGCCGCGGCCCTAAACCTGTTAAAGCTTTAAAAGAAGTCGGACTAAAAGCTGAGTACCTCGGCAAGGAACCTACGACTGAAGGAATAATTGCAACTCTAGAGTCACTTAATCTTAAAAACATAGATATCGCAGTTCAGTTGTATGGCACAGATCCTAATTTATCTCTTATCGAGTATTTGCGTAGCCGGGGAATAAGTGACGTCAGAAGCATCGCTCCATATATATATGCAGAACATAGTGACTCAGCAAAAGTCATTGATTTGATTGAGCATCTTCATGCAGACAATGTAGATCTCGTGGCTTTCACCAGTAAGCCTCAAGTGAAAAGACTATTTTCCATAGCGAAAGAATATGGACTAGAAAGCAAACTCATGGAAGGTCTGGCACGCACTCACGTTGCAGCTATTGGCCCAATAATGCAACAGGAGTTACAAGACCATGATGTTGAGGTTAGTGTTATGCCAGAAGGGAAGTACTCAATGAAACCTTTGATTAAAGCAGTGGAATCCTTATTCAATTGAGGTAGTAAGTATAATTATGTCACTAGTTTAAAAGCTTTCCTGCCGCTAGAATTGCTTGTTTTTCTTCTGGATTGATAACCGCAAATGCGAATAATGACTTTAAATTGTAATGGAATTAGAGCGGCAGCGCGAAAAGGATTCTTTGATTGGTTGCAAACGCACGATTGCGATGTTGTTTGTTTGCAGGAAACTAGAGCCCAGGAACATCAGTTGACTGATCCGGTATTTCATCCCGAGATGTATCACTGTTATTATTTTGATGCGGTTAAGAAAGGTTATGCTGGTACCGCAGTCTATTGTAAGCAAGAGCCAAAAAAAGTTATTCGAGGATTGGGATTTGAGATTGCTGATTCAGAAGGTCGATATATTCAAGCAGACTACGTTGGATTAAGTATCGCATCTTTGTATTTACCGTCGGGTTCTGCAGGAGAAGAACGGCAATGCAGAAAATTTCATTTCATGGATGACTATATGCGGCATATGAAATCTCTAAGAAAGAAACGAAGAGAATTCATTATTTGTGCAGATTGGAATATTTGTCATAAGAAGATTGATCTAAAGAACTGGCGTTCAAATCAGAAAAATTCTGGATTTCTACCAGAAGAAAGACAGTGGCTAGATGAGTTGTATGATGAGGTTGGTTGCATCGATGCATTCCGAGTTGTTAATCACGAAGAAGATCAATATTCATGGTGGTCAAATAGAGGCCAGGCTAGGGCCAACAATGTTGGATGGCGCCTGGATTATCACGTAGTCACCCCGGGCTTAAAGGACAAAATAATCTCAGCCGAAATCTATACAGGAGAGAACTTTTCCGACCATGCACCTGTGATAATGGAATATAATCTCTAGCTGTAGAAAAATGATCGAAGTAATACTTTTGAAAAATGAATCAGATTAAAAAAATCATAGCGCTGCTTTCACTTTTTTTCGCAATAGCTATACATAGTTTTTCAGCGCAAGCACAAAGCTTGGTGGCTATTATCGATACTTCCAAAGGTGTAATTAGGGCGGAGCTAAATGAGCGCGCACCCCCCACAACAGTAGCCAACTTTGTAAATCTCGTCATGCGTGGATTTTATGATGGCCTAACTTTTCATCGTGTTGAGAGAAATTTCATGGCACAGGGCGGAGATCCCCTTGGTAATGGAACAGGGGGGCCCGGCTATCAATTCCGTGGCGAAATAATATTAAAACATAATCAACCCGGAATTTTGTCTATGGCAAATTCCGGTCCTGGAACCGATGGCAGTCAGTTTTTCATTACCCATTTAGCTACGCCGCATCTCGATGGATTGCATTCAGTGTTTGGAAGAGTGACTGAAGGCCAACAAGTGATCTATCAGTTTCGTCGAAGAGACCTAATCAATTCCATCACTATCGAAGGGGATCCTGCTTCGGTATTTGCCAGCCGAGTTGATGAGCTTGTGGAGTGGAATCGAATATTGGATGAACAGTTCCCAAATTTGAAACCGGCACCTCATGAAGTATTAAACTGATTTTTTACAATACTTTTTTAAAACGGTTTCACTGTCACTTTTTTATAAACACCAGCGGCAACATAAGGGTCAGCGTCAGCCCATGCTTCTGCCTGCTCCAGGCTATCAAACTCGGCTATGACTAAACTGCCACTAAAGCCAGCGTCTCCTGGATCAGTGCTATCGATTGCCGGATGTGGTCCAGCTGCTAATAATCTTTTCTGGTCTGCAAGTCGGTTTAGTCTATCTAAATGAGCCGGGGGGGCAGATTTTCGTTTTTCTAAACTGTAATCTACATCTTCAGTCATGATTGCGTAATACATATTTCTAGCTCGAAAACTTAAACTGACTCTTCGGATGCGGAGTCCGATGAGTTATCATCTTCTTCCACTTCGATGTATTTCATTAATAAAGGCATTTGTGCAAATACGAAAATAAACGTGAGCACTAAATTGCCGAAGACTTTAAATTGAATCCATGCTGCTTCACTTAATGTGAAAGCAACAACTAAATTTATTGCACCCAAAGCAATAAAATAGTAAACCCAATAATTATTTAATCGATACCAAAGTTCTTTTGGCGCATCGACAGCATGTCCCATCATGTGTTCTATAGCAGGCTTTTCGCTGATGAAACGCGAAGCGAAAAAAATGCTGGCGAATATCCAGTTTACAACCGGCGCCTTCCATTTGAGGAAGGTAACGCTTTTGGGAAAGCAATAGTGAGTGTACAAAATACTACAACACCGCCGAGCGTAATCCATTGGAATTTATCGAGACTTCTTTGTACTAAAAATAAAGTTCCATAAACCAGAATTGCAAATACGAGTAAGACTTCAGAGGCACTGAATATTCCGCCAACGGTCCGCTCGAATCCACCCAAAAGACACAACCCGCTCGTCCATTGCCCAGACCGTAAAAAAAGCGAGTAGGGGGAATGTAGTCGATAAACTGTTTCTTTGATTCCTTTTTGCTCAGTTCCAAGCCGCGTCATCTTAATCCATTTGCTTATTACTGTCTGCTTTTATCAAGTGGTTGTAATAGAATCTCATTCTTTTTTAGATCTCCAAAAACAAGCATTTGTTTCAACTCAGTATTAGTAAATGGCCGAATTTCTCCAAGTTCATCCGGATAATCCGGAATCCAGGGTTCTAAAGCAGGCGGCAGATGTTCTGCTCCATGGCGGGGTAATTGTATACCCCACGGATTCTACATATGCCCTTGGTTGTCATTTTGGAGATAAATCAGCCTGGAGAGAATAAGGCGAATTCGTAAATTTGGGATTCACGGCATAATTTCACTTTGGTATGCAGTGACCTTTCATCTCTGGCAAGTTACGCCAAGGTACATAACAGTGTTTACCGAATACTCAAGGCTTATACGCCGGGCCCTTATACTTTTGTTTTGAAGGCAACTGCAGAAGTTCCACGTAGACTTATGCACCCAAAGAGAAAGACTATTGGATTGAGGGTGCCTGAAAATCGAATAGCGCAATCACTGCTGACTATGCTCGGCGAGCCGATAATGAGTACCAGTTTGATATTACCCGGAGAAGAGGGGCAGCTATTCGATCCTTACGAAATACGTTTAAAGATTGGTAATTTGGTCGATCTCATAATAGATGGGGGAGCATGTGGCCTCGAACCCACTACCATGGTCGATTTGGTTGAAGGTGTACCTGAGGTAAAACGAGTTGGAAAGGGAGATCCACATCCTTTTCAATAGGATTTAGGAGTTTTAATTGTCGACGGCAGATTCTCAACAACGGGTAGTTTCAGGAATGAGACCCACTGGTGCGCTGCATTTAGGGCATTTACACGGCGTGCTAAAAAACTGGGTAAAGCTTCAGTATAAATACGAATGCTTTTTCTTCGTGGCTGATTGGCATGCATTAACCACTCACTACGGCGAACCTACTATTTTTGAAGAAAATACCGTCGACATGGTAATTGACTGGTTGGCAGTGGGGGTCAATCCAGGCTCAGCAGCGTTGTTTGTGCAGTCGAAAGTGCCTGAACACGCAGAACTGCATCTGCTTCTCTCCATGACCACACCACTTGGCTGGTTGGAAAGGGTGCCTAGCTACAAAGACCAGCAAGAAAAACTGCAAGAGAAAGAACTCGGCACCTACGGGTTTCTTGGTTATCCCTTATTACAAGCCGCGGACATCTTGATCTATCGTGCCGGATTTGTGCCGGTTGGTGAAGACCAAGTAGCTCATGTCGAACTCACTCGGGAAGTGGCACGTCGATTTAACCACATTTACGGTCGCGAACCTGGATTTGAAGAAAATGCTAATGCTGCAATCAAAAAGATGGGTAAGAAAGCCGCTAAGCTTTATTCTCAATTAAGGACTGCATTTCAGGAACAGGGTGATCAGGAATCATTGGGAAAAGCTAAAGCGCTGGTAGCGGAGCAGCAGAATGTTTCATTGGGTGATCGGGAGCGCCTTTATGGTTATCTCGAAGGTGAAGGCAAGATGATTTTGGCGGAACCACAATCATTGCTAACACCTGCCTCGAAGATGCCGGGCTTAGATGGTCAAAAAATGTCTAAATCCTACAAGAATACAATTAGTTTGCGGGAACCACTGGAAGAAGTTGAGAAGAAAATCAGCACTATGCCAACGGATCCTGCGAGAGTTCGACTTAAAGACCCTGGTAACCCGGAAAAATGTCCGGTCTGGCAGCTGCATCAGACTTATTCTGATGAAAAAACTAGGGGTTGGGTAATTGAAGGCTGTAAAAACGCTGGAATTGGTTGTTTGGAATGCAAAAAACCAGTGATCAATGCGGTAATCGAGGAATTAGAACCAATTCAGAAAGAGGCTGAGCAATACATTAAAGACCCTGATATGGTGCGCTCGATTATCGCAGAGGGAAATGAAATCGCTCGTAACCGGGCCAAAGAAACTCTTACTTATGTGCGTGCGGCCATGGGATTAACAAGCTGGTAAGCCATTAAAATTGCCGCGAACCGTGAGCTTTTCCCGGGCAAATGAGTTAAAATACACTCGATATCTGAGTAAGACGGACCACTAGATTGACGATTACTGGTACCGACGCGGGATCCGATAGCCTTGACCCACAAGGGGAGTCAGATTCCCTTCCAGAAAATAACCCTCTTAATCAGCAGTTAAATCCCAACGAAGGAATCGAAGATTTGCCCGTACAGGCAGAACTACCTTTGGCTTATGTTGCTGGCGAGGCAATTACTGAGGCACCAAAAGACCTCTATATTCCTCCGGATGCACTGGAAATTTTTCTGGAGGCTTTTGAAGGTCCATTAGACCTTTTGCTCTATCTGATTAAGCGTCAGAACATCGATATTCTTGAAATCAATGTTGCTGATATTACGGATCAGTACATGGCCTATGTCGAACTAATGCACGCAAGTCAGTTTGAGTTGGCTGCTGAGTACTTGGTGATGGCAGCGATGTTGGCTGAGATTAAATCTCGCATTCTGTTACCCAGACAGGAAGAAGAGGAAGCGGAAGAAGGTGATCCGCGTATGCAGCTTATTAGGCGTTTGCAGGAATATGAGCGCTTTAAGCAGGCGGCTGAAGATATTAACGAATTGCCAAGAATGGATCGTGATTATCATCGTGCTAAGGCAGCGATTCCTGAGATCGAGCGGATTACACCCGATCCAGCTGTAGACCTACAGGAAATATTAATTGCTTTATCTGGAGTGTTGAGAAGAGCGGATATGTTCGAACACCACCATATCCAATTCGAAACGCTTTCTACTCGAGAAAAAATGTCCGAAATTATGGTACACCTATCGGGCCACAAGTTTGTTCCACTATCTTCGCTGCTAGCAAAAGATGAAGGGCGCTTAGGTATAGTGGTTACTTTTCTGGCAGTAATGGAATTGATGAAAGATTCGATGGTTGAGATTGTCCAAACAGATCCGTTTGGACCTATACACTTGAAGTCTAGAAGTTGAGGAGAGGCTACAGTGGGCAGTGATGTCGACAATAAAGTGAAGATGATCGTTGAGGGGTTGTTGCTTGCCGCAGGCAAGCCGTTGACTCTCGACACTATCGCACAGGTCTTCTCCGTTAGAGAGCGTCCCGATAGGAAAGAACTGAAAGTAGTAATGCAGGTTATTTCAGAAGAATGTAATGATCGTGGTTTTGAACTAAAAGAAGTCGCGTCAGGTTACCGTTTTCAAGTAAAGCAAGAGCTTAGTAACTGGGTAGCTAAGCTATGGGTAGAAAAACCACCTCGATACACAAGAGCGCTTTTGGAAACTTTGTCTTTAGTTGCCTACCGACAGCCGATTACGCGGGGTGACATTGAAGAAGTTAGAGGCGTGAGTGTAAGTCCAAATATCATCAGGACTCTGATCGACCGTGAATGGATACGCGTAGTTGGTCATCGCGATGTACCAGGTAGGCCAGCCATGTTTGCAACAACCAAGCAGTTTCTCGATTATTTTAATTTGAAGAGTTTGCAGGAATTGCCCCCGTTGTCAGAAATTAAAGAGCTGATTGGTACTGAACCTGAATTCGATTTGAATGAAGAATTAGCTCAATCAAGAATACTTGATCTGCCTGATGAGATTTCTAACGAAGAGAGTCATGCATTAACAGCATCAGAAGAAGCCGAGCTCATCGCTGAAGAAGAAGCTGTGGAGCTGGCGAAAAAACCTCTGGATGAAATTCTGCGCACGGGAGTTCCTGAAGAAATTCTTGAGCAAGAAGAGAACCAAGACCAGGAAGATGATTCTGAAGAAGAAGACAATCTGAATCTCGGTCTAACTGATGACGATATTGCCGCGAACGAAGAGTTTGAAAGGAATCTGCGTCAGAATGACGATGAAGAATCGGTGGATGAGCAAGCGGAAGAATCTGTCGAAGATGAAGATCCCGATCAGGAATCAAATGTTATTCCTCTCCATGGCAATAAAAGCGATGCTGAGGGAGGGCAGATAAACGAATTTGAAATTACAGATGTAAATGATTCAGATTCATCCTTAGGTGAGCAAGTAGAGGAAATTGATAAAAGTTCTGCCGAGATAGATTTTGTAATTGAAGACAGTCATCTCCTAGGTAATTACGAAGATGACACTGGTGAGATTAATATTATTGGTGATGATATTGATAATAATCAATAACAATAGTCGATCTTACTTGCCTCACTAAATTTTCCGCGACTCAGTTCAGTTATGTCAGAAAAATTGCAGAAAGTGCTTGCCAGAGCTGGGTTCGGTTCGCGTCGCGAAATTGAATCATGGATTGTGCAAGGGCGCATTAAAGTGAATGGCAGGGTTGCCGAGATTGGTGCAAGAGTCGATGACGATGACAAAATTGTTGTCGATGGGAAAAAGTTGTCGCCGCAAACAAAGGTTCGCCATGATCGACGAGTAATTCTTTATAACAAACCTGAGGATGAAATTTGTTCGCGAAGAGACCCTGAAGGCAGGCCATCAGTATTTGATAAACTCCCGCCACTTAAGCATGGCCGCTGGGTTTCCATAGGAAGACTTGATATCAATACCAGTGGATTATTGCTGTTCACTACCGATGGAGAACTGGCTAATAAGCTTGCACATCCTAGCTCAATGGTAGAAAGAGAATATGCAGTTAGAGTGATGGGTGAGGTTACTCCGGGCATGGTTCAAGCTATGCATCAGGGTATTATCATTGAAAGTAATCTTTGCCGATTTACCGACATTCAATATTATGCTGGCGAAGGAATTAATCAGTGGTATCACGTCGTAGTTATGGAAGGAAGAAACAGGGAAGTAAGGAAGCTTTGGGAATCCCAAGGTTTAAAGGTGAGTCGCCTGAAGAGGGTCAGATTTGGTCCTATATTTATTCCAAGCACAGTGCGGAAAGGAGAGTATCACGAACTCTCCAAAAACGAAGTTGAGAAATTAGTTAAATCAGTTTGACGAGATTGCATTGCAAAAAGTTACAATAACAGGCAATTGCGGCAGCAGGACTACTGAGAGAGCGGCAAATACTTGTCCGGATCGAATTCTTTGGCATCTATCGCCTGCCCATGAATTGATTTAGCTTGTTTGCTAAGCAAGTAGAGATAAACCGGCATTAGAGATTTTGGAGTAGGCTGGGCATCAGGATCTTCGGCGGGATAGGCGGCTTGACGCATAGTGGTTTTTGTTGCCCCCGGATTTAAGCTGTTTATGCGAATAGCACTCGTTTTTTCCAGTTCGTCTGCGAGAGTTTGCATCAATCCTTCTATGGCAAACTTCGATACTGCATATGCTCCCCAGTGAGCGCGACCTTTGCGACCGACACCTGATGATATAAATAATACGCGAGCGTCTTTTGAGAGCTTTAGTAAGGGAAGGGAGGCTTTTAAAAGATGGAATACGGAATTAACGTTGACGTTTATTGTTTCTTGCCAGATATCGCTAGGATAAAACTCAATTGGTACTCGCAACCCAAGCATTCCAGCGTTGAGGATTAATCCATCGAGACAATCAAAGTTTTCAGCGAGAGATTTGACGAGTCCTTGATAGTCAGTCTCATGCATAGAACTAAAATTAACCGGTTGAATGATTACCTTGCCAGGATTTATCGCTTCAATTTCATCATAAACCGATTCAAGTTTTTCCAGCGACCTTCCAAGAAGAACTACATTTGCGCCATGTTTGGCAAATGTAGTTGCACAGCACTTGCCGATACCATCGCTAGCGCCGGTAATTAGTATGCTTTTATTTTCTAGTAGGTTTGCTGGAGCATCGAAATCAAACATAAGTTTAAGTAAAATTTAGGATATTAAGTAGTGGTTCAATTTGTTCTGGTTGATGCACAATAAAATCCGCATACCACTCTTCAATCTTTGATTCTGCATTTAAGTAGCCATAGCCAGCCGCAATAGCTATTACATCAGCATTTTTAGCCGCCTGAATATCGCGTTGATGGTCACCAATGTAGACGGTTTTTTCTATATCGCAGTGGAGTTTTTCGCAGGCAAGCAAAATAGGTTCTGGATGAGGTTTTCGATTTTTGACATGATCCGGACAGACTAATACGCTGCAACGTTCACTTAAGGCGAGCTCATTTAGTAGTGCGACAGTGTAGAGCTCAGGTTTGTTGGTTACAATACCCCATGGAATTCGCGCCTGTTCTAATTTTTGTAGCAAACTATCGAGACTTGGATATAGAAATGCCTCGGTGGCTTTTATCTGCTCTTTGTACAAATCCAGTAATCTCTGATTTAGTTTTGGGAACTCTTCAGCATCTTCTTCAATTGCGAAAGCAAGCTTCACTAAAGCGCGGGCGCCATCAGACACTGTCTGATAGATGAGATTTGAATCTATCGAAGTCCGCTGCTCCTCCTCTAATAGCTTATTAACTACTTGAATAAAATCTGGCGCGGTATCGATTAAGGTTCCGTCTAAATCGAACAGCACGCATTCTATAGATGTTTGAAAAGACACGTGTTATTTGTGATCAGGCTGCTGGCTTTTGGTAAAAGGCAATGTAATTTACATCTACATTGTCTTCCAAAAAATAGCGCTTGGTAAGTGGATTATAGCCAATGCCAATTTGGCCTTTTAATTTCAGGCTATTCTCTCGACACCATCTCGCAAGTTCTGAGGGGCGGATAAATTTACCGTAATCATGAGTGCCCTTGGGTATTAGATTTAAAAGATACTCCGCGCCAATAATGGCGAATAAATAAGCTTTAGGATTGCGATTGATGGTAGAAAAGAAAACGAATCCACCAGGTTTAACTAATTCATTACAAGCCCTTACTATAGAACTCGGTTCCGGAACATGTTCCAACATTTCCATGCAAGTTACGACGTCATAGTGCTCAGGCTCTGATTCTGCTATGTGCTCGGCAGAAGATTTGCGGTAATCGATATTTAATTTGCTTTCTAACTGATGCAGTTTTGCGACTGATAATGAGGCATTTGCCAGATCGATGGCTGTAACTTTGGCGCCATGATGGGCCATGGCCTCCGCCAGAATGCCGCCCCCACAGCCGATATCTAGAACGTTCTTTTCCGCGAGATTAATCTGTCGACTAATATAGTTCATCCGTAGCGGATTGATCTCATGCAATGGCTTGAACTCACTATTCGGATCCCACCAGCGAGCTGCCAACTCTTCGAATTTCTTAATTTCCAGTTCGTCAACGTTATCCATGATTGTGACTCAATTGATTGACGACTTTAGTTTGCCATGTTTCTGCAGTTTGCATAATTTTATCTAGATTTAGAGTAGTTAATGCGCCGTTATCCAGAATTTGAACCCCAGAACACCAGACATCGCTCACTTGCGCCGAATTAATGCAATAGACAAGGTGAGAAAGTGGGTTATTTACTGGTTGGGAATTAATTGAATCAAGATTTATTGCAGTTATATCTGCGGCCTTTCCAATTTCCAGACTGCCAATATCAGATTCAAGGCCAAGTGCTTTTGCTCCGTTTATTGTTGCCATTTCCAATGCTATGGCAGCAGGGACAGATCTAGCATCTTCACTTACGACTTTAGCCATTAATGCGGCTGATCGCATTTCACTAAACATATCAAGATCATTATTGCTTGCAGCGCCATCTGTGCCCAGCCCAACATTTATACCTTGCTTGACTAATTTGGCAACAGGGCAAAATCCACTAGCCAATTTCATATTCGATTCCGGGCAGTGCAATATATTTGCGCCATGCTCGGCTATAGATTCAATTTCTTTTTCTTGTAATTGGGTTGCGTGAATGCAGTTAAGTCGAGTTGATAGTAGACCCAATTCCTGCAATCGCTGCAGAGGACGGCGGCCATCACTAGCAATTGCATCAGATATTTCTTGTGCCGTTTCATGTAGATGAATATGAATCGGCAGATCGAGCTCTTCTGCGAGAACACTGAGTTTCTGTAATGGTGCATCGGAAACCGTATAAGGAGCGTGAGGGCCAAAAGCGGTAGAAACCAATTCACTATCACGATAGTCATCGTGTAGTTGAGTGGCCTTGTTTATGTATTCGTCAGCATCCTGAGCCCACACTGTAGGAAAATCTAATACTGGGCTAGCTAGCTGGACTCGAATATGTGCTGCCAAAGAAGCTTTTGCTACTTCGTCTGGGAAAAAGTACATATCAGCAAAACAGGTAGTGCCAGATCTAATCATTTCAGCGATCGCTTGAGTTGCGCCTTCAAAAACGAACTGACGATCAACCAACTTGCCTTCCAAGGGCCAGATTTTTTCCTCAAGCCATTCTTTTAAAGGAATATCATCTGCAGATCCTCGCAGTAGCGCCATAGGGGCATGACCATGGGCATTTACTAATCCTGGAATGAGAATGTGATTATTTAAAGAAGTAATATTGGTACATTGATACTGCGTGTTGATTGATTCGGTAGGACCGATAGCAAAAATCTTCTTGTCTTTGATCGCTATTGCGTGATCAGTAAGAACTTGTTCACGAGGAACGACAGGAACAATCCATTTCGATTTAATAACTAGATCAACTTCCATAAAAATTCTGCTTTTCGTTATTTCTTTTACACTTCATAAAGTGATCACTTTTTGCACTATTTTTTAGCCAATTTTGGATTTAAAGCAGAGGCACGATTATACCTGAATTTTTCAAAATAGCGCGTCACAAATCCCGTCTTTAATTCCTTTTTAACTAATGAAAAATAAGGATAAAATATACCAATTTTTTTCGATTTCCAGTGTTTTTCCGAGCGAATTATGGTACACTTTAGATGTGTTATAGGTCTTAAATTTGAGGAATTTTTAGGATAAAAATCCTGAAAAATTGGTTCAAAAACTACTTAAAAGTTGACTAAAAATTTACGAAAAAATGCATTTCAGCCGGTAAAAATACTACTGGAAGATACGAAATCCCTTGCAAATAGCACAAATAAAAGACCTCCGATCCACTCCATCGAACCCACCACTCTTTTAGGAAAAAGTTAGTCTATGTCTGAGTTTGCCAAACAGGTTCTGCCTGTCGCATTAGAAAGTGAAAAGCGTGAATCTTATCTGGCTTATGCAATGAGCGTAAACGTAGGGCGAGCCTCCCGGAGTAAGAGATGGGCTCAAACCGGTTCATCGTCGTGTTTTATTCGCAATGAATGTGCTATCAAACGATTACAATAAGCCCTACAAAAAATCAGCCCGTGTAGTCGGTGATGTAATTGGTAAGTATCACCCCCATGGTGATACTGCTGTTTACGATACAATCGTACGAATGGCGCAGAATTTTTCGCTGCGGTACCCCCTTGTTGATGGACAAGGAAACTTTGGTTCCATTGATGGAGATGCCGCCGCTGCCATGCGTTATACCGAGATTCGCATGGCAAAAATGGCCCATGATTTGTTAGCAGATCTCGACAAAGAAACCGTTGATTTCTCACCTAATTATGATGGCACTGAAGACATTCCAGATGTCTTGCCGACCCAAGTTCCGAGTTTACTCGTTAACGGTTCATCAGGAATTGCTGTCGGTATGGCGACGAATATTCCCCCGCATAATCTGACCGAAGTGATTAACGGTGCGATGGCTTTATTAGATAATCCAGAAATAGAAATCGATACTTTGATGGAGTATATACAGGGACCAGATTTTCCAACCGCAGGAATAATTAATGGCAAAGCAGGAATCGTGCAAGCGTATCGCACAGGTCGTGGACGCATTTATGTTCGCGCCAAAGCACAAGTAGTTACCGAAGAAAAAGCTAATAGGGACAGCATTATAGTCACTGAGATTCCGTACCAATTAAATAAATCGAAACTTATTGAACGAATCGCGGAACTTGTAAAAGAGAAAAAGATTGAAGGCATAAGCGAGTTTAGAGACGAATCGGATAAAGATGGACTACGCATAGTAATCGAGTTACGCAAGGGTGAAATGGGGGATGTAGTTCTTAATAATCTCTATGCCCAAACTCAAATGCAGTCTGTATTTGGAATCAACATGGTTGCTTTGGTCGATGGGCAACCACGACTGCTTAATCTTAAAGAAGTTCTTAAAGCATTCATTCGGCACCGCCGGGAAGTGGTTTCAAGAAGAACTATCTTTCTACTTCGTAAAGCTAGGGAAAGAGGTCATATTCTTGAGGGGCTTGCTGTCGCCCTGGCAAACATAGATGCGGTTATCGAACTGATTAAGGGTTCTCCATCTTCGATTGATGCTAAGGAAAAACTCCTCAGCTTTCCTGGAAGTCTAAAAATGTAATAGAGATGTTAGGTGAAGCCGGTTCTGACGCTTGTCGCCCCGATGATCTAGAAGAACGCTATGGATTAAAAGATACAGAATACTTTCTGTCACCAGTGCAGGCCCAAGCGATTCTCGAACTACGTTTACATCGCTTAACGGGTTTAGAGCACGAAAAACTCATTAACGACTACAAGGAACTGCTGGTTCAAATCGCTGATTACATGGACATACTGGAAAACCAAGCTCGCTTAATAAGCGTTGTCAGAGATGAGTTGCAACAAGTTCATAAAGAGTACGGAGACGAACGGCGAACAGAAATCGTAGGCTCTCAACAAGATCTCACCATGGAAGATTTGATATCCGAAGAGGATCGCGTTGTAACCATTTCTCAAGGAGGTTACGCGAAGACACAACCACTCGATGATTACACAGCTCAGCGTCGAGGGGGTATGGGTAAAGCTGCGGCTGCGGTCAAAGACGAGGATTTCGTAGAACACCTTCTAATTGCGAATACTCACGACACGCTTTTATGTTTTAGTAGTGTCGGAAAAGTTTATTGGCTAAAAGTCTTCCATATACCAGTTGCTAGTCGGACTTCTCGCGGTAAACCAATCATAAATATTTTGCCACTAGAAGAGGGCGAGCGCATTACCAGTATGCTGCCAGTTAAGGAATACGACGATGAGCACTTTGTTTTTATGGCCACAGCCAACGGTACGGTGAAAAAGACTGGATTAAACAAATTTGCACGTCAACGCAGTGTTGGATTACGTGCCATTGAGCTAGAAGAAAATGATGAGCTGGTTGGGACTGCCATTACCGACGGTAAAAGAGATGTCATGCTGGTTAGTACCAGTGGTAAAACTATTCGTTTTAAAGAATCCGATGTCAGACCCATGGGAAGAACTGCCCGTGGCGTGCGCGGCATTAAGATGGGCGATCAATTTCGAATGATTTCCCTGATTATCCCCGATGACGACAAACAGGTATTAACCGTTAGTGAAAATGGTTATGGAAAACGTACGCATATTTGTGATTATCCTGTTTATGGCCGTGGAGGACAGGGCGTAAAAGGAATTCAAACTAGTGAGCGTAATGGTGCGGTAGTCGGGGCGGTCCAAGTTTCTGAAAATGACGAAATTATGCTGATATCCGATAAAGGCACCTTAGTTCGTACCCGGGTTGAGGAAGTTTCGATACAAGGTAGAAATACTCAGGGTGTAAGATTGATCAAGCTTAAAGAAGGCGAAAAACTTGTGGGTCTGGAGCAGGTTGATGAACCTGATGATGAGCTAATAAATTCTGAATCCGGCTCATAAACTGGTTCAGAATCTAAATAAACATATTCTTATTCGTCTTCATTCGGTGTGAAAACAGCTTTCCTTATTCTTTTAATGCTCTAAGGAGCAAGTCTTGAACGAACGCGTTAAAGTAGCTTATCTGGGGCCGCAAGGGACATTTTCTCAGGCGGCAGCAGTTAACCAGTTCGGAAATGATTGTGACCTTCGTGATTGCGATAGTATCGATGATGTTTTTTCTATAGTTGCAAGTGAAGAAGTGGACTATGGCGTGGTACCTGTAGAGAATTCTACAGAGGGGGCGGTTAACAATACTCAAGATTGTTTAATAGACAGCACTGTTCAAATAGTAGGAGAAGTCATTTTACCAATCCAACATTGTTTGTTAACAAAGCCTGGTGCGGAGACAAACGAGATTGAAAAGATAGCATCACACAAACAATCCCTAGCACAATGCAGGAATTGGATTCAACAATCCTTCCCACAGGCTGAACTAATAGAGTGTCCTAGTAATGCGCAGGCTGCGAAACTCGTATTAGGCGATAATAGCATAGCTGCCATTGCAGGTTCGTTGGCAGCGAAAGTTTACGGCCTGAGTATACGGCAAGAACAGATTCAAGATCAGCATCACAATAGCACAAGGTTTCTAGTGCTTGCTAATCACTCTACCGAATCGAGTGGTAATGATAAAACCAGCGTTCTTATTTACACGGAGAACAGACCAGGAGCACTTTTCAGAATTCTCAAACCATTTGAAAGCCTTCAAGTCAGTCTTACAAAAATCGAAACTCGTCCGGCAAAAAATGAAGCTTGGGCCTATGTATTTTTTATCGATTTTGAAGGTCATGTGAACGACGAAACAATTATTGAGTTGTTCCGGAAATTAGTCGCCTGCACTGCGGAAATTAAGATTTTGGGTTCATATCCAATTTTTGTATCGAGCTGAAATAGCTCTCATAGGTAATGAGTTGTCAGAGATCGTATCAAAACGAATCCTAATCCTGGGCCTTGGTCTGATTGGAGGTAGCATTGCGCGCGGACTGAAACAGGCAAATAAAGAAATTTTCGTTAGTGCCTGCGATATAGAAAAACAACAACTTAATCAAGCGTTAGCTGATAGGGTGATCGATAAATCGGGATCTCTGAAAGAGTTAGCTCCAAGCTCTGACATTTTGATAATAGCGTTACCTTCATTAACAACGATTGAGCTCATTCCCGAAATCGCAGAAGCTGTTGGTAAGAATTGCATTGTCACGGATGTAGCCAGTGTAAAGTCTCCGATCGTGAATGCTGTACTGGAACAAAAGGATTCATTTTGCGAACGATTCGTTCCTGGTCATCCAATCGCTGGCTCTGAACAAAGTAAATTCTCTGCATCCCACGCTGAACTTTTTTTAAATCGAAACGTAATCCTTACTCCGCATGAAAAGTGCTCTATTGACTCCATTAGCCAAGTGAATGAATTATGGCGTTTATTAGGCGCTCAGGTATTAGGAATGGGATTTAATAAGCACGATAAAATACTCGCTGCGACTAGTCATCTTCCTCATTTGCTTGCCTATGCTGCGGTCGACACACTGGCTGATCAGCAGCAAAGTGAAAATATTTTTAAATATGCTGCAGGAGGATTTGCGGATTTTAGCCGGCTCGCATCCAGTAACGCGAAAATGTGGTCAGACGTCTTCATAGCTAATACAAAGGCCACGGTTACCGTTTTAGATACCTATATCGATCGACTTCAACAGTTTAGAGAACAGATAACGAATAAGAATCATGACTTTCTGATGGATAAGTTTTCTAACGCCAAGGAAGTCAGAGATGAATTTATGAGGAAATATTTTGGCGCAGCTGTGAATAATCTTAGCACTGAAGCAATCTTAAATTATGTTGCAGAACCTGGCGGGGCTGTATCGGGTGAGATACGTGTGCCTGGGGACAAATCAATTTCTCATCGCTCGATAATTCTTGGCGCAATAGCTGACGGAGTGACTAAAGTCTCTGGTTTTTTGGAAGGTGAAGATGTACTAAATACATTGGCAGCTTTTCGAGAAATGGGAGTAACGATAGTCGGGCCTGAAAACGGCAAATTAACTATTTACGGTGTAGGAAAGCATGGATTGAAAGCGCCAAGAGTCCCATTAAACATGGGTAACTCAGGCACAGCGATGCGCTTACTTGCTGGACTACTAGCGGGACAAAACTTTAGCTCAGAGCTAATCGGAGATGAATCACTTAGCCAGAGACCCATGGCGCGAGTAGTTGATCCATTAACTACTATGGGTGCAAAGATTGAAACTGCAGATGGAGGCAAACCCCCACTGAAAATTTCTGGCAGCCAGCTAAACGGTATTAATTATGCAATAAATATCGCCAGTGGACAGGTTAAGTCCTGTATGTTTCTTGCTGGGCTCTATGCTAAGGGCCAAACCTCTGTGTCTGAACCGGCACCTTGTCGCGATCATACTGAACGGATGTTACATGGATTTGGTTACTCACTTATCCGTGAGGAGTCGAGCAGAACAACAAAAATTAATAATGAGGGCACTCTTAAGGGCACAATTATCGATGTCCGGCGGACATTTCCTCCGCAGCTTTTTTTCTCGTAGCAGCCAGTATTTGTCCAGGCGCGAGATTGACCATACGTCACGTGGGAATTAATCCAACACGAATAGGTATTATTAATTTGCTGCGGGAAATGGGAGCAAGCATTGATTCACTAACGAAACAGTAATGGTGGGGAGCCGGTTGCCGACCTTAAAGTTTCCTATAGCGAATTAAGAGGCATCACAGTCCCAGCTGATCAAATCCCTTTAGCTATTGATGAATTTCCGATATTTTTTATCGCTGCTGCCTGTGCTGAAGGGACCACTGAACTTCGCGGGGCGGAAGAATTGCGGGTGAAGGAAAGCGATCGCCTTGAAGCAATGGCAAGTGGATTGAAATCATTGGGGATCGAAATTGAGATTTTTCCAGATGGCATTCGAATCGAAGGAGGCGATATCCTTGGGGGGCGCGTTAATAGTTTAGGTGACCACCGCATAGCCATGGCTTTTTCCCATTGCTGCATTGCGTTCTGCTCGACAATTGAAATACAGAATTGCAACAATGTGGCGACCTCTTTTCCTGGATTTGTTGGTTTAGCGAACCAGGTGGGAATTAATCTCAGCGAGCAGGTGAATACTGAAGATGAATGATATACCTGTAATCGCTATTGATGGACCCTCGGGTTCCGGTAAAGGGACTATTGCGGAAATGGTGGCGAACAGGCTGGGTTCGTGTTTTTGGATAGCGGCGCTTTGTACCCAATATTGGGAATTGCTGCACACAAAGCTAATCTAAAATTGGAGAACCACGCCAGGGTTTCGCATTTAGCGCGGACTTTGGGAAAAAGAATTCTGCAGTGACGGACCGGGAACAATTTTACTTAATGGAGAAAATGTCTCCAAAGAAATCAGGACGGATCTCGGTAGCGATCTAGCATCCCTAGTCGGCTCAATTCCAGAAGCACGTGAAGCACTTCATGAGCGCCAATTACAATTCCGAAAGCGCCCGGTTTAGTCGCTGATGGACGTGACATGGGGACGGTGGTTTTTCCCGATGCACCCTCAAAATTTTCCTCACAGCGATTGTCTCTGAAAGGGCTCAAAGGCGGTATAAGCAGTTGATTGATAAGGGTATTGATGCTAATCTGCCCGACCTTTTGCGAGACCTGAAAGAGCGGGATAAACGAGACACTGAACGTCCAGTTTCACCGCTAACCCCGCTGAAGATGCTGTGATTTTAGATTCGACTGATCTGACCATCGAACAGGTTGTGGAGCAGATCCTTGAACTTTTTGCGGCAAAAAACAGCTAGTAGACCTCCAGAAGAAATGTGACTGAAGTGCGCATCACCAGAATCGGTGTACTGCAGTTTTTTATTAACTGGTCCGCAAAAACTGGATTGCGGTTAGTTGCATAATGCATTAATTTAATTATGCAACAAATGTAATTATTGGATTTATTATGACTAAAAATTTTTGGGCAGATCTTTTTTGGGGCAGAGCTTAAGCGAAATAGATATGACCCCAGGCGCCATAGTAACTGGCACCATAATAGACATAGATACTGATTGGGTCACAGTCCACGCCGGCCTCAAATCCGAAGGTGTAATTCCCCGCACAAAATTTTCTCGATGAACAAGGCAACCTTTCCTTGGAAGTGGGAGATGAGGTTAAGGTCGCGCGGGAAAACCCGTTGAAGACGGATTTGGTAAAACCCCGGCTATCTCGAGAAAAAGCTAAGCGAGCAGAATCTTGGATGGAGTTAGAAGCGGCTTACGAAAAGAAGATATCGTAACCGGGGTTATCAACGGCAAGGTCAAAGGTGGATTCACGGTTGACCTAAACAATATCCGAGCTTTTCTCCTGGTTCGCTAGTAGATGTTCGTCCGGTGCGAGATACATTGCATTTAGAAGGACAGCAACTGGAATTTCGATTAATCAAGCTCGATCGTAAGCGCAATAATGTAGTTGTTTCTCGGCGTGCTGTCTTGAATCAGTCAGACTGAAGACGAGATGCATTACTAGAAAAATTAGAAGAAGGAATGTCGGTTAAAGGTGTTGTTAAAAACCTTACGGATTACGGAGCATTTGTTGATCTGGGTGGAGTCGATGGTCTTCTCACATAACTGAATGTCATGGAAACGAATCAAGCACCCGAATGAGATAGTCAATGTTGGTGATGAAATTGACGTAAAGGTGCTTAAGTACGATCGGGAGCGCAATCGCGTTTCTCTCGGCTTAAGCAACTTGGTGAAGATCCATGGCAGGCGATCAAGGAACGTTATCCTCAGAAAAACAGGTTAAAGCCGTTGTAACAAACCTCACGGATTATGGCTGTTTTGCCGAGTTAGAAGAAGGTGTTGAGGGTTTGGTGCACGTATCTGAAATGGATTGGACTAATAAAAATGTCCACCCTCAAAGTTGTTCAGCTTGGAGATGAAATCGACGTTATGGTATTGGACATTGACGAAGAACGTCGCCGTATTTCTCTCGGTATTAAGCATGCTACCAAAATCCTTGGGATGGTTTTGCTGAAAACTTTAAGAAGGGTGACGAGATTTCGGGGAACATTAAATCTATTACCGTTTTTGGAATCTTCATTGGTTAGACGGCAGCATCGATGGCTAGTGCATCTGTCTGATATCCCCTGGGATGAGCCAGGTGAAGAGCAGTGCGCAATTAAAGAAAGGTGATGAGATTAAAACTATCATCTTGTCGATTGATCCGGAAAGAGAACGTATATCACTAGGAGTAAAGCAGTTGGACGGTGATCCTTTTATGGATATGTGTCTGAGTTTTAAAAAGGCAGTATAGTGAAGGAACATTAGTACTCTGGAAGCCAAGTCCGCTACAGTGATATTGCAAGAAGGTATTGAAGGAATCTTCGGGCTTCTGAAATTAGCAGAGATAAAATCGAAGATGCCGCAATGTGTTAAAGAAGGCGAAGAGATCGAAGTTAAGATCGTTAGTTCGATCGCAAAATCGGGAATTAGTTTATCGGTTAAGGCGATCGAGATTGATGACGAAAAAGTTTCGGTAAAAGAACATAAGAATCAGGACGCCAGCGATGTATCACCGGAACTATCGGTGATTTAATTAAGGCAGAAATGGACAAAGGTTTGCTGAGGGCCTAACTATCTGATATTGTAGGCTTTGAACTTGGAGGTGTCAGTTAGAAACTTTTGGGTTTTGGGGCTTCTGACCAGATTTAAAGTTCAAGTGAAAGTTAGAGTACAGGGGAAAACTATGACGAAGTCTGAACTTATCGACCGCATAGCGGGAAGCAAAGCCAGTTGTCATCGAAAGATGTTGAGTTAGCGGTCAAGGGGATTTGGAGTGTATGTCCAGGTGTTATCTGAGGGGGACAGAATCGAAATAAGAGGATTTGGTAGCTTTTCTCTCACTATCGGGTACCAAGGATGGTCGTAATCCGAAGACGGGACACCAGTCATTCTGAGTGGTAAATATGTGCCCACTTCAAACCAGGAAAAGAATTGAGAGATCGTGTTAACAATAGCATTTTGGGCCCGAGCAACAATTACTGTAATTTTTTTTCAGGAAATTGATAATAAGCGGCATAGCCTTTGGGTTATGCCGTTTTTCTTTAGAGTAAATATCTGATCGAATCAAATGCCAGGGCAGGAAGTCTAGAGATGCGCAAGATTTCAATCTGCTTTCAGCTTTATTTTTGATATTGGTTTTTACAGCCAGTATTACTTTCTCATATTTAAACCACCCTTGTGGAAATCTCGATTGGTGCTTGGGAGCTTCCGCCACAGCCAGTTTCAGCATGGATTATTGGATCATTTGAAGCGGGGGAAAATTGGCCTCCTGCTTGGATTGGGAATATTCAAAAATCTAAAATCGAAATCTGAAATTAGACGGTTAAGAAAACAAATTTGGGTGAGGGAGGGGAAGAATTTCGCAGCTAAGAGCGATGAGCTTAAAGGATTTTTAATAAACGTGGAAAGCTTTTGGATCTATTTTCTATTGCTAATGCCGTAATGGCGGGATGGGTTCTTGGGCGCTTATCCGCGCCAAGATCTTTTGCTAAAGATCGTGCCACTAATGATATGTTTGCCGATATTTTGTAGGACTGAACTATTTATTAAATGATGAACCGGACGAAGCGATCGATACTTTTATTAAGGCACTTGAGACAAATAATGATACCGTAGAAACTCATTTGGCCCTCGGGCCCTGTTGCGCAGAAGGGGAAAAGTAGATAAAGCTATAAAGGTACACCAAGCATTATTGGCACCCCCAGGGTTGGATAACTTTACCGATTCAACTCGCTTACAACTTTCATCGACTACATTTCTGCCGGCCTATTGGACCGAGCGGAAAGATATTAAAAGAAATTCTTTCCGAAGGCTCAAATGCAAATGGGAAGCGTTGCGACATCTCATTACGATTTATCAGGGGGAAAAAGGGAAATGGGGAAAAGCAATTGATGTTCCACCCAGTTTTTAAACCCAATAATAACCATAAACGGGATATCGAGATTAGAGCTGCCGCTGCTCATTATTGCTGTGAGTTAGCAGAGCAAAACTTAATTAGCGCCAAAATTCGAATGCGAAAGATGAAATTAAGCGAGCATTTGCTTTCGATCGAAAAATGTTCGGGCATCGTTATTCTGGCTCGTATTGAACAGCGCTTGGGAAATTTTAAATCTGCAATCAAAGAGCTAGTTCGGATACGCCCCAATAATCCTGAATTTACCAGTCAGGTGCTTGGCCCCTTAGCAGAGTGTTATGAACAAATTCACAATATGCCCGAGTACGAAAAGCTTCTTACCAATACCTTGCCTGATGAGCCAGATGTCAGCGTTGTCTTGGCACTTTCCGACTTAGTTAAGAATCGAGCTGGCGATGAAGCTGCCATTGAGTTTCTTAATGATTATTTAACGCGAAAACCATCTCTTGCTGGACTAGTTGAGCTATTGAAGTTACAGATCCCCCGCGCAGACTCTGTTGTGAGTAGCAACTTGAGTTTATTGCAACAAATGGTGGACAGGCTGGTCCGCAAGAATCCAGCTTACCAGTGTAACCATTGTGGTTATGAGTCAAATCTTTGTATTGGTTATGCCCCAGCTGCCAAAAATGGGACAGGATAAAACCGATTTTAGAAGGGGAAAGCGCCTGATTTGGTTAAAACCCGGATAACGTGCTCTCCCTGGAGTTCACCTAAAGTGAACAAAAATATAATCATCGCGCTAGATTTCGAATCTGGAGATCAAACCCTTCAATTTCTGGACAGACTCGATCCCACCTTGTGTAGAGTAAAAGTAGGTAAAGAACTTTTTACCGCTGCTGGCCCGCAGCTAGTAAAAGATATAGTAAATCGAAAGTTTGATGTATTTCTAGATCTCAAATTTCATGACATACCTAATACAGTTGCTCGCGCGGTATCAGTTGCTGCCAATCTGGGTTTTGGATGCTAAATGTTCATGCTTCAGGCGGTAGAGCGATGTTAGAAGGTGCCCGGCAAGCATTGGATCATTTTGGAACAGATCGACCGCTTTTTATTGGAGTCACAGTTCTGACAAGTTTAGTGAAGGAAGATTTGAAAGAGGTAGGCGTGTCTTCTCAACCAGAAGAACAAGTTAGTAAATTGGCATTTCTTGCTCAAGAATCGGGCCTTGATGGTGTGGTTTGCTCGGCGGCGGAAACCAAGCTTTTAAGAGTCCAGCTTCCCGATAACTTTGTGCTAGTTACTCCAGGCATTAGACGGCCAGAAGATGTCAGCGGAGATCAAAAACGGATAATGGGTCCAGCGGAAGCAATTCAAAATGGCAGTAACTTTTTGGTAATAGGAAGGCCTATAACCGGGGCGGATTTTCCCGATGATGCTCTGGCGGAATTTAATTCCGCCGTGGCTAATGTTAGCTAATTTCTCTACCAGACTGTTTCTTCAAGAAATGGCGAGTGGCCCCGTTAATCTCATACGCGATAAGGACATTACTATGAGAAGGCTACCGTTGTTGCTCTCGCGGCCGAAGTTTCTCAATTAACAACTCAGGAAATTCCGCAATTGGAATACTAATAGTACCGATGCTGAAACAATTGCCAATGTTTTAGATGGAATTGGGTTAGTTAAGGTTGGAGAAATTGTTGTCTTTGAAATGCTTGGCAGCTTCCAATCTATTGAAGAACTTACTGATATTCGCGGAATTGGTATGCCAGCAATAGGAAAGATCATAGGATTGTCATCGTAGCGCACTAGTATTTTTGAATAAGGTACTTTCATTTCTTTATGAAAGTACCCGATTTTTTTGGTAAAAAACCAAACCATTTCTATATAATAGTAACTCTGTTCTAAGGCTGAGGTGTGGATACATGTCGTTGCTACCGCTCTATGGTGGTGTATTCCTGGCGGCTCTGCTGCTCACCTGGATAATTAAGAATCAAGCAATTCGACTTCATTGCTCGAGCACCCATCGCTCGCAGTGCCATTCGAGGCCTATTCCCCGGGGTGGCGGTGTAAGCATCAGTCTCTTATTCGCAATTTCAGCTCTATATTTCTTTCTCGAAGGAATTATCCCCACTGAAGAATTTCTAGCTCTAACAGCCGCTTTTGTCATTGCGTTATTAGGCATTCTTGATGATTTGTTCACTTTGAGGCTACGATGGCGCATAACTGTGCAATTATTGGCTGCTATATGGGTTGTGTATTGGTTAGGAGGGGTGGCACCGATCGATTTTGGCTTTTTCCTATTAACGAACCCCTTATTGCTCTCAATTATGGGCATTTTGGCCTTGATATGGCTGCTTAATCTTTACAATTTCATGGACGGTATTGACGGAATTGCTACAACAGAGCTGCTTTTTGTAAACGTAATGTCATTATTCATCGTTATAAATAGCAGTGATCCGGTAGCAAGCCACTTGTCAGCGGTATTGCTATCCGCAGGAGCTGGATTCCTCGTATGGAATTGGCCACCGGCAAAATATTTTTAGGCGATGTTGGTAGCAGCTTTATTGGCTTT
>BPDI01000016.1 GCA_019654215.1 Gammaproteobacteria bacterium | reverse complement strand
GCAATCTCTTATGCCGAGTTGGGCGCTACTTTTCCTCGCTCCGGCGGTGAGTATAATTTTCTCTCACGCATATATCATCCGGCTGCCGGTTTCGTTTCTGGCTGGATATCTGCAGCAGTTGGATTCGCTGCGCCGACTGCATTGGCCGCAATGACTTTTGCCGCCTACCTTACTTCTTCTGTATTTGGAGAAGTGAGCGCAGCCATTGAAAAATTGTTGGCAATATTGCTACTAGTAGTGTTGGCAGCAGTTCATGGAACTAATCATCGTAATAGCGGTGGCACACAAGTAATTTTTACCGTGCTTAAAGTTATAATCATATTGGTTTTTATTTTTGCCACACTAATCGTTGTTGATTCACCACAACCAATAACCTTCACCCCGATTGAAGGTGATCTCGAAGTAATTACTAGTGGCACATTCGCGGTTGCATTAATCTATGTAAGTTTCGCTTATTCTGGTTGGAATGCAGCGACTTATCTTTCCAGTGAAATCGAAGATGCACAAAAAACTTTGCCATGGGTTCTAATTACTGGAACCAGTATAGTTACCCTTTTATATCTGGCTCTTAATTATTCTTTTCTCTATACAGCACCAATTGAAGACATGGCTGGAGAAGTTGAAGTCGGAGCAATTGCAGCCCGTGCTGCTTTCGGCGAGGTTGCCGGCGGCGCATTCGGTGCCGCCCTAGCGTTACTGTTAATTTCTACGGTAAGTGCCATGACAATGGCTGGTCCACGCGTTATTCAAGTGATTGGAGAGGATTTTCCTCGCCTGAAATTTTTAGGAAAACAAAATTCATCAGGCATTCCTACCACTGCGATTTATTTGCAATCGTCAATCGCCATTTTGTTTATTCTCTCTTCAACCTTTGAATCAATCTTGGTCTTTGCTGGTTTCACTATGGCCCTTAACACTTTTGCTACTGTATTAGGTCTGTTCGTCACCCGCGGGAAAAAAACCAGATATCGAAAGACCCTATAAGGCTTTTCTCTATCCAGTAACTCCTATTATCTTCCTTTACTAACGGGCTGGACCCTGAGCTTCCCCTTTAATTGAGCGGCCAGTGGAGGGACTGTTTAGCCTGGGTGTTATTGCATCGGGACTGGTGTTTTACTTCTTCACATCCCGGAAAAGTGTCAGCTAACCCACTAAATACCCTAAAATGAGAAAAAATTGCAGAAAACAAATACGCAAGCAAGGTCGAATTATTTAGTTGCTCTTTTCCTGAATAATACGATTGGTTTATTGCTCATCACTAGTTCATCATTCTGATTAAACATCTCGTTAAGCATAAAGAGAGAACCCATTTCGGGGCGAGAGCGAGATTCTTTCTTATCGAGGATCGTAGTTTTCATACGCAGCGTATCCCCAGGAAAAACTGGTTTGTGCCAACGTAACTCATCGATGCCTGGCGAACCCAAAGTGCCAGTGTCTCCCTTTGGCATATTGTCAACGGTCATACTCATAGCCATTGAACAGGTATGCCATCCAGATGCACATAATCCTCCAAATAGAGTTTTCTTACCTTCTTCATCGGAAAGATGAAATGGTTGCGGATCATACATGGTTGCGAACTGCAGAATTTCTTCTTTAGTTACATGGTATTCGCCAAACTCGTAACTCATTCCTGATTCAAAATCTTCAAAATATGCCGGACTAACCAAGGTTTTTCTCCTTAAACCATCAATAAATGCACTAATTTGCAGCGGCTAGAGTATAAAGGGTGTGGCGTTTTTTCGCTTGCGCTTATAATCGGATTATGGACTCACTCTTGCTCCATGAAGAATCAGTCAATTCAGTCTATCAGCCACTGGCCGCGAGGCTGCGCCCACAATCCATCGAAGATTTCGTTGGCCAGGAGCATTTACTCAGTCCAGGTAAATCTATCTATGAGGCCATAGTTAACCAGCAGCCCCATTCCATGATTCTTTGGGGTCCACCCGGATCTGGCAAAACGACTCTGGCAAAAATCATTGCTCAAACTTGCGATTACCATTTCGAATCTATTTCTGCAGTACTAGCCGGAGTAAAAGAAATTCGTGCGACTATCGACCACGCGAAGTTTCAGCAAAACAACAGCGCGCGAAAAACTATTTTATTTGTGGACGAAGTACATCGCTTCAACAAAGGGCAACAAGATGCGTTTCTGCCCCATATCGAAGACGGCACGATTTTTTTTATTGGCGCGACTACAGAGAACCCATCTTTCGAACTAAACAACGCATTACTTTCCCGAGTACGAGTCTATTTGCTCAAATCATTGTCTGTAAAAGATTTAGTCAGTGTTGTAAACAACGCTTTGTTGGACACAGAAAAAGGAATAGGCAAACTAAACTTAATATTAAACGAAGAGCAAAAGTTAGCTCTAGCAAAAACAGCTGATGGAGATGCCAGAAGAACGCTTAACTATCTTGAAGTGCTAAGCGATATGGCAGAATTCATCGATGGCAAATGCTTGGTTAGCAATGAACATATTGCACAGATACTGGAAGAATCGTATCGACGATTCGATAAAGGCGGCGATAGTTTCTACGAACAGATTTCTGCCTTACATAAATCTGTGCGTGGTTCCTCAGCAGATGGCGCACTGTATTGGTTAACTCGAATGCTTGATGGTGGTTGTGACCCGACCTACATAGCACGTCGCTTGAATCGTATGGCCACTGAAGATATTGGCCTGGCTGATCCCAGGGCATTGCAGGTTACTTTAAATGCCTGGGATTCTTATACTCGATTGGGAAGCCCCGAAGGGGATCTTGCTCTGGCCCAGGCTGCCGTCTACCTAGCTAGCGCACCAAAAAGCAATGCGGTCTATGAAGCATTCGGTGCTGCTCGCAAGGCTGTGGCAGAGCACGGCAGTCTCGAAGTACCGCTTCATCTGCGAAATGCCACCACTAACTTAAGTAAAGAACTGGGATATGGAGAAGAATATCGTTACGCACATGATGAAAAGAACGCTTTTGCCGCAGGAGAGAGCTATTTACCAGAAGATATTCAGGGCGACCAGTACTATTATCCAAGAGAGAGTGGATTGGAAATTCGCATCAAAGAGAAGATGGAAGAGTTTCGGCAACTAAATCAGCAGTCGAAAAACAAACGCTATGAATGAACTCGCTGACAGATCAGTAAAAGCACCGGAAGAATCTATACTTCTCCATTGCTGGGGATTGCTGCGCTGGTTTGCCAATTTTTGTTTGATGCCCACACGCTTCGAATCCTAAGGGGAATTGTTCACTCACTTTATGCAGTTTTATCTCGATGTCCGTAAAGTTTCATTTGAGTTAACGCCTTACTCAATGGCATGATCTGAATCGATGGCTTAAACGAGATCTGGTTATGCGCAAACAAATGTCAGATATGTGCTTCAGGTTATTGGTTTTACTTACTGTAGTATTTATCCCTGAACTCACTCTCGCTCAAAATTCCGACTATCGTGCACCACGCAATGAATTTGGTGTGCCCAATTTACAGGGTTTGTGGGAGAAGCGCTTTGCTACACCAGTAGAGCGACCTGCAGCATTAGGTAATAAACGATTTTATACCGAAGAAGAAGCAGCTGAATTCGAACAACAGGCGATAGAGAGACGAATTGCAAGAGAAGCTCCAGTAGAGCCGGACCGCGGTGCACCTCCAGTAGGTGCCAATATCGAATTTCGGACCGATACTAATTTTCTTCCTGATCTGCCAGTTGAAGTAGCAAGGATTAATGGTGAGCTTCGGACTTCCCTAATTATCGAACCAGAAAACGGGCGATTTCCAATGCAAGATGAAAGCATGGAATTTCGCACACGTTATTTTGAAATGATGAATAACAACTTTGACGGACCCGAAGCGCGGCCTCCAGGAGAACGTTGCTTGCATTTAGGACCTCCTCTGCCAACTATGACCAACGCCGATGGCACCCATGTTCAAATCGTGCAGACAGAGGACTACGTGATGATATACAGCGAGGAAGCAATTCAAACTCGCATCGTAAAACTCAATAAATCCCATCCAGAAATTCCAATTCAAAGATGGATGGGAGATTCCATTGGACATTGGGAAGGTGAAACTTTAGTTATTCACACTAATAGTTTTAGGCCAGAACATACCGTAAGCCAGATTGCCATGTCGGAAGAGTTTGAAGTAACTGAAAGAATTAAGGCTGTTTCAGAAAACGAGTTGCTATACTCCTACACCATCGTCGATCCAATTACCTACACAGAACCAGTTGTCGCAGAACTTCCCTTCACGCGCATGCCGCCCGGACAGAAGCTTTATGAATCAGCCTGTCATGAAGGTAATCGAGCAGTAATGGATATTTTAATGGGCGCTCGGGTTATTGAACAGGATGCCAGAAAAGAAACAGAACAATAAGAACAATCAATTCTTTGAGGAAGGAGATGAAGCTAGCCTAAAAGAATGATACAGAAATCAACCTATTGTCTTACCCTAGTGAGAACTTGAATGTTCGGTTATAAAACTACAATTTTTAGTTCGGTCTGAGGCGAAGGTGATAATCAAAAGCTACTCCTGGGTTGATTTCGCGAAAACCGATTGCCAGACGTAACATCTCTTCCAGGTATTCAGCCGCTGCAAGCGGACCGACATCGAGTGGTTCCAGACCAATATCTTGTGCTAACGCAGCAACCCTTGCTTTCGCATTACTGCTATCTCCAGCAATTGGAACCGTAACGGGTCCATCACTGATCGAAGGATCCACCATTACTGCATAGTTCATGGTGTTAAATGCCTTCACCACGTCGGCATCTGGTGCCAAGGTTTGAACTTGTTCAGCTAGTGAATCGCGAGGATCATGGGGAGAGATCGCCCAGCTATCTTCAAAGTCCCACCAGTTAGTGGTATCAATTATAAGTTTGCCTTCGAGGTTACCCAGTGCGTCAATTACCTCCGGAATTGCGGTTGGCGGAATTGGAATCATTACAATATCGGCGCGTCTCGCTGCATCGGCTTGTGTAGTCGACATTGCATTTTTCCCAGATTCTCTTACTAGTTGTTGCACGCGATCGGAAGTTGGTGTGCGCGACCCATAGATAATCTCGTGACCTTTCGCAGCCCAGATTTTTCCAAGCGCTGAACCGACATTACCTGTTCCAATAATTGCAATGGTTTCACTATTTGTATTTGATTCACTTAATACAGTTATTAGAGAGAGCGGCGCGACAATACCAATTAAAATGATTATCAAGAGGCCTCTGAGTTTCATACGATCCCTCCAGTTGGGCAAAAAGTTTGTTGTATCTGTGAATACTGAATCTAGTTTTTACACCGGTTAACAAAATGATGATACCTTTAAGTATCGAAATTTTGGGGTATGCTATGTTACAAACTATTCAAGCTTTATTCTTTTTCCTTGTTTCATTTTTTACCGCAACTGTTATTGCAGCCACGGGGGATTCGATTCTGCCTATGAAAGAACGGGCAGAAACGATCGATCGACTCTTAGCTGTGCGACTGAATACCTTACCAGCAAAACTCATGCGTCGTGAAAGCATCGATATGTGGATATTGGTAGCACGAGAGTACAACGAAGATCCGGTAGTAATGACTATGTTACCGGGTGATGCTCACGCAGCGAGAAGAAGAACCATACTGGTATTTTCTGATGAAGGCGACGAAGGCGTTAAAGGCTACGCAGTATCTCGTTATGCAGTTGGCGACTACTTTCAAGCAAGATGGAATCCCGAAGAACAACCAGATCAATGGCGAGCCTTATCAGATCTGATTACGGAAAAGAATCCTTCAACTATTGGTATTAATGTTTCCTCAGATTTCGCCCTCGCGGATGGCCTCACTCATGGTGAATATGAAGGACTGGTTGATGCTTTAACCAACGAACAGGAATCCAGATTAGTTTCTGCGGAAAAACTGGCGATAGCCTGGCTGGAAACGCGCACCGAAGAAGAAATGGAGATTTATCCTTCAATCGTGGAAATTGCACACGACATTATTGCCGAAGGATTTTCTAATGCGGTTATTAAACCGGGAGAAACAACAACAGAAGATGTAATGTGGTGGTATGAAGATCGGATTCGTGAATTACGTTTAGTAACCTGGTTTCATCCTTCCGTTAGTATTCAAAGACATCAGGAAGATGTAGGCGAGTTCATAGATCTTTTCACTAATACGGAACAGCAGGGAGTTATATTGCCAGGTGACTTACTCCATGTTGACTTTGGTATTACCTATCTTCGACTCAATACTGACACCCAACAACATGCCTATGTCTTGAGGCCTGGAGAATCCCGGGCCCCAGCAGGAATTAGAGTAGGTCTAGCAACAAGCAATCGTTTGCAAGACATACTTACTGATAACTTTGTGCTCGGCCGACTGGAAATGAAATTCTACGCAGCGCTCGGGCACAGGCGATCGAAGAGGACATTCGTCCTTCTATATAACCCATCCCATTGGTTACCATGGCCATGGCGCCGGTCCAACCATTGGCATGTGGGAAACCAGGGGGAACAGTTGGTAGAGGTGACTATCCCCTTTATGAAAGCACAGCCCATTCAATTGAACTGAATTCCACAGTAAGTATTCCGGAATGGGGTGGTCAGGACGTACGTTTCATGCTGGAGGAAGATGCATTCTTCGACGGCAATAACACTTTTTACATCGACGGTCGTCAGGAAAAATTAATTCTTATTAGTAGTGAGAAACTTGTATTTTTTTCCCAACAATTTAACTTGCCAGAGTTAATTGTTTAATAACTTGTGAGTAGCCATTGGGAAATTTTATACCATTAAAGTATCCACGCGCTTTCAAAAAAATCGATGTGCCGCAGATAGTCGATGGGTTTGGAATGGCGGGATTAAGATGATGCTCAACATGATAATTGACTCCGTGAGGGTTTAAACAGTAGCCGAGCCAAAGGACCAACAATTGTCTTTCCTAGTATTGAAGCGGGGATTATCATGGGCAAGATCAGGGACTGCTCCATGTTCTGAAACTTGTCGCAATCTGGCAATGGCCGGGTAGCAAAAGACGAGAGCACCAAACCACATGAGGATTAAGTGTGGAAAGCCGGATAGTGTAAGAATGAGAAACAATGCTAAGTGCCAATCAAACCGCGGAATAATGCATTTGGTCTTCTTTTTCTAATAAGTTTGGATTGACAAAACCTTTAAGTCTTTTTGTTAAATCTCTAACCCCAGTTTGCCCCGTTAGGTCACGCTTAAGTTTTCTCTTTAACCTCTCTTTGGAAATGGGATAATCATAAAAATTAGCTAATCTGGATCATCAACATTCCCAACCGAACGATGATGCTCCAAGTGCTCAGCATGTATGCTTTTCCATTAAAGAAATCCATTGGAGCAGTTAACCATTTATACACAAAGTCATTTAGCCATTTACTTTTAAATAATGTGTTATGGCCGGCCTCATGAGTAAGAACAAAGAAACCCATTTGCCGCCCCCCAAGCAAAATTGTTCCAACTATAAACGTAAGGGATTAGGCCAAACCGCGGCTATTACGAAGCAGGCAGCGGTTATTGCTAACTGGCAGAATAATGTCCACCCACCCAGAATATCACTCCTATTCGTGAGCTCTTCCAATTCCTTTTCAGTGAGAGGGATATCAAAAGCCATTATCTGATTTGACCTAGGCAGGATCCTCGATTAAATCTACATCTGTTTGATCTTCAAAGGCGAAAGCGAACAATGCAGCGGTAAATAGTGCTATTACTGATAACGTGAACCACATACCTGCGAAATCAGTTACGACACCTTCCTCACCAAACACACTGCCAAGCAATCCCATGAAAGGGCCTGCGAACATGGGGCCGAGGCCCAAGATTATGATGCCGAAAACTGTCTGTGCCGAATTACGTATATCCTCATCGGCAATTCTATCAACATACATATACGCAGAAGCGAAAAAGCAAGCGTAACAGATCCCATGTAATATTTGGCTAAAAATGCCAATCATTAGAGAACCAGTCCAGACAAATTGACCAGCTGCGTCTACCGAGGACCGACAGCTTCCTGCATGCTAATAAATCCCCATATCGCATATCGCGCAAAATAAGCCAGTGCTCCGATGGTAATAGTCCAGCGGAAACCAAGCTTCGCCAAGAAAATACCAAGAAATGCCATTACTCCAATTTCAGCAAATTGCCCACCGTCATCCCCGGGCGATATAAGTGACCAATAAGCCCAATTGGTTCTCAAAGAATGGTCCTGTTTGCATGAAATAAATTTGGTGGATGACTGCAATAGGCAAACTTGCGGCGACCAATACAGCAAATGATTTTTTGGGAAAAAAAGGCTGAACGCTTTTTTGAATGCTAGCTTTTCGACGCCTTCTTTTTGGGGTGGAGTATTCGGCAGCAAAAAACAAAATCCTGCATACAAAATGGAAATTGTTCCAGAAACTTTCAAAGTATCTGCAAGACGGGCTGTAGCATCAGGCACTTCAGTGCCAACAAAAAAGGGTGGCAAAATCTGAAATTCTAAATTTGTTTGTAACCAGATCATTGGAAACAACCAACTGGCGGCAATCCAACCAAAGGTTCCCATAACGCGAATTCTTGGCCACTCACTATCTGGTTTATTTAAGTGAGCAAATGCCATTGAATTGGTTAGTGAAAGAGTTGGCATGTATAAGATGCTGTAAAGAATGGACAGCATTAACCAAGCATTAAAAGTTTCCTGGAAAGAAAGAGTAATCTTTACGATGCCACCAAGAACTAGAAGCAATGAAGAAATTTTTCGGTAGAGAAATATCGGTCTGCAAATTGTCCAGCAATAAAGGGAGCCGAGATTGCACCGGCGGATGCAGCTATACCAATAATCCATCCAACCTGCCCTGATGTGAATCCTAATCCCCCTTCAACAAGCGGTGATTGCAGGTATGTAGCCAAAACCGGCAACCAGATTCCCCAGACTGCATACTGAAGAAACATCATCATGCCGAGGCGGCTTTTAATGAAATTCATTCTGACTTCTCCACCATTCATCTCAGTTTACTTCTGAGAATTTTTAGTCGCGCAAGTGTATCAGGGTTCTATTTTATAAATCACATACCAATCCATAGTATTTACGGTGCATTTACCCGCAGAAACTCACCACTAATTACACGACTCCTAAAAGATTTGTCACCATAAAGATTTCGTTAGGGCGAGGCCCTCGTCTGAAATAATCAAACAAGGGATTTACCGGATCGATAGAGAACCATCTCTAGGATCAAAAGGGCGCAAATCATGCATAGATTCTAGGGCGATAAGTTTTTGCCGTTGCGTTTCAATGTCTACCGGATGGGAATAGACACCGGTAATATTAAGATTGTCTTCGTTCCACGCCGGCAGTCCCATCATCCCGTCTTTAGGACCAAGGGGAAATGCTTCGTTTCCTTCAGCATGATTGGTATATAGCAAGACTTTTACTTCTCGGTCCCATCTATGTAAGGCTTCGAATAATGCAATAGCTGCATACTGATGATCACCATGACGATCAAGAAATGGATGTGGAGCTACGACAATTTCTGGTTCAACCTTTTCCAGTTCTGCATAGAGGTCATTTACCAGACTTGGCCAATTAGAAATGAACTCTCGATTGCGCAGTTCCTCATCAAAATTAAATTCGCGAAAGTAACCAGGGCTTTCTAGTTTAGCTAGCGGAACTGGAACATTACTGGGACGCTGATGGTATAACTGGCGTAGTGTTGAATCATAGTAGCCGAGATTCCTTATCTGATCTGCTCGCAGTCCTGCAAGTAAAGGAACCGTTAGACTATCAAGGGTTCTAGTCCTTCCTTTAGCTCGATACTGTTCTCCGAATCTGGCCAAACTAAAGCGAAGTTTGAACCTCCTGCGTCACCCGCAGTAATAGTTACTACATCAGCTCGGGTTGCCTGATATATCCCATATGCTGCAATCTCTGCATCGTCAGGGTGTGGTGCTATTACGAGAGTTCTATTATCAAGATCTATATCGTTATTGAAGACGGCTAGTGTTGCATCGCCAGCTTCCCACAGTGCACCTTCTGAATTAAATCTTACTCGTTCGCCAACTGTAATATCTGCCTAAATTTAAAGGGGAGATAGATCAGATAGCGAATTCCCTCGCCGCCTTCTTCGAAATATTGAGTAAAAGAATTTGATTCATAGCTGATTCGAATAGGGGGTCTTCCCCCAAACGATTCCCTTAACTGGAATTCGAGTAGAACTGTTCCCCTTTTTGATCATCCTGGGCCATGCAAAACCAGACTTATTTAGTGATACAGAATACAGTGAGGCATCTTGCAGCAAGGGAGGAAATAGTTGTAGTCATCCTGGCGATTAAAGGGCTCTAACTCGTTTTGTGTAACTCTAGTCGCACAAGTGGACAATAACAAAACTATTGTCAGCGCATTACTAATTCGAAAGATCGCCTTTTGTTCCATTTAAATGTTAGCGCTCTTTCCTTCCATTCCTAGTACATAACATAAGCAAACAACCTTTCCCGGACTGCTACTAACAAGTATTGTCTACCGTCCACCATATAAGTTTGGGGAGCATTGCTAATGTTTCCGATACGGGAGTGCCACAATAAATCGCCATCACTGCCATCGAATGCGACCAGGTTATTTCTTCCGTCGCCGGTGAACACAAGACCTGTTACTGTTGCTAGCACACCAGCGTTAACACCGCCACCTCCGGGCCATTCATGGCGCCAGACTGCTTCACCGGTTCGATAGTCTATAGCTTGAAAGGCACTAGCTATTGAACCTACTTCCGCTCGAATCTTACCGCCCAACCCCATTGAGCCCCGTGGGTCCGGATCGGAAAGATAGAGCATATTGAAACCGTTATTTTCCTGAGTGTAAAAAAGTCCGTATTCCGGATTGAAGCTGGTGGTTGCCAGTTCGCGACACCACCTTCTACTGGTGAGACTAATGTTCCGGGAATTAGGGCTTCTTTATCAGGATTTGGTTCGGGCTCTCCGGGTTTCTCTTACGTGAGATTCCCAATTGGCTGTGCGTGAATATTTTTTCGTTACGATGTGTTCGCCGGTAACTCTATCGACAGTAAAAAAGAAACCATTGCGCGCAGCGGTAGATACTAATTTACGTGGTTGGCCATCGATAACACCATCTATAAGAATTGGTGTTTGAGCTGAATCCCAATCATGGGTGTCGTGAGGAGAAGTTTGGAAATACCATTCCAGTTCACCCGTAGTCGCATTGACTGCAACCAATGAACAGGTAAATAAATTATCTCCTCTTCTAGCGACACCGGTATAACCAGGAGTCGGATTGCCGGTGCCAAAAATATAAAGATCTGTTTCTGGATCATAAACCCCAGGAACCCAGGCATTGCCTCCACCGTGGCTAGCAGCATCAAGATTCGGCCAGGTTTCAATACCTGGATCATCTTCCCTCATGGGCACTGTATAAAAACGCCAGATAAGTTCGCCTGTTTCTGCATCAAATGCCTGAAGAAATCCAGGTTGATCCAAGTCATTACCAGTACCAACAATGACCCGATCTCGAATAGTGATGGGAGCCATGGTTGAAAAGTATTGCAGTTCAAACGGTGCGATTTCGCTATGCCAGTTTTCTTCACCTGTGCGGGAATTTAATGAAACTAAATAATTGTCGGGTGTCTCGAAGATAACCGAGTCATTCCAAATAGCAACACCACGATTGGCGATGTGTGTTCCGCCTCGGGTCTCCCAATGGTAATGCCAGATTTCACTACCGTCTCGCGCATCCATCGCCCAAACGTGATCCGGTGCAGTGACATAGAGAACGCCATTGACTTCGAGTATCGACCCTTTAATAGAGCCACTTCTAATATCAATGTCTCCACGACCTTCACCACCCATCTGAGTAACGATCCCACTCCCATCTATGTTGCCCCGTCTTACGTTGAAGTTAAGTTCTGTGTCCAGGCCAAGGTTAAATCTGAGACATTTTCTTTGTGTACTTGATCAAGGCTGCTATAACGTCGTCCTGAATAATCACCCGAATAAGTATCCCAGTCCCCATCGAGGGCATTAGCTATGTCAGCAGGATTAACAACCACATCCTTTGGGGAACCAAAGTTATGGGAACAATAATTTGGCAATAAGAAGGGTCAGATATCTCATTTTATTGTCTCCAGATAAGCTGTTAATCGTGAATATCACTGTCACTTAATTCCGACCATAGCTCCCATGCCGATAGAGGGGATCATCCAAGTTTACGCGAGGAGAATCTCCCCTTCGCGAAAAACTATGGTATGTACCATCTTGAGTGCGCAGGCTGACAAAGAAATCATCGTAACGCAGTAAACGACCCGCAACTGTTTCACCACCTTGAGTGATTACAGTAACGGTGGTTTGCACTCCACCACGTCCAGCCTGGCGTCTCCCTCCCGCCACCCAGGTATTCTGCATGATGTAATCATTAGGAATTCTTGTAGCAATACCGTTTAAATCCCCAGTAACTGAATGACAGCTGGCACATTCCCGGTTGAAGTATTGTTCTCCCGCTGCGGCGTCTCCTACAAGAATATCGAGATCGTAATCGACCGGCGGTGTACTTCCCTGACCTTCAGATTCAAATTTGATCGAGTGAATGTATCCAGCAATAGCGGCGATATCTTCATTACTGAAATTATCGAAAGTAGGCATACTGCCCTGGCCTTCCGTGATCACTTCACCAATAGATTCTCCGGATATATCTATCAGCACCACGTCTGAGCGCAATAAATTGGAACCCCCCTGATCTCCACCTCTCAAGTCCGGACCATGACAGAGTCGACAATTTACCTGGTAAAGAGTTTCACCATATTCGATTACCCCTGCAGGTGGCAATACTCTTTGTTGTTGCAAAAACATAGCATTTGGATTCGCAATTTCTATTTCTGGCTGAGTGTCCTGCGCAGATACATGGAAGCTGCAACCCAACAACACAATTGAGGAAACTTTTAATTTTATATTCATTAGTTTTATCTCTATCTTTCTATATCTTTGCCTCTTTATTCTATCAGTGCTAAACATCGCCCTTCTTTAGCGCTTTGAAAAGCTGTATCAACGATTTGTTGACCTATTCTACTGATAGTCGGTGATAAAGGCCCTTCTATAGGCAAGCCGTTTTCAATGGAGTGGATGACATATTGAACAGGATTCTGAAAAGGCGGCTCAAGTGTATCAACTATTACTTCAAAGCCTTCCGGTTTGTCTCGAGTTTGCACATTGATTGATGGCTGATAATCATAATTAGCTACGGTGCCTTCAGTACCCACTACCACAAAACCACATTTGGGTTGGGGTTGATTAGTCCATGGATCTGAAAAAGTACCCCAGCGTGTTTCGAACTTAGAGAGAGCATGTTCATAGCGCGCGACAGTGACACTATGTTCATCCACTTCTATTCCAGTTGGAACATGCATCTTTGCGGTTACATCGATTGGCGCCTTACCATTGTGAAACCATGTTCCTAGCGTCGTGCCATAACCTAAATAATCCAACAATGACCCACCACCCAATTCGGCTTTGTAGAACCAACTATGGGGTTTACCTGCTTCTACTTGCTCTGCGGTAGTTTCTTCTTTGTCGGCAACATGCCATAGGGGCCCACGATTGCCATCGTAATAATGTACTTCTATTACCTCCCAACAGTTCCTTCGTCGATGAGTCTCTTCGCAGTTATATGAGACGGATGCCAGGCTAAGGGCCAATTAATCGCCAGGTGCTGATTGTCACTCATTGCTGCAATCATGCGATCTGCTTCAGCGAGACTCGATGCGAATGGCTTCTCCATAATGATATGGGTGCCGTAAGGAGCAATTTCTTCGACAGCTTCTGCATGCCGCCCCGTTGCTGGACACAGAATAACAATGTCTGGTTTGGTCTGTTCCATACAGGCCTTAAAGTCTGAATAGATTCTCTCTTCTGGAATACTAAAATTTTTAATACCCCATTCCATTCTTTCGCGGCTATCATCGCAAATACCAACGATGTCCACCGCAGGATGCTCGTGCGCCATGCGCAAATTATCACCCATGTGGAAGTGTTCAAAATCTATCCCAAACAATTTTCCAACGTTTTCCATAGCTCTTTGTTCTTCTTTTAATTATCTATGATTCAACATGAAACAGTTTATTGTAAATTACCCACTTACCATTTACTTTAAGAAAAGAAAGAGTGTCCAAAAACACTAGGCCTATATAAGCATCCCTTACACGCGCAACAGCAGTATCTCCGGCAATTTCTAAGGAAAGAGTTTCTAGGACAATTGGGTCGCCGTTCTCTTTATGGGAAGGTGATTTTGAATCAACAAATTTTGCAAAATCATCAACACTCATTTGTTGTAATCCATCCTGAGTGTAGCCAGTAATTTTAGCCAAAGGATAAAAAACTTCATGCGCCTTCGCCCATCGGATTCATACATGCAGTTAAAATAAGTTTGAATTGTATTTTGAATTTCATCTTGGTCTGACATTAATTTTCTCCAATAAAAAAGCAGAGTAATACCCCCATTACTCTGCTTTCGCACTTCTTAATCAATCGTATCAATTAACGGTATTCGTCGTAGGCTCTCAACAACCACTGATTGGTTCCATCACCCGCTGGCGCCCACCCGTCGGCAGGTTCAGTTCCAAGCATTTCTGCTGGCGTTAATCCTTGAACCTTAGCGCGGGTCAAATTACCTCGAATTGTAACTAACATATTGCGATAATTAAGCAAGTCATCACGGTTAGACAGTTCACCATGGCCAGGAATAATTATTGTTTCATCATTAATAATACTGGCCAGCTTGTCAGTGGCCTCAATCATGCCATCCAATGACCCACCATTATTCTGATCGATAAAAGGCAGTACATAGCGCACGAACATATCGCCGGTATGAATCACATTCGATTCAAGGAAATGAACTTGAGCATCACCGTCTGTATGACCTGGCCCCGTATGTATTAGCTCAATGGGTTCGTCATTGAAATAGAAACGCATGGAATCAAAGAAAGTAATTTTTGGAAGCCCAACGTCTTCATAAGCTTCCTGTTCGCGACCGCTGGCTAACACCTGAGTTGATTCCATGCGTCGACGGGCATTGTCCTGTGCCACAATAAACGCGCCGGCTCTACCAAAGTTTTCATTGCCATCGGTGTGGTCATAATGAAAGTGAGAGTTAACTACAAAAGTAACTGGAAGCTTGGTCAGATCTGTAATCGCAGCTTCGATCTTATTAGTGAGCGGCGCAAACTGATCGTCTACGATCAAGACTCCGTCATCACCGACTATAACCCCAATGTTTCCACCACTACCTTCCAAGTAGTAAATATTTCCTTTTACATGGTTTGTAGTGATTTCGATATTGTCGAAATCCTGTCCATAAAGCTGAAATGGAACAACTAAAAAACTAATCAGTAAGGGAATGAGATATTTCTTATTTCTTTTATATGTCATGACGATAATCTCTTCTTAGTTTCATGAAATAGCTTAAAGACACTGTAGCGCTTACAAATAAACGAGTAAATAATTAATGGAGCTCAGGCAGCTAACACTCTTTGCTGTGCTTGCTTATATTCGTGTCCGAGTCGCTCTACTAGATCAGCGGCTGAAACTACTGACTTAATCGCATTAATTCCTTGCCCACAGCCCCAAACGTCTTTCCATGCTTTAGACTTACTGCTGCCACCGGAACCGAACTGCATTTTTAAAGGGGTCGCTTTCCGGTAAATCATCTGGATCTAATCCAGCAGCCTCGATAGAAGGTTTCAAATAGTTTCCGTGCACCCCAGTAAACAAATTAGTGTAGACAATGTCTGCAGCAGCGTAATCCACCAGTGCCCGTTTATACTTCGGATCCGCATTCGCTTCTTCGGTAGCGATAAAAGCCGAACCGATATAAGCCAAGGGCAGCGCCCATCGCTAATGCTGCAAGAATTCCGTCTCCAGTTGATATAGCACCAGATAAAAGGATTGGTCCATCAAACCATTCTCTTACTTCTTGAATGAAAGCCATTGGAGATAATGTGCCTGCATGACCTCCGGCTCCAGCCGCAACACAAATCAAACCATCAGCTCCTTTTTCAATTGCTTTGTGAGCAAAGCGATTATTGATGACGTCGTGCAAACAAATACCACCATATGAGTGAATCGCATCGAATACTTCCGGTCTTGCACCCAATGATGTAATAACAACTGGTACTTTATATTTAACGCAAAGTTCAACGTCGTGCATGAGTCGGTCATTCGATCCATGCACGATCTGATTAACGGCATAAGGCGCCGCAGGATTGTCTGGATTATCCTGATTGTGTGCGTCCAATTCTTTGTTAATCCGGATCAACCATTTCTCGAGCACTTCTACAGGCCGAGCGTTAAGTGCAGGGAATGAACCCACTACTCCCGCTTTGCATTGGGCGATCACCAGATCAGGGTTTGAAATAATAAACAGTGGCGCACCGATTGCGGGAATCGATAAGCGCCCTTGCATACAATCAGGAATAGACACAAAAATTTCCTCAATAAACTAAAACCGGGCCGTATTCTATACTACCGCTCCCCCTAATAGCATTTCTACGTTAGCTGGTAGTTTGCCCAATCAATTTCCTGCAATTAATTGAAGATTTATTTTGAGTAAAGGGGCAAACTAGAGTTCAAACTAATAAGAGTGACCATATAGTGGCTTACTTTGAATATTCGAATTGTCCATACCCAATTCGTGACGACATTAAGAAAGAATTTGGTGAATTCTGGCAACGGCTAGCTCAGTCTGGATCCTGGTGGACAGGCGCGGAGCGCGTGGCCATTGCTCTGGAATCGCGAGTTGCGGTTAGTTGCAGTTTTTGTCACGAGCGTAAGCAAGCTCTTTCCCCTTATAATTTTGCCGGTGAACATGAATCTGACTCGCAACTCGACCCAGCTGCAGTGGATGCAGTACATCGCATCATCACAGATCAAACCCGAATCACTCGATCCTGGGTAGAAAGCCTTCCCGATGCAGGCATAAGCACTGAAGCCTATGTGGAATTAGCCGGTATTGTGGTGTGTGTATTTAGTATTGATGAATTCCATCGAGCTCTTGGCCTACCTCTGGAAGAGATGCCAGAAGTAGTTGCTGGTGCACCATCGCACTATCGACCAGCACAAGCTGAATTGGGAACTGGCTTTGTGCCAATGCTGCCAAGGGAAGGATTGGCCGGTGCTGAAGAAAATCTTTGGCCGAATGGTCGCAATGCCAATGTCATTCGTGCGCTCTCACTGGTGCCAGATGCTCTAAGAGACTGGTTGGCTTTATCCGGTGCAATTTATCTTTCTGTTGAAGGCATGGCAAATTTGATTGGGCAAGAAGATCGTTCAATTAATCGCATGCAGATGGAATTTATTGCTGCAAGAGTTTCTGCAATAAATGAATGTTTCTACTGAACTAACGCCATTCCTCGATGCTCCGTGCGAGCTCAATGACAACAGAAACTGATATAAATCTTCAAGGCGTTAACGGTGATCAAGAAGCCGCAACATTGGGAATTAAACACGGCAAAGAACTTATGTTACTAGGTGAAGCTGTAGCTACTCGTAATCAGGATTGCTTGAAAAAACACGTCAAAAACTTTTGGATGAAGCCGGTGCAAGTGTGCTGGTAGATGCAGCTGGTGTAGCCGCAAATTTCCAGCGGATGGTCCGTATTGCGATCCATGGGAATACCTATAGATGACATGGAAAACGATTTGGGCAAATCAGTGAGAACAGAATTAGATCTGACTCATTTTGCTTCAGCTGCCAATACACTACAACAATAATGTAGCGCGCCCGTAATCTAAGAAAGATGAGTGTTCTGACAATTATCAGGTAAAAGCGTCATGAAGCGATTCCTTAGTTCACTTATTATTATTCTACTATCTTCATCTTCTCTCGGGCAGACTAAATGGACTTATTGGGGATCCAGTCACTATTTCCAACGTTATTCACCGGCGGCGCAAATAAACTCGGACAATGTTTCTGATTTAGAAATCGTTTGGCGACGACCCGCCGTCGATGAATCTATAACCAGCGCATACCCTAGGTTGCGGATTTCTGGAAATCTGCGTGCTACGCCGATTTTTATAAATGGTGTGCTGTATTCCTCTAATGGTGTTGGCTTGGTTGAAGCGTTTGATCCCGCAAATGGAGAGACTCTTTGGGTACAGGAACCAGATGAAAGCACTCTTGCCGAAGTGGAGGGACAAAGCTCCCGCGGAGTTGAATACTGGTCCGATGGATCGGATGAAATTCTATTTGTGATTCGCAAAGGGAATCTTCTTGCGTTAAATCCCAACAATGGCGAAACCATTTCTTCGTTCGGCGATGACGGTCGCATAAATCTTGTTCCAGAATCTTCAAACAATTTCAGTTACATTTCGGGCGGCCCAATCGTTGTGAATGATGTCATCGTAATCGCTGGCACTATAGACGGCGCTGGAGACAGTGGTACCAGATGGCGCGGTGTCGCATCGGAAGACGTGCGCGGTTATAACGTCAGAAGCGGAGAACATCTTTGGACCTTTCATGCCGTTCCTCGGGAAGGTGAATTCGGTTACGACACCTGGGCAAATGACTCAGCAAGGGAATCAGGTGATTTGGGCGCATGGTGCTGCCTAAGCGCAGATCCGACATTGGGAATTGTCTATGTGCCTTTTACCGCTCCAACGGCTGCTTACTATGGCGGGCATCGCGGCGGCGATAATTTATTTTCAAATAGTCTGGTAGCAATCGATGTCGAAAGCGGCGAACGAATTTGGCATTTTCAAATGGTGCATCACGATGTGTGGGAATATGACAATGTAGGTCCTCCGGTATTGGGTAACATCGTTGTAGATGGCCGGCCCATTCGCGCCGTAATGCAGGCAAACAAAACTGGTTTTATTTATGTCTTCGATCGCGCGACTGGAGAACCGGTTTGGCCAATTGAAGAAAGGACAGTTCCTGTTTCAGATGTACCTGGGGAAGTTCTTTCAGCAACCCAACCCTTTCCAACTAAGCCAGCACCAATTGCAACTCAGGGAATTACGCCCGATGACATTATCGATTTTCCAGAGATCGGCCAAATTGCACGAGCGGAAGTGGCTAATTTTGTGATCGGACCGATATTCACTCCGCCAACTTTAGCCAGTGATGAAGTGGGAAGCACCCAAGGCACACTCACACTTCCCGGTTCTTGGGGCTCAGCGAACTGGAACACCGGCGCTTTTGATCCTGATACTGGTTTCTACTTCGGCTTCGCTAATGATATTCCGCGAGTGTATCGACTGGGGCGAGCGGAACAGGAAGATACCGAGATGGAATACTGGAGTCCGAATCGCGAAGCTCCTTATATCAATGGCATTCCCCTGACAAAGCCGCCGTGGGGTCGCATTACAGCAATCGATATGAATCGCGGCGATCATGTTTGGCAAGTTGCTAACGGTGATTCACTAAGCGATCACCCCTCACTGGAGAATCTTGATCTACAATCTTTAGGTTTTGCCAGCCGACCAGTTGCATTGGTAACGAAAACATTACTTTTTATTGGCGAAGGCAGTAATTTACACGGCGGTACAATGCCAAACATGTGGGGAACCGCGTTTCGAGCATACGACAAAGCAACCGGTGAAGTACTAGCAACAATAGAGCTTCCTTCCGGTACCACCGGTGGTCCCATGAGTTATGTGCACAACGGCAAACAATACATTATCGTAGCCATAGGCAGCTATGGTGATCCAGCAGAGTTTGTCGCCCTCGCTTTACCCAACTAAGAAAAAATCTATGAACAATGGATTGAAAAAAGGCACTGCTATAGAGTGGACACGAGTTATTAGTTGGCGCTAGTGCCGCAATAGGAGCCTACATGTTACCTGTGTCCATTAATGAAGCATCATCTGATGCCCGCGGGGAGAATCCTTTCTGCCTAGATACATAATAGGCAACCTTAAGACATTGATTCAGTAATGGTGGACGGAAAATTTTGCATGCGAGATCATGAGATATTAACTGTGAATGAAGCAGCGATCATGAAAGAGGCTTATCAGGCAAGTGAGCTCTTATGGGATCGTATTTTAAAAAAGGGTGAGCTGCCTTTATCGCAGCCTCAATCCAGAACAGAACTTATTTTCATACATAGAAGGAGCGATCAATGACCAGCTATTTAGTCGCTAATTACAACGTTACCAATGAGGACGGTTATAACCAGTATCTCGCATCGGTGGGACCAACCATAATGAACCATGGTGGGAAAATCTTAGTTGCGGGACCTGGTAGTACTCCGGTTGAAGGAAACCTTGGAGCGATTACAGTCGTTTTGGAATTTCCAACCAGAGAAGCGTTAGAAGGTTGGTATAACTCACCTGAGTATCAGGAAATTATTCACTTGCGCACTGACAACAGCGAAGGCGGATTGATTTTCGCTGATGAGTTTCAACTTCCCGGATAGTCCTTATATATGTATGACTTGGTAATTAAAAACGGCCTGATCGTTAACGGCACTGGTGAGTCTCCATTTCATGGTGATATTGCCGTCAAAGATGGAATCATTGTTGCGGTTGTGGAGACTGGCGAAATCGATGTCGATGTAGGCAAAGAAATTGATGCCAGCGGTATGGTAGTTACGCCGGGTTTTATCGACATTCATACTCACTATGATGGTCAGGTCACCTGGTGTGACGAGTTAACACCCTCTTCCAATCATGGTGTGACAACGGCAGTGATGGGGAATTGCGGCGTTGGTTTTGCTCCATGTCGTCCTGATGATAAAGAGAGACTCATTTCGTTAATGGAAGGTGTGGAAGACATTCCACATCCAGTACTGGCGCAAGGACTTCCCTGGAATTGGGAAACATTTCCTGAGTATTTAGATAGCCTGTCTGGGCGCAAATACGATATCGATTTTGCCGCGCAAGTTCCTCATGGGCCGTTGCGAGTTTATGTCATGGGTGACCGCGGTGCCAATCGAGAAACTGCAACCAGTGAAGATATTGAAAAGATGGCGGCACTCACTACCGAGGCTATTGAGGCAGGCGCATTAGGTTTTTCTACCTCCCGCACGCTTAATCACCAAACTGCTGAAGGGCAACCTACGCCCACCTTAACTGCCGAAATTGAAGAGATGGTTGGCATTGCCAAAGGAGTTGGTGCAGCCGGATCAGGGGTCATGCAAGTGGTTACTGATTTCAAAGGAAACGATAGTGAATTCGAAATACTACGACAGATGGTTCAACAATCAGAGCGGCCACTTTCTGTATCGGTTGCCCAACATCACCGCGTGACTGATGGCTGGCGTAACATTCTCGGAACGATAGCAGAAGCTAATGAAGAAGGAATAGATTTAAAAGCACAAGTATGTGGCCGGCCGGTTGGTGTTTTGTTTGGATTGGAACTTACCAATAATCCCTTTAGTGCACATCCTTCCTATCAAGCCATCGATCACCTGCCGCTGGATAAGAAACTGGAAAAACTAAGAGATCTATCTTTTAAAGAACAACTATTAAAAGAAGTACCAGAATTGGAAACCAATCCGTTTATGCGGCAAGTGCATAAACGGTATCAGGACTTGTATGTGTTAGACGATGAACCAAACTATGAACCTTCTCCAAGTGAAAGTATCTCTGCTCTTGCAGCCAGACGTGACATCCACCCATTAGAACTCTGTTGGGAAATTCTCACCGAAGGTGATGGCAGAAATATGATTTATTATTGTTTCCTTAATTACGGCGAGGGCACATTGGACCCGGCCAAGGAAATGATGGAACACCCCAATTCGATTCTTGGATTGGGCGACGGCGGTGCTCATTGTGGTTCCATTTGCGATGGAAGTTTTACTACTCACATGCTGACCCATTGGGTAAGGGATCGCAATCGCGGTGAAAAGCTTTCTTTGCAATGGGTTATAAAAGCCCATTGTCAGGACACTGCCCACGCTGTTGGTTTATACGACCGTGGAGTAATCGCACAAGGATACAAAGCTGATATTAATATCATCGACATGGACAAATTGAAACTGCACAAACCAGAAGTACATTTCGACTTACCCTCGGGGGGAAGACGGCTAATGCAATATGCAGATGGCTATGTCGCAACGATTGTGAGCGGTGAAGCTATATATCGGGATGGACAGGCGACCGGTGCGAGACCCGGCAGATTAGTTCGAGGCGAACAAGCTGCCCCTGTTGTTTAAGGAGACATTGTGAGTTTCGGAATTACAAAAACAATTCCTGCCACAAGAGGCGACGAAGGTATAAACAAACTTTTCGATGGTTCAGTCAAAGAGTTTGAATTTCATATGGCAGGAAATCCTTCCAAACTAGAAGTTGGAGATTTTGTTTACACAATTTTCAATGATGAACTTCGCGGTCGACTTAAGATTACCGAGCTTATTCCTGGTGCAACGAATCCGAAATCAGGAAGACCGCGAACACTGATAATAGTGAAATGCCCAGGTCAAAAAATTAAGAAAGTGGTTACGCGCAAGGGGCATCGGGGTACTAGATATTATGATGGAGTCGATTGGAAATAACTTAAGACTTCGTTCTCCTAGGGCCGAACTTCTAAAAGTACTTTTGAACAACCGAGTCGTTATTTGCTCTTAAGCTCATCCTCTAGGCTCGAATTCAAAGACCCAAACCTCACCTGAAGCAATAAGTTCGTGATTTATTAGCGATCGATACTTGGTTCTTTTCTTTTCGATAACCCAATCGAGTTCTAGTCCTTCAGTAATTCTTCTCATGGTTCGCAAATAGCGGGTATTACCAATTCGAATTTCGGCGGCGCCATCGCCTTGTGCTGCTTCTACTGCCCACTTCTTCCACATTCTCCCCAATTCTGTCCCCATGTAATCCGAGGTAACGAAAATGCGGCCATTGCTTTCAATAATAAAAGTAGTACGTGAATCCTGGGTCGCATCAAGTTGCAATTCCACCAGACGTATATCATCGGTGAAACTCCAGTCCGGTTCCGGCCCCTGATAAATCTCTCCACTAGTGAAAACTCCGCCGCGAAAAATTACCGAAGGTCCATCATCACCTCTAGCATCCAGCCAAAGAGTTATCACCCCCTACTGCGGTAACAAGAATGGCTAAGCCAAGAAACTGGGCAATTGTTATTAGGATTTTCATAGTTTGATTGCGGCTCTTAGTGCTAACTAATATACCTCATTCGGCTCTGAAACTGGGCTTTTCGGTTGCAATTTCTCACAAATTCTAGGTCTTAAACTTAATGCTTCAAAACCCCGAATTTGTTAAGGTTTTCAACAGAACAAGAAGACCAATCCGACCGCGAAATTGACCCAGTCAGGCAGTGGCATGGAAACAAGAAAAACAATAAGAGCCTTCTCTTTGTCCCCCGTAGTCTCTGCGTTTGCAGCCTTGTGCCTGGTCCTGAACACGCACATGGCTAATGCTCAGAGCGAACAAGGATATCGGCAAATGGTGGATCAGTATTGTGTGGTTTGTCATAACCAACGCACTGTCGATGCTGACCCCAGCGCGATTACCGATCCACTCGGCAGCCAGCTTAGGGCAGTGGGATTGGCCCTGGACAGCCTCGATATAAACAATGTTGCTGCTGATGCAGATCACTGGGAAAAAGTGGTTAGAAAACTGCGAGCCGGATTAATGCCACCTGCTGGCATGCCTAGACCTGAAAACGATCAATTAGAAAACTTTCGTCAATGGTTACAAACGGAATTAGATAACGCCACACTCGAAAATCCAAACCCTGGACGCAAGGCAACTTTCCATCGCTTGAATCGTGCAGAATATAGAAACGCCATTCGCGATTTGCTCGCTCTAGAAATCGAAGTTGATAACTACTTGCCAGCGGACGATGCAAGTTACGGCTTTGATAATATTGGTGGTGTATTGCGCATGTCTCAATCTCTCATGGAGAGATATCTGGAAGCAAGTCGCACGATCAGCCGCTTAGCGGTGGGTAGTCCACCACGGGCACCAATCTCACAAACCTTTAGAACTCAACAAGACGAACAACAACATGCTCGGGCGACTGGTCTTCCTATCGGAACTCGCGGTGGCATATTAGTGTCCTACCAATTTCCCGTTGATGCGGACTATGAACTTAGCGTACAACTCAGTGGTACAAGAGGAATTGTTGATGCTCATCGATTAGAGATAACAATCGATGGCGTACCTGTAGAAACTATAGAGGTTGGTGCTTCATCTACAGTCGATTTACAAGTTCCTGTTGCTGCTGGCCCCCGCGAAGTTGGTGTTGCTTTTTATCGACGACCACCAGCACTAGTAGAACAAGTACGAGAACGATTCGAAAATCCGCGCACATCTGGAAATTCAGGCGGACCGCTGGGCTCTATGCCCTTCGTAACCAGTATAACAATTGAAGGACCTTTCAATTTTAGAAGCTCTGGAGATACTCCAAGCCGCGATAAGGTATTTAGTTGTACACCAAAAAATCCAAACGAAGAAACTGCCTGCGCCGAGGAAATTGTTACTAGCTTAGCCAGGCAAGCATATCGCCGTCCGGTTAGTGAGAATGACACTAACGTGTTAATGGATTTCTATTTCATGGCTCGCGCTGACGGTGGCAATTTTGAAGAAGGCATTGAATTAGCTTTACGCAGACTTTTGGTGAGTCCAGAATTTTTAGTAAGAATTGAATCTGATCCTGGCGATAGCGGCAACGGAATGCCGTATCAGATTTCTGATATCGAATTAGCCTCTCGTTTATCTTTCTTCCTATGGTCATCAATCCCAGACAAAGAGTTACTTGCACTTGCAGAGCAGAATAAACTCAGTGAGCCAGCGGAACTAGAAAAACAAATTGCGCGTATGATAGCCGATCCGCGTTCAAAAGCTTTAACACAAAACTTTGCCGGTCAATGGTTGCAATTAAGAAATCTCGCGACCATTGTTCGTCCGGGTGAACCCTATGCGATTGCCTTCGACGAAACTTTGCGACAGGCAATGATTACCGAAACAGAAATGTTCTTCGATAGTATCGTGCGTGAAGATCGAGGCGTTTTGGATTTGCTCATAGCGGATTACACCTACTTAAACGGAAGACTCGCTGGTCATTACGACATTCCAAACATTCAGGGCACACACTTTCGCAAAGTTGTGCTTTCTGAAGACAGTCCAAGAAAAGGACTGTTAGGTCATGGCAGCATTCTTTCTCTTACCTCTCATGCCATACGCACTTCACCGGTACTAAGAGGGAAATGGATTCTCGATAATATTTTAGGAACACCCCCGCCCGATCCACCGCCTAATATTCCAGCGCTCGATGACAGAAAAACGTCAGCACGAGTTGCCACAATGCGTGAGCGCATGGCAGCTCATAGATCCAATCCTGTATGTGCTGCATGTCATACCATGATCGATCCTGCCGGTTTCGCCTTGGAAGGATTCGATGCAATCGGCCGCTATCGCCAGGTAGATGAGTGGTTTAATCAGATCGATACATCAGGGGTACTACCCGATGGAACTTCATTCGATGGTGTCACCGATTTGCGGGAGGCGCTGGTGGTCCAGCCTGAAAGATTTGTCAGTACTTTTACTGAAAAGCTCATGACCTACGCCTTAGGGCGCGGGCTTGAATATTACGATATGCCCGCCGTTCGCCAGATAGTGCGAGATGCCGAAGCAAGTAATTATGGAATGCAATCTATAATCACCGGTATAGTATTGAGTTATCCTTTCCTGCATAGGAGATCGGAATCATGACATTTATAACCAAAAAAGCCTTACCCCGGCGTACAGTGTTGCGCGGCATGGGCACGATGGTTGCGTTACCATTCCTGGGTGCCATGGCGCCCGCAATGAAGGCACTTGCCAACACAGCGGCAAACCCGACTCCTCGCTTGGGATTCTTCTATGCGCCGAATGGAATGTTTCTACCAAATTTCCACCCTGAAGGAAATGACGGCAAGAACTACACCATGACTCCGATTCTTTCACCACTAAAGCCTTATCGCGAAAACATGGTGGTCATCAGCGGACTAAGTAATAGTGCACTGGTTAGTCCGAATGAAGGTGGGGGCGTACACACTCGTGCCCATGGTGGTTGGCTCAGCGGTGTATTACCAAAGCGCACAGAAGGCGCGGACATCGAAGCAGGGAAAACTATCGACCAATATGCTGCAGATGTGCTTGGCCAGGAAACTTCCTTGCGTTCACTACAACTGACTACTGATTCTAATTTTACTGTTGGCAATTGCGAAAACGGTTATAGCTGTACTTATCAAAATTCGACTTCATGGAGTTCACCCACTACTCCGCTTCCCCATGAACGTGATCCCCGCGTTTTATTTCAACGATTATTTGGTGACGGTGGTAGTGTTGAAGCGCGCATAGCACAAATGAAGACCGACCGAAGTATTCTTGATTCGGTTTCTGACAGCATAAGCAATTTAGAAAAGGATTTAGGCCATGGCGATAAAGTTGTGGTGGATGAATACTTAACTGCAGTTCGCGAAATTGAACGCCGCATTCAACGTGCCGAACAAAACAACGCAAGTCGTCCTTTACCTTCAGTAGAACAACCTGATGGTGTGCCCGATACCTTTGAAGAGCACATCGATACTTTATTTGAAATGCTAGCACTAGCCTATCAGGCAGATGTGACTCGAGTGAGTGTGATGCAGATGGCAAGAGAGCTGAGTGGCAGAGCCTATCCAGACATTGGCGTTCCCGAAGGACACCATACGGTTTCACACCACAATTGAACCCGCATAACATTCAACAGTACACGCGAATTAATACACACCACGTTCACTGTTCAAAAAGTTTGTAGATCGGCTCGCTAATACTCAAGATGGTGACGGCACTCTGCTCGATCACAGCATTCTTCTTTACGGTACTGGCATGGGCGACGGTGATCATCACACGCCTTACAACTTACCGGTGGTTTTAATTGGCGGTGGTAGAGGCACGCTTGAAGGTGGTCGACACTTGAGTTATCCAATGCACACACCTTTTATGAATCTCGGTTTATCACTCCTGGATAAGGTTGGGGTTGAAGTGGCAAGTATTTCTGACAGTACAGGTCGCTTAAGCGATCTATAGGCCTTCATGATAACAACCACTATTCAGCACTTTTTCGCGAAACTGATTCTTACACTAATTACCTTCAGTTTTTCTGCACTAAGCCTTGCCGCAACAGAGCGTGATTTAATCCATGCCATAATCGGTGGTGAAATTGAGTTAGTGCGACAGTATTAAATGAAGGTATCTCTGCCAATTCCATGTCTGCAGACACCACAACCGCGTTGCAATGGGCAGCTCAAGGTAACCACAACACTATTGCGCAACTGCTATTAGAGAATGGAGCCGATGCAAATATAGCCAATAGATACGGTGTGACTGCTGCGACTCTGGCTGCAGAAAACGGCAATGCAGAAATCATGCAGCTATTATTGGCCGCGGGAGTAGATGCAAATCAACCCATGCCCGAAGGTGAAACTTTATTAATGACCGCGTCTCGGACCGGCAATGCAGCTACCGTTCGTGCATTATTGGAACATAGAGCTGATCCCAATCATCGTGAAGAAACCCGCGGTCAAACAGCGTTAATGTGGGCAGCTTCTGAAAACAATGCAGATGCTATTCGCGCACTAGCGGAATTTGGCGTGGAAGTTCATGTAAAAACTAACAATCCATCGCGCATTGCTGACCGCACATTTGCTTATGCTCCTCCCACAGGATTTTCAGCGTTTATTTTTGCCGTGCGGGCAGGCCATATGGAAGCTGTCGACGCATTGTTGGATGCAGGCGCCGATATCAACGACATGGTATCCAATGGTGAAAGTGCATTAGTAATTGCTGCAGCAAATGCTAACTGGGAATTAGCAGCTCATTTAATCGACCGCGGCGCTGATGTTACTCGAGCCGATGGGGGGTGGAACGCACTGCATCAAACAGTGCGCACCCGCAGAATGAATTTAGTATTTGGTACCCAGGACCATTTGCTTCCGGAACCATGGACAGCTCTGCGCTAATGCTGAAATTGTTAGATGCAGGGGTCGATGTAAACGCACGCATGACCCGCAACGGAATAAGAGATGGCAACGTAATCGATTTAATCGATTAGGTGCAACTGCATTTATGTTAGCTGCGAAAGTACCGATGTTGAAGCGATGCGTCTACTTCTTGATCACGGTGCAGACGCAAAATTCCTAATGCTGACGGCACTACGCCTTTAATGGTCGCTTCCGGTTTACATATTTGGAATCCAGGCGAAGATGGTGGTTCGTTTACCGGACAGGAAGAAGAAGTACTTGAAGCCATTCGCATATGTGTGGAACAAGGTAACGACGTCAATGCCAGAAACTATCGTGGTGAAACAGCATTGCATGGACTCGGGTTCCGCGGCGCGAATATTGCAGTGGACTACCTGGTTGAAATGGGTGCAAATTTGACTACCTTAACTGAAGACGGTTGGTCTCCCCTGGCTTTCGCAAGGGGTTTCAGTTACACAGATTTTTATAAAGCGCAATTACATACGGCTGTGCGCATGGAAGAACTTATGATAGCTCGCGGACTAGACACTCAGGGAGAAGAGCACTTCGTACCCGGCTCCGTCTGCTATGACTGTCTGCAAACTCGTGCCGATCAGATACAGGCCGTTGCCACCCGAGATCAGTGGATGGAAGAAAATTTCGATCCAGAAAATATGGAAATTCAGATGCTGCCATTCTGGAGCTGGCTACCCTATCCAGATCCTTCACAAAATTCGTCCGTGGATGTATCCAGTCCGCGCTACCAGCGCTAAAATAAATTTTCCCGGACTGAGTCGGTATAGACTCAACCCCACTTCGTAGTTAACTAAAAAGAGGAATCACATGTTTAGTCATGTCATGGTCGGCGCAGACGATATCGAATCAGCAAAAGCATTTTATGATGTAACCTTAGGAGAACTGGGCATTGAACCAGGATTTGTTGACGATAAAGGTCGAGTCTTTTATCGCACCAAATCTGGTGTATTTGGCGTAAGCAAACCAATCGATGGCGAGGCAGCCACCCATGCTAATGGCGGCACAATTGGCTTTGCCGCCGATAACAAAGAGCAATGCAATGCCTGGCATGCCGCAGGGTTGGAACAAGGTGGCGTAGCTATCGAAGATCCTCCAGGTGTCCGAGAAGGTGGCGGTGTAAAAATGTACATTGCCTATCTACGTGATCCAGCTGGTAACAAAATCTGTGCATTGCATCGAATGCCAACTGAGTAACTAAGAGTAATCTCTTGTGAATGATTTGCGAACGAATCTATTCAGAGCAGTTTCTGTATTTTATCTAGCGACAAATTCGTTCGCGTTCTCTCAGGATTCAATTAATCCGATCATAAATAAACTTGATGCTGGTGAAGCCGTCATTGGTACTTTTACTCGCGACCCACGATTCGATCTAGATTTCGTTGTTATTGACGAACAATACAACAACATCAACTTTACACTATTGAGAAGAATGATCTATGACCTGAGTGACGGTGATGGATCGCCTGTAGTGGCACCTATTGTCAGACCGCCGCTGGCAATGAGGGATAATCCAGAGCAAGTTGTTCCACAAATTATTGAAGCAGGTGCCTACGGGATCTTGTTTCCTGACATTGAAAATAGACGACAAACCGAAGTAGCTATCGCTTCCATGCAGCTCGATCAAGATGAAGTTTGGGGCTCCGGAGATTATGAAGTCCTGGTGGCGATGATTATGATTGAATCACCAGAGGGAATCTCTAATCTTCAAGACATTGTTCAAGTACCCGGCGTTGGAGTTTTATTTGTGGGGCCAACGGACATGGCTTCCTATATAAATGCAGAAGGACCAAATGCGCCCCAGGTAGAAGCCATGGTGCAGGAAGTACTGGCGGTTTGCCTAAAAAGTGGCATAGCTTGTGGCTATCCGATCGTTGCTAACTCTATTGAAGATGCAGAAAGACAAACAGCGAATCGTTTGGAACAAGGATTTAAGGTGCTCGCAGTAATGACTCGAGCCCCTTAAAATAATTTTATTCAGCATTTAAAGAACAGCGATAAAGGAAATGGCGATTCTAAAAGAAGACTATTGAGGAAATCTTGCTATACCAAAGCTACCGTAAATACCACCGATCCAAATCTCATTAGCAGCTTCGATGGCGACTGTTCCAACATTAAAAAAATCATTGCCTTTATAATCGACCAGTTGTTCAACTTCAAACGTCGAAGGATTCACTTTGGCAACTCGAGCGGCAGAAAGGTCGCAAGGGTTTTCATCAGGGCAACGGGTAATATGCCCTGCAGCAATAACGCGACCATCTGTTCCCCAGCGTACATTGTCTACATTAAATCCCACCGGTATTAAATCTACCTGCACTGGATTAGTGCCTCGTGAAATTCTTACTAAAGATCGATCACTCCAGCCACCAACATAGAACCAATTTCCATCTTCTGACGAAACCAATCCGTTTGGACCAAACATTGAAGAGCCCGGTACTTCGATCCAATCTGTTGATGGATGCCATTCCCAGAGCTGGCCCCCAGAAGTATCAAAGTTTGTTGCTCCAAGATATCCACCTGGGAGAGTAGTTATGGAATTAATTCTGCGAGTACCTTCCGGAGCTGGTATACAACCAATCCAACTCAGTGTTGGAACACCATTGCTTGCATCGAGATTAAAAACTTCAATTGCTTCTCGAGCGCCATGGCCTACGATGTAGAGTGTGTGATTACCGTTACTACCTTCTCTTAAGGTAATACCATGAGGTTGAAAAGTTAGTATTGGTCCTGGACATTCACTATAAGTTTCTCGATTAAAATTTGGCACTACTGAATTGTGAGGATAAACCTCTTCTACCCGATGGCTATCGATGTTCACTGCATAGATAGGCCCGGCGGAGTCTGAAATTCTTCCAGTTGCTATCACCCAGTCAGTGTCAGGAACCTGGTACAAGTCTTCTGGATTGATTAAACCACAGACAAATAAAGTGTCGCTTTGAGAATCACAATCGACGGATTGAGCTGGATAGTTTCCCTGACTAAATGCTAAAGATGAAATGGCTAGAAAAAAAACGGGAAAGTATGAAAAAAGAGTTCGTTTATTCAGCATGGTTATCTCCGTAGCCGCTGATTTCTTTTATTGGATCAATCTAGTGAGCGCAAGAATTCGAGCAATAATCGATTAGTGTCTTCGGGAGCCTGCTGCTGATTTCGATGCCCAATCCCGGGTTGCAAGACTACTCCGCGCAAATCTTCAAAATATGGCAGCGCAGCTGATTCAAGGTCTTCAACAGTAGCTCCTCTATTCACAATATCCAAATCACCAGCAATAAAAAGTGCTGGTTGCTGAATCTTCGCGTCAGCGAGTTCAGGAGTTAGATCCCAATTTAGTGAGCCGTTGCGGTAGTAGTTAATGCCACCTTTGAAACCGGCTTGTTTAAATTCTGAAACATAGTAAGCAAGATCTTTCTCGCTTAACCAATCAGGCAGATGAATCGGATCGCCTAACCGTTTTATCCAGCCACCAGCAAGTGCTCGGGTATCGGTTACTTCCGGTGAATGGGTTGGTGTGCCTGGAGAGCGTGAAGTATAGAGTCTGGAGATTAATGCTCTTGGGTCCGCATCGAATTCTGTTTCAGCTACCCCAGGGTCCTGAAAATAACTAATGTAGAAAAATTCATCTTCCGGATCTTGTCGTAATGGCGGATCAGGCCTGTTCACAGAACGACCCCGATAAATTACGCTAAGACCAACAACTGCATCTACCTTTTCTGGGTACAGCAATGCAGTCTGCCAAACTATTGGAGCACCCCAATCGTGACCAACTATAACGGCACTCTCCTCCCCCAACGTAGTTATTAATCCTGCCACATCGGCTGTAAGTTCTCTTATGTTGTAATCCTCAATAGCACCGGGAATTGAGGAACCACCGTAGCCACGCATGTCAGGTGCGACTACCCAATAACCAGCTTCTGCTAGTGCAGGTAATTGATGCCGCCAGGAATACCAGGACTCTGGCCAGCCATGAACAAGAACCACTAGCGGTCCTTCTCCTGCTTCAACTACACGAAGAGTAATTCCATTGGTTTCGATATCTCTAACTGTAGCGCCGTATTCTGCCGCAAGCTCAACTGTATCCATGTCTATTGCATACACCTCACTCAAATCTGCTTTTGGATCGAAACGAAAGAAGTAGCGCGGCGGAAAACCAGTCAAAAACTTAAACGCAAAAGGAACTGCAAAGTCGATTGATGCTTGCTCATGTTCAGCCCCAACTAAACGTATCGCAGTGTAATTCCGGGTTTCACCTTCGAAAGTTATTTGTACGTCAGGATTACGCTGTATTCGTCTAGCCCAGGCTCTTGGCCAATGATTGACCGCGACATAAGTATCGCCATCTCTTTCTAGGCGGGAGAGAACTCTGTCAAAAACCTCATTATCTTCGAATGAAGTGAGCACCATAGTGCCAACGTTCTCTGGCTGCGCAACCCCTAACAGAGTTTCAAAGAGTATGACCTGACCGATATAGAGAACTACTAAGCCAACACCAATCCTCTTCGCCCATTTTTTGGACAAGATCGCCATCTTGCAAACCTCTTATCTAATTAACGATTCGGTGGCACTTCGTAGATATCGATTACTTCTGGGCGTTCACCTTCGGAGATATTCCAGCTTCACCCATGAATCCTGTTATGACTTCAATGGTTGCCTGGGATGGCCGTGGCAATCCATAGCGATAACCCTCGGCAATAAATAGGGGTGTCCAACCACGATAGTTCTCAACATTATAAAGATGGGGATTTGCACCGTATTCATTTAACAGCTTTGCAACTTCAGGGAACATTCCCATTGCTGCGCCATGCATGGGAGTTTCATTGCGCTCGTTAATTGCATTTACATCAGCACCCATCTCAATCAGTAGCTTTGTCGCTTCCAATGCTTCATCCTCAGTACCTGCTTCTTCTTCTGGTGCAGCTGTACCTAAACCCGCGGCCGCCATTAATGGAGTTGTACTATTTAAGTTGGTCCAGAATGGATTTGCGCCAAGTTCCAAAAGTAATTTCATGAGAGCTACGTCGGCACGATCGGCTGCTAATAGAAATGGCGTTGACCCGCCACTTTCAATTCGCGAAGCAGAGTTAGGTTGTCTCGGCGCACCTTCATTAAGTGGTAAGTTAACGTCAGCGCCCAGCTCAACAATGTCACGTATAAACTCCAATGTACTAAGATTTCCAGAACCAACCGGTGCCGGATCTCCGCGGTCACTGGAATCTGGTTTTCTGACCCAGCTCATGGTGTGCAGAGGAGTAAAGCCTGAACGCATGTCGTTAGGATCGGCACCAACTTTGATGAGTTCGATGGCAAGCTCAAAGTGGCCATTTCGAATTGCTAGCAATAAAGGACTTAACCCTTGGTTGATTGGTTGTTCGCTAGCATTATTACCGGCGCGCATTGTTCTTTCGCGTTGCCGTGTTAACAAAGCATTTACATCAACACCGGCTTCGATCAGGTTCAGCGCTACATCAATGTTGCCTTCCCGCACTGCAAATAAGAGCGGGGTAAATCCTGAACCAAGGGTATGATGAATATCTGCTCCAGAATCAATGAGTGACCTGACGATTTCCGCATGCCCTTCTGCCGCGCTCCACATTAATGCAGTCTGCTCTTTGTCATCCAGTGCATTCACATCTGCACCAGCATCAATTAGTAAGTCAACTGCCAACAAGCTTCCAGTGCGGGCAGCAATCATTAACATGGTTTCACCACCGGCTAATGATTTACTAGCATCGGCACCGGCATCAACTAATGCTTTTACGATATAGCTATTGGCATTAGTTGCTGCCAAAGAAAGTGGCGGAATACCGTAACGATTCTCCGCATTTACCTCTGCTCCGGCGTTAATAAGTTTCTGGACTAAATCCAAATCATCGTGATACGCCGCCCAATGCAATGCTGTCATGCCATCAACTTGTGGCTCATTTACGCTAGTTCGTTGGTCTAACAACTGACCGATAGCACGATCATCTTGACGCTCAATAGCATCTGCTAATGCAGATTCATTTGCGGTTGCAGTGAAACTAAACGCGCTCAGAATAACTGGAAACGCTGAAACTACTTTTAAGGTATTTATCTTCATCGTAGTCTCCTTTGTCCTCTTTAAACTTCCACGTAGTTGAATAAGTTTTCGATCTTGCCAGTACTATCCTCAAAGGAATTAAAGGGAATGCCTACTCGATCCATTAAAGTTAAGTGTAGGTTAGCCAGTGGAGTGCCTCGCTATAACGAATATGTCTTCCGCCACGCATACCGGTATTTTTACCACCAGCAACCAGAATTGGTAGATTTACATGATCTGCAAACTTGGGTTACCCATACCACTGCCGTAGAGCAATACCGTATTGTCTAAGAGTGAACCATCTGCTTCTTGTATTGCATTTAGCTTCTCAAGGTATTCAGCAAAGAAAGTCATATGGTATTGGCCGATCTTCGCGATCTTTTCAACCTTAACCGGATCGTTGCCATGATGACTGGTTGGGTGATGGGGTTCAGGCACACCGATTTGCGGATAGGTGCGGTTGTTCAATTCTCGAGTAAACTGGAAACTGATTACTCTGGGTTTTGTCAGCCTGAAGTGCGAGCACCTGTAGGTCGTAGAGTAAACGCGCATGATCACCAAACTCTGTCGGAACACCAACTGGTCTCTCCATGTTAGTGACAAACTCTTCAGTATCAGATTCTTCAGCCCGTTGGATCTGTCTTTCAATTTCTCGAATTGTCTCGAGATATTGATCTACACGATTTTGATCGCTAGCACCAACTTTGCGTTTCAGTTTACTAATGTCTTCATTAAATGAATCCAACAAACTTGCACGGGAGCGAGTAAAGCAACACGTTCTTCTGTTGTGCCACCTTCGCCAAATAAACGCTCGAACACTAATCGCGGATGAGCTTCCGAAGGTAAAGGAGTCGTGGGCGAAGACCAGGATAAAATTGTTCTGATAAACGCAGGCGTAACCGTTGTTACAAACACCGGCAAGAGGATTGATATCCATCGATAATTCAAGCGACGCTAAACGACTTTCCTGACCAATTTGTTTCGCAGCGATCTGGTCGACGGTCGTACCTAGTTGGTAATCGGAACTCTCAGTATGTTTAGCAAACGCAGAACTGAGGAATCCTGAATTCGACGTATCATGGGTTCCAGGATAAGACTGTTGTAATTCGAGATTGGTGATTACTGTTACTTTGTTTTTTATATTTTCCAGGGGACTAAGTATCGGTGTTAACTCATTCAATACTTCACCCCCTGTGGCGTCCAGCGAGCATGATCGGTTCCCATTGGAACAAACACGAAAACCAGTCGTGGCAATGGTTTGGCAGGTGTCTGCGCCCAGCAGTTGCAGCCGGGATCATGGCGTCCAATAGGGGAAGTGCTATTGCAGCACCTGCCCCGCGCAAAAAGGTACGTCTTGGAAGTGCCTTTTTTGTAATGATCATAATGAAGTCCTCATTTGAAATGGGGTGCTTTCACAATGCCCATGATGAGTGAAGAAAAGCGATAGTCCGTTGATTCAGCATCGCGCACGATCTGGCGGATTGCCGCTGCGTCGAAATATTCAACGCCCCCCCCCAACGCGAATGTCATTAGTTTCTCTGTCATAGTTCGGCAAACAATTCTGGCCGTTGTAGCAATCCTTTCTCTAGTCCTGCAATTCCAGTAAATGGATCCATACCTGGCAAACCTCCTGCCACATCTAATGGATTATCCCGTTCACTGTTGCGCCATCTGCCCACGGCATCGAAGTTTTCCATGGAAAATCCGACCGGATCGATGGTGTTGTGGCAGCTGGCGCAGACTGGATTGTTGCGATGCGCAGCCAGGCGTTCCCGCATTGGCAGGGACGCAGATACTGCAGTTTCATCTAGTGCCGGAACATCTGGCGGTGGCGGCGGTGGCGGGGCACCATAAATGTTATCCAATACCCAAACACCACGCAGGACCGGTGAAGTTCGATTAGCGAAGGAAGTTACCGACAAGACACTGCCGTGTCTCAACAAACCGCCGCGATCACTATTCCCTCCCAGATCAACCTGGCGAAAACGGCTGCCATAGATACCTGGTATATCGTAATGCTTAGCTAAACGCTCATTAAGAAAAGTGTAATCTGCCTGGAGCAATTCCATGATGCTCTTATCTTCGCGGAGAACATGATCAATAAACAACTCTGTTTCAGTACGCATAGCCTGACGCAAATTATCGTCATAATCAGGATAGTCTCTAATATTAGGACTGAATGCTGCTAAGTTTCTAAGCTGCAACCATTGGCCTGCAAAGTTAGTCGCCAGATTCTTAGAACGCTCATCGACGAGCATTCTCTGCACTTGTCCACGAAGGATTTCAAGTTCACTCAGCCTTCCTTGCTCGGCAAGGTCTAGTAATTCATCGTCTGGAATACTGCTCCAGAGGAAGAACGACAGACGAGAAGCTAACTCAGTATCGCTTATCTTGTAGACAGAACCACTTTCGACTTCAGTGGGATCAAGCTCAACTCTGAATAAGAATTTTGGATTTACCAATATAGAACTAAGCCCAGCGCCAATAGCTTCATCAAAACTGGATTCTTCTCTCGTTTGCTCAAAAAAACTCAAGGGTTGCGCAACATCTTCTTCAGTAATGGCACGACGGTAAGCTCTGCGGATTAAACCAGTCAGGATTTGGCGAGCACACAGAAGTTCTTCTGAGGCTTCGTTGGGCTCACAAGTGAATATTTTCTGACGACTCGGAGTATCACCAGAACCAGTTGCGTCATAGGGACCAGATATTGTCACCTGGAAAATAGCCGGGTTTAATCTTGGATGTCGTATTTCATTGAAGCGAGATTCTAGTGGCTGTCTTTCACTTTCTATTAGGGAATCAGAAAGTTTGGGAAAGGTAACACCTATATTATGCGGGCCAGCAGTCACTGGAATGCGTGCGATAAAGTTATTATCCACTTCAGAGTGATCGCCACTTTCTGGCAAAATCACCAAGAAGGATTCAACCACTTCACGGTCAACCAGAAGTTCCAATGGTTGTTCTGGCGCATTGCGTAATCCACCAATGTCGTTAACACGATTGCGCGCCAAGCGAACTTTAAAATCATATTCCCCATCCTGAGAAAAAGTATAAGGAAAAGTGGCACCGCCACGAGTGCCTATGGGCAATCCTGGAATATGATCTTCCTGGGTTAAATCCGGTGGTATGCTGATTACTTCGCTTTGAACTGATGCCTGAGCTCCTCCCACTGCTAATCGACTAATCTTTTGCGCCGCAGAAATGTATCGATCTAATAGTGTTGGGGGCAGGTCCCCCACATTAACATTATCAAAGCCGTAACCACTTTCATCTGGAGGCAATAAAGTGCTGCTATCAATTTCAAGAGCTAGCAAATCTCGGATCGCATTTTCATATTCGGTTCTATTTAGTCGTCTTAAGGTTTCAGTACGACCTGGATTCGGATTAGTTATAGCAAGTGCATCCAAAGAACTTTCCAGCCAATGGACCATAGCTGCACGGTCTTCTTGGGGCGGAGATGGCATCCCAACCGGTGGCATAACTCCAGTGCGCAATTTCCGAATGACTTTTTCTAGAACTTCAGGGTACGCCGCGGCATTAGCAACATCGATGTTATCCAACCTTAGCCCGGCTGTTTCCAATGCCTCGTTATGACAAACAATACAGTACTGGTTAATCGCTGCCTGGGTGTGGGCGGAGGATGGCTCAATCGAAGCTAATTCAACAATAGCTGCCCGGCTTTCCAGAGGCACAGCAGAGCTTGGAGCGGCAGGCTCTTCGGAGCCACAGGCCACGAGGGTTAGTGCCAATGCGGCACCAATAATCCTAGAGTTTGGTAGGGTCATATTCCTACTCTCTTATAGGCTTTAAATACTAGCTAAAACAGGTGTTTGTCGCCAGCGATACAGTACCTTAGATACACTTTATTATAGCTTGACTGAATGTCTCAGGAGGTCCAATCTATCGGATTGTGAGCATAATAATGAAAAGAACGTTCCAGATTGTTCTCGCCTTAGCATGGCTGCAGCTGTTTCCGATTGCAGTCCAAGCCCAAGGCAATTTGATCGAAGCACCACTTCCGCACAGCAAAGGTCAAAGTGTTTCGCCTTCATTTGAAGGTTGGTATCCCAATGCTGATGGCAGCTTCAGTTTGGTGTTCGGTTATTTCAATCGCAACTATGAGGAGCATTTGTCGATTCCCGTTGGCGAAGACAACCAATTTGAGCCGGGACCACCGGATCGAGGCCAACCGGAATTTTTCTATCCACGCCGGCATACCGGAGTTTTTGCTATCAAAGTTCCTGCAGACTTTGGTGATCACACTCTAACCTGGCGAATCAATTCCGGAAGCGAATCCATAGCCATACCTGGTCACTTGAGGCCGGAATGGGAAATTACTGCGCTAGAAGAAGTTACCAGCGGAAATACTCCTCCAACTGTTCGCTTTAGCGCGAACGGTGAACCTGGTCAGGGACCAATGGGAACATATTCACTGACAATTTCAACCACAGTTGGTGAAAGCACCGAACTAATTATTTGGTCCGAGGATGATGGAGTAAAGAAATCTCGCTCGGTAGGTACGCCAGCGCGAAATGGATTGGTGCTAGGAAAATATCGAGGGCCAGGTAAAGTGGAATTTGTAGACGAAACACCGAGATTGGATGACGGTAAAGCAACCACGCAAGCAATATTTGATGCACCAGGGGAATATGTTTTACGTGTGTTGGCCTGGGATGATTCTGGTGGGCAGGCATTTATTATGGCTGGCGGCTTCTTTTGTTGCTGGACTAATGGCTATATAAAAGTCATCGTAGAATAAATTGCGAATTAACAAAACGATTCGATGATACAGGTGAAGATTATGAATACAGTTTGGAAAACTCAAACAAGATTTTTCGCTGGCGTTTTAATGTTAAGCGCAGCAGGAGCCACATACGCTCAGGAAGAAATCACTTTCAGTAAAGATGTTGCTCCTATACTCCAGGAAAATTGTCACACCTGTCATCGGCCTGGCCAGATGGCGCCAATGGCTTTGATGACTTACGAACAAGTCAGACCTTGGGCACCGGTTATCAAGGCGCGAGTCGAAGCACGAGAAATGCCACCCTGGCATTTAGATAAAACCGTTGGAATTCAAAGATACGATAATGATGTTTCTCTAAGCGATGAAGAAATTGCCACCATTGCTGCATGGGTTGATTTAGGTGCTCCGCAAGGAAATCCTGAAGACCTACCAGCACCGATCGATTGGCCATCGGACGATGTTTGGCGTTTAGCTGAAAAATACGGCCGCGAACCTGATTTGATTGTTCGTTCAACGCCATGGACTCAATCGGCGCAAGGACAGGATCAATGGTGGACACCAATTATCGAAACTGGTCTTACCGAAGATCGTTGGGTAACCGGCATGGAAGTAAGACCAACAATGGAATCGCGTCCGGTAACTCACCATGCCGTTGTCTATGTACAACAGGAAGAAGAGCCTAGCGATTTCAGTCCCGCAGTTGATGTACCCGGCAGAGGTAGCTATTTAACAGAATTCGCAGTAGGTAAGATCGGCGATGTTTTCCGTGAAAATACTGGAAAGTTAATGAAGGCTGGCTCAAGAGTCGCCTTTGATAATCACTACCATTCAGTAGGAGAGGAAATCACTGCCCAAACTGAACTTGGAATCTGGTTTCACCAAGAAGGTTTTGTTCCGAAGTATCGAGTTTATTCACAAGCACTCGGTGTGATGCAAGCAATGGATACACTAGATATACCGCCGGGTAAGATCAGTACCCACCACGCTTATGTACCTCTGGTTACCCACGCAAGATTAGAAAACTATCAACCCCATATGCATATCCGTGGTAAAGCCATGTCGATGGAAGCAATTCTACCAAATGGCCAGGTTCAAATGTTGAGCCACGTTGATAACTTCAATTTTAACTGGCATGTAAACTATGTGTACTCAGAGGATTCAGCGCCACTACTGCCAGCGGGAACCATTTTGAAAATTACTGCCTGGCATGACAACACTGCAGAAAACCCCCACAACCCGGATCCAACGCAATGGGTTGGCTGGGGTCAGCGCAGTTACGATGATATGTATCATGCTCATGTGAACGTCACGTACCTTACCGACGAAGACTATCAACAGATTATTCATGATCGTCGCCTCAGCGCTGGGGGTAATGATTAAACTAAAAATGAAATTTTAGAGTAAGAAGTGATTTCTACTATGAATTCTTCTCTCTAAACTCTTGGAACTTGGCGTCCTGCTAATACCGTCTCGAATGGAAACAATCTCTGTGTACCTGCTCTCAGGTTTTCATAGTTGTCTACGAAGGTGAAATTTCCTTGTCTTAGTTCCAATATCGCTATATCTGCCGGAGCGCCCACGTTTAGTGTTCCTTTATCTCGCAAGAACGGAAACACTCTAGAAGGATTTAGAGTAGAAGATGATACAACTGCACTTAATGGCATACCGAAATTTAAAAATTTCGACATGATATTTGGAAAATCTCTCACACCGGGTGCGCTGCGACTGGTGGAAAATCCATCGGTAGAAATAGTGTCCGGCCAAAAACCTGCAGCCATAATCGCATCGAAAGTATCCCAGCGCAGATGATCGATACGTCCATTAGCGACATCAAAAAAGATACCGCGGCGACGGGCTTCTAACACCTCAGGAAAAATGTTGCCTGCATCGTCAACTATGGCATTAGGCGGCGGGGCATACATGTGTGTAACTATGTCACCAGGTTTTAATTCAGCCACCAGTTCAGCCATGGGTGAAGCGGACTGCCCCATGTGAATCATTAATGGCAGATTGAAATAACTGGCAACTTCCTGAGCTCTGCGTATCACCGTTATGTCATTAGCAGTTACACCCTCCGTCATACGCGCTTTAACACCGACAACGTAATCAAGATTGCGCGCAATAGCAGCTTTTGCAACCTCAACATTAGCTAATGAAATGTCTGCCGTATCCCCTTCTGGAATGACACCTCGCCTGCCGATGTTAAGAAGTATGCCAGCAGACTGTGGGGCTGATCTTGCTACCGCAACGATTTCGTCGATGTTATCTGCACCGGCCGACCCAGCATCTACCCACCCAGTAACGCCATCGGACAAACAAATATGAGGACCTTCAGAATCTTGTGCGTAGTGTGCATGAATATCGAGAATTCCTGGCATCACAATTCTATCTCGGGCATCTATTTCCGCATCCGCTGCGCTGCCGAGGTTTGGCGCAACTGCAGCAATTCGGTCTCCAACCACGCCAATATCGACGACCATATCCAGGTTGAGGGATGGATCAATTACCCGCCCACCTCGAACCACCAAATCAAAGGACTGTGCAAATAGTCTTGTTGGTCGCAACAGGACGGCAGCACCTGCAGTTGCTTTTACAAACTGTCTGCGTTTCATATTTGCCCCTTTATTCTTAGTTCTTATTGGCCGAATTTTAAGGATAGAAGTTAAATGCAGCTTAAAGCAATTAGTAATAGATTTCGATTTACTGCAAAATAAAAATGCCTAGTGTAGGTTTCTCTGCAGATAAGAAGTGAGAGTAGCAAAAATGATCTTCACAAATTCATTCAAAAAAACGGAAATTCGATTGCTAATTGCAATCACTATTTTGGCCTTGCTATTTGCTTGTACAAATGAAGGAGAACGGCACGTAGTCCCTGATGACTATATGACTCCTGAGCTAAGAGCGAGAGTTGATCAGCTTAAATCCGATTTGGCCAGTGAAGCCACCAATGAATCTTCAATAGTAGAACGAGCGGACCTGCTTGCTGACTGGATAGATGCCTATGCCATGGCCGGCGGTGAAGTAGGCATAGATGCTCCGCGAGTTCGTCTACAAGCAACCCTTGCACCTACTGGGCAGCAAGCTGTGAACCAATCAAGAAACGTTGATCAATTTATTCGTGAATTCATCTTGCGGGATGAAGAAGGATCACTAGGCTTACTAACCAGTGATACTTTAGGACCTTTCGTTGTTAGCTCCATGGCGGAGTTACGTCAAACCTGGCGTGTTGGTACCAAGCCAATAGTGACTGGTGGTGGGTTTTGGGTAGCTCGGCATTTCAATGCAAACTGGGGAACGTTTCAAACTGAAAATCCCGCTGCTGCCGGTTATGTGAGTATCTCGACAGACGATGACGATGCTGTATTTGAGCGCGAAACAATAATGGCCTCCGGACCTCATGGTGGATTCCGCAGCCCACAGCCTGCAATTACATTTCGCGTGGTTGAAGGTGAATTGGATCGTGGCTCCAGTGTCACCATTACTTACGGTGATCGAAGTCAGGGTGGCTCAGGAATAATGACGCCCACTTTCGAAAGTGAACGTATGCCTCTACCACTTTATGTTGATTTAGATGGTTCGAGTGAATGGCGCTCTCTACCAATTACTCCATTTGAAATCGTCGGCGGTGAGACAACAGGTGTACATGGATTTGCGCCGAGTGTTGTTGAACCTGGAGAATCTTTTGAACTTTCAGTACGCGCACAAGATCAATACTTTAATCGTGCCACCGGTGACATTCCAGCTTTTGAAGTTTTGTTGAACAATGAAATTGTTGCAACAACAAATGCTGGTACTAGTGCCATAACTGTTATGGATTTAGCTTTAAATGAGCCAGGCGTGTATTGGATTTCTATTCGCAGCGCAGATGGATCAATTACTGGTGAAGGCAACCCCATCCTTGGTAGAAGAGAATCCAGAGTTTCGTATTTATTGGGGTGATACGCACGGTCATAGCGGTTATTCCGAAGGCATCGGAACGGTAGATTATTTTATGCGCTTCGCGCGAGATGATGCACGATTAGATTATGTCACCCATTCCGAACATGACGTGTGGCTCGACGCTGGTGAGTGGGATTTAATTCGCCGCACCAGTGCAGAGTACGATGAACCAGGAAAGTTTGTTCCTTATTTGGGTTGGGAATGGACTAGGCATACCCGCTTCGGTGGTCACCACAATGTATTGTTTCGAACCATCGAAGATCAGATACCAGTATCTGCAATGGAATTCCCTGTCTTTCTTCATTATATGCAGAGTTACACGAGCGTCATGACCCCAATAATATTGTCGTTATTCCCCACGCGCACAACCCAGGTGATTTTCGACAATCAGATCCGCAGTTAGAACCAATAATAGAAATTATGTCCATGCATGGATCCTTTCAATGGTTTATGGAAGCTTATCTTTCCCACGGCCATGAAGTCGGTGTAGTAGCGGCATCGGACGACCACTTGTCGCGGCCAGGATATTCAGCACCCCACCGCAATTCACTGGCACAGCGCGGCGGTTTGGGTGCAGTTTTGGCACCAGAGCGATCACGCGATGCGATTTTCGATGGGATGAAAGCGAAACGAACTTACGCCACAACTGGCGATCGCATCATTCTGGATTTTGACGTCAATGGGACTGGAATGGGTCAACGTGCTGACTATTCAGATTCTCGGGTAGTCAGCGGTCGCGCCATTGGCACTGCACCACTTAAATCCATTCAACTTTTAAAGAACGATGAAGTGATTTGGGAAGAAGAATATCTACTTGAAAACTCAGCTAGCATAGAACAACAACTGCTAATTAGTTTTACTTCAGATCCAACTCCATACTTTAGTGGCGATGCACCAAGGGGCTGGCGTCACTGGGCTGGAGACTTAAACGTAACTAATGCAACAGTTATCGAAGCTAAGTCCATGGATTTTTTCAACCCATTTACTCAAGCGATGGTGGTTGACAACAATACAATTAGTTTTCGTACAAATACCCGTGGCGACACGAGCTCGATCTTGTTAACGCTTACAGGTGTAAATGAAAACACAATGATAAGTTTTGATTTAGACGAAACTACAGAAACCGGATCTGCGCCACCCTTCTATCGACCTCATGCAACTATAGCTGCAACTCAAACAGATATCGCGCTTTCCGAGTTAGAAGAAGGAAAAATAACCAGAACACTAGCAGGACCTGATTATCCAGAAGATGCAATTACCGTAAGAAGAGTAATCACCGAAGGTACGAAAGACATTAGTTTCTCTTTCGACGATCCCAGTTTTCCAGACCAAGGTGATTATTATTATTTCAAGGTTGAACAGGCTAACGATGCGATTGCCTGGTCCAGCCCAATTTGGATTGGAGGTTTTCCTTCTCGCTAAGCTTTAAATCTGGAACAAAAAAGCCCCGATGGATAGCCGCCGGGGCTTTTTAGTTTTAATGACTTTTATTCTGGTTTTTTGAATACCAGGAAAAATCTATCAGTCATGTTTGGAATTTCACCAACTTCTTTAGTGAGATCATCACTTTCCTGGAAGAACATGTCTGATACCCGATCAAGTACAAAGCCTGCCTGCTGTACTTGATAAATAACAGTAACTGGATCTTCTCTTCTGCCAAGAACGCGGTTCTCTCCCTGCATATGACGACGAGTATGATCGACGATTACATATTCAGCCCCGGGCTTTAATGCGTCGTAAACTGCAGCATTAATGCGTGCATTGTCTTCTGCGTTGAAGTTGTGGTACTCGCGAATATACAGAAACTTATCTGCGGTACCTGGAGGCAAGCCGAAGTTTAATTCACCTGGCTCATAGCGACCTTCTGCACGATTAAAACTTAATTCCATTGGAATTGGATGCACCATTCCCATTTCCGGCATTTCAATCCAGTCGCCCCAGCGGTCAAAAGTTCCTTGACTGTCGATTGCCATTAGGTGTCCATTATCTCTCAACAAAGGCCCTAATATTTTCGTGTAATACGCTTGACCTGCAGGAATAAATTCAATGATAGTCATGTCATCTTTAATACCCATAAACTCAATCGCATTAACTGGGTCTCTATCATCATCTCGTGCCAGCTCCGCATCGGTGCGGTGGTCCATTGCCATAATCCCCTGCACCTTTTGCTGTACCGAAGACAATTGGGCGCTGGCTAACAATGGCGCAGCAAGTAAAACTATCGCAAGAAAAAAGTTCGTAATTTTCATCGTAATCCTTCTCATTAAAGTTACTTTGATTTGTTTGTTATTCTGAAACCGAGTTAATCAACTAAGTCACAAAAAGTCTAGTGGTTACTTATTACCAATTAAAGTCGTTTTAGTCCAGGTCGCTAGTATCATGGCGCTCTGGCACCTGCAATTCTTCTGGCCCCCAGGTTCGGTTAACCCGACGACCCCTAATTACTGCTGGACGCTCTTCCACTTCTCTGGCCCAACGCACAACATTTCTATATGACTCGACATCCAGAAATTCCTGAGCCTTATAAAGAGTCCGAATGACGAGGGGTCCATACCAGCTGTAAATCGAGATATCAGAAATATTGTATTCGTCACCACACATGAACCGTCGATTGGCGAGATTCTGATCCAATACATCGAGTTGCCGTTTTACTTCCATCGTATAGCGATTTATTGGATATTCGTATCGCTCTGGCGCATAAACATAAAAATGACCAAAACCGCCCCCGAGAAAAGGTGCCGCACCCATTTGCCACATCAGCCAAGAAAAACACTCCGCTCGTGCGCAAGGATCTGTCGGAATAAGTTCATTAAACTTTTCTGCGAGATAAACCAGTATGGCGCCTGATTCGAAGACGCGAGTATGGGGATCAGTGCTAACATCTAGTAGCGCTGGAATTTTTGAGTTTGGATTAATAGAAACAAAGCCACTACCAAACTGTTCGCCCTCATTAATCTTGATGAGCCAAGCATCATACTCGGCGCCTCCATGTCCAAAGGCTAAAAGCTCTTCAAGCATTACTGTTACTTTCACACCGTTCGGAGTTCCCAACGAATACAATTGCAAAGGGTGCTTCCCGATTGGAAGTTCTTTTTCTTCCTGGGCGCCCGCGGTAGGGCGGTTTATTTTTTCAAACCTTCCGCCGCTTTGTGCATCCCATTTCCAAACTTTCGGGGGAACAAATCCGGTCATTGCAGTTTTCCTTTTTGTATCCTTTAATAGGTTTAGTTTTTAGATTGATGGATGGTGTTGGTGCCAATCATGGGCTTGTTCATATGCATGACCAAGTCTACAAAGATTTAATTCCGAAAAATTCGGCCCTAATAATTGCAGTGCATATGGTCGATTATCCTTGGAGAATCCGCAGAGAAGAATTAGTCCCGGTGTTCCGGCCAAATCTGCCGGTATAGTGAACTGACCTTGAAAATGTTTGATTACATCTTTCATCGCTACCGCATCACCATACTGCGCTTCTTTGTCCGCCTCAAAAACAAAGCCACCGGCTGGGCAAATTACTCCATCGACTTTCTCTAGTTCCGCCTCAAATTGTTTTGAATATTCGGCACGCTTGTTCATCGCATCCCGGTAATCATCTTCCGACATGGATAAACCGAGTTCCAAAACGCCCTTTAGATAACCACCGTATTCATCTTCTCTTTCTGGAAAAGTATCAGCATGAGCTTTTGCTGCTTCGTACCCACAAATTGGTAACCAAAGATTTCGAAGTTCCTTGGGATCAGAAGCGGGCATAGATACTTCTACAATGTTAGCGCCCAGGTCCATAAAAGATTCAATCGCGTTTTCAATTGCAGAAATTAATCCGGGATCTGTTCCTTCTTTTAGGTAAGACTCATCAACACCGATTTTTAGATCAGCGATATCTCCATTAAGTTGACTAACAATTTGAGGGACCTCACCGTCGATAGAAGTTGCATCCTTTTCATCATGACCAGCGATTACTTCAAACATGATTGCCGCATCTTCCACTGATCGTGTCATTGGACCAACGTGATCAAGTGTGCCGGCGAGTTCCATGACACCAAAGCGAGAGACTCTGCCATAACTCGGTTTAAGTCCAACGATTCCGTTTGCCATGGATGGATAGCGAATTGAGCCGCCGGTATCAGTTCCTAACGAGCCAAAACATAGACCCGCTGCAGTGGCTACACCGGAACCAGATGATGAAACGCCAGCCCAAAGTTTTGATCCCCATGGATTAATTGGAATATCAAAATCCGGGTTATAGCCGGACAATGCGCCTTCAGTTAGATTGAGTTTTCCCAGTAAGACGGATCCGGCATCGCTCAGCTTTTCCACCACCGTTGCATCAAAATCGGGAACGATGTTTCTTCGCACTTTAAGACCACCAACTGTAGGAATTCCGTTAGTGAAGCAAAGGTCTTTTACTGCAATTGGAATACCATGGAGCTGTCCGCGATAGTTGCCAGCTATAATTTCACGTTCTGCTTTGATCGCAGCTTCCATTGCATGATCCGCACATATCGTTGCGTAGCTTTTTAGATTTGCATCGAGAGCTTCAATGCGATTTAGCATAAATTCAGTAAGCTCCACCGCTGAGATCTCTTTCCTTTGGAGTAAATCGGCAACTTTGCTAATACTGGCGAAGTGAATCGAATCAATCATTGAATAAGAATCCAGAAAAGCAAAAGGCAGTGTCATTAAAAACAACACTGCCTCTCCATTTGTGGTAGATATTTTTTACGTGCTTTCTATCTTCCTTGTGCGAGTCTTCCCTTCTACTCTTTCTTTTATTATTTCCTATGGGTCTCAAAAGCTAAACGTTATTAACCGATGCCGCCATTGCATCCAATACTTCTTTAATGACTACACGGGAAGACGCGATGTTCATTCGCATGTGGTTTGCCCCGCCCTCTCCTAACTAACCCCTGGATTCAGATACACACCTGAGTTATGCACCATCCAATCCTGAAAGTAATGTTCAGGACTAGCTTTACCAGCTGACTCATAAAGTTCTTTGGCACCGACTGATTCCATTATCTTGGTGAAATCAAGGAATGTCATGAAGGTACCTTCGTTACGAGTATAGCCAACGGTTGGCATATACTGGTTAATGTAGCTCTCGACGTACGAATGAGTGTCATCCATATAAGCGTTTGCTTCATCAAACCATTCACCACCATGGTTGTACGCTGCTTCGTTAGCAACAACACCTAATGTGCTTAACTCAGCTCTGTGATATTTGTTAACACGACCAAGAGTGATTGGGCTCTTAGAATAGTAGTAAGCATTCTTCATTCCAGCCAGATTGAATGTCTTACTAATAGCATTAAATGAAACACTATTGTTAACCACTGCTTCATCCGGCAGGCTCGCAAATGGTGTGAATTTATGCCCAGAGCGAATTACATCAGAATGAATCTCGTCAGACAGAACAACAATATTATGGTCAAGACAGAGACGACCAACTCGAAGTAGTTCTTCTTCAGTCCATACATTACCGGTTGGGTTCTGTGGATTACACACAATCATAGCGCGAACATCTGGAGTCATCTTGGCTTCAAGATCTTCCCAGTTAATTTCGTAACGTCCATTTGCATAAAGCATTTCGCTGTCGATGATTTCGACATTTGCTGCTCTAGCCATTCCATAGAATCCAGAATAAGCAGGTGTCGATAAAAGTAGTTTGCTTCCTCTTGGAACATAAGCGCGCATTGCCGCGATCATGCCTGGATAAACGCCATCGGAGATGACTACGTTTGATGGATCAAGATCAACGCCATGACGTTCTCCATTCCAGCGGATAATGCCGTCCCGTAATCCATCAGTTGAAGCTAGATAGCCCCAGTTGTGATGTTTGATACGCTCCTGCAATGCTTCGGTAATGCAAGGGGCACACTCGAAGTCCATTGAAGCCACACCCATCCCGTATTCGAATTCACCACCAGGATAATTTCTGGGCGGAGAATCCCAACGAGCACAGTTAGTTCCAACACGGTTATAGATTGTGTCGAAATCAAACTTACCGTTAGAGAGCTTAGGAATATCGAGTGAAGATGATTCTTGGGCGGATGCAGAAGTGCTAGCCACTGTAGCAACGCTTCCAGCTGCTCCTGCGAGTGCAGTCATTCCCGCACCTTTCATAAAACTGCGGCGATCGAGTCCTTTGGATGATTGCTGATTTCTGGACATCTTTCCCCCCTTTTATATTTCTTTTGTCTGTTTGGGCCTGAGGCCTTGGTTTTTGGGGCTTCTGAGTTTTGGGTTTTTTAACACTCAAGTTTCCCCTGGAGAATATTCCTATTAGGCCAAATGCGCAAAAGAATTCTGCAGATATTGGCTCAGAAATGGCGAAAAATGACCAAAACTAAGCGCTTTTCGGTTTTGTGATTAGTTGCCTGGGCCTGCAGGCAGACGATAATCCAGGGGTGGTGAACGATCTCCCAGCAATGGCTCATAGACCCCAAACCGAAGGAAGTCTGTTCTGATGTTCATTCTTTGCATTTTCAACTAAGGCACCATTGGTGATTAAGTCTACGCTGTCATAGCTAAAGTCTTGGCAGCGACAATCATTCCCTTGTTTCCAATAGATGTACCACCTGCCCCCACTGCCTGCCAGGAATGAGAAGATGTACCTGGACCCAGGTTGCTGCTCGCATCCACCAGTGGCAACCGCCCAACTTACGTCAGCGACATCGGTAGAGCCACCACCACCACGTTCATTCACTATCATTGGTCGAATATTTGCCGCCTCTTCTACTCGAGGAGCATTGGGAGGCAATGCCGAACGCAAGGTCTCAGCAAACTGTCTTTCTTCGGCCTATATTCGACGCCACCCACCCGGGTCAGATTGGAATGAATGACTTCCTGCAGAGAAATGTTAGGTAACACATTGTAGATGCCGTGGATTACTTCAAACTCCACTTCGGTATCCGTGCCCAATGCGGCTCCCTCTGCAGTTTGCACCACCCGATCAAAAATCTCATTCACCTGGGCTGGATCAGGATGGCGAACATAATAATAAACTTCAGAAAAATCTGGCACCACATTAGGCGCTGCTCCACCAGAAGTAATTACATAGTGAATACGAGTTTCCATAGGTACATGTTCTCGCATCAGATTCACCATATGATTCATGGCCTCAACACCGTCCAGTGCTGAACGGCCGCGATGGGGTGCACCAGCGGCATGTGCGGATAACCCAGTAAACCTGAACTTCGCCGATTTGTTTGCTAGTGAACTGCGAGCATCAGCTGAATTCGAATCACTAGGATGCCAATGCAAAACAACATCGACATCATCGAATAAGCCATCTCTCACCATATAGACCTTACCGGCTCCACCCTCTTCCGCCGGCGTTCCATAAAGACGGATTTCGCCAATCTGTCCAGATTCCTGCATCCACATTCTTGTAGCTATAGCGGCAGCAACTGATCCTGTTCCAAATAAGTGATGACCACAAGCATGACCCGCTGCTTTATGATCAATAGCATCTCTTAAAGGATTTCTGTCCTGAGTAATACCGGGAAGAGCATCGTACTCGGCCAAGATCCCAACGGTGGGACCACCGGTACCTGCGCTCCAGCTTGCAACAAACGCCGTTGGTATTCCTGCAACACCAGTTGTTATTTCAAAACCTGCGTTTGAAAGTTGTTGCTGTAACAGGTTTGAACTTTGAGTTTCCAGATACCCGACTTCGGCCCAGTCCCATATCTGTTGGGCAACGCCACCATACAAAGTAGCATTGTCGTCGATATACTGCATTACCGTCGCTTTGTGATCTTGTGCATAAATGCTCGTTTCAAAAATAATGCAACGAATATGAACATGCCCATTCGTTTAAAGAGACTCATGGCAATCAACCCCGCATTCTAAATAACTTAGTAGTCTTGTTGGCCCGTAGAATAAAAAAGGGACTGAGTGGAAACTCAGTCCCTTTTGTTTTTGCTTTGGCTCGGTTTATCCCAATACTTTTGCAAAAACTTCCATTGCAATCTTCATTTCTTCTCTGCTTCCGAGAGAAATACGGCAATGTGATTGCTCAAGAGGTGGAAAGTCACGTCCCACTAAAACATTGTGTTCCAGAAAACCTTCTCTGAACTGCGCCGCTGGCATTCCAATGTTTACGAAGATATGGTTAGTATTGGAATCTGGTACTTCGTGTCCGCGGCTACGGAAGAAGCCGATTACTTCATCGCGGATAGCTGCGTTTTCCTCAGCTTCCCATGCAATGTGTTCTTTATCTTCCAATGCAGTTAATGCTGCTACCGCACCAAGCATATTTACATCACCCATACCCCAGGCTCCGCGAATCTTCGCTAGAGTTTCTTCTTGAGCGAGGGCGTAGCCAATACGCATACCGGCAAGACCATGTGCTTTAGAGAACGAACGAGTGATAAACACTTTGTCGAATTCCAGGGCTAGTGGTAAGGCAGTTTCCTTTAAAGGCCTGGACGCGTATAGTTAATAAAAGGCTTCGTCGATATGAATGTAAGTGTCTGGGTTTTCACGCATCACTCTGCGGACAAATGCCTCAACCGCATCCGGTCCATGCACTGTGCCAGTGGGGTTGTTTGGATTACATAGATACAACAAGCCAGCACCTTCACCGTTGTTTGCCAAAGAATCCAAATCAACTCCTAGATCACTTCCCAGAGGCAATTCGATTTTTGGCTGCGTTAATTTTCGCGCTGTACTCAAACTGGTTGAGTAAGTAGGCATCGGAGTGACGAATGTTTTATCAGCGCTACAGAAAGCTCGAACCGATCCTTGTAGTAAGGGAGTTGAACCCGTGGCCAGCTGCACATTGTCAGTGCTGATATTGTAGTAATCAGCAACGCCTTGACGTAGCTCATTCACATGATCAGGGGAGTAACCACGCCCTACGCGCTTAGTAGTATGGCTATGCATGGCGTCCATAGTTTTCGGTCCAGGACCGCGGGCACTCTCATTCTGATTCAATTGAATAATGCCGTTATCGTAGACCCCGTTTGCGTGGTTAGCACGGGTCTGGGCGGGGGCTTTACGGCTAAAAACTGATGTTCCAGAAATAGCTCCAACAGCAGCGCCCAAGGCAATGGTTCCAAATCCACGTCGGGTAGTTTTCATAGGTCCTCCCGCAGCCTTTCAGGCTAGTTGTATAATTAATTCTTTTATTTATAGGTATCCTGGCATTCGATTCTAGAATCCTACGCGCAGTAGCCGCATCATAGCCCCAGCATCGGGCCGAATTCAATCAATTATGGAAAAGGGCTCAGGAGTTTATATAGGGCGGGGCGTAGTGGAGCGGAAAAAAAATGAAGGATTTAATCCAAGTTAAACGCTGCTGAAACAGCATTTATTACCGCTCCACGGGCACCCTGGTTAAGAAAAGCCCCCTGTGCGGATAAGAGACTATTGAATTCTAACTGCAGGAGGCGCTGAAATTCAGACTCTAAACTTCCACCTTCCGGTGTCATCAACCTTAGCCAGATTGGACCAATAATTGTTCTTTTAGGAAATCCGATTCGTGGCATCAAGATTCTTGCCAGCCAATTGTTATAGCTATAGTCGCCATAATGTTGAATGGCATCGCAGGTAAAAAGAATTCCACCATCGCGCTTCAGTAGTAATGCGCATTCCGGTTGGTTAGTTCCTTGGAAATGAAAAAACTCAGAGTTGTGAACAGGAGTTAATCCGCCCATGCCTATTTCTATATCCAAAATAGGTTCGTTATAGGTAGTGCCCCCGGGCTGACTCCAAAATTGCGCTTTAAAGTTATTAACATAGTAAGGATCATCAACTCCATGAAAGGCACCCAACCTGATTATGTTTTTTACCTCTCCCATATCCTTTAATTTTTCTTCTGTCTTTTTATTAAGACGAATGGGGTTAATAAGGGTTAGCTCATTCTCTTCTCGAATAATTCCCATTTGCGGCTAATGCGCATTAAAGGGTTTATTTTAATACTGCCTCGCACCATGAAGGCATCCGTGCCAATCTTTTCTAAATCTCCATGGGGATAAATCATTTTGTTACTTATTCCTTAAGCTGTGGTCAGCTCTTCTAAACCTAATTCCTTGATACTGATCTCGCGCATCTTAAACTTTTGCACTTTACCAGTTACCGTCATTGGAAAGTCTGCACTAAATCGAATGTACCGAGGTACTTTGTAGTGCGCGATCTTTCCTTTGCAATACTCCTTCACATCGTTTTCCGACATTTCGGCGCCCCCGACTAAACTAACCCAGGCGATAATCTCTTCACCATACTTTGGATCAGGTACACCGGTTACTTGGACTGCTTCGATACTGTCATGAGTCATCAAGTATTCTTCGATCTCACGTGGATAAACATTTTCACCACCGCGGACGATCATGTCTTTAATTCTGCCAACAATGTTTACATAACCATCTCCATCCATGATTGCCGTATCGCCCGTATGCATCCAGCCGTTTGGATCGATAGCAGTGGCAGTTGCTTCAGGATTTTCCCAATAGCCCAACATGACCGAGTACCCTCGTGTACAGAGCTCTCCCATTTCTCCTACAGGACAGATGCTGCCGGTTTCCGGATCGATGATTTTCACTTCTACATGCGGATGCACGCGGCCAACCGTACTTACTCTTTTATCTAAGGGAGAATCCACGCGGGTTTGAAAACTTACTGGGCTGGTTTCAGTCATGCCATAAGCAATCTCAACTTCGGTCATATGCATTGATTCGTTCACTTGCTTCATGGTTTCAATAGGGCAAGGAGCACCAGCCATAATGCCAGTGCGCAATGTTGATAGCTCATAATCAGAAAAGTTGGGTAATGCCAATTCAGCAATAAACATGGTTGGCACACCATACAGCGCCGTCGCTTTTTCCGCTTGTACTGCTTGCAGGACTGCTTCCGGTTCAAATCCTTCACTCGGATAAATTGCACAGGCACCGTGACTTAAACAACCAAGATTTCCCATAACCATGCCAAAGCAGTGGTAAAGCGGTACGGGAACTACTAGACGATCCTCTTCGGTAAAGTTCATCGCCGATGCAACAAAGTAGCCATTATTTAGAATATTGTGATGACTCAGTGTTGCACCTTTGGGAAATCCGGTAGTGCCGCTGGTGTATTGAATGTTAATGGCATCATCCATGTCTTGATTCGACTGTCGTACATTTAGTTCTTCATCACTCTTGTTAGATGCCAGCCCAAGGAAGTCAGTCCAATCGTAGATTCCGGCAAGATCTGATGATGTCATCGAGATTACTGCTTTCAAGTTTGGAAACTTTTCGTTGTTTAGTGCTCCGGCAAAATCTTCAGCTAACTCAGGACATAACTCAGTAATCATTCCTTCGTAATCGGAAGTCTTGAATTGATTTTGCATAACTAGTCCTCTGCAACCGGACTGTTCTAATACATAAGCAAGTTCATGAACACGATAGGCAGGATTAATAGTGACCAAGATAATGCCCGCCTTTGCCGTAGCGTACTGCGTTGTCAACCATTCAACATTGTTCGGTGACCAGATTCCCACTCGATCCCCTTTTTCAAAACCAGCTGAAATAAATGCCTTGGCTAATTTGTTAACTCGATCTGCCAATTGGGCATAAGTAAGACGCACATCCTGATGGATTGAAACTACCGCTTCCCGATCGCCATGTTGAGCAACTATTTGATCAAAGAGTTTCGGGATGGGAGTCCCTAATAGAGCTTTGTCTGCTGGACCACTGGCATAGCTGACTGACGACATAGTTATTCCTTACTAATAATCTGTTTTGATGTTTTTTCCAGCTTGGCTGGTAATAATTTAAAAGATATCTGAAGTTAGGGAAACCGCTTTCTACGGGTCTTTTCGAGTAATTGGCAAAAAAATCTTTTCTGGCTTAACTTTACGTTAACGTAAGCTTTAAGATAAACTAAAAATTTTGGTTGCCCAACTTCAAGAGTCCCAACATGACCGATGCCTACAGCATTTCTGACCTATCCCAGGAGTTCCATGTCACGCCCCGAACTATTCGCTTCTATGAAGAAAAGGGTCTCCTCTTTCCTAGTCGAAAGGGCAGTACTCGCGTGTTTTCTGCAGCCGACAGAGTCAAACTGAAACTTATCCTGCGCGGCAAAAAAATTGGTTTTTCTCTGGATGAAAGCCGGGACATTTTTGAGATGTACGAACCAGAAACCGCTAATACCAGGCAATTTGAAAATTTGCTGCTCAAAATTCGGGAAAAAACGGCTTCTCCTAGAACAACGGAAGAAAGAAATAAACACCATGTTAAAAGATTTGAAAAAGACTGAGTCGATATGTCTCAGTGCGTTGGATGGCCGGTAATGACACTGCCAATATGCAGCGGGGGAATAAAATGAAAATAAGTTATCCAACTTTGAATTTTAATCACGCTGAGGAAATCGAAATGAAGTTAGGGAGTTTCCCATGCCAGTAATTCAAACCAAGATAAATAAGGAAAGTAATTCGTTCGCGAGCAATGAAACTGCAATGCAAATGCAGGTAGATGATTTGCGGGAAAAACGTACGTTAATCGAAGCTGGTGGTCCTGAAGCAGCTAAAGAGAAACACATCGCTAGAGGCAAGTTACTTCCAAGAGATCGTATCAAGTCACTAATCGATCCAGGAACCGAGTTTCTGGAATTTTCACAACTCGCTGCTTATAACGTTTACGGTGAAGATGTTCCTGCAGCAGGAATACTGACTGGCATCGGAAAGGTAAGCGGAATTGATTGTGTCATTATCGTCAATGACGCCACAGTGAAAGGCGGCACTTACTATCCCATAAGTGTGAAGAAACATTTGCGTGCCCAAGACATCGCAGCACAAAACAACTTACCTTGTATCTACTTGGTCGATTCCGGTGGTGCCAACTTACCCCGGCAGGATCAGGTGTTCCCAGACAAAGACCACTTTGGTCGCATCTTCTTTAATCAGGCCAAAATGTCAGCCCACGGCATTCCTCAAATTGCAGTAGTAATGGGATCGTGCACTGCTGGTGGCGCTTATGTTCCGGCAATGTCAGACGAATGCGTAATGGTGCGTAATCAAGCCACTGTATTTTTAGCTGGTCCGCCCTTAGTTAAAGCTGCAACCGGTGAAGTTGTGGATGCGGAAGAGCTGGGAGGAGCCGACCTACATTGTCGTAAGTCGGGTGTATCGGACTACTATGCAGAAAATGATGAACATGCACTGCAAATAACTCGCAACATAGTCACTCATTTAAATCGAGAGACCCTAAGTAAGGCAGTAGTAAAAATAGAAGAACCAAAGTATGACATTGAAGAACTCAATGGTGTCGTGCCGGAAAATCCTTCCGTATCTTATGACGCAAGAGAAATTATCGCGCGCATTGTCGATGGCTCAAACTTCAATGAATTTAAAGCGCTGTATGGTAAGACTCTGGTTTGCGGTTTTGCTCATATCGATGGTCATCCGATCGGTATAGTTGCTAACAACGGAATCTTGTTTAGCGAATCCGCAACTAAAGGCACACACTTTATTGAGCTTTGTTCTCAAAGAAAAATTCCGCTTCTGTTTTTGCAAAACATTGTTGGCTTTATGGTGGGTAAGGCCTTCGAAGAAGGCGGCATTGCTAAACATGGGGCTAAGATGGTAATGGCCGTTGCCTGCACCAGAGTGCCAAAGTTTACCATTATCGTTGGCGGTTCATTTGGTGCTGGTAATTACGGCATGTGTGGAAGAGCGTATGACCCTCGCTTCATGTTCATGTGGCCGAATGCCCGTATATCTGTCATGGGTGGGGAGCAAGCCGCAGGAGTACTCGCCACAATTAAGCGTGGCCAAATTGAGAAGAAAAATCGAGAATGGTCAAAGGAACAGGAAGAAAAATTTCGAAAACCAATCCTGGAAACTTATCAAACCCAGGGACATCCCTACTATGCATCCGCGCGCCTTTGGGATGATGGTATTATCGAACCTGTACAAACCAGAAGCGTTATTGCCCGCTGCATGGAGATCGCACGCAACGCACCAATCGAGGACACAAAGTTCGGCGTGTTTAGAATGTAGTTAAAGTAGCCTGAAAATTTGGGCTGCTACGTGTCACATTTTGTCTGACTGAAAATTTTCTCGAGGATGTTCTTGTTTCAGAAATTGTTCAGGGATTTGCTTCTGTTAGTGCTGCAGAAGGAAGAGAAAGTGTTACCATTTTCGCGTCTGCGCCACCGCCACAACTAATAGCGATGTATTGTTTCCCATCTACCATATATGTCATTGGTGCACCTTGGGGAATTGCTGGTAGTTCGATTTCCGCAATAGTTTCACCAGTGGCTTTATTCATGGCCCGCAGGATAGGAACTCCATCGGTAATTGCTTGAAACAGAAGTGTCTTTGTTACCAGCAAGGGTGCTAAATTAACCACGCCAACAGGGCCGGGGTCGGGAATTCCCATGTCGATAATCTGTTGACGAATTCCTTCGGCATTAGCCCGCACCCACTCGTATTCGCCGGTGTTTAAGTTAACCGCGCTTATGCGCCCATAAGGTGGTTTGGTTATAGGTAAACCACTTGGCCCATTTACGTTTCGAATTCCGCCACGCATGTATACAAAATCTGTTTCCGTCGGATTGTTTGCAACTAATTGAATAACGATTGGACTAGTAACAGATGGTATGTAGTACATGGAAGTTTCAGGATCGAAAGCTGCTCCAGTCCATTCAGCCCCACCGGTCCAACCAGGAAGTGTTATTGTTCCCGCAAGCGATGGCGGTGTATACAAACCACCATATTCAAATTCACTAATGATCTCTAATGCTTCCTGTCTTAACTCAGGCGTAAAGTCGATTAAGGTTTCCTCTGAAATACCTTGTTGATCGAATGGAGCCGGTTTAGTTGGAAATGGTTGCGTCGGTGCTGCCCGTTCACCCGGTACAGAACTAACAGGTACCGGTCGTTCAACGATAGGCCAAACTGGTTCGCCAGTAATACGATCGAATACATAAATGAATGCTTGCTTTGTAACCATGGCGACAGCTTTGATATCTCTGCCATCAACCGTGATATCAACCAGGGTTGGCGCCGCTGGTGGATCGTAATCCCATAATTCATGATGCACGATTTGATAGTGCCAGACCCGCTCACCAGTTTCGGTGTCGACGGCCACTAAACTGGTTCCAAACAGATTGTCGCCAAGACGTTGTCCACCGTAAAAATCATTACCTGGATTACCAACAGGCAGATAGGCATAGCCTAATTCTGGGTCCACCGAAATCATCGTCCAGATATTGGTGGCGCCGGTTACTTCCCAGGAATCATCTAACCAGGTGTCATTACCGAATTCACCTGGCTGTGGAATGGTGTGGAAGATCCATTTCTGTTGACCAGTATTGAGATCGAAACCGCGAACATGCCCGGGTGGCAAGTCAGTCAGTTTCTCTGGAACCATGTCAAACATTGGCTGGTCATAAACAACCGAACCGATGATCACCGTATTACCAACAATGGGTACAGCAGCGGAGTGAGCGATCATGGATCTATCTACTTCTCTTCCAAGTCCAAGAGTTAAGTCAGTCTTTCCATTAATTCCAAAACTTAAATCAGGCTCTCCAGTTTCTGCATCGATGGACCAGAGAAATGCATTGGCAGTGGTCATAATGATGCGTGGCTCAGTGCCATTTGCAGTTGGCTTTTCCCAAAAGGTAACCCCGCGATGATTGAAACCATTATTAGCAGGTCGGCCATGTTCCCAGGTAAAAGTGTTAAAGACCCATTTCTGTTGCCCGGTTTGCGCATCTATTGCAGCAATAAACCCCAGTGGTGTGCTTACGTAAATGGTGCCATTGCGAGTTATAGGTGTTGCCTTAAACCCTGAAGGAACATGTTGGGGTCGTTCTGCTACCGCCTGGTTGTCGATGGATTCCCAAATCCAATTCACTTCTAAATCTGCAACATTTTCTCTATTAATCTGATCTAAGGGCGCGTACTTGGTATGACCAGGATCATTGCCATAGTGCATCCAATCGTAGTTTTGTGATTGCGCAGTGGTTAAAAATATCGATGTGGAAAAAATTGTAAATGCCTGACTGAGTTTGCCCATAACGGCCCCTCTTTTATTTTCTAGTGCACTCGATAAAGAGTTAATCGTTCGATTCGCTATCATCTATTTATAATAGATAAGCGATGCTTGGCTAGTCGACACCAAAGCCAACACCACCACCACTACTTCGAAACGGCCCTGGGCCACCATAGTTAAGAACACCAAGTGCGTGAGAATTATCGTTAACCTGATTAATTATTTCTTGGAGAGTTAGACAGTGTTTTTTTCGAATGTGAGAGCCAGTGCGTACATCCTCAAAACAGAACACACTGTCACCCAGGGGCACGGTTGAGTTATAAGCAATCAACTCTTCTTCAGTCATTTGTCTAAACGAGACATTTTTTGACGACTGGCAGGAAGCTAGTATCAAAGCAGCAAATAGGAGTTTCAGAGATGTTTTCATGGTCGTCCTCTGAAGGCGCCATTTCTGGGCCCTTTACAGACATTTACGGTAACTTTAGCAAAATTGTTGAATGGCCGTAACAGGAAATACCCTATTCTAGCAGACGGCCTTTTCC
>BPDI01000015.1 GCA_019654215.1 Gammaproteobacteria bacterium | reverse complement strand
GGAGCAGAGACCTGGGAAAATGATTCCTGGCGCGAAGCAGGTAATACGAATGTATGGACATTTATGTCGGCCGACGATGAAGCCGGTATTGTTTATCTTCCCACCTCTACACCTACCAATGACTATTGGGGAGGTAAACGCCTGGGTGAAAATCTGTTTGCCGAATCTATCGTCGCCTTAGATGCAGATACCGGTGAACGGATCTGGCATTTCCAAACTGTGCATCATGGCTTGTGGGATTACGACGTTGCCTCTGCGCCTAACCTGGTAGATATCGTTGTCGATGGGGAACCGATTAAAGCTGTAGCTCAGGTTTCCAAAACTGGATTTACTTATGTATTTGATCGCATTACTGGTGAGCCAGTATGGCCAATCGAAGAGCTACCAGTGCCTCGCAGTGATGTACCAGGAGAAAGAACCCATCCAACCCAACCATTTCCAACTAAACCTGCACCATTTGAGAAACAAGGAATGACGGAAGAAGATCTCATTGATTTCACGCCGGAAATTCATGCGGCTGCGCAGGAAATTGCTTCAAAACTTGTATTGGGGCCGCTGTTTACCCCTCCAATCGTAGCAGGCACTGGTGGTAAAGATGCTACTGTGTTTTTACCCGGAGCAGGCGGTGGAGCAAACTTTCCTGGTGCAAACATAGATCCTGGAACTGGCATTCTGTATATCCCATCTCACACTCGTCCTTATGCCATGTCTCTGGTTCCTCCCAACGATCCAGATTCCGATTGGCCCTATGTAATCAATGTACAACGTAACATTGGTCCTATGGGTTTGCCTTTGATTAAACCTCCGTATCGGCGCATCACCGCGATTGATTTAAATACTGGTGAACACGTTTGGCAGGTGCCCTTTGGAAAAGGACCAGCAAATCATCCGTTATTAGAGCATTTAGATTTGCCCGATCTAGGATCTGTATTCACCGATGTTTCAGCTGAAGGCGGTATCTTAATAACTAAAGGCTTAGTCATTTCTCATCTGCCACAAAAAGATGAAGTTCACGAAGATGCTGATGGATCAGTGTTAGTTGCCTATGACAAGCATACTGGAGAAAAAGTAGGTGAAGTTATGTTAGATCGTCGCCTTCATGGTCCCGTGATGTCATACCTACATGAAGGTAAGCAGTACATTGCTGTTGCTGGTGGTAGATTCGATACTGCTGAAATGATCACCTTTGCGTTACCTGACTGATTATGAAGTTTCTTCGTTATAAAACGTTTGGTGCCAGACTTCAAAAAATCGCGGCTGCGATTGTTTTTTCGCTAAGTACATTTTCCGTAATAGCTCAAACTGTCTCTTTTACAAACGACCAAGTTGAAGCTGGCAAAGAAATCTATGACCTGAACTGTGCCAGCTGTCACGGGATGAACCTGGAAGGAGCTGCAGTTATTCCAGGATTGGCAGACAGCACTTTTGCAGCAAAATGGAGTGGAGCCGAACTTAACAATTTGGCAACTGATCTGCGACGTATGCCCCCTGGCAATCAATCGATACTCGTAGATGCAGACTATCAGGCTTTAACAGCATATATATTAGCTTTTAATGGTGTCGAAGCAGCTAACATCATTGCACTGGATTTAGATTCAGGTTTGCTACTCCCTCAACTCAATGAATCTAATTCTGAACTATCCATTACAGTTGCGGTGCAAGCCGAAGAAGTATTACAGCAATACACAACAGTTACTGATGCAATGCTACTCGACCCACCAGATAACGATTGGTTGATCTGGCAAGGCAGTTACGATAATCACGGTTTCAGTTCTCTGGATCAAATCAACCGTGAAACTGTCAGTGAATTAGATCTTAGCTGGCGTATGCCACTTCAAACCGGCGTCAACAATCCAGGCCCTCTAGTCCATAACGGCATCATGTACATGTTCACTTTTCCCGATACGGTTCTTGCAATTGATGCCCGCAATGGCGCTTTGTTATGGCGCTATGAACACCAATCCGAAGTACAAGCCAGTCAGAAAAAAGGTGTCGCCTTACATGGTGACTTAGTTTACGTACCAACCTCTGATCTTCATGTGCTGGCTCTCAATGCACGAACTGGAGAATTAGTCTGGGATCATGCAATTACTTTTGACGAAAAATACGAGGGCTACCATTTGCGGATGGCGCCATTTGTTGTAGGCGATACGGTAATCCAGGGTATTACTTCTTTGCGAATTCCTGAAGGGGGTTGGATTGATGGGATTGATCGAATCACAGGAGAACACAAATGGCGGTTCTATACGATTCCACGTCCAGGTGAGCCAGGGGGACATAGTTGGAATGGCATTCCGATTGAAGAACGCAGTGGAGGCTCGGTTTGGAATGCCGGTGCCTACGATCCCGATTTGAATCTCGTTTATTTTGGCGTCGCACCGACCTATAACACGGCACCGCTACTTTATCCGGTCAACATCGATGGCATTACTAACGATGCACTCTATACCAATGCCACCATTGCCTTGAATCCTGATACCGGTGAATTGGTTTGGTACTACCAACATCTCGAAAATGATCAATGGGATCTGGATTGGGCATTTGAAAGACAAATCGTTGAAATAGATGTTAACGGTCAGGAACGCAAAGCTGTCGTTAATATGGGTAAGTTAGGAATTCTTGATGCTGTTGATGCCGCTACCGGCGAGTACTTGTTCTCGATGGATATGGGTCTGCAAAACGTAGTCGATGCTATCGATCCGCAAACTGGTTATAAAAGTATTAATCCTTACACGATTCCCCAACTAGAAGAACAGCGCTTGATCTGTTCCAATCATTATGGAGCTAAGAGCTGGCCACCGGCAGCATACAACCCCAACACTAAACGCCTCTATTTGCCTTTGAATGAAGGCTGTCTGGAAGTAGGGCCGGACGGTCGCTATCAGATTCTCACCACTAATATTCAAATGAGTGAGGCACTGTTTCCCGATAGCGATGGCAATATGGGGCGGGTGCAGGCTCTGGACTTAGAAAATCAGGAGTTCGATTGGATCCATCACCAACCGAGCCCGGTAATCAGTTCGATTTTGGCAACTGCTGGTGGCTTGGTTTTCGCCGGAGATTTAAATCACAATTTTCGTGCTTTCAATGACGAAACCGGTGAAATTCTCTGGGAAGGAATACTGGACGATGTGCCAAGTTCTAACATCATTACCTATGCAGTAGATGGAGTTCAGTATCTGGCTATTGTGGTAGGCCAAACTGGTTATCATGTTAATGATTGGGCCCGCATGTATGACATCTTTGCCGAACCAGAAGGGATGCCCGTTAACGATGCACCAAAAGGTGGTGCGGCTATCTGGGTATATGCTTTAAGTCAGTAGAAAGTTTTGGCGATATTCTCCTTTCACCTATTTCTTCATTTTTTAGTGCCTGCGGGTATTAGCGCAGCTTTCTATAGTAAGCGGTGGCAAATCAGCTATTTGATAATGATGGCCACCATGTTGGTAGATGTCGATCACCTACTTGCGGACCCAATTTACGACCCAGATAGATGCAGTATCGGTTTTCACCCGTTACATGAGCCCTTGGTTATGCCGCTGTATTTTTTGCTACTTATTCATCCTAAAACTCGCATCGTAGGCATTGGGCTGGTGGTCCATATGGTGCTGGATTCTATGGATTGCCAATTCACTAATGGCGTTTGGTTTTTGTAAGTTCAAATATCGACAATAAATAGGAAATGGAGTTCACATAGACGCAAGAGCTAAACTGGCCCGAACGTGAAACTGAGGCTTGCCCCTTTTTTAAACCGAGCGTTTTCTACTTTTTTGACGTAAAATTCTACAACTTCAACCCTGCAGAGTAAAAAAGCTCTGTGAAGTTTGGTAGCTTTCCCAAATGGTTCTTTCTGGTTACAAACATCTTACAAGACTACTCCTGATATCGAGTGCAATGCTGTTCACGGCTAATGCTTTTGGGCAAGATGTAATCGTGACGCACTGTGATGGAGCCTGTCCACAGTATGAGTCTTCCATGGCTACTACCCGCGCAAATGTTGTTATACATCATGTTTATGCAGCAGGCTTGAATGGTGATACGGGATTAGCGGATTGGGTTTCCTATCGGCTAACTAAAGATGCTATTGGAGTTGCTTCTTTGTTACCTAGAATATGGCAGCCGGATCGATTGCTGGAATTCTCCAGTGTTGATGATGTATTGGAGATAACCACTTCTGAATTACGCTTGGCAGAAGTAGCAGTTAGCAATAATCCTTATGCAGGATTAGGTGAATTGCCGGAACAAGTAGAAGAAAGTGCCAGGTTAGCGCCTATGACTTCTTTTGCTAACACTCCTTATTGGAATGACTTAAATAATCTAACCAATATGGTCCCAATGCCGAAACCACTTCGTTTGGGCGCATGGTTGCAATTGGAACAACGACTTAATGCATTGGTAATGAAAACCGAAGAGCTGCAAGTTATCACCGGTCCGCTTTTCCTGATCAGCAATTTTTCTAGGACGCCAACAACAACATCGATTGAGCCTGCAGCTTATTTCAAGATCGTAGCTCACGATGATGATTTCGTGGCATTCGTATTTCCGAAAGATCTGGGACAGTTTGAATCTTATTGCGGTCATGTTGCCGACATAGATCAGCTTGAGGAAATGGTTTCTATCAATTTCTTCCCTGATCGTTTGGTTCAAGAATCTGAACAACTTCTTGCGGATCTGAATTGCGTCCGATAGACCTCGTTCTCACTCTATTTTTTTAGTTCTTCTCCCACACTGCTCCTTGTAGTTATCGCCTAAGCGTATAAGAATGGACGCCATCTAGAATAGCGACAACAACAATACCCTAAAGGAGCGCTATATGTCTGATTTCACACCTCTCTTTAAGAAATGCAAAGTTTTAGCTGTGGTTTGTCTGGGAGCGATATTTCCAATACTAACTTTTGCTCAAGACAACCCTTATCAGGTTGTTTATTACTGGGGTGAACTACCCGGCGGCAGGCCAATGGGAGTAGTAACTGGAGTACAACCTGATATTGATGGTGAACATATTTGGATTATTGAGCGCTGCAGTGCCAATCAATGCGCAGGTATTGATCATCATCCGATTCATAAACTCGATAAAGAAGGCAACACGGTAAAAAGTATCGGTGCAGGTATTTTTGCCTGGCCCCAGGGGTTTGATATGGATGCCGATGGTAATTTCTGGGTTACCGAAGGAGCGCCGATGGTGATGCTCGCGCAGCACCTGGCGCAGAACGAGGTATGGGACATCAGGTCATTAAGATAAATCAGGACGGTGAAGTATTAATGCGCTTGGGTGAAGCCGGCGTACCGGGCGATGATGAAACTCATTTTAACGGACCTGCAGCTGTCCTCGTGCAACCCAATGGTGATTTCTGGATTGCCGATGGTCATCGTGGTGGTAACAACCGCATTATTAAATTTAATAGCGATGGAGAGTTTCTATTTCAACTTGGTGGTGGGGTTGATGATACAAGCCGTGAGAGTGGAGGCTTTAATGATCCCCATGATTTGAAAATGGATTCTCAGGGCCGATTGTTTGTTGCTGACCGGGGCAATAATCGAATTCAAATTTTTAATCAGGATGGTGAACTATTAGACATATGGACTCAGTTCGGTCGACCCAGTGGAATTTGGATTGATGACAATGACAAAATTTTTGTAGCTGATGGTATGTCTGGCGAACAATGGAATCGGGTTGGGAGAGGGGCATCCGCATCGGTGATGCTTCCACCGGATACGTCACCGAGTTTATTCCAGATTACGAAATTGAAAATGGCAGCGGCATTGAGTTTTTAGCATCTGACAACGAAGGCAATATCTATGCGGGGCAAGTTGGTCGACAGCGTTTTGAAAAATATGTTCGAGTAAGACCATAAGTAAGGAAGTGGAGAAAAGTTATGAGTTTCGCAGAAGGAATATTAAAGGTAAAAGCGCAATCGTAACCGGCGGTGCTACCGGTATCGGTAGTTCTATTGTACGCAAACTTGGAACCTTGGGAGCGAAGGTTGGAATTGTTTCTCGAAAGGAGGAAAACCTTATAGCAGCAGTTAGGGCATTTAAAGAAGACGATGGAATTGACGTCGTATGGCGCACTGGTGATGTGCGCGACCCTGATGGCATCAAGAATTCTTTCGATGAACTTGCAGGTGAAATCGGCGGCATCGATATTCTTTCTGCAACGCAGCGGGAAATTTTATTTGTCCTACTGAAGAACTTTCTTGGAATGGTTGGCGCACCGTTATAGAGATTGATCTAAATGGCACATTTAACTGCTGCCAAGCAGCGCTCATTCATTTAAAAGCTGCAAAGGATGGCGGCCGAATAATTTCTATTAGTACCGGTCAAGCCGAGTTCGGTTGGCCTGGAGCAGCACATGCTGGAGCAGCTAAGTCGGGCATACAAAATTTAATGAAGACTATTTCGGTTGAGTGGGGGAAATATGGCTTCGCGCAAACTGGGTTAATCCAGGGCCAATAAAGGGGACGGAAGGAGTGGACCGGCTAATTATCCAACAAGGTCTTGAAAAACAAGTTACTAAAAATATTCCACTTGGCACCTTTGGTGAGGGTGAAGATATAGCAAATGCGATTGTTTACTTATCATCCGACACAGGACGTTATGTATCCGGAGCGGGTATTGCTGTTGATGGCGGCAGCCAGTGGCAGCGCTTTCTCTGAACTAGTTACAGATCCAATTAGAGAAACTTTCTGGAGTTGAAATGTACTTTCCAAATTAATTTGCACGTTTAAATTTCATTGGATTGCTTTTGCCGATTCTTTCCAGTGCACAAACAAATCCCTATATTAGCAGAAGCCCAAATCCACCACCACATCTAAACGATGGTCGTTGGGGAGAAATGATTCAGGTTCGGGTGGGGCCAGAAGAAAATGTTTATGTTTATCATCGCTGCTTTAAGGTGGTGTTAGGAGACCCACTAGTTGCGCCAGGGCATTCAGATGGATTGACAGCCAATTGCCTGGGGCGTTGGTCTGGTTATCCACCTATTCTAAAGTTTTCTCCTGAGGGAACATTTCTCGCTGGATTTGGGGCAGGACTCGTGGGAAGGCCGCACGGTTTTAACGTCGACCACAAAGGGAATATGTGGATAACAGATGTTGCTTTGACACCAGGCGAAATGGGGGCTGTGGTTCATAAAATCGATCCCGAAGGTGAGTTACTCATGACCTTGGGTCAGCCCGGTATCACAGGTCAAGATCAATATACATTCAATCGCCCCTCAAGCGTTATTGTTGCTGAAAATGGAGACATATTTGTTGCCGATGGCGAAGGGCCGAACAATCGTATCGTGAAGTATGCGGCAAATGGTGATTACCTTTTGGAATGGGGAACGAGCGGGTCAGGATCAGGAGAATTCAGTACACCCCATGATCTTGCAATGGATTCTCAAGGAAGATTGTTTGTCGGTGATCGCGGAAATAGTCGAATTCAGATCTTCGAGCAGGATGGTACTTTTGTTGACGCATGGTCAAACTTCGGCAGGCCCAGTGGAATTTATATCAACAAAGCAACTGATACACTTTATTCTACCGACTCCACTTCGAATGCGAATACCAATCCTGGAACCAGACGAGGTATTTATATAGGTAGTGCTCGTACTGGCGATTTACAATACTTTATTCCAGACCCTGATTTGGGTCTAGCCGATCAGACACGCATATCAGGTGCGTCGGGCATAAGTTCGTCTCATGACGATACCGTAATTTACGCGGCAGATGTCGCGCCATGGCGGTTGCGAAAATACGAAAAGCAGTAATTAGTGTTTTTCTATATGAGCGAAGAAGTACCAGGGCGGTTTCTTATCTTCAGTGGAACCAACGTGCTCGAAACGCGCAAGTTTTAACTCGCTTTCACTCAGGTATTCTTCAAGTCCTTCAGAAAGAGTTTCTCCTGTTGGTATACCGAATTGGAGGTCCTCACTTAGTATTTCATCCCCGTATGCATGCTCTTGCTGATTTTCCCCAAAGGCGGATTACCTTGAATAAGGTCTTGGGAAAAAAAGTCAGCGCCAACTACGCTGCCTACGGGTAAAGATGCGATCAGATTAAGGGTGTCGCGAACGGCCTCTTCAACCAAATACATTGTGACACCTTCCCAAAGGACATAAGTAGTTAGGTTCGGGTTGAACCCGGAGTTCAGCAGTGATTCCATCCAGGTTTCCTGGTTGAAGTCAGTCTCAACAAAGGTTACATGGTTATGAGGAACTTCAGCTAACTGGAGTGCTCGTTTTTTTGCCTTAAGTGTTGGAGACATATCAACTTCGAAGCATTTGAAGTCCTTGCCTTCTGGCAAGTTATAACAGCGGGTGTCAAAACCTGCACCCAATACGACCAATTGGGTTGCGGGATTATCCTCCCTGGTTAGGACGTCTTGAATGGATTGATTAAAAAAATAGGCGCGGTGTGACATCATGGTCATTAGGGTCGAAGGCCGAGGGCCTGGATAAGCAAAAAAACTCCCTTTAAAACCGCTGAGTTTGGCGCAGAACCCTAATGTATCCCAAAATAGGAAGCGAACGATTCCACCATAACCGGGAGTATGTTGGGCTATTTTATAGGCAACCTCGTCTTTATAGGTTCCCGCCACATGCATTGCTAGTCTGCCTCCAAAAGGCTCATGGGCTGTGCCGGATATATTCTGTGGTATGACAATTCGGCGGACGCGCCAGGTGTAAATAACCAATCCACAAATAAGTAGTGGCAGTGCCAACACTACTAATAATCCGAAAATTAATGCATGCATACCGATTCCTTTTTTTAAGTAGGCGCTTTAGGGCAGAGTGAGTGTTACAACAGTGTTTGTAGAAACTACTGAAATATATTGCCTACCCTCAACAGCGTAGGTCAATGGGCTCGACCTGATACTCCTAGATGTTTGGTAAACAAAAAGCGTCTCGCCATTCTCTGCATCCAAGGCATGAAAAGCGCCGCTTTCTAGTCCCTGAAAAATCAAATCACCCGCAGTAACTAGGTTTCCGCTTGCTCCTATTGCTGATTGTGCAGGCAGTTCTGCTTGCCATACTTGCTCACCATCTATTGGACTATAAGCAGAAACGGTTGTAGATGCGGGGTAGGCTTCTGATACCCGATCCAGGCTTGCGTAGTTTTCAGTATGACCACGGCCGTCAGGCCCCGGAGTTAAGGAGTCACCGACAGGCCGAACGGTTAAACTTATCGCACCATTTTTACCAGTGATGTACACAAGTTGAGTCCTTGGGCTGAATGAAGCTGAACCAAAACTCGAACCTCCATGAGCAACGATATAGGGTTCTGTCAGAGAATAAGGGGTATAGATTTGCTTACTGCGCGCTGCTAATTCTGGATCATCGAATGGAATGTAAGTTGCACATAAGGGGTCCATTGGAATACCGCGAGCGTTATGGGGAATCGGTTGAGTTGGATAAACAACCTCACCCGGTACATCAGTTTCTGTTGGCATTGCAGTTTCTGGCATTGGGAAAAGTGGCTCACCGGTTTCTCGATGCCACATGTAAAACAAACAGTTCTTACCGCCAGCCGCTACGCCCTTAACTATTTCACCTTCTTCATTAGTGACATCAAACAACAAAGGTCCGGTCACATGATCCCAATCCCAAAGATCATGATGTACCGCCTGGAAATACCATGCTAGTTGACCTGTGTTTATGTCCAAGGCAACAGTGGCATTGGTAAATAGGTTAGCACCAACCCGTGCAGAGCCATCATAGTCAGGTGAAGGGTTACCTGCATTTACATAGACCAACCCAAACTCTGTATCGATTGCGGGTGGAGTCCACACACCGCCACCTGCTCGCTGACCAGTTCCCCAGGTATCACGTGCTATTTCCCAACCTGAATCACTGGGAACTTGTGGCACTGTATTAAAAACCCATTCTACGGTCCCAGTAATGGCATCGATGCGGATAACTAATCCTCCAGGAATGTGTCCTTCCGATAAAGCGGCGGCTACATACATCTTGCCTTCGTGTACTGTCGGTGGAGTGGTTAAGCGATATCCCAGATTAATAGGATCAGTATTACTTGGATAAACATCAGGGTACTTATGGCGAAGAGCATCGGTCACAACTTGCACGAAGCCAGTCTCTCCAAAAGACCGAATCTCTGCGCCGGTTTCGGCATCGAAGGCGTAAAGATCGGCTCCGCGATAGGCATATATTCGTCCTTCGGCATATGTAGAACCTCTTACCGGTCCGCCTGCCGGCCCGCGATCAAGTGGTCGCCGCCATAGTTCTTCTCCACTGGCTGCATTAAGCGCAAACATTGTGTTAGCGGAATGAAGATACATGACTCCATTGGCCACTAAAGGTGTGACCTGCAGAATGGAGTCCTGTGGTCCAGGTGAATATGTCCAAGATTCAGTTAGGTTAGTTACATTTGATTTGTTGATCTGATCAAGTTCGGCAAAACGACTGTTTTGAATATTCAAATTCTGACTGGTCCAGTCATAATTTCCAGATTGGCCAAAAGCAGTGCCACTGACTAATAAACAAAATAGAAATTGAAAAGAGAGTCGGACTTGCGGGCGCCGATGCTTCATCGATACCTCCTAGGGATTGGTATTTTTATTTTCCCAAGAGGACGGTGATCTGATCCTCCATTGGTAATGTGTTCTAAGCATACAAAATAGATTGTTTAATGAGTATCTGAATCGATGCTAAATTGACTTAACAAAACGTAATCATTAAGTAGGCGGGAAAGATGGAAATCGTTGAATTGCAGGAATTATTACCCCATTCCGTGAAATCTGTTTGGGAAATCATAAGTGATGTAACGCGCTCTGACTGGGTTCCGGCGGTGGATGAAATCAGTGAAACTGATGGAATCAGGTCTTTTTCCATGGAAGGCATTGGAGAGATACAGGAGAAGATTCTAGTCAACGATGGGGGTAATCATCGTCTGCAGTATTCTGCGATAAAAACTCCGAACCCTCTGGAGCATCATTTAGCCACCATCCAGTTAACGCAGGAGGAGGGCAAATGTCTGTTCACTTGGACAACGGAAATTGCTCCAGAACGCGCCGCAGCGACGGTTGAACAAGGCATGAAGGTATCGCTGGATGGCTTGAAACACGTGCTTTCCAGAGCAGATTGAGCTATTGTGTCGACACTGAATTTTTAGAATCACGGTGCATTTCATGAAAACAATAAGCTCATTGATTTCACTCATCGTAACTGCAATTTTCTCAATTGCGGCCGCGGCTCAGGACTATGAAGTTCCCCGCACCCAATGGGGTCAGCCGGATTTACAAGGAGTGTGGAACTGGTCCTCAAATGTTCCCATGCAGCGCCCAGCTCGTTTTGGCGACAGGCAGTTTCTAACCGCGGAAGAGGTTGAAGAAGCTGCAAGACGTCGTGCCGCTGCGGATGCCAATTCCGATGCTGCATTGCCAATCGAAGGAGTTGATGGTTCGTACAATGATTTCTGGGTCGAGAATGCAGGAATTGGTGAAAACGTCCGAACTTCCCACATCGTTTACCCCACAGATGGTCGTGTACCTGAGTTGCAGGAAGGCGTAGTCGCGCGACAGGGCGTCTATGGTGGTGTCACTACTAATGATACTCGTCCGGTGAGAATTTCGGCCGGAGGAATTGGCGCTGATGGTCCTGAAGATCGCGGCTTATCGGAGCGTTGCATAATCGGTTTTAACGCCGGCCCGCCGATGGTTCCGAGTCTTTATAATAATAATCTGCAAATCTTCCAGAATAAGGATACAGCTGTACTCATGACTGAAATGATTCATGACGCACGGATTGTTCCTTTGTATGACTCTGCAGAGGAGCTGGATTCGCTGCACGATGACATTAGATCCTATACTGGGGATTCTCGTGGTTATTGGGATGGCGATACATTGGTTGTCGTAACTCAAAACTTTAACGGTCTGTCATCAAGCTTTGGTCAAGCTGGCACTTCTTACGACAAGGTATTAACAGAGAAATTTACTCGGGTTGGACCATACACCGTGGACTATGAGTTCACACTTGATGATCCATCTACTTATACTGACAAGTTCACCGCCATAGTTTCTATGACTAAAGTTGCTGGTCTTCTTTATGAGTATGGATGTCATGAAGGAAATTACGGTATGGAAAATATCTTGCGCGGCGCCAGGGTCGAAGAGCGCTTAGCGGCAGAAGGACTATTGTAGTAAGACCAGCTTTTTAAATGCCGACCCCAACGACAACGTTGTCCTAGATTTTATTCTTATAGACGATTGTAATGTTATGGGTCTCGCTCTGTTCGAATGTGGAACTATGATCGGTTAACCAAGACCAATTCATGACGAATCCGTTAAGTTCGGATAAGCGCTAAGTTTCGCAATAATTTACTTTAATAATAAAAACAGAAGGAGTAAGGAATGAAACTTCGTTTCCTAAAAATATTCCCGCTAGTTTCTTTTCTAGTTTTCTCAATTACTTTTCCTGTTTCAATTTCTGCACAGACTGCAGAAGATGAAGTACGAAAGAACCAGGAACTTTCTCTGCGTCCTACCAGCACTATGGATAATCCCTATGAGTTGGTAGAAAACTGGCCAACTCTATTGCCCGGACAAGAATGGGGCGCTGCAATTGGATTAATCCCTGACGATACCGGTGGTTTGTGGATGATGTTTAGATCCGAACCACCGATTAATTACATTACTGCGGATGGACAGATCACCAAGAGTTTTGGGGATGGCATGATTGTCCAGGCCCATGGGTTTTGCATGGATAATGATGGCAATCTCTGGGCTGGTGATAGCGGTCCTTTTGGAGACGACCCTTTCCCACTGCAGGAGAGGTTTTCAAATCCACAAGTTCTCGCAAGAGGGCGAGCATTTGTTAAGTCTTGGTGAAGCCGGTGTTTCTCGTGCCAGCGAAACGACCTTTATCGGACCGACCGCCTGTGCGGTAATGCCCGACGGTAATATATTAATCGCCGATGGCCACTGGCCTCGTCCTTCCAACGCACAACAAGATGGTGATCGATTAGTAGTAGTTACTCCCGATGGCGAGTTCGTTCGTTCTGTTGGGAGCATGGGAGCAGGGCCTGGAGAATTTATGGGCCCGCATACTCTGGCAATTGATGCTGAGGGTCGTGTGTTTGTTGGCGATCGATCTAACAATCGGGTGCAGATACTCGATCAGGATTTAAACTTTCTTGATGATTGGCGTCACTTTGGTCGACCCAGTGGCATTACGGTCTTAGAAGATGGAACTTTAGTCGTTGCGGATTCAGAATCGGGAGTGCCGATCCCTGGGCCGGCTATCTCTCCAGAAGGTGTTGGGAGAATGGCGCGCAATCCTGGCTTTCAGGTCGGCATTCGAATTGGGCGAGTGAATGGTTCTCTGCAATTTTTTGTTCCTGGCACTCGCCCGGAAGGAATGGCCGCAGATAATCTCGGTAATATATTTGCCGGCTTAACCAGTGGCTGTGATTTAAGTCCTTCTGGTGGTTGCTTACAGAAGTGGGTGCTTCAATAAACTAAGGTTTGATTCTCAGGATTTAGATGATGTCTGGACGTCGAAACTTCCCACGCATTTTTTATGCATTTCTCGGTGTCATTGCAATTTCCCCTTTTGCTCGGTGGCTCGCAGTTAATCTTACTCGGCGGATCATTTTATTATTCCTTTGCAGGGCTAGCTCTAGCGTATTCTGCCTGGAGACTTTGGGAGCGTGATCCGCAAGGCTTGCATGTATTCGGTTTTTTATTGTTTTTCACTATTGCCTGGTCCTTTATGGAGTCTGGCACAAATCTTTGGGCCTTAGCGCCAAGAATTCTTCCATGGGCTGTATTGGGGATTCCTTTTCTAACTCCCTGGATTCGTAGAGATCTTCATGGTGGTAACCCACCGCAATTATTTAGTTCGTCTATTGCGAAAGCTACAGTTCCTCTAACAATTGTCATAACTGTATATGTTTTCGCAGAAGGAACTGGATTTGAAGTCCAGGAAATGGTGCCCCGAGCGGTGTTAATACGGTAAACACCAATACTGATTGGCCCAGCTATGGTAACTCTGCAAAAGGCACGCGTTACTCGCCATTGGACCAAATCAATTCTTCTAACGTTGGGAATCTTGAACTTGCCTGGACTTATCGAACTGGAGCAGGTGGCGCTTTTAAAGCAACACCACTTATGGTTGGTGAACTGCTCTACATGTGTACTGGCGGCAATCGTGTAGTTGCTCTCAACGCTGAAAGTGGAGAACTAGCCTGGCAATTTGATCCACTCATTGATCCAGAACACTTGGCGCAGGCACGTTATTTCACAACTGGGTGTCGCGGAGTTTCTTACTATGAAGCTCCTCCGGAATATGATGGTGAATGTCAGGCCCGCATATTAACTAATACAACCGATGCCAGATTAATCGCAGTCGATGCTTTAACCGGTGAACGCTGTTCCTTTTTCGGTGATCAGGGTGAGATCAATCTGACTATTGGCATGGGTAATGATCCACGCATTGCTAATTTCCAAACTTCCCCACCGGGAATCGTAAGTGGCAATGCGGTGGTTGGGGGATGGGTTATCGACAATCGATCTGTAGGTCCCCCTTCAGGTGTTGTGCGTGCTTTCAACGCAATTACTGGTGAATTTGCTTGGGCCTGGGACATGGGTCGCCCAGCAAATACTGGAGAACCACTAAGAGGTGAAGTGTATACCCGTGGCACGCCTAATGTTTGGTCACTATTCAGTGTCGACGAAGAGCTTGGATTGATTTATGCACCGACTGGCAATGAGACTCCCGATTATTTCGGCGGTTATCGAATGGAAGTTAGTGATGAATACGCCAGTTCGGTTGTAGCTATTGAAGGTGCTACGGGCAATGTGCGTTGGTCTTATCAAACCGTACACCATGACATCTGGGATTATGATGTTCCCTTTGCAACCAACCCTTATCGACTTACCTGGAGACAACGGTGAAAAAATTAGGGCGCTCATCCAGCCTACTAAACGTGGTGAAGTATTTATTCTAAATCGCGAAAACGGCGAACCAATATTTGACATTCAGGAGCTTCAAGTTCCACAGACCGGCGGTGTGCCAGAAGACTACGTTGCTGCTACGCAACCGTTCACCATGGATTTACCAATTTGGCGCATGCAATTAGATGAAACCAAAATGTGGGGCATGACCCCTTTGGATCAGCTCTGGTGTCGCATCGAGTATCGCAAGATGCGTTATGAAGGCCATTTTACCGTTCCTGGTGTTGGAACAATTTTGCAAAATCCTGGCGCAACCGGAGGATTTAATTGGGGATCAATAAGTGTTGATGAAGCAAATAATCTGATGATCGTTAATCCGCTTTACATGGCAAATCAATTAACGCTTACGCCGAGAGATCAATTGCCAGAAGGTGTTATTGGCAGTCAACTCGGAACTCCTTACAGTCATAATACGCAACGCTTTATGTCACCTTTGCATATTCCCTGTATGCAACCACCCTATGGCACGCTTGGCGTAGTAGATTTAGAAACTAAGGAATTGCTCTGGCAAAAATCAATCGGCACTGCAAAAGAAACCGGACCGTTAAATATTCCAACAGGGTTACCATTAACAGTTGGAACGCCCCAGACAGGTGGTACTGTCACAACTGCGGGAGGACTGATTTTTAGCGCAGGAGCTTTCGATAATACTGTTCGAGCTACTGATTTAATGAATGGCGAGGAATTGTGGAACCACTCGATTCCTTATACCGCACAGGGGACACCGATGACCTACCTTTCGCCTCAAGGTAAACAAACTCTTATCGTAGTAGTCCCTGTGTTTAATTCCACTCGTGGTTCGGGATACGTCCCATTGCAGGCGGAGGCAGAAGATCCTTTAGGTGGTTATGTGTTCGCTTTTCGTCTTACCGATTAACTAAGTTTCGCGATCCACAATCTCAAACAGCCACGTAAATTCTCGGGTTACTGCTGCATCAGAGGTGGGCTCTGCTCCGCGTCCATACTTGCGCCAAGATTCACGTAATACTGGCAGAATGATTTCACCTTCAGTAATTGGAATGAGGCGTTGCTCATAGAGCGTGTCATCAACTCGAAGAATTATTCTGTCATCGTCTACTACCCGCTGAGGCCATTGTTTCCATAACTGACCATACCAGGTCTGACGGCGACCACTTGCTACAAATAACCTTCCTTCGACAACAGTTGTCCAGATAGTTTTACTGGTTCCGAGATTGAGGGTTTCCATCTCGATTTCTTCTCGCTCTTTGAGAAAGGTCCAATCATCGGGAGGAGGAGCCAGCTCACCACTACGAAAAGGCCCACCTGTACTTATTGTAAATCCAGGCCAGAACTCGATGGGGCCATCATGCAGTCGCATGTAAACGAAAAACAACCCTGCGCCTAACCCCAGGGTTGCTAACGAAATTCCAAACCACTTTATTGTCGCTTTCATTCAGCTTCTCCCAGTTCGAAGAGCAGAGAAATTGATTAAGTTTAACGATACCGCAACATTGTTCGATTAATTTGAGAAATATTCGTAACACCCAGTAACTTCATGTCCCTTTCGATTTCCGTGCGTAGGTTACCGAGTGCTTTTTCTACGCCTGGCTGACCAGCCGCGGCGAGAGAATAAAGATACATGCGACCACCGGAACAAGCTTTTGCTCCTGCAGCGATTGCTTTTAGAACATGGGTTCCGCGGCGGACTCCACCATCGAGAATAACATCAACCTTATCGCCGACAGCATCGCTGATTTCACTGATTTGATCGAATGGAGAACGGGAACCGTCTAGCTGTCTTCCGCCATGATTGGAAACCATGATTGCATCAGCTCCGATATCCACAGCCTTCTGTGCATCCGCCACGCTCATAATACCTTTTAAACAAAAAGGTCCACTCCACTTCGCCCGCAGTTGTTCTGCATCAGCCCAATTCATAGACTGATCCAACATTTCAGCGAAGTAGTCGCCGATTGAAATCGCAATATTTGAACCTTTTTGTATAAAGTCTTTTAGTTCAGCGAGTTCAAACTTTTCACGAAAAAAGTAATTAAGCGCCCAACCCGGATGTACAGCAAAGCTCATTAAACTGCGCAGAGTTAACTTGGGGGGAGAAGTAAATCCGGTATAGAGATCTCTTTCTCGATTACCGCCAGTAATAGTATCTACTGTTAATGCCAGCGCATTAAATCCTGCTTCTTGCGCTCTTTCTACCATAGCGTCGTTAAGACCACGGTCTTTATGAAAATAGAATTGAAAGAGTTTCGGTGTTGAAATAGTTTCACCGATTTCACTTAAAGAGACTGTACCTAATGCAGAAACACCAAACATAGTGCCATATTTTTCTGCTGCTTTAGCTACTGCTCTTTCGCCGTCGTGATGAAACAGTCTTTGCAGTGCAGTTGGCGAACAAAAAATTGGCATGTCCAATTTCTGTCCCAACACTGTAACTGACATATCGATGTTTTCGACGCCCGCTAATACATTCGGTACTAGATCACAATCGTCAAAAGCACTGGTATTGCGTCGATAAGTGACTTCATCATCTGCCGCACCATCAATGTAATGAAAGATAGGACCAGGTAGCCGCTGTTTGGCGAGCAGTCTCAAGTCATCAACGTTATGACAATTTTTAAGGCGTCTGAACATCTCAGTCTCGTTTTAAAATCAGGGGCCGATTCTATCCTTTATTCCTAATCCCTCAAAGAAGCGAGCGTAAATTGTTGGAAATTGTGGCATGGGGTACTCTGTTTCATTATTTAATGGGACAGAAAACAAGGGCTAAGAATGATTTACAACAACGTATTGCTGACTGTTAAGAATACCGATGATGTTGACACAGTGAGAGAACTGCTGGCCGAACAAGCTCGATTGTCTAGAGAAGAACCTGGTTGTGAGCGTTTTGAGGTCTATCACTCCCAGGCAGATCGACAACAATTTATGCTGGTTGAGCGGTGGCAAACGGCAGTTGATCTTGCTCAGCACAAAGAAGCAAAGGCCTTTACCGAGCTTTATATCCCCAAAGTGATTCCCCTGGTCGAGCGGGTCCCGCATCTTTCAGACATGGTTTGGCCTTAATAGTTAATAGGCAGTCTTACTGCTTTTCATCATGATTTTCCTATAAACTCGCTATTCTTTGATGCGAAACTGTGTGTTTCTCGTTTTTAGCTAGAGTAGAGCCAATAAGGCAGGAGTATTCCGTAATGATGTTTAGAAAAATCTCGTTTACATGGGCTATTTCAAGCTTGGTACTAGCAAGTGCAGTGGCACAAGCCCAGACTTCCGCAGAAATAGTGCAGAACGCACTGAACTCTCCTTCCAGGCCAGCTGAAGATGCGGCCCGTGATTCGAGCCGAATGCCTCTCGAAGTCCTGGCATTTGCAGGAATAGAAGAAGGAATGACCATTCTAGAGATGGAAGCCGGGGGCGGTTATTACACTGAAATTCTGTCTCGTGCAGTCGGATCAAATGGCCGTGTAATAAGACAAAATCCGCCCGCTATTAATAGCTTTTTCAGCGAAGAAGCAGATGCACGCCTGGCTAATAACCGTCTCACTAACGTGGGCTCTTCCTTAGTAAATTTCGACGAGTTGGACGCCGAAGATAACTCTATCGATATGGTTACCTGGATTTTGGGCCCTCATGAGCTATGGTTCAGTCCCGGTGGTGAAAACCTTGGTGATCCAGAAGATACATTTGTAGAAATTGCTCGAGTACTGAAACCAGGGGGAGTATTTCTGACAATTGATCATAACGCGGCTTCTGATTCTGGTACTGATATAGGTGGTAGTCTCCATAGAATTTATGAAGGTCATATTTTTGAGTTGGCGGAAGGTGCTGGACTAACCCTATTACGTAGTTCCAATCTTCACAGCAACGAAAATGACCCGCTGGATGTTGGAGTTTTCGATCCTTCTATCCAGGGTCGCACCGATAAGTTCGTATTGCTCTATCAAAAGTAGAGATATCAAATTAGAAATTTAAAACCAAATCAAAAACTTTCATGGAGATTAAAAATGAAAAGAATTGCAATTGCATTACTCCTAAGCGTTGGGTTAGTAAGTTTTGCTAATGCCGGTGAAGCTCCGCAACCTTGTGGACCTGCAGGAGATCTTTCGGAAGAGCTTTCCAATAATGTAGATCCTAATGCGCGTTGCTTCGAGTTGCGCATGTATACGGCCGAGCCAGCCGCAGACGATGGTTCGGGAGGTATCGACAATCTTCATCAGCGTTTTCGTGAAGAAGAAGTTGCGATCTTTGAGAAACATGGTGCTGAGGTTGTTGCAGTGTGGCAGCGTTTAGATGATCCAAACACTTTGGTCTGGATGTTAGCCTACCGTGATCGAGCTCACCGTCAGGAAGTATGGACAGCATTTGCGGCTGACCCAGCCTGGGAGGCATTGCTAGCAAAGTATCCAGTTCCTCTCTCGATTGAAGCTTATATGATGAGTACGACTGATTACTCAAATCTGAAATAAACAGTTATGCTTTGCCGGATTAACCATCCGGCGAAGCTAGTCCACAAAGCTCGGTCATTCTTAAAACCAACTCTGGTTTCTCAAAGGTAGTGGCTCATGAGAACATGGTTAGCAATAGTTCTCGCATTAACTACAAACATCGTAGATGAGCCCTTACCGCCTTTCCGTTACCTTTCAATCGTACTCTTTTTAAGTATTACCTTTTCAGTGCAAGCTGCTGAAGAAACTGATTCGTCTGTAGTTCAGAGCATTCGGCAATCCGAACAGATCGAACTTTATCTGAAACAGATAACAGAACTGGAAACTGAATTCGGCCCTTTGGATCGGTCATTGATTGAACCATTGAACATCCTCTCTGAGCTTTATACTGAAACTGGAAACCTAGTTGAGGCGAATACGATTCTCAGTCGCCAGTCACAGCTTCTGCGTGTTACTGAAGGACCCGATACTTTTAGTCAGATTCCAGTTATAGAAGATCAGATCATTAACAATGTGCGTATGAATGATCTTGAGGCGGCTACTAACAATTTTGAAAACATTCAATTTGTCTATTTGCAGAATCCAGAATCAACAACCATGCAAAAACTGCAGGCGATGGATCAGTTACGTCATTGGCATTTCACTGCCTTGAACCTTGGTGAAAAGATCGATCGTATAAATCACTTTCGCATCTCCCGGGCAATCCTGGATGACATGATGCAAATAGCGGAGGATGAGTTAGGTGAAGAAAATGAAGAGATAATCCCTTATTTCTATAAAGTCGCAATAGAGAAATATCATCTACTTACTTATTTGTTTTCCCATGATGAACTCGGTGCAAATGCTCACGATGACATCTTTGAAATGGAAGCGATACAACCTACGGACTATCTAAGACAAGGCTATGAAATAGTAAAAGACATTCGTGAGATTATTCAGCAATCCAATGATATTGAAGCTGATGCTATGGCAGCAGTCTATGAGGGCGATTTTCGAATGTTGTTGGGAATTGGTTTAGCACAGAGATCATATCGGGAAGCAATGGAGCTGTTTGGCGAAGCAGGAAAAAGCCAGCAGGAAATTGCCGATTTCTTTTCTCGGCCCATTGTTCTTCCAGTAACTGAGTATTATTTCACTATGGAAGACGCGATTGCCGCCCAAGACGCTGCAGGTTATCGCTACATACGCGGCGAAGAGGACAATGATCCCGTTGTGCACCTTGGAAATTTTATAGCATGGAATGAATCTCTCTTAAATGCCGCTAAACCGGCGCCCCCGGAAGTTTTGTTGGATCTAGAGATTGAGTTACACCGAGCTGATCTGCGCTTTACGATCCAGTCCCGTGGTGAGACGAGAACACCTGATGCAGAATCATCAGTACCAGATACTGTTCAGGCCAAAGTAGATGCGCAAGACGCTCTGAAAATGATGATCTTTCGACCCCGTTTTCGTGGAAACCGATGGCGCCGCATCGAAGACGTGACGATTACTTATTGGTATCCGCCAGAGAAGTGAATTAGTCAGGTAGCAATTAAAGATACTCAGAGTAATGCTGCTTAGTTCCGTTATAGTTCCTTTGCAATGTCAATCTTCTCTCTACACTCTTAATTGTTCGTTAGACAACCGGCGACATGCCACCATCTGCATTAATTGCAGTTCCAGTTACATAGCTGGCCATTCCAGAACAAAGAAACACGATTACATCGCCAGCTTCTCTCGCTTCACCAACTCTGCCCATCGGAATTCTTGAGTTAAATTGATCGTAAAATTGATCCAAAGTTAAGTCCGGTTTGTTTTTTGTAGTTGCTTCCCAGCGCAGTTTATGTTGTCGACTACGTAAGAATCCGACGCAGACAGTATTAACTCGAATTCCATCTGGAGCGAATTCAAAAGCCCAGGTTTTTGTCAGCGATATACCCGCAGCGCGAGAAAGGGCAGTGGGTTGCGTTCCCGCAGTGGGCGCCTTCCCACCAGGAGTCGTTGTATTGCAGATACAACCTTTGCTTTCTTTTAAGTAGGGCAAAGCATGACGAGTACAATAGATAGCGCCTTTTACTTTCAGGTTGATGTCTTCATCAAGCTGTTCATTGGTAAGATCTTCCAGTCTTGCAACAGATGATGTGCCGGCATTATTCACCAGCACATCGATTCTTCCCCATTTATCAGCAACGGTTTCAATAAGAGCTTTTACTGAATTCTCATCTCTTACATCTGTGGCAACTCCAATAACTTCATTTCCACTTTGAGTAGAAATTTCAGTTGCAGCAGTATCGAGATCGCTTTGAGTTCTTGCGGCCAGCGCTACTAAGGCGCCTTCCTGAGAGAATCTTTCGGCAGCAGCTCGACCGATACCTTCGCTGCCACCAGTAATAATCACGACCTTATCTTTAAGCTGTAAATCCATAATTAGTCTTTTTTATTGATCTGAAGGTTTAACATGTTAGTCAGGTAACGCGTAAGCAATCACGTAACCTCCTTCTTGGGAATCGGCAGCAGTGTCAACTTGGTTTTCCAAGGTTAAGCCGCCACCACTGCTTGGCACAGTAACGATTACGTACTGTTTGCCCGTTTCCGGGCTAACATAAGTCATTGGTGTCGCAGCAGAAGAACTTGGTAACGGATCAGTCCAAACTTCTTCACCATTAAGAATGTTAATTGCTCGCATGGTGCTGTCTGCAACGCCACCCATAAATATTAGACCACCGCCACTCACCATTGATCCAGCGCTGTAAAACATTCCCATAGGTATAGGTAGGTTGCTCTGGATTCCGAAAGGGCCCTGTTCTTTTGCAGTACCCAGGCCTCGCTGCCAAAGCACTTCTTGGTTGGCCAAATCCACAACCGCCATTTCTCCATAAGGAGGTTTTAAACAAGGAGTAAATATTGGAGAAAGGAAAAAGAAAGAGTATGCAGCATAGGGAGTTCCTAATTGAGTTCCGCCAACTCCCAGTATTTCATCTCCAGTTACCTCTTCCTGTGGATACAATCTGATAACCATTGGGTTATGCATGGAATTAACAACCATCAGATGATTAACTTCATCAATGGCAACGCTGCCCCAATTCATGCCTCCAGCTACACCTGGGTAAAGCAGTGTTCCGCCAGTAGTTGGGGGAGTTAAAGGGCCTTCATAACGAAGATTGCGATATTGGATACGACAGAGTGCCTGATCCATTGGAGTGATGCCCCACATGTCTGCTTCTCTTATATAGTCGTGGGCAAAATTTGGCATCCCCACAGAGAATGGCTGAGTCAGCGACGAAGTTTCATCTGACAGATTAGTTTGAGGAACTGGCAACTCTTGAATTTCAGTAAGAGGTTCGCCGGTCTCTCGATCAAACATAAAAATTTCTGCGCGCTTGGTGGGAACGATTACGGCTTTGCGAATTTCACCGTTAATGGGGACATCAACCAACGATGGTTGGGAAGGAACATCGTAGTCAAAAATGTCGTGGTGAACAGTTTGATAATGCCACCTAACTCTACCGGTTCTTGCATCTAAGGCAACAATTGAGCTGGCATATCTTTCCATTGCTTCAGTACGATGGCCGCCCCAATAATCCGGAGTGGCATTGCCCGTCGGCAAATAAATTAGTCCAAGTTCATCGTCGGCACTGGTTAGGCTCCATACATTTGGTGTGCCTCGAGTGTAAGTATCACCTTCCGGAGGCAGACCGGCGCGATCTTCCCGGCCCATATCCCAAGCCCAAAGCAGATCACCACTGATAGGATCGAACCCCCTCACGACTCCGGAGGGTTCATTAGTTCTAACATTGTCAAATACCCATCCACCCAGAACCAGTACGTCACTAGCAATGGTGGGAGGAGATGTTACAAAATAGAACCCAGGCTCCACATCACCCATGCCCGGCAATAAACTTATTTCTCCATTATTACCGAAGTCGCTGCAAGGCTCGCCAGTATTTTTATTAACGGCGATTAAGCGTGCATCGGTAGTGGCGGTAAAGATTCTTTCTTCACAAACGCCAAGAGAACGAAAGTTAGGTGCTTCGTAATAAGTTACCCCTCGACAAGTATCCCAAAATCCAATACGAGGTGTATCGATCTCAGGATTGAAACGCCAGCGCTCTTCGCCAGGGGTCTGGATCTTTAATGAAAGAATTATATTTTGACCTGTGCAAAGATAGAGTCCATCACCCACCTGAATTGGCGTGCCTTTAAATGCGCCCGGCACACCAGTGCGGATCTCCCATGCTCTTTCTAATTGATCAACATTCTCAAGATTTATTTGATCAGTGGCTGCAAAGCGTGTGCCCTTCTTCGTAGCGCCATAATGATTCCATTCACCCGTTTCATTATTTACAACACCTGTCCCGGCAGCGCTTGGAATTCCAACATCGTAACTGGCATTGCTGATGTAAACAGCAATAAACAGAACTGCTAACACGCTGGCTGCAATTTTGGTTTCCTGTTTCCCAAATACAATGACTCTGGTTGCTCTTGCAATAGTCCTCTGCGCACATGCGGAAGTAGAAACCATAGTCCAAGCACACTAAACATGGCGACTCTTGGCATTAATGCCCAGGCATCTAATCCAACTTCGAACATAGCCCAGAGGTAGGTAATGATTAACAGAATTCCATAAAGTGGCGCAGCCCGCTTATCACCTTTAAAAAGGAAATAACTGCAGACTGCTAGTGCTATACCTGCGAGCAGGTAATAAATCGATCCACCGGCGAGCAAGAGAATTGCTCCGGGCCATATCATTAATATCGCAATAATGGCGATAGTTACGGCGAGGCCACGGGGTCTGGAAAAAGCAGGCTGGGAATTTGTCATATCAGTCTCCTTGGAACTGACAAACTAATTTCTAAAGTACGTATGGGGGTATACCCTAGATAGAGCCTGAATGCTAACACACCAAAAGCAGAGGTTAATTCGGATGGATATAATTTGCCAATTACATCAATTCAGATTATTTCGAGATGTGAAGCAAATATTACTGGCGAGTGCCGTTAACTGTGTAGTTTCCCTGCTGGGTGAAGACTGTCCCAGCCATTCGATTTCCGTCTACTGTGCCTCTAAAGTTGACTCTTTCAGCTGGACTGGAGTTTGAAAAATCCAACGCATCGGTTGACCAAGTAATGCGACTGCCCGCCAGATCGATTTCTTCAATCAATATATCTGTGGCGCCGGAAATGATAAGGTCTGGTCTATCGGTAATAGTCCAGGTTGAGTTTTGATTGCCGGCATCAGTTTCAATGGAGATTTCCCAGACACCGACTCCAACCGGTGTTATGTCACAGGAAGTTAACGCGACAAGTAAAATCAAAACTGAAATGATTCGCGAATTTTTCATAAAGAAAAACAACAATAATTCTATTTATTTGTATAGATACCTATCGGCCAGTTTGGTGCAAGCATACAACTGTTTAATACAATCTTTGTAGGAGTCAGGACTAGAAACAACAGGCGGCTCACGCTAGGGTTGATGGTTCTAGTAACAAGTCAGTGCCTTTGAGCTTTGCTAGCGAGTGACTAATTTCTCCTCTGGTTTCCGTATTAAGCAAAGCGCCATTATTAGAGACCCAAAGAATTTCCAAATCAGGTAAGTTGGCGAGTTCTAGAGAAAAAAGGGAGCAACTATGGAAGAGAGGAAACTCGGTTCATTGAACGTATCTGCAATCGGGTTAGGTTGTATGAGCATGTCACAGGGTTATGGCGTTGCCGATCGCGATGAATCTGAACGGGCTCTACATCGTGCACTGGATGTGGGTTATACCTTTTTAGATACCGCAAGTATTTACGGTATTGGTCATAACGAAACATTAATCGGTGAAGTGCTAGGTTCGCGTCGTGATGAATTTGTTTTGGCTAGTAAATGCGGAATAGTTAATAGAGAGGGTAAGCGTGGAGTCGATGGTACACCTGAGAATGTAAAGAAGACTCTCGACGAAAGCCTGCAGCGATTGAATATGGAATACATCGATCTCTATTATCTGCATCGGCGCGATTTCAATGTCCCTATCGAAGAAAGTGTTGGTGCACTGGCTGATGAGGTAAGAGCCGGCAAGATTGGACATATCGGATTATCGGAATGTTCTTCCGAGACTATTCGTAAAGCACACAATGAACATACTATCTGTGCGGTTCAATCCGAATATTCACTGTGGACTCGCGATCCGGAATACAAAGTTTTAGATTGTTGTAAGGAATTAGGCATTGGATTCGTGCCTTTTAGTCCTCTGGGCAGAGCATTTCTTGCGGGGGTTGTCAGAAACACAGATGAATTGGAAGAAGGGGATATGCGCAAATCCATGCCTCGATTTAGTGATGAAAATATTGAACACAATCTACAACTCGTAGATGAGTTCACAACTATCGCTGATGACTATTCCTGTACTCCGGCTCAATTAGCACTCGCCTGGGTGATGGCGCAGGACCCAGAATTCGTGCCAATTCCTGGAACAAAGCACGTAAAGTTTGTGGAAGAAAACGCGGGAGCTGCTGAATTAAATATTGTCAAAGCGGACTTAAACAAAGCATGCGAAATATTCGCTAGCGGATCAGTGATTGGCGATCGTTATCATCCGACTCAAATGATATCGCTTGACCCAGACGCATAATAAAATCGTTTAGGGAGGTCGCACTAGCGTAAAAGAAGAATCTGCATCTACTCGTACATAGTCGTTATAACCCAGGCGTCCAATTGGCATCATCTTCGTGACATCGATCAGACCTTCATCGGTAATAAAGTCATCATTAATGTGAATGCCAATTACCTCACCGAATAACACTTTATACACATCTCCTTCATTCCAGCCAGGCATCTCAACTGTTTTGAGATATTTGCATTCTAGATTTACCGGTGCTTCGGAAATTCTGGGTACGCTAACAAGCCTGCAATCAATTGGAGTTAGCTTAGTCAAAGCAATCTCATCGGTTTCAGGAGGTAGTGTTGCTGAAGACTGATTCATTTGCTCCCGTGTGTCCCAGATAGCCAGATTGCAAACAAACTCACCACTTGCTTCTACGTTTCGAGCTGAATCTTTTATTTTGTCATCGGCGACGCCAATCCCTGAAGAAAACATAACTGTAGGCGGAGAATAACTAACTGCATTAAAGAAGCTATATGGGGCAAGATTATAAACACCATCTTTGTCGACGCTGCTTATCCAACCTATGGGTCGTGGAATTACTAAAGAGTTGAAAGGATTTTTGGGAAGTCCGTGATTTTTCTTTTTCGGTTCGTAGAACATAAGCCCCTGCCAAAGAGTTTGTGAAGGGCGAATAATAAGGGCAGGGAGTTTTTTCGTCTATTATTCGTCGCTTTCTAGGCGCCGTGCACCAGCCAATATGCCGGGTAAAGAGTAATTGCCTTCATGGCAGGCAAACTCGTAGACTTTTTCTTCCGGTGCATTGCGCGAGAGTATGCGTTCTCCGCTGAACGGTCGGGTATATGCTTGTTCATCATGAACCGTAAACTCATAATGAATATCGTTATCTCCAACCAGGGTGTAACGTTCAATTAATTCAAAGTCTTCTGAAATTACGATCGAACGAGAAGAAGATTGTTCCGGTCGAAAATTTTTGGAATGAACTACTAGAGTATCATCTTCCCAATGTGCAACCGAATCTCCCATCCATTGTGGAATATTATGTTTGAAATGATCGTCACCAATTCTGATAATACGTGCGTCATGAATCATTTCAGTCATTATCATTAGATAATTTTCAGTCTGAACTATTTGCAAGTTCGGATTCATCATCATCGGTGTAAGAGATGGAGCGGCAGCACCAAACATCAAACATCTCCCGGATAAAGGTTGTCCTTCAGGACCGTCAGTGTCAGCTAAGCCAATGGCGCGTCGCTTTGCATTGAAATCCATGAATCCTTCTCTTCTCGGAATACGTCCGTCTAGAGGATCCATAATGATTGATGTTTTGTATTGTCCATCGATTGGATACAGTTTCGGTTCGACATAGTGCCCCAAAAAGCATCGTCTGCTTCTTGACCAATCCTTGCGCCTTTTTCCGGGGCGCCTCGATTAGGATCGAGGGGAGCATCTTGACGATCCAGACGCTCCTGCATCCGCTGTTCGAGCTCCCGCGCTTCTTCTTCGGTATAGGTTTGCTTTTCTCCCAGATTCGCAGGACGTTGCAAAGGTGTTCGCGAACCGAAGAACCAATAACCCTGGAAATCAGGGCGACCAAATTCGGTTCGCGGCAAGATCCGCTGACTGGAAGCATCGGTATTAGTCGCAGCTGACGTTTCTGCATGACCAATCGCAATCATATAAGCGCCAAGTATTAGAGCTAGCAAGAACCGCACAAACAATTCACCGATAAAAATTTAGGGCGCATTATAGGCTCTTTATAACCAGCTGACGTGGGACACAATGTCGCATCAGCAGCTGACAATTGTGCTATAACTTCATCCTGAACACGATGATCGTCATCAATGTTTTTGATACTCTTCCTTTTAAAAATGGATCGTGCAAGCAACTACTAAACGAATGTCAAAAACTGCTCCAATTAGAGTTAAAAGTACCTGTCCTCACGATTGTCCCAGCGCTTGTGCGCTGGAAGTCGAGAAGCTTGATGAGCGAACTATCGGTAGGGTCTATGGCGCCAAAGATAACTCTTATACCTCCGGCACGCTTTGCGCAAAAGTCGGTAATTACGCTGAACGCGTTCATCATTCTGGCCGCTTAAGCAAACCCTTAAGAAGAACTGGTTCCAGGGGAGTGGGGCTGGAAGCATTCGTGGAAATCGGTTGGGAAGAAGCCCTAGATGAGGTTTCCGATCGATTCAAAGAATTAAGTGAAAAGTATGGCAACGAAACTATCTGGCCACATTTCTATGCTGGCACTATGGGTTTGGTACAAAGAGATGGTATCGAACGGCTCCGACATACCATGGGATATTCCCGTCAACATTCAACAATTTGTTCTGCTGCATCAGATGCAGGATGGAAAGTTGGAACCGGAGTCAAGCGGGGTGTCGATGCACGGGAGATTGGTGACCATAGTGATGTAGTTGTGCTGTGGGGAACTAATGCCGTTCATACCCAAGTAAATCTCATGCATCATGTAGCGCAAGCTTGCAAGCGAAATGCGAAACTCGTGGTAGTTGATCCTTATCGCAATGCGACCGCCAAGCGCGCCGATCTCCATATCATGTTGCAGCCGGGAAGTGATGGCGCACTCGCTACCACGCTGATGCATGTTTTGTTAAAAGAAGGTCTAGCCGATCGCGACTATCTGGCAGAGTACACTGATTTTAGTGTTGAACTTGAAACTCACTTAGACGACAAGACTCCGGAATGGGGAGAAGCTATAACCGGAGTACCTGCTGCTACCATTATCGAATTCGCAAGATTAATCGGGCAAAACCCAAAATCCTATTACCGTTTCGGTTATGGGTTTACGCGAAGTCGAAATGGTGCGTTTAATATGCACGCAGCGTCCTGCTTGCCCGCAATTACTGGTGCCTGGAAATACAAAGGTGGGGGAGCTTTATATAGTAATGCTGAGTTATTTAAGTTAGATAAAACCCTAATAGTTGGTTCCGATGTTATCGATGGTAATACAAGAGTGTTAGATCAATCACGCATTGGAGAAATTCTTTGCGGTAATCCAATTGACTTGCAGGGCGGTCCGCCAATAACAGGCCTACTAATTCAAAATACTAATCCCATGATGGTTTCTCCTTCGTCTCTGAAAGTTAAAAAGGGATTCGAAAGAAATGATCTCTTCGTTTGTGTGCATGAGCAATTTATGACTGAAACTGCAGCGATGGCTGACATCATATTGCCAGCTACTACCTTCCTGGAACACGAAGACATATATATCGCAGGTGGGCATACGTTTTTACAGGTGGCTAAACCTGTCATCGAACCCTACGCCGACGCTAGACCTAATCACTATGTCATCTGTGAATTATCAAAAAGGCTTGGTGCTGAGCATCCAGGTTTTGAAATGACAACCTGGGAACTTATCGATGAAACTTTGAAAAGAAGTGGGTTTCCCTCTGCGGAAGAAATTTATAAAAATAGCTGGCTGGATTGCGCCAGGGATTTTGAAGAAGCACACTTTCTGAATGGTTTCGAAACACCAGACAAAAAATTTCATTTCTCCCCAGACTGGTCTCGCTTAGGCAAAGTAAATGTATCTATGCCAAAGTACCCTGATCACTATTCGGTTACCGATAAGCGATCGGACACTAAACCTTATCGATTAGTTACCGCACCTGCACGGCAGTTTCTCAACAGTAGTTTCACAGAAACTCCTACTTCACAGCGCAGAGAGGGCAGACCTACTGCAAAGATACATTCCGATACCTGCGAGTCTTTAAACTTAAAAGATGGTGGAGTAGTGCGCATAGGAAACGATCAGGCTTCCGTACTCGTGCATGTCGAAGTTTATGATAATTTGCAAAAAGACGTAGTTTTTGTTGAAAGTATCTGGCCTAATGAACACTTTGTTGAAGGTGTTGGAATTAATTCTTTGGTTAGTAGCGATCCCGGTCATGGTATTGGTGGCGCTGTATTCCACGATACTGCAGTGTGGTTGCGCCGCGAAGAGTCTCAGGTTGCTTAAACTCTTTTAAACGGTTGAGACAGTAAAGCAAGATACTCGATGGACTCGCTGTCCTGCAATTCCGTAATACCCACATGCATTTCTTCGTGACCAATTTCTGGTTGGGCTTGATAGGTCCCAAAAAAATTCTGTCCCACCAGGGAAAATTGAATCCGAAGTTGTTACTGTATTCTTCATGATTCGTAGAGTGATGAACTCGATGAACATCCGGCGTAACTATAATCAATCGTAGAACCGCTTCTAATCCTTTCGGAATCTTCCAGTTGCTGTGATTGAACATCGATGTTGTATTCAATAGCACATCGGCGATCAATACAGCATAGCCAATGGTCCCAATAAGAAAATCAGTGCAAGTTTAACTAGGCTGGAAATAACAATTGAAACCGGATGAAAACGAATACCTGTCGACACATCATAGTCCAAATCCCATGATGCACGCGATGCAGTCGCCATAATGGTTTTACAGCATGAAATATCCGATGTTGAAAATAGATTGTGAGATCAAAAGCCCCGAAGAAAAAAAGGGACGCTGATCCCGGGAGAAACATTTACCGTGTTAAAGAATCCCCATCCTTGTTTTGGCGGTAATGGCCGCCGAACACCGGCGATTGGCAGAAACACACTGACGATTAGCGTATTGGTAATGCTTAGACTGAAATTTGTACGCCAGCGTTTTGATTTTGAGTAAATGAGCTTACGGCGAGGTGATGCTACTTCCATTAAGAACAGAATAGAAAGGACTAGGGCGAAGACTCCTAAGCGCAGCGCTGGTTCCGAGTTAGCATCTAAGCCGTTCAATTTTTCTACTCCGGCGTTCCAGTTTCTTCTGGTAATAGGCCTTCGAAGTTACTTATGTAAGCCTGATTCAAAATGTCCACTACTTGAGCAGTAAAATAGTAGAGGTGAATTGCTTGTATAACTGCCCATTGATCATCTATCTGATCCCGCACCCCCGTCATCTCTGCGCTATCGGCTGCGAGATAGGCGACTTCATAATCCGGTTGTAAGCGTTCTAACCTTCCGCGGAAAATTTTTCGATATTAGCTCTCGCATCATCGGGAAGAAGATCATAGTAAATAGTTATAACTAAATCGGCGTCACTGCCTTCGTCTACTAACTCAATTCGATCTATAAGGTTTCCTTCAATGGTTGGGAGAACTTCTTCAGCGGAATATACGCTGGCACAAGAGAGTATAAGAGCGTTTACTGCAAACGAATAGAAAAAGATTTTTAAAAAGAAGCGGCTTTAGCATAGAAATATTATGCCATGCCTGAAAATTTAGTTTTGGCTAGTAAATTAAATGGGGTTAAGCCCGATTGAGTGCTTCTTAGTTAGCTGCTGATTCTAAAGTTTCCTGATTCTGTTGCTGGAATTCCTGTAAGCGCCTTGCCTGTTCAACAACAAATGCACGAATCGATTCTAATTGCTCTTCGGAAATCGCCTCTTCGAAATCCGGCATGCCTTGTTGAGCACGGCTACCTCCGATAACGATATTTGCCATCTCAGAGTGTTTATCCAATGTCATTAAACGAAGTCTGGTGCAACGATTGCAACTTCATTGGGAACTCCAATTCCTCCATGGCAGCTGGCGCATTGTGCGTGGTACAAATTGTCGCCTTCACGCAGTTGCTCAACCGTGTATGCATCCTCCGGGAGTTCCGGCACGACCGCTTGCACTATTTCTGGAAAGGCAAGTTATGATCACCATCTAACTTGAATACCAATACGGTTCCGCCAAGATCAATCGCTCTGTTGCCTTCATCATTGTTGCAACATACTGTGTGCCATTATCTGATAGGTCATCACAGAAGTTGATCTAAACGTACAGGAGCCCGATATTGCCAAATCAATTCGCCATCTTCAGTGTCTCGCACTGAAAAAACTCCGGTGCCTTCAGGCTGAAACAGTATATTGCCTCTGGTGGCAACTACTCCACCGTTATAGTCTGATTCGAGTTCCTGCCGCCACTTGTATGTTCCTGTAATTGGATCGAACGCTCCGACGTAGGCTTGTGATGGTGGACGGGGTCCTGCTTCTTCAATCAGTCGTCGACGATATTCGCCTTCGCCCCAACCAAGACTCAAACCTCGCTCACGAATTTGATACTCACCAGTTTCAACAAAGCCTTCATCCAATGAATAAAAGTTGGCGATGTCATGGTAGTAGAAATACATCAGGCCCAAATCGTTATCCCAGGACTGCGGTTCCCAGTTATGGGCACCGGAATTCGCGGGCATAATCCATTGTGGTTCTACTTCGTAAACAACATCCGGATTCTCAACCGGGCGCCCGGTTTCCATATCTACATGAGTTCCCCAGTCAATTCCATCAGAATAAGGTAGTGCTCTTAGCAGTTCACCTCGCTGCGATCGATGACATAAAAGAAGCCATTCTTTGGCGCTTGAAAAACTACCTTGCGCATCTCGCCTCCGAATTCAATTTCACCTAGTGACATATCCATTGCTGAACTTAGTCCCAGTTATCTCCGGGAGTTGTTTGGTAATACCAATTCATGCGGCCGGTATCGACTCGACAGAAACAATGGTTGAAAGAAATAAATCATCTCCCCGCCGGGGGGTCGAATATCTCGCGGCCCGGGCGCACCGTTACCAACACCGATATACAAAGAGTTAAATTCTTCATCATAAACCAGGGAATTCCATGCCGTACCGCCACCACCATACTTCCACCATTCACCGCCCCAGGTTTGAGCGGCTAATTCCATTTCAGGATGTTCGAATGGTTTGCTGGGATCACCGGGAACTAGAAAGAAACGCCAGGCTACTTCACCAGTATCAGAATCATAAGCGGTCACATAACCACGACGATGTCCGGTTTCGCCGCTACCTTGACCGATATAAAATTTTCCCCCAGCCGCTCGGGGTGCACCGGTAATATTAAATCTGCCAAGTCCGCTGGAATCCAGGTATCCACATCCCAAACTTCTTCGCCTGTAGTGGCATCTATTGCTACCAGGCCCCCATCGAAAGTACCAACAAAAACTTTGCCCTCGTAAACTGCAACGCCACGATTGTGTGCTGGTCCGCAACAAGCAAGTCTTATATAGCTGCGATCAACTTCCGGATCATAGGTCCAAATCTCTTCGCCGGTTACCGCATCCAATGCATAAACAACACTCCAGCCGTTAGACACATACATGACCCATCCACTACCAAAGGGGTGCCCTGCATTCGCATATTGTAATCACCGATTTGCTTGGTCCAGGTAAGTCCCAGTCGATCAATAGTATCGGTGTTGATCTGGGTTAATTGTGAGAAGCGCTGTTCTTTGAAAGTTTGTCCATAAGTGAGCCATGAACCCGGTTCAATATCGGGCGAGCTAATTACGCGCTCTCAGTTACATTGCCAAGCCCTTGGGCAAATACATTTGTGTTAAAAATGAAAAAATTGCGAAGATGAAACAACATTTGGCTGAAAAGGATTCATGGCTAGGCTCCACTTTATTTTTCTAAATCCATTTCGAATGGTTACTTTACCTGAAAAATCAAATTTGTTTGAGCTAAACAACACTAAGCAGTTAAGTAACAGCGCTGGTAAATGCCAAAGCTAACTCGTTTGCAGTCGTTCGATTCCAGGTTTCATTTACGCCTAAGGTGAATCGATTGTCATCATTGGCCCTTCCCAACAGGATATTTTTGTTCTAACAATCGATTTCTGAATTCTTCACTGTCAGTTCCTTCAAGGCTAACCCTAGTTAAGTTCGTGCCATTTGGAATTCTCGTCACAATGAAGGCGGGGTGCTGGTCGATTGCTGAGTAAAAATCCTCGGAGATAGCAACAGCAGTTTTTTAAACGATCTATATAGCTCTCCATGAAATGACGCGCTACTAATGAAGCTGACCAACCTGCATAAAGATTGCCGCCGAACATACGCCGAGTGTGGAACATATATTCAAGGTCATTTTTACTGCCGGCGAGAATTGCGCCGATGCCACTATTAAAGTATTTTCCATAGTGAGAAATAAACCATATCAAAAGGTTCTGCATACTCGGCCGGACTTATTCCGGTATAAGCAGAAGCGATAAACATTCTCGCACCATCAAGATGAGTACCGATCCCTTTTTCTTTGGCGTAACTCGCAATGCGCTTAGTTTCTTCCCAATCGACCATCTCGCCAGATAATCTTCTTACCGGACTCTCAATTAAGATTGCACCAACTTCTGCAGTAACTCGTCCGCCAGCGGTTCGTTCAATAACTGCTTCAACTTCTTCTAGGGTAAAAGTGGCGCGATCATGCGCAAGGGGAATCAGATTTAAGTTGGAGAGATTCTGCGAAGCATCACCGGTATCGTTATAGACATGACTTAATCCCGGGACTATCACTCGGCGTTTTTCGCCGGCGATTTGACGCAGAGCTAGCTGATTTGCGAGTGTCCCGGACGGCATGAACACCGCCATTTCTTTGTCTAGTAGTTCTGCGCAATACCGTTCAAATTTTTCTACTTCACCTCCAAGCAAGTAGTTATCCGATTCGATGTTTTGATTCTGACATAAACTATCAAGCAGCTCCGTAAATTCCTGGGGTTGCAGCCCGATTCCATCACCGCTCAGGCGAACGATTGAATTACTGGAATCAGATGCGAAGTTTGGCTTTGGGCAGAGTTTGCTTGCGTTAATCCGAGGGCGGTTACTGCGCCCGCGGCATGGAATAGTTTGCGGCGAGTGAGCATGATGGCTTCACCTCTATGTCATCGGGATTAAGAACAAATCTAATCTAACCCCGAGGAAATTGGGAAGCAAAGCCTTTTTCACGAGACTAGTTCAATTAGTCTTATTCTGCGCGAGTCATAGACCACTCAGCGGTTGTACCCATTGCCGCTGCGACCCCTGAAATAGAATCACCATTAACTTCGGCACTCATAACATAGGTCATAGAAGATCCCATCTCGATTAATATTGAACGAGATTTTGTTCCCATCAACCGCGCCTTCTTCGATAGGCCAAGTGCGGCCCCCTCCAAGATCAAATTCTCCCCTTAATAGGCTCCTTCAACCATCATTGTAACCGTGGCACTTACAGAGCCCATTGGGCTAGGCCATGGAGAAATTCCAAACGCCATTCGCAGATGATTGAGCCACAATTGAATAAGAGGTCATTGATACAAATATCAATACAAATAGTTTTCTAACCACAATAATTCCTCCAAGTCGTCACTGTTATTCATTATTTTAGCTTATTTATGGGAGAGGCTGTCCCGCGCGCCATGTATTGTTATAACGTAAAACGATGCCGTTTGGATCGCTGCTGAATTTGCCCACAAATTGATTATAGATTCAGGCATAATCTCATCCATATCACAAATTATAATAAACAAAATTGAGTTTCAGGATTTCATATATGGCCAATAGCACTTCTGGTGAGATAGTCGGGCCGTTCACGGACATCGTCCAGCAAGCATCAATCTTTATCTGGAATATCACCTCAACCAACATTCCTAATGATTTGCACTGGGACAGATTGTTGATCACCCTGTTTCTGGCTATTTGTCTTTTCATGTATTACCGCGGTCACGGGTCCAAGAGTGCTAAAGGTGAAGTTCGGCAAGCCGGAATTGTTGAATATTTAATCCCGAATGATATTTACACTCATGTTTCTGCACGAGTCGATGTTTGGTTATGGGTGTTGGAACAAATTCTTCGTCCAATCTGGTTGGTCGCTTTAATTGCAACAGTGGGGACATATACTGAGCAGCATGTAATCGCAGCTTTGCAATGGCTATTCGGGGAGACACCGGCGGTAGAATCAAACTATGCCTGGATGTTGGTCTTTGCTTTGGTAAGTTTGTTGTTATATGACTTTGTGTTCTATGCCATTCACTATTCAATGCATAAGATTCCAGCGTTATGGGCTATCCACAAAGTTCATCATTCTGCTGAAGTGTTGACTCCCTTAACTCGTTACCGAGAGCATTTTCTTGCTGGACCAATTTGGGCCGCGGGTTCTGCATTTAGCTTTGCTTTCGCAACAGGAATATTTGCTTATTTATTTAATGGTGGTATCACCCAAGCAACAATCCTGGGAGCAGGATTCTTTTCATTTATTTTGGGATTAACCGGTGCGTTTCGACATTATCATGTGCAATTGCGTTATCCCCGATGGTTGGAAAAATGGATTCAAAGCCCGGCTATGCATCACACCCATCACAGCTATTTGAAGAAACATTGGGATACGAATCTGGCTGCAGTTACTAGCATCTATGATCGAATATTTGGCACCTTGTACATTCCGGAAAAAGACGAATACACACCATGGGGAATCGGTCCTGGTACTCAAGGTGAATACAGATCATTCATGCAAAACACGACAGGGCCTTTTCGTGATTGGTACAAGATGCTTATAAGGGGTGACTCCCCCCAGGCAGGGGCCGTAGGAGCGCCAGAGGATTCTATCCAAGAATTCAGCTAGCGCTGAAAAAGATAGGAAAACTTCACAAAGAACTGATCGCCATCCTGGCGCAAGTCGTTGGCGACTATTAATTCCCGTTCACCTTCATACTCAACAATATCGAAATTGCTGAGGTTAGAGTTGTAGCCTATATAAAATGCGGACCATGGGTTAATCACATAGCGCAGCAACACGTCGAAGTTCAGGTTCTCATCATCTTGTAGCCGGGTTGCCGGTCCAGCTTCTGTTTCGTCATATTGCGCGATAAACCGAAGAGATAGTTCTTTGGTGAATTGATAGTTCCAGTTACTGCGAAAAATTTCGTTTGTGAAAACTTTCGCGCCACCACCACGATTCTCCAGTTCAGTTAGGAAATAAGTGTTGTTTATCGATAGCTGGTCCAGTGGTCGCCACAAAAAGGAAAGGTCGATACGACTGGTATCAGCAATATAAGGCAGCGTACCAACAGGCGGCACCAAATTGAGCGCTCGGCCTTCTCGATAACTGGCGCGAAATGTTGCAGTCTGCAAAGTGTTATCGAAGATGTTTACCTGGTAGGTTTCATAGTCATAGCGGGTGTTGGTAATGATTCCTGGGAAATCCTGCGGTCGCAGAATTTCTGCATAATCAGTAAAGGAAAAACCGATACCCGTAGTGTTCCAATTGAAATTTAGGTTTGGACCGAACTGGTGATAAATTCGGGTGCCGTCATTGTCATTTAAGTAGACGTCAAAAAAGCCAGTACTCCAGCGATTCAAACTTGATCCTTCAGGATAGAAATTCAAATCTACACTGTTATGAATTCCTGATGTATCAGGCTTAAAAAAGCGATTCTGAAATCCAAGGTCGGTGCAAAAATGATCTGTGGTTTCAACAAAGTGTGAATGGCTATTTACTGTTCGACCAGTGTAATTAACTTGTATATTGCGCTGATAACCATTTGTCGATTTTCCGCCTAAAGTTGGTTCACTATCTGTTCCAACTAACTGTGCCTGGGTAATCCAGTTATCAGTAAGTTTGAAACGAGCATCCAGACTTGCTACTCGGTTGTAACCATCGCCTAACACTCTATCACTCGGGAAAAAAAACCAACGCGGGATTGTTCAGAGATATCGCGAAAGCCGCGAAGAATTCCAATGTTTGCTTTTTCACCATCTAGTGGATCGCCAGGTTCTCGTTTTAAAACCTGGCGCTTCATCATTGATAAAAATCGCTCCTAATCCATAATCACCTTCACGGCCAGTGAATCGAATGCCACCTTCTGGATCTACAATGCGACGAGTGAATAAAAGAATTGAATCGCTGGCAAAGAAATCAGCATTCTCGACGAAGAACGGACGCCGCTCGGGAAACTGAACTTCGAAACGCTCGTTAACAGTTACTTGAGGTTCGTCTGATTCAACCTGACTGAAGTCAGGATTCAGAGTTACGTCTAAAACCCAGGAGTCATTAAAAACAAACTTCGCGTCGAGGCCGACATCTTGTTCAGTGGCGCTATCAAGCTTTGGTCCGCCAATTGCTCTTGTATCCAAGGCTTCAACATCCGGGCAAACAAAAATGGAATGAACTGTGAGTTATTGCCTGGCGATACGTTTTCTATACCTCTAAGCAACGCAGTTTGGTTAAGTCGTCCTTCTATTTCTATTGTGTATCTAGGCCAAAAAAAAAATTCGCTGGCGCGAGGAATATTCCGTCCAAACTGCACACGCCACAATTGTTCGCCCGAATCAGGAAAGCGAAGGCTTCGCAGCGGAATAGCCATGCTTACCATGTAACCCTGATCAGTTAACTGACCATCGCTATACCAAACCGAGTCGAAAGTAATATCGAAACCTGCGCGAAGAGACGATCCTTCTGTCCATCTGGCGTCCCATTGAATTCCCAACCCGGGGTTGCATGAAAAGATAGCGCAGTACGTTGATCATTAAACGTATCGATGGTCAGACCTACGCGGTCGTCGCCACCTATATTTTCTCGAGATGACAAATTTGCGCGGATTAGTTCTGGCTCATCATCAAAGGCAAGCCATATGGCATAAAGATTAGAGCGGTCGTAACCAATGTAGACTTCGGTATCTTGGCTTGCAGGCTCACCGTCGTCAGGATCCCTCTGAATGAATCCTTCTACTTTTGACATAGAGGGGGCTAACTCTGAAAGGGGTTCCATACCTTCAAAATCAGCCAAGGTGGGCTCGCCATCAATGCGGGGAATATAAATTCCTTCTTCCGCGGAGAAACCAATCAGGGAAACAAACGCTATGCAATCGCTAGCAAGGACTGCAATGTTTTCATGATTACTCTCGAATTAATTCAGCTGTGTATGAAATTGGGGCTGAATGGTAGAGCCTGTGAGTCTAAGCGCAAGGCAATATTTCAATTTATTTCATTCTCAAAGGACTCAGATTCATGTAATTCGCTGGATTCACCCAATCTCGATTGCAAATTATGGGGTTATGATAGTTAGTTAACGGAACCACTAGATTTTATGTCAGAGGGCTCAAACATGGCCATATTGCGTAGATCGATTTATTGTTTTCAACAGGGGTGGGGAATGACACTTACGACTTAACTTGCTTTATCAATCAGAATCAAATATTTAACTTAACGATATTCTTGCTCGATTTTATGCATTGCCAATTCGAAATCACTTTCAAGCGCAGAATTAAACGCGCGCCTAACAAAATAAGACAATAGCCGAGAGCTTGATTTATACACGACAGAAATTTGTAGCCTGGTTCTTTGTTATCTAATTCCACTAAATTGTATCTTGCTAACGAATAATCTAGCGGAACTTCAATTGTAGATGCTTTTTTATCATGTAATAAGCGTAACTAAATGGAGGTTCAAATAAAAGAATGCGTTGAACTAACTGCTCCGTGTTTTCCATGGTTGTGATGCGAATTGATCCGGTATCCAATCTATCTTGGGTAAGCGAATTATTATGGTCGAATTTCACTGAAACTGCATCGTTTGCATAGTCAGCGACGCGACGAATGAGAAATTCAAACACAAAATCAGATGGAGCGTTAACTTCAAACGTAACTGTATGGTCAGGATCGAACTGCGTTCGTGCCAATTCTTGCTGAATAAATTCTTCTTCTAGTTCCGCTGCCGCAGAATAAAAGTAAAAAGAAAACAATGCTGCTAAAACAAAAATGTAACTAAATGATTTCAATTTATTGGCTACAATTATCTACGCTTGCCCTAATTCGAGGTAGATTCAGTACAAATAAGATGACGGCTAGTAATAGTATCATGATGAAAAAAATACTTTGCGTCACTGTATTCTCTTCAATTGCAGGAGTTCCCAGTACCAAAGTCAATACATCCTCTGGCACTTGATAGTCAACTCCCACATAGTCAATAAATTCGCCACGCACTTCGCTCGTGTCATAAACCATAGTAAAGGGCTGAGTTATGTCTACGTCTGAATGCATAAATAAAGCAATAGCGAACTGGGCACGATTAGCGATCTTTCCTTCATCTGCTGTTCCGGCGAATACAACCCTATCTCCACGATTAGGGTATAGAATCCCATTCTGTATGATGCCCAATCGCAGTTGTTGCAATCGAGGCGTATTACCCGTTAGACCGAGTAAAAGCATATGACCGTCTTCGATCATCTCGCTGGCAGTACGATCGGAATTTGAGTAATCGTTGGCACCGACGAGTAGTTCTCCTAAACGGTAGTGACCCATGTAAGCCAAAGCAAAATTAAGATCAGACTCGCCGGCGATGGGAGCCGAGAACTCCTTAACAAAACCGTTGGCAAGATAGTCATCCCAATTTTGATCTTGTAGTGTTTGTAATACTTCGATCTCTAAATTTGCTTCGATCACAAAAGAAGATCCAGGCAGATATGCCATGGCCACTCGCCTGGTTGCGTTACGGATTCCTCTTGCTAATGCCCAACTACTGATCGTTGCGCGCGAAATTCCATCTATATCTGCACGCATGCGAAATTCATCGGCGATTGCTTTGCCAGTAAATTGCTCTGGAAATCCTGAGTCAACGATAAAGTCACCGCGCACATGTTTGTAGGACTCCCGATAGAAAAGTACCTTAACTCCAGTAATTTCACCGTCTAAATTCATACCAATCAATGCATCGATTGGACCACTAAACCCATCTTCTTCCGGAGGAATGTCGGGAGTTGTGAATATGTACCCTATTAGTTCGTTTTCATCAGCAGATTCAAATGCTAAATAGACAGGAGGATCGCCTTGTTTTTCAGAAAAGGAATTAGCCAAAGGCATAACTTCTTGTAGCCAAGAATCTTCAAGATTCTGCGATTCGTTTTGGGCGAGCACTGAAAAACTTATTATTGTAGAGAGAATGAAAAGGGCGGAGTTAAAAACCGTATTTGTAACTGTCAGCCGAAGCATGCTCTGCATTCGATCGAACTTAGGTAGAGATAGATTTAACATGTTCGATAGGTGCACTTTTCCCCCAGGCGGCTACCAGACAACCACTTACAATAAGAATAGTACCGAGTACCGTTGTCAATGTAATCGTTTCACCAAACACTAGCCAACCGAGAATCGCAGCCCAAATGAAAGCGGTGTATTCAATAGGAATTAGCTTGTTGGCAGGCGCTCGAGCATAGGCCCAGGACATCATTAACAAAGAAATCAACCCAAGAATTGCTGCTAATGCTATTAGTGGAACAAATGACATTGCTGGAACAACTGCTAAGAATGGTGACAAGCAACCGAACAAAAAGATAACCGTACAATTGTGAAAGAATGCAATCTCGATTGGTTCAGCTAGCACTGCTTGTTGGCGTTGCAAAATGAGCTGATAAGCATAAAGCACAGCAGACAATAGTATCGCAGCGATTCCATAAGAAGTTTCTTCGTCGTACTCACCACTTAATCTTCCGGTGATGATGACGCTCGCGCCAATCAATCCAATTACCGAAGCTCCAATGGAGCGGCCGGTTATTTGTTCGCGCAGAATAGCTGCGGCAAGATAGAGTGCAATCAAAGGAGCTATAAAGGTTAGCCCAATAGCCTCAGCGACTGGCAAATATTTCAGTCCCCAGAAAAATAGAAAGGCCATTATTGAAATTACAATTCCGCGCCAAATATGTAACCTTATAACGTAATTTTCAGGCCATTTAGGCCGTCTCCAACTATAAAGTGTTGCGGCTATAATTATGGTGAACGCGCTGCGCCAAAGCATTGCGTTGTATGCGCCAATTGAAAGCGACAGAGCTTTCATGGATACATCCATGCCAGCATAAGTTGCTATACCGATACTGGCTACAACGAATGCAATTGGAATAGATCTAGGTGATCGTTGCACTAGTAAAAAACAGAAAGCTTTTTTGGGCTTGCTTTAATGATTCCACCAGGCTAGATCAGAAAAAGATCGCAGATCTAATTCATGAGTCCAGACAGAACGATGCTGCTGGTGTAAGTGGAAATAAGTATCGGCAATTTTCTCCGGTAACATTAAACCATCGTGTTCCATGCCTTTGGTTTCACGCAGCTGCTGAAATTTTTCAGGCCCTAACATCTTGCCAAGAGTATCTGGAGCGTCCACCGAACCATCGATAACAATGTGGGCAATGTGAATTCCTTTGGACGCATATTGCGCGTTTAGCGATTGACACAACATGCGTCGTCCACCCATAGCTGCGGCATGGGAATGTTGTCCGGCATTACCTCGCACTGCAGCTGTTGAAGAAGTCACTAACATCGTTCCCTTGCCTCGAGTCTCCATTAATGGGCAAGCTACAGAAGCGATTCTAAACAAGGCAAAAGTGGCCATGCGCCAGCCAAGTTCAAAAATCTTATAAGTAGTTTCTTCAAGAGAACGATTACCAACTTGTGCACCCAAGTTAAAAATAATCACTTCGATTGGGCCAATCTCAGCTTCAACTTGCTTTACTCGTTCTTCAATCGTGTCTTCCTTAACTGCATTTAGAAGAAAACCAGTTGCTTCTCCACCATCATCCTGTATCTCAGCTACTAGTTTGTTAAGACCTTCTTCGTTGCTGCGTCTGCATAAGACTGCGTGATACCCTTCTTTGGCAAAGCGCTTGCCTACGGTACCACCTATTCCAGCTCCTGCACCTATAACTAGACATACTGGTTTCATTTTTTACTACCCCGAATACTCAAGCTCGTGACGTTGGTCGCGAAGTAACACGCTTCCACCATTGCGTCAGATTAGCCATCTCTTCAGGAATGCGAATGCCGATTGCTGCTTTTGCCATGACGAATGCACACTGCGCGGTAATGTCTGCAATTGTATATTCATTGTTGGCTATGTATTGCTTGCCTTCTAGTTTTTTTTCTAACCACTCCATTTTTTCTTTTACATTTGCGGCTTCCACTTCGGCCATTTTTGGCACTTGAGCAATGCGTCCTTTGAACATGTCTGCCGAGTGTCTGAACACTCCAATCACAGGATTCAGTAATTCAAATTCCATTCTGCGTTGCCACATTTCCACCATGGCTTTATCTAATGCATCACGGCCGAGCATAGGTGGTTCCGGGTGCAATTCTTCTAAGTACTTACAAATTGCCATGGATTCGGCAATACAGGTTCCATCATCAAGCTCTAAGACAGGCATAGGGCCCGAGAGAATTCTTAGCCAGATACTCTTCGGTCTTATTCTCGTTTTCCATCATGTTGACTGGAGTCATGGGAATATCCAGACCTTTTTCAGCCATAAAAATGCGTACCCGTCTAGTGTTAGGTGAAGCAGGTAGATCATAGAATTTCAATTTAGATTCCTCACAAACAAACAATAAGAAGTAGGAAGACTATCGTAAAGAAAGGGAAGAGTTGCTGCAAAACTAACTGGATTTCTAACCAGAAAATGTTGCCGCCTTCGGTTTGGATATAATGTCGAGGCTGGCCTCCATATGAACAATAACTGTCGAAGCGGAATGGGCCATCTAATCGATGCCTAAAGCATCCAATTCCTGCCTTCGTTCACCACGAATCATATTCGCCATTCCGTAGTTACCTTCATGGCACGAGTACTCATACAGCAGTCCGTCCACTCTGGTCATGGGGACCATGGCTGTTATTTTGTCGCTGAAGGTGCTTGGGTCATCGATAGTGAATTCGTATTCAACAGTGTCCGCACTTACCCGGGTAAATCTTTCTACCAGAGACTTGTTGTAAGAATCTCCATAGGGTGAAGAAATAAAACTTTGGGTTAGACCATTAAAGTTTTTGGTTTCGACTACAAGGGTGTCACCGTCCCAATATCCTCTTGAGTCTCCCGACCAGAGACGAATGTCATCAGTGAGATTGTGATTGCGGTCGAGAGGCACTACACGGGCGTCATGAATCATTTCTGTGAGAATGACGACATGATCCTGATGTTGAATTAGCTGCACATTATTGTTGTATGAGCTGGGCATAAAAGGAGGGCCAGAATTAAAACCGACTATACAACGTTCTGATAGTCCTCGATCTTCCGGGCCATCTTTGGCTATTCCCCAACCACAAACCGCACTGGTCTTTCACTAGGGAAATCCTCACTAACTCCACCGCGTTGCATAAACGCACCCTCTACGGCAGGAGGAATACGACCATTTTCTGGATAAGTTATTAATGAAGTACGCAAGTCGTAACCAATTGCTGCGCGCTCATACCAGAAGGAGTTATACCCACCAACACCATCAAAATGAGATTCTGCTCTTGCTTCAAATGTTGAAACCGAAAGCTCACGATTCTCTTCATTTTCTTCAGTAGTAAAATACTCGCGATCACCCAGACTTTCGTTACGTTGCACCGGTGTATGGGAAGCAAAATTCCAAACCCCTGCAAGTTGGGTTGATCGTATTCTGTTCTGGGAACCTGGTAATCGGATTGAGCAAATAGAATGGGGCTTGCCAGGGCAATAAAGCTGCCAGCCAGGCAGGAGGTCAACTTTTTCACTGTTCTACTCCTCTAGGTTTTATTCTCTTAGAGCTTAACAAATGGAGTTCAATGAAAATACCAAAGTTCTGAGAAAAACCTGGAATTTCAAGCTGTGCCAGGGCAATAAACCACAGTATTTCCGGGAGTTGTATCAGAAAATCTACTGTATATTTCGGCCCCAGCCATTTATCCTACTACTCAAGCTCACCAATGGGGGGATAAAACAAATGAAACTACGATTCTTGATATTACTTTCTGTAATGGCAGTGGCCTGTGGCACTGCTGTAGCGCAATCAGATTACACCGTTCCCCGCACCGAATATGGTCAAGCAGACCTGCAGGGTGTGTGGAACTTTAGTTCCAGCACACCGATGCAAAGGCCAGAACGATTCGGTGAACAAGAATTTCTTACGCCGGAACAAGTTCAGGAACAAATTGAAAGACAAGCTCGCATGACTGCCTTGGCTGACGCCCGTGAAGCCGAGCTAATTGTCGATCCAGAACCTCCGCCCTCAGGACAAACGCCTCGTGGTTACAACACATTTTGGATAGAAATGGGAACGCTAGGCGACAACGTCCGGACTTCTCACATCGTCTATCCATTAAATGGCCGTCTGCCGCAAGCAGTTGAAGGTAATCCGGTAATTGCTGGTGGGCTCGGTCCGGATATTACCGGTGAGAGACCAGTACGGTTTATCGTTGGCGGAATTGGTAAAGATGGCCCAGAAGATCGCGGCACGTCGGAAAGATGTTTAGTTGGTTTTAATGCTGGCCCTCCTTTTCAGCCTAGCCTATATAACAACAATATGCAGATCATTCAGCACAGAGACGCGTTCGTTATCATGACTGAGATGGTGCACGATGCTCGAATAGTTCCACTGATTGAGAAAGCAGAGTTGAGTGACGACATTCGTTTGTGGTCGGGGGATTCTATTGGCTATTGGGAAGGCGATACCATGGTAGTGAAGACTAAGAATTTCAATGGTATGCAGGCTAGTTTCCAGAGTAGGGGTAATAACCACGACATGATGCTCACAGAAAAATTTACCCGAGTTTCTTACGATGTTGTGAACTATGAATTCACAGTCGAAGATCCATCGACTTACACGGAAAAGATCTCAGCAATTGTTCCAATGAGCAAAGTTGCTGGACAGATTTACGAATACGCTTGTCATGAAGGTAACTATGGCATGATTAATACGTTACGTGGCGCGCGAATGGAAGAGAGAAGAGAGGCAGAAGGAATTAATTAATTATGCGGTTTAGAAAAGTAAGTGGGTTAGTTGTAGCGCTGGTAGTTAGCTCATTGAGTTTTGCACAGTCTGAAGATATTTATGAGGTGGCGCGCAATGAACATGGGCAGCCTGATTTTCAGGGCGTATGGAGTACACGCTTCATCACACCTCTGGAGCGATATGAAGGTACGCCGTTAGTAGTTTCGCCAGAGTTTGCGAGCGGATTTGCTCAAGCAACATATGACGCTGCATTTGCTGGAAACACGGATCCAGATATCGACATTTTTGGGCCTCTAAAACTTGCAATTGTGAAGGGTGAGTACCGATCTTCAGTACTGGTGTATCCAGAGGACGGCGTACTACCCTACAACCAGCATGGTATTTCCAATTCATCGTTTGGTTATTTTAGGGACAATTCCGGATTCGATGGCCCGGAGCAGCGACCTGGAGTAGAACGATGCATTGAAGGTTGGGGTGCTCCACCAATGCGTGCATTTCCCTATGAGTTGTTCTATGGCTTTGTGCAGACTCCCGATAAGATCGCAATCGTAGCGGAAGAGAATTCACCTTTACGAGTCATTCACATGGACGGCGCAACTAGACCAGAAGCTATACGAACAATGGAAGGTCATTCTATTGGGCGTTGGGAAGGGGAAACACTCGTTGTAGAGACAACACACTACAGCGATACAGTGCCTGAAAGAGCAGCAACTGGTCGGCCTATGCTGATTAGTTCTAAAGCTCATGTAATCGAACGATTCACTCGTTTGTCTGAAACCGAGTTGTTCTACCAATACACTGTTAATGACCCTGTCTATTACAATGATGAATTCCGCGGAGAATTTTCATTTACCTGGGACGACTCTGGACATATCTACGAATATGCCTGTCATGAAGGCAACTACAGCATGACAGGAGCACTTATGGGAGCTCGGGTACAAGAAGCAGAGGCTAGAACGGCAGAGCAATCTAATTAACAAAATAAGAGAATAATTAAGAATAGAGGAAGGAGCTATGTTTAAGCTAAAAAACGTGTTTGCCATTATTGGCACAATTGCATGCAGCTTTTTCGTTTTCACTTCACTTTCACACCAAGGGAACCTAACTGAAGCAACCGATGTTGTTTATAGCGAATGGCAAAATGTCATACACGCTCCTGAAGGTCGAGTCGATCGACAGGTTAAAGTAGTGGACATTGGTAACTCCAACGTGGCGGTTGGCGTTCTGTTCCGTGACAAGATCGAAGCCAATGACGAACCGGTTAGTGGCATCGTTCACAACCATGTGTCTGAAGTTTACTACATAACCAAGGGCTCGGGGTGTTAGTTACCGGAGGAACTTTGCTTGGAAGAAATAATATTCCAGCTAATAGTGACATTGTTGAAGTGTTGGTGGGAGAAAGTTTTTCCACTTCTGTGGCTCGTGGCGACGGTCAGGTCCGGGAAGTAAGGCAGGGTGATATCGTGGTAATACCTGCAGGTGTTTTTCACGGTTGGCATTCTGTGGACTCGCGTGTAGAGATGATTAGTATAAGGCCAGATCCAGAACGGGTATTACCTGAAGGCTATGTGAATCCTTATACTGAATAGATCTAACTGACAAAATATTTAAAGGGACGGAGTTGGGATGCTTACGTCCCTTTTTTATCTTCGATGGAGAACATAATGAAAAAGCTAATTCACCGTTGCAGCATCTTACTTGTCTTAATGATGGGAAATTCTGCCTTTGCGGCAGATTTAGAAACTGAATTTATTAACTCCAGCACCACCTTTTCTCAAGTGGCAACTGTAAGTTCTAATGGGGTCAAAACTATCTATGTTTCCGGACAAGTAGGTATCCGCGACGGTGAGATTCCTGATTCGTTTGCTGAGCAAATGGACATAGTTTTTGCCAACATGGTTGAACAATTGGAGGCAGCTGGCGCAACCATGGCAGATGTCATAAAACTCACCGGTTTTATAGTAGATATGGATGGGGAAAGGCGCACTGCATATAGCGAGGCAAGAGCACGTTATTTTTCAGACGACAATCCTCCACCCGCTTCAACTTTGATTGGAGTATCGGGATTAGTAATCCCAGTATTGAAAGGTTGAAGTAGAAGCAATAGCGGTTATAGAAGACGATTAGTGGTGAGCGTAATCGGGATGCTTAGTCTTGAAAGTAAGCATCTACAATATTGTTGACATATTGTCCTGGATTTAGACTTATGTCATTGCAAAAAACAACTACTGAAAATCTATCGTCGGGAAAGCGCGCATAAAATGTTGTCGTTCCTAGCCACCCTCCAGAGTGGGCAAAGAATAGGCGATCATTTGATTTTCTGATTTGCTGGCCATTGGCATAGCGCCCGCCTCCGCCAGAATCAAAGTCGCTGTTTGGTGTATTAAAAACCTGCAGTAACTCTTCGGGATTTTGACCAACTCTGGGTTCATAAAAATTTTGATCCCACTTCACCATGTCTTCGATATTAGTATGCAGGCCGCCATCACCTACCCAAAATAGGTTAGTCATATCGGTTATATAGCCGTCTTCATTTGGCCGGTAACCACTGGCTCGATTGGGAACTATTTCGGTTGGTTCGTCGCTGAAAAATGACTGCGACATACCCAGTGGTTGAAAAATATTTTCGTCAGAATAGTCCCGCAGACTTTGACCCGATACTTCTTCTACTAACATCGATAATAAAAAATAGGCCAGGTTACTGTATTGATACTGCTGGTTAGATGGATACCTGAGAGGAACTTGTTTAACCACATCATAAAATTCTTGGATGGTTAAGTAGTCTTCATTACCTAAGCGAAATGGTCCGCCTGCAACTGATTGAATATTAGCGCCTGGACTTAGCACTGAATTATCATCATCAGTTATATAGTCATAATCTGCCATTCCCGCAACATGTCCAAGCATCGCGTTAACGGTTACTCTGCTTCCATATTCCCTTAGTTCAGGCAGATAAGTGCGAATTTCTTCAGTAAGACTGATCTTTCCTTCTTCTGCCAACAATAGTACTGCCATTGCAGTAAATTGTTTGGAAACTGATCCCACTCTATGTACATGACTTCCATCCAGTTGGATTCCTAATTCCATATTTGCCAGTCCATAGCCAGCTTTATGTATTAGTTCTCCATTTTCTATGACGCCCACCGAACATCCCGGAGATGTATTTGAATTTATCTCTGAAAAAATCTCATCAACAGTATTATTGAAATCAGTTGCTCTTGCTTCAATGGAGAAAAGAGCGAACACACTTAATATAGTAATTAGGTTTTTCATTTGGAATACCTAAAGTAGTTTTGGCCGCTTCCACTCAACGAGATGAAGATTCCATTTGCGCACCACGCAACACATTTGGGAGCGCATAGTTGCCTTCATGACAGGCAAACTCGAAAAGGGGACCTGCTGTCACTCCGCGCGATGCCTGATCAGTGGTCATGGGTGCAGAAATTGTCCATGGCTGAGTAAACATTTCTGGATCATCCACAATTACCTGATAATCCATATTTGTCTCATCCAATCGAGTCAATCTTTCAATTAGAGTGAGACTGCCTCTTGCACTACGCCAGGGCCATGCCCAATAGTAATCAAGCTTGTCAGCAAAATTTCTCGACTCGATTACCAGTGTGTCGCCTTCCCAATGGGCGCGGGCATCTCCCAACCATTGTCCGATCTTGTCTGATATAAATGGTCGACCATCAAGAGGTATAACGCGAAACTCATGATACATCTCATGAGCAATTACGATTGTATCTTCTGTCTGTACGATTTGGTAATTCATGTTGTAGGGCTGCAATGCAACCATAGTAATGCCATCTGATATGCAGCGCTCACCTGTATCTAAATCGGTGTAATCATTAAACGGACCGATACCATAACGAGCAGACTGAGAATCTGACCATTGTTTCTCTTCCGGATTCCAGGGAATGCGACCACTTGGTGGATCGATGATTAATGAACTGCGACCATCATTTAAAGTTACCGTGCCGGGATCTAACCAGAAGCGGTTATAACCTCCAGGTGTTCCTGGATCAGGATTTGCACTTCGAGATAAAAAGAAATCTTCCCGCTCTTTCTCGATAATTCGCCTTTCTTCTTCAGTTAGAAAAGGTTTGTCTTCTAATGTCTGGGGTCTTTCTAGAGGCGTTACTGTTGCACCAGTCCATACTCCCTGTAGATCCGGCGTGCCCCAGCTAGTGCGCGGAACATCCGCGAAATTTGCGGATGTTATAAAAAGAAAACTTGCAGCAGCGGCAGTGCATACAATCTTTTTTTTCAAGTTCATGAGCTATTTTTTCCTATTCCTTAGAGCTTAAAAATCAGTATCCCTTGTCAAAATCGATCTGGTAAAGCAATGATTCTTCCGCCATATAGCGTTCCAGATTCTTCAGAAATACCTCAACGATATCTATGGGATAACTCATGGCAGCAATATGAGGTGTAATAGTGCAGTTCTTCGCAGTCCAGAGCGGGCTGTCAATAGATAAGGGCTCTTTTTTAAACACGTCTAATATAGCTCCGGCAATTTCTCCGTTGTTCAGCGCGGCGCATAAGGCATCATCATCGATAAGGTTTCCTCTACCTACATTTATAAGTAACGCGGTTTCTTTCATAGATTGAAAAGATGAAGCATCAATTAGATTAGTGGTGCTAGGAAGGTCTGGCAGGATGCCAATCACGTAGTCACTCTGCTTTAAGAACTCGGTGAGAGAGTCTTTTGTATATATTTCTTCGAAGGGCTTTACCGGATTACCGCTGCGGTTATAGCCGATTACTTTTACGCCTAGTTGAGCTGCAGAATTCGCCAATTCTGCCCCGATTGAGCCAGTTCCTAGAATCCCGATAGTCTTGCCCGCTAAACGACCGCTGCCTTTAGCTTTCCAAATTTTTCGCTGTTGTTGCTCACCCCTTTCTTTAATTTGTAGTTCATGATGCAGAATTTGAGCGAGAACATACTCGGTCATCTGTTCGCCAAATACCTCTTTGACTCCGGTAAGAGTGTAATTCTTGTTTGGATGATTGATTAAGGGAGTAACACCGGCCCAAGTGGACTGAATCCAGTCAATCGGTGGCTGCGTATTCAATATAGCTGCAGCAAAGTCTGGTCGTGCAAGTAACACTTGCTGGCCATCATATTGCGACAAACTGTCTTCCATCGTGGTTGCTACTCGGTAGTCTATACCTTCGCTTAACCTTCCTTTGAGGAGATCCGGATATTCAGCACCATTGTGTGCGGCAATAAAAAAAGAAAGTGACTTCATGGTTTTAGATAAAAATTAGCCCAGCTCAAATGTATAGCCAACAACTTCATCAATCTCATCAGGATCTAAGGATTCATAAAACTTTCTGGCTACATCTTTATCAGATTCGGTGCCTAACCAAACTTCTTCGCAATCATTATCTTTGGCGCACTTTAACAGTGCATTCATCATCGCAGTACCGACGCCTTTTTGGCGATGATTGCTGCAAGTGTCTACTTCATCTATATAGAGCCACTTCTCGAAGTTATAAGGCTTTTGCTCAATTCTTCCTGAGGACATACCTGCCAATACCTGTTCCCCAGCTTCCTCCAAATAACAAGCTACAAAAATGGTATCTTCTTTTTTCAGGTAGGTCTCTAGGGATTCGCTTGAATAGTCATCCCCATCATTCTCAGCGTCCCATGATGACTGACTGATCTGCTCAGCTAATGCCTTTAAATCATCTTCGAGACTAGCAATTTTGATTTTTAAGTTTTCCATCGCTGTAATCCTACACTAAGATATCATCTGTTAGGGCTGAGTAATAATGTCTAAATAATGTGAGAACTAAATCGAAATGACCGAAATGAGAACTGATGGAAATAATTGCTTTGTATGTGGACCTGGCAACGATATTGGTCTGCAACTGAACTTTAGAATTGAAGGCGACGTTGCCAGATCGGAGTTTACTCCTAGTGATATGCATTGTGGCTTCGATGGCGTTACCCATGGAGGCATTATATTTAGCGTACTTGATGATGTAATGGCTAACTGGATCTATCTCAAGGGGATTAGAGCATACACTGCCAAATGTGATATTCGCTACAAAGACAGTTTACCCATCGGCACAAAAGTTTTAGTGGAAGGGCATTGCATTAAGAATCGGGGTCGGCTCATTGTCATGGAAGGCAAGATGTTCCGACAAGACACCAACGAATTAGTAGCAGAAACTCAAGCCAGCTTTATGGTTGAGGCGCTAACGAAAGCGTGAAAGAGAAATTGAATGCAAGTTAGTCCAAAAGCAGCTCCTTGCGGAGCGGAAATTACCGATGTCGATCTAACTCAGCAACTCTTATCTGAGCAAGTAACTGAGATTCGACAGGCTTGGTTGAAACATCACGTTCTTGTATTCCCAGAGCAAGAGCTTAGTGTCGATGATCTTGTTCGCTTCACACTTTACTTTGGGAATTTTGGCGAAGATCCGTTTTTTAATCCAATCGACGCCCACAAAAACATTTCAGCTATTCGACGCGATGCTGATGAAAAGACCTCTTTGTTTGCAGAAAATTGGCATACCGATTGGAGCTTTCAGCCCAAACCACCGATAGGCACATGTCTTTATGGCATCACCATACCGCCGCAAGGCGGCGACACATTGTTTGCTAATCAACACAAAGCCTTTGATGAGTTACCACTTGAATTAAAAGATCGAATTGAAAATCTTACCGCCGTCCATTCAGCAGCATCCGGCTATTCACCAGATGGAATTTATAGTGAAGATAAAGCAGAAAACGATCGCCGCAGCATGGACATTATTATCTCTGATGAGGCGCAACGCACCCACAATCATCCATTAATTCGTCCACATACTGAAACCGGAATACCAGCTATATATTCAACTGCTGGTTATATCGAGCGGTTCGAAGAGCTTTCTGAAAAAGAAAGCAAAGAACTATTAAAAGAACTTTATCATTATCAAAGTTCAGAACAGTTCATCTACCGCCATCAATGGCTGCCAAATATGTTAGTGATGTGGGATAACCGTAGCGTGTTACACAAGGCAACTGGTGGTTATGCAGGATTTGATCGCTTGCTTTACCGAACGACTATTTCACAGTTCGATTAATCGTTAAGGTGCTACTTCCATTCCATCTCGTCCAACTACTATTGGACCATCATAAAAATCACTCATGCCACGAATGAAATTCGCTTCGGCTTGTTCCGTTGGCGGAAAGCTTGGGAAAAAATGTGTGAGAGCTAATTTCTTTACACCAACTTCTTGTGCCATGCGAGCTAGTGCAAGAGACTCTGCATGGTACTCGAGCCCTTCCTGAATCATTTCCACCTGGCGCTGATTGTTAGCAGCCCGGGCCATACTCAAAGCGCGATCCCAAATTGCCTGATTGGAAACTTCACTAACCAGCAAGTCCGCATCTCTTGCTCCTTCTGCGAAAGCGGGGCAGACATTGGTATCTCCAGAAAAAACCACCGTCTGATCTTTGTATTCAAAACGATAACCAACAGCGGGAGCTATTGGTTCATGACAAACAGGGAACATTGTAATGGTTAGTCCATCTTCGTCAAAGATTACGCCAGGCTCACTCTCAGTAACGGTAGGGTTCATTATCGCCGTACTGAATTTGTCACCATGATGGGCAATGCGATAGCTAACATCGAGACTATAGTTGGCAAGCATGCCATCCACCATTTCTTTAGCTCCAACTGGGCCTTCAACTGGAATTGATTTGTCCAGACCTGCGACACCGTAGTTTAGAAGTATTTCGCCGAGCCCGATGAAGTGATCGGAATGGTAGTGGGTGTAAAAGATGCCATTGATATCAGTAAGGCCTGCTTCGCGAACTCTAAGAACACAGTTTCGTCCAGTATCAACCAGGAAAACACGATCACCCGCAATAAGTGCATTACATGCTGAAGCTCTATCAGCTTGAGGAAGGGGAATACCGGTACCCAATAAAATCGCTGACATCCCAGCTTCAGGATCGAGCTGTCGATTTGGCGCAATTAATCCCTGGGCACTAACTGTACTTTCAATAAACAGAATCGAAAACAAACAGAATGAACAAACGGCATTGACAACGTCGGTGCGAAGGGCTTGCATACTTCCTTCCTTATGAAGTTTTCCGTTATTACAGTAACTCGCGGCCTAATCGTCCACGTGGTACACGACGACCTGCATCTAAAATATAATCTGGTCCTATCGAATGGACAGTAGGTGTGCCACTACCTTGCATGGTGATTTGTAATTCTCGATTCAATAAATCTAACACCCTTTCAACACCAGCCTGACCGAAGGCACCAAGTCCCCAGATATATGGTCGACCTATGCCGATAGCATCAGCACCCATTGCCAATGCTTTATAAATGTCTGTGCCACGTCGGAAACCACTGTCGATAATGATTGGAACGCGACCATTAACCGCGGCGACGATTTCCGGTAAACATTCAATCGATCCCCTGTCAGTTTCAGTTGCTCTTGCACCGTGATTGGATACCCAAACTCCGTCAGCACCATTTTCAATTGCAAGCGTAGCATCGATTCCTACTTCAATACCTTTTATGAGGACTTTCATATCGGTTACTTCTTTGATTCGACCGATGACGTCCCAGGTTAGAGAAGGATCGTTTAGTCCGACACCGCCCATATCCAGGCCATCGAAAATTGGCTTTGCCTGTCCGGTGTGGCAGTTGGAGCAAGTGCGGGTGTCTTCCCGCATTAAAATTGATTGAGTTTCAGTATTTCGACCCCCGGGTAAATCGATCGTTAAGGCAACTGCCGTGGCACCGGCTTGTTCAGCTCGCTGCAACATAGCTACGGTGTATTCCCAGCGATTAGTTGGATATAACTGAAACCAGATGGGACCATCCCGTGCTTCGATTACGTCCTCAATTGGCGTCGAGGCCTGAGTCGAGAGAGTCATGTGATGATTCTTTGCGGCGGCAGCTCGAGCAACACCGATTTCACCTTCCACAGGATTAAAAGCTCGGTGACTTCCAACCGGACAAATGAAAATTGGTGAATCCGCCTGAGCTCCCAAAACGTTTACCGACAAATCTGGTTGACTCACGTCAACTAATCTTCTCGGTTTAATCTGAAAGCGAGTGAATCCAGCGCGATTCGCTCTCAATGTTATGTCGCCATCAACCCCAGTAGCCAGATAACCAAAGTGCGCCGGAGGAACTTTTTCTCTCGCAACGGCTTCCATCTCGAAAACGTTTATAACTTCGGAAGGATCTGTAAGTCGCTCCCCTAAAGTTTCCTCGACTTCCTGGGCGAAGGTCTCGTAACTAGTAAGTAATGGACTGGCTGCTAGAAACTTAAGAAATTCTCGGCGCTGAGTCATGCTACCCTCCGTTAAGGGGTTGTTTATTCATTATTGTAAGTTGCATCAGAAAGACTAAAGCTATCGAGGTACCAGGCAGATGTCTAGTCATGCAAGTTGCGTTTCCTACTGGAAGAATTCATTCGCAAACTTTAAAAGTTGTGTTCGAATTGACTCAGCCAGTGTTCTGTAGGTCATACTGCTGATATTCTATTTGATTCAATAAGTTAAAGTGCGCGGTCCCAAGTGAGAAGTAGAAAGGAATGTAGCCGTTAATGAAAGCATTAATCCAGCCTTATAAAGCTATTCCGATTAAGTGCAAATTTATTGTGGTCCTGATTTTGTGGTTATTTTCCACTTCATTGATTGCACAGCAGCAGGATGAATCTTCAGTCATCTATGAGGCGAGTTATTTTGCTCAATACAATGCGGTAACTCTTACCGACATGATTCGCTATATCCCGGGCGGTGAAATGATTTTGAATCGGCGCTTTGGACCAGGAGGTGGAGGAAACTTTCGCGGTTTCGGTTCCAATGATTCTCAGGTTTTACTCAACGGTCGCCGCATGTCAGGCAAGATTAATAATATGTCTACTGCCTTGGCTCGCATCCAGGCATCTCAGGTTGAAAGAATTGAGCTTATTCGTGGCAACGCCGAAGGTCTGGACATTCGTAATGAGGGAATTATTTACAACGTCATTCTGGAAGAGGGTGCAGAAAATAGCTCTTCGAGTTTCGTCGATGCAGGTGTTAATGACATCAATGGAATGGATCCGGAACCAGCAATACTAGCCTCATACAATGCAAGTAGGGGACCACTAGAGTTTGGCTTAAGTTATCAATACGAAAATAGGCCTCGTCTTAATCTTGTTGACGAACACGTTCTAAATTCAGATCGAACACTGCGTGAATTTCGTGACCTATTTAACGCACAAACACGACGAAATCACATAGTTACTGGAAATTTTGCTTACACCTTTCAAAATGGTGTGCTGCTCCAACTGAATGGACTGATTTCTGACAATGCTCAGAGATACGATAGGCATGAAGATCAGTTTCTCATTGGAGCCGGCGGAGCCTTAGTACCAAACGCTATCGAAGTAGGAGATATCGCAAACCTAAATGATGAGATAGAAGTGGGTGGCGATATCGAATTCAATGTGGGCGACATCGGCCGTTTAAAAACTTTGTTTGTAGTAAACAATAGAACGAACGATGACACCATCAAACAAGATGTAATTGCAAACAATGTAACTTCACGCTTCTTCTCTAGTATTGCTGATTATGACGAAGAGGAAACGATCTTTCGTTCCGCCATGACAAGCGTGATTGGTAAGCACACATTGGAATATGGTGTAGAAGGTGCATTTAATACACTGGATAGAACCTGGGCGTTTAATGATGACCGATTCGTCAATGCAATTGTTGAAGAAGATCGCTATGAAGTTTTTGTTACTCATAGTATTGAACTCAACGACAAGTTAAGTTTGCAGTCCGCATTAACTGAAGAATATTCAAAGATTTTTCAGGACAGAGGGTAATCAAACTAACGATCGTAGCTTCCGTTACTTAAAACCGCGTTTAGAAGTTCGTTACGACTTAACACCAACTGATCAGTTTAGAATTCTGGTTGAACGCACAGCGAGCCAGTTAAATCTAAACGAATTCGTTGCCAGCCGAAACATCGACGATGAATTGATTAATTTTGGTAATCCTGATCTCGAACCAGAGGTAACCTGGACTTATTCCTTAAGTTACGAAAGAAGATTTGCTAATGACCAGGGATCAATGGAGGTCAGATACCAATATGCAGATATTTCTGAGCATATCGACAAAATATTGATTGGCACAGATGATTCAGGAATAGGAAATATTGGTGGTGCTTTAGAGAAGAGCCTTGATGTAAATCTAAATACACGCTTCGGTTTTATTGGTTTCCCATCAGCGGTACTTACTTTGTCTTACACCCATGAAGACACTGAAGTTACCGATCCGTTCACTGGATGAAGCGGCCAACAAGATTTTCTACTTCCGATTATTTTAGAGTTAATTTTCGCCATGACGTAGAAGGAACAAATTTCTCTTATGGTGTAAGAGCTCATAGACGTGCGCAAAGACTTCGGCAGGATGTATCACTATATGAGGGAACTGATTTTCTACCTCATTTGGATGAAATGTTTATCGAGTACAACGTTACGCCAAATATTCGATTGCGATTAGCAGGTTCTCACTTCTGGAATAGAGACTGGCGTGTGTTCGAAAAACCTTCTATGAAGGCCACGTCTCCGATGGTGTAGTCAAACGCTACGATATTCAGGACTGGATCATCGATCCTGATTATACTTTTAGTGTGCAAGCAACCTTTTAATTTATCCCTAAATAGCCGGTTCGCATTAAAACCCTGGCGGAGATGCTTCTTCTGTTTGCCACCAGGTTTCAGGAAACGGAACCTGATCTGGCCATTGTTGTTCCAAGGTGTCGCCGTCATAGAGTCGCCCATTCTGAATAACTCGATCAATGTCCACACTATTTCGAATATCATCCAAGGGATTTGAATTGAGAATTACCATATCCGCCAATTTTCCAACTTCAATAGATCCCAGATCTTCTGGAGCACCAATAATAAAAGCTGCATCAATTGTTGCAGCGCGAAGGATCTCAGCTGTGCTCATTCCTCCCATAGCATAAGCCCACATCTCCCAGTGAAAACTCATACCCTGCAATTCTGCGTGACCACCGACACCTAGTAATCCCCCCGCACGTTGAATTTCCGCTGCTGCCTCTGCACCTTCCCGAAAACGAAATTCATCATCTCTTAACCATACGGGACGGCGTCGAGTCAGTTCATCCAAACGATTTTGAGGATAGAAACGTTGTAGTTTTGGATCATCATACACTTCTGAACGAGTAAAGAAGTATTCCCGCATACTCTCGGCGTTGTATTGAACTATTAAAGTAGGAGTGTATGAGGTACGTGTTTGGGCATAGAGCTGCACAATATCATCGAAAAATGGAGTGTCAGGCATATTATGTTCATTGCCGTGCATACCATCGATAGCATGAGTAAGGTCCAGCTTCTGATCCCCGCCACCTTCGGTAGTTGGCATTAGCTCTAAATCTTCTGATGCCTTAACTACCCATTGTCGTTGTTCTCTGTTGCCAGAAATATAGGCCTTAATGTTTGGTGTGTTGTAATGATCGCTGTAGCGGCGCAGGTAACTGTGCACAGCATCATAGTTTTGAAAATCATTTATACCGAAAATTCCCGGACCGGTCATGAATGCGCGTTGCCCAATCATTTGTCCACTCTGTTGCATATCCCGATATACAAAATAGTCATGATTAGATGTCTGTACATCGAGCCCAGATGTTACTCCCATGGCCAGGTTCACAGCTACAGACCAATTGGTTGGCTCCAGGACATCTCCTGCCCGAAACTCCCAGTGGGCATGAGTGTCGATCATACCCGGGATAATCCAATTGCCGTATGCTTCTACGATATCCGTCTCTTCAGGAATTTCGAAAGATCCTCTGGCTCCAATTGCGGCTATGCGATTGTCAGTAATTAGTAAATCCTGATCCTGTAATGGATTGCTCATTTGGGTCAGAGTACTTCCCGCCATTGCAATCACATTGGCGCCTCTGATTAACAAATTTCCTTCCGGAGCATCGCGCTCAAAAGTAACTGTAAACCGTGTTGCGTTCACTGATGTGTGTTCATCGAGCGGAACAAAGGGAGTTTCTTCTTCGCTTTCGTCTTCCAAAGATTCATCTTCTTCGTTTTCTTCATCTTCACTTCTAAATTCAATTGAATCTAATTCCCGTTCGTAAACAGTCGAACCCATGGCCCATAAAACAGTTTCGCCATCATCACTCCAACTTATATAGTCCGCACCAACGTCTGTGAGCCTGGCAACCGGGGTTGATCCGCTTCTAACATTAACTTCCGGAATCGCGGCCCCAACCCTTGGTAAGCCGACAACGAAGACTTGTTTAATGACATGAGCAAGAACGTAATTTCCTTCCGGTGAGATGCGCAGTTCTTCAGCACCAGGGGCTTCTTCCGGGAAACGATTGCCTCTGGGTCCAGTTACTTTTATATGTTCTCTCCGATCGCCACCATCCAGATTTACTGAAAACAAAGTGCCTTCATCCGTCAGGTAAATGCGATCTTCTTCAGGCCCGAAGTGGGGAACCCTGGCATCTCCAATTTCCAGTATGGCCTGTTCATCGCCACCGTCCTCATCCACGGAAAACAATTCCAATGGAATACCGAGCCCCCCCAATTCACTATAAGTCTGATGACGCATCCATTCGTTTCCGCGTAATGCCCAGACTCTTTGACCATCGGGTTGCCATACGATGTCGGTATAGAAGGCAGCGTTTTCGGTTAACTGTTGCGGATTGCCACTACCATTTGAGCGAATCTTCCAGATGTGCCCACCGTCATTAGCTGTCCAGTTTACAAATGCAATCCAGCGTCCGTCTGGTGAATAAACAGGTTTAAATGCCCACATGTCGTCAGGTGTAAGTTCTTCCGGTTCATCGTCACCTTTTTCCAAAGTGTAAAGACGGGTCATTATGCTGGCGACGTAATTTTCTTTGTCTGGGTCGAGATCGACATCCTGTACTAAGGTTGCAGTAAAGGGGTCAGTTGGCACACGCCAGTGTTGAGTTAAGTCTGGACCAATCTCAAGATTTACGTTTGCGGTAAAGGGAATAGTTGTCCTTGCCCCGTCTTCGATTTCTATGCGCTGAAACTGACCATTGCTGGAAAGAATGATAGCGTCACCATCCGGCGTGAACTCATAACCAGGTAACATGCCCCGAGTTGATGGACGAAAATTTTCCTGGGTATCCCTTTGTATGGGATATGTAAGCCACTGATCATCGCCACTTTCTAGATTCCTTACTCTTAAACCGGTGTTGGTTTCGAAGCGCGTTCCATAAACCATCAAGCGTCCATCGGGAGAGATGATCGGCCGTACTCCGCCACCTTCGCCCCGGGTGACCTGAATCTTTGTACCTGTACTTAAATCGAGACGAACGATTTGCGTAACTGGAAAACTACTCACCGGAGCATCAGGACCACCAAGTCGTTCAGCATAATACAAATGGTTTCCATCCGGTGAGAATTCAGCTCCAACACCTGGTGCGCTTTCTGTATCGCCATCGTCATCTAACTGTTCGATTACAACTCCAGTGCCGCCGTCCAAATTGAATTGCACCAGTTCTATTTCTCTAGCACGTTTAGTGACCACAATGTTTTGACCATCTGGATTCCAGGTAGGGCTGATCAATGCAGCATATGTTTCGTTACTTAACTTAATTGGATTACCACCGTCGATATTGGCTATCCAAAGATTATCTTTACCGTCACGATCGCTGATAAATGCGATCTTGCTGCCATCAGGAGAAACTACAGGTTGGGAATCAAATCCCATGCCACTGGTAATCACCGCAGTTTCACCACTGTCTATGTCCAAACGATAGATGTCTCCCAACAAGTCGAAAACAAATGAATCGTCATCTGGCAATATGCTCACTGAAACCCAAGATCCCTCATCGACAGTGAACTGCAATGATTCGGCGCTTTCTTTTAAGACCAAGTCCTCTGCGGCAAACGCAGCCAACGGTAAAATAAAAATAAAAACGATAAGATAAAAAGATCGGCGTAATAAACAGGCAGTAAACATGGGAATTCAGTTCCAGTAAAAACTCAATTAACAATTAGTAATTTGGTCAGATTATATATTGTTCAGTTTCGAAATCTCCCCCTGAGTTTCGGTCATTGTATTCAATTCTGAGCTTAAAGCTTGAATACTGGTTAAAATGCTTCTAGCATCGATTTGAAGCTGAATCCCATTCAACAATCTAGAAAGGTACCTAACCGTGTCCAAAAGACTTAGTTTGTTTCTCCTTCTATCACCTTTCCTATCTTTAGAAGTAAATGCGCAGGACTATGATTATGATCCGAGTCGAACTGCAATTTTGCTCGTTGATCCCTATAACGAATTTCTTTCTGAAGGAGGTCTGCTCTACGATTTGTCAAAGGAAACGTTGGAAGCTAATAACGCTATTGAAAACATGAAGAATCTGGTGACAGAAGCCAGAGCGGCTGGTGTAAAAGTAATATATGTTCCTCACCATCATTCAGAAGAAGGTGATACCGCTGGATGGAAAATTGCTCGCGGTTCAGGTCGTGTATTCAGAGCTGGAACCTGGGCGGTGGAGTATCCCCCCAGATTTGCAAATACAGCCCGGTGACTTTGAAGCGCGCCAGCATTGGCAATCCAGTGGTTTTGCCAATACCGATTTGGATTTTTTGTTAAAACAAAATGGGTTAGATCATGTTGTACTCGCTGGAATGCGCGCTAATACCTGCATCGAATCTACAGCGCGTTATGCAGTTGAGCTGGGCTACCACACCACTATGCTTACCGACGCGGTGGGCGCTTTTAATATGCGGGAAATGGAAGCTGCAGTTGAAATCGACTATCCGGTGATAAGCCACAATGTCCTTTCAACCGATGAATTCATCGAATTAATCGAATAAAGCAGCGCAGTCTAGTATTCTTCAGCTCGAAAGTCGCAATCTCCAGGAGAAGAGTGTTTATGAAGTATTTGAAAACACCAACGTCAGGATATGGCAAGATATTTAAGATAACTACGATAGTTCTGGTACTAGCGGCGGCTGCTGCTTCAATAGGCCAATCGAAAACCCAAACTCCATTTCCTCGACAAATGGCCTGGGGCTGCCTACAATCTGGGTACCACCGGTTACAATCAGGCCGTTGCAATAGGCGCTATGCTGCGGGAAAAGTTTAATGTCACACTGCGCGTAATTCCGGGACAAAATGATATTTCAAGACTATTACCACTTAAGACTGGCCGAGTTGATTTTACCGCTAATGGGGTAGCAACTTATTTCGCGCAAGAAGGAACTTTTCAGTTTGCAGTTTCACAGTGGGGTCCTCAACCTCTTCGATTAGTCATGGTTTCAAACGGGGTGAGTAATCAATCGATTGCAGTTGCTTCAGATACAGGGGTTACAACAATAGCTGGTTTACGTGGTCGCCGCGTACCGTTTGTTAGAGCTGCGCCTGCGCTCAATGTTTCAGTTGAAGCCCATTTGGGATGCGC
>BPDI01000014.1 GCA_019654215.1 Gammaproteobacteria bacterium | reverse complement strand
TGGCCATGGCTAGCGAGCTCCTGCTCCAGAAACAATGCAAAACGGTAAATGTAATCGGCTCGCTCCGCAGCATATTCAGAAAACTCTTCTATAGGAACTTTCTTGGCTGTTAGCTTATTTCTCCCTTTGCCGAGCAGCTGCTCCAGGTCAGTGAGATTAGTATCAAAATAAAATCTGGCGATGTCTCCAAGCTTGTGTTTAACCGCTACGGAATTAAGCACATAAGAAGCCAACAAGACATCAGATTTTAATGGAGCAAGTTCAATTTCATGGTTTTTCAGTACATGTGAGATATGTTTCAGGTCATAACCGAGTTTTACAATGCTAGCGTTCTCTAATGCTGGTTTTAGCTCAACGATTACCTCATTGAAATCCAGCTGTTGGGGAGCATCATCATAATCGTGAGTGAGTGGTATATAGCTAGCATTAGCAGCGTCTGTGCTTATACCAATCCCGACTATCTGACCGTTGAGAAAATGTTCTTCCTCTAGCTCTATGTTTATGCTGAATTTTGTAGAAGAGCTTATTGTTTTAACTAATTTATCAAGCTGGCTGAAATTGGTAACAGTTTCATAGTGGGTTTGACGGGGAAAGTCTTTCCCTTTCAACTCCGAAATAGATTTGAAGATGTCAAAGTCTTCCCCTTTCAACTCCGAAATAGATTTGAAGATGGCACAGTATGCCTCAGCGCATGGAAGCGCTCGCTTTGGTTGATTAATTTGGTGGCCGATATGTGAACAAACTGTAGCTAGTTTGTAATTTTCCAAGTAAGGATAAGTTTCTTTAGATAATTGTAATGTATCTACAAATTTAACCTCTTTGCGTATACTCAAATCCAACTTTTCAATAAAACTTCTGTGAAAATAGGCTTGGTGTGCAACTATCACACTAAAATCGCCCGCCCATTTTTCAAATGAGCGCCACGCAGCCTTAATGTCTTTTCCGTTCTGTACCATTTGATCTTTGATGCCGGTTAATTCTGTAATTTCCATCGGTATTTCTTTGCCTGGATTAACCAACATTGTAAAACGATCGATAATACCTTCAGATTTAGAATACTTTACTGCCCCGATTTCAATAATCTTGTCAATTTTAGAATCAACGCCCTGGTCTCAAAACTTAACATGATTAATTGGGCCGTAGATTCCCTTCCGCTTTTTTTATTGGAGGTGCTACTTGTCACACTTTTTTCTAGTTCTTTAATCTTGGAAGAGCCACTTATCCCACTTTCTTCTAATTCTTTAATCCAGGATTTGAATTCTAATTCAGAAAACAGATCGTATAGCTCTTGCCGGTCATCAGCCTTTTTTGTCAGTTCTTGCAGTGTGATGTCCAACTTACAATCGAGCTTTATCGTTGCTAATTCATAGGAAAGGCGCAGAAGGTCAATATTTTCCCGCAGGCGTTCACCGACTTTGCCGCCTATCTCTTCGGCGTTTTCGATAATGCCTTCCATAGAATCATATTCGTGTAGCCACTTCACCGCAGTTTTGGGACCAACGCCGGGAACACCAGGAATGTTGTCTGCTTTGTCTCCCATTAATGCCAAATAATCAATGATACGCTCTGGCCCTACATCGAATTTCTTCACGACTCCTGCCACATCCAAAAATTCATTGGTCATGGTATTCATTAATGTGACGTGTTTGTTGACTAATTGGGCAAGATCTTTGTCACCGGTCGATATAAGAGTCTTTATACCTTCCTTGCTAGCTTGACGGGCAAGGGTTCCAATGACATCGTCTGCTTCAACGCCTTCAATGATCAATAAAGGCAAGCCCATCGCCCTGATGACGTCATGTATAGGTTGGATTTGGCTGCGCAGGTCATCGGGCATTGGCGGGCGGTGCGCCTTGTATTCTTTGTAAACATCGTTACGAAAGGTCTTGCCCTTGGCATCGAATACAATCGCAATATTGCCGTGATCGTGACTCTTTATGAGGGCCCGGATCATGTTGATGACACCTTTCACTGCACCCGTTGGCATGCGTTTACTGTTAATCAGCGGTGGAAGCGCATGGAATGCCCTGAATAAATAAGAAGAGCCATCAACTAAAATAAGTTCTTTTATTTTTGTCACTTTCTACTCTTTAGTTTGCCAAGCAACGACGGAAAGATTCCGCAACGCCAAGCAAGAGTTCGCTAAATGCCGAAACTCCATCCTCAATTTCATTGCCCATTAAATCAACAGTTTCTCTACTTATACTTTGACCCTGAAGTGCGGTTGACACTAATTGCGCGTCGCTATCTGGCTCCAGCAATATACAAGAAGGCGAAAACTGTTCTACTCGATTTCGAAATATAAGCAGCTCGCGCATGCTCGGCTGCACTTCTGCGTTCTGCACTAATGCAAGTCCGCCCCTTAGCCCAAATTCATTTTCGAAATACTGGTAAGCATTATGAAACACTAAATAATCGAGGGTCACTAAGTCCGATAACAGATCTTCTATTGCTGTTCTTGTCGAATTCAAATTAGATTCAAATCGAGTATAGGCTTTCTGATAATCAGCGTGATTTTCCAGATCGAGTTGCTGTAGTTCTTGAGTTAAACCAGCAGCAATTGCCAGTGCATTGGAACTGCTTAGCCATAAATGTGGGTCAAGCTCATTTGCAGAAAGTGAAATAACAGATACTCCAGTAAGGTTTGCTGCAGTAATGACAGGTTTTCCCTTTGATTCGAACAAGTCAGCGAGCTGAACTTCAAACGCTGGGCTAATCCATAGCAGTAGAATCCGCTGTTTCAAAATTTAGCCGGTCACTTGGAGTTAAGGTGAAGTCATGAGCTGAGTCTTGCGCATCGATTAATGTTCGCACAGTACCTCTATCTTCGATGATAGCTTGCGCTAGCAACTGTAAAGGTCTAATCGATGTAGTTATATTAATTTCTGCACTTGTTGCCTCGGCGCAAATAAACAAAAAGATAAAAGAAATATTCGTGATGAATTTAGACAAACTCATGGCTCACAGCAGAGAACGGAATATCACAACAGTGTTATCATATAACATTGAACTAGTAGCAGATACTGCGGCAACTTTCCTATTCTTATCTTTGCCAATTGAAATTCTATGGGCAGCTCACCAACCACAAATCCCAAATTACTTCTTGCAGCTAACGGCATAAACAAAACTCTGGCTACTCGAAAAATTTTGCAGGGGATAGACTTAGAAATAGAAGAGGGTCAAATTGTTACCTTAATCGGTCCTAATGGAGCAGGCAAAACAACCCTAGTCAGAGTTTTGCTTGGCCTACTACCAACTGATGCCGGTTCGGTGTATTTGCGCCCGGGATTAAGGATTGGCTATATGCCGCAGCGCATGCATATTGAATCGACGCTACCGATCACCGTACAAAGATTCTTGCAGCTATCCAATCCCCGGTCCGACAAAAAATTGGAGGAGGTATTAGAACAGCTAACTATTGCTCATCTCTCCGGCAGCAATTGATTTCAATATCCGGGGGTGAGTTACAGCGCGTCCTGCTTGCCCGCGCCTTATTGCGTGACCCCCATTTGCTCATTCTCGATGAACCTGCACAGGGAGTCGATATCGCTGGTCAGTCAGAGCTCTATGAATTAATTAGTAAGATTCGGCATGAAAATGGTTGCAGTGTGTTGATGATATCCCACGATCTGCATTTGGTAATGTCATCTACCGATGAGGTAGTTTGTTTGAATCACCATGTTTGCTGTCATGGAAAGCCTGATCAGGTCAGCGCTGATCCTGCTTTCCTGGAATTGTTTGGCGCAAATGTCTCTACTAATCTAGCGGTATACACACATAACCATAATCATGAACACGATATCGCTGGTGAAGTTAAAGCAGCTGATGAATGATTTCCTTTACTGAATTAATCACTGCCGACTTTTTCCTTTTTGCACTAATTGCTGGATTGAGTTTATCGATAGTGGCAGGTCCGTTGGGTTCATTCATCGTATGGCGCCGCATGTCTTATTTTGGAGATACTCTGGCTCATTCTGCCTTGCTTGGGATTGCGATAGGGTTAGTAACTGGCGGCAATCCACAATTGAGCATTGTAATTGGTTGCTTATTGGTAGGAGCTCTACTGGTTTATTTGGACAAAAATCCAAACATTTCGACTGATACACTTTTAGGGATCCTAGCCCATAGTACGCTTGCTATAGGTGTTGTTCTATTAGCTCTTACTGATTCAGTAAGAGTTGATTTAGAGGCTTACTTGTTTGGGGCGTTATTGACCATAAATTCTTTGGATTTGGCATGGATAGTAGTAATCGTCGTGCTGGTTGCGGCAGTGCTTTATCGATTCTGGAATGATTTTTTATCTGGTACCGTGCATGCAGAACTGGCGGAAATTGAAGGAGTAAATGTAGCTCGCAATAATTTATTTTTAGTGCTGCTGATAGCATTGACCATCGCGGTTTCAATGAAAATTGTTGGCGTTTTGTTGATTACTTCTCTACTAATTATTCCACCAGCAGCGGCGAGAAAATTTGCGGAAAGCCCTGAAAAAATGGCGTTTTTTGCAAGTTTAATCGGAGCCAGCTCGATCTTGTTTGGACTCTTTGCGGCTTTTTATTTTGATACTCCCGCCGGCCCAACCATAGTAGTCATTGCCACACTGTTCTTTTTGCTGGCTAATTTTTTGCCGAGTGGTCAAGAATCTTAAACGGCAGATTTACTGGCTGATTAAATTAAACGCTTCGGCTATATCTCTTGCTCGATGAGGAGGCCGCAGCACAGCAAAGAGATCACCATTGGGATTTATCACTGAAATGTGGCTGCTATGATCGATCACGAAATCACCAGGATTGACTCGATCATTGTGCGTATTATGTCCAGAGGGCTGCTCGCCAGCGGTTGTAGGTTCACCAAAAGCTACAAATAGTTCATCTGCAAAACGTTCAAGCGAGGCACGATCACCAGTCAATCCAATAAACTCTATATTGAAATTCTCAAGGTATTCTTTCATTTTGTCTGGAGAATCACTTTCTGGATCGACTGTTGCAAGAATCACCCGTGGTAATTCACTATCGTAGTTTTCATCCCAATCTTTCGAAAGACGATCGAGCTCAGCCATAGTTATTGGGCATATATCCGGACAAGATGTGAAACCAAAGAATACAAAGTTCCAGTTTCCTAAAAGATTGGCATTAGAAAATTCGTCGTTGTTTTGATCGATCAAACTAAAGTTGGAAAGTTCAAAAGGTTCTTCGTAAATCGATGCCCCTATATCCCGAAGTTCAGTTTCTAGTGCTCTGTCTTGACGCACGAAATAAAGTGAAACCAAGATCACCGCCAGCGCAGCATCTACCAGAAGAAAAGCGATAAGACCTAATTTTGTTGAAGGCGAAAGTTGCATGATTCTTTCGTGTAAGAACCGGTGAAATTAGAACAAATAGTGATCTAGCACTAGCGCGACAAACAACAGCGCCAGATAAACAATGGAGTACTTAAATGTATCCATTGCCGTAGTAGGTTTCGAATTGAACATAAGCAGGCCTGACCAAACCAGAAAGCCTGCACCCAGGACTAATGCCGAGCCCAGATAAAGTGGTCCACTCATGCTAGAGAAATAAGGAAACACCGAAACTACAACCAGGATTGCGGTATAGACGATGATGTGCACCTTAGTAACGTGCTCGCCATGAGTAACTGGCAACATCGGTACACCACTTTTGGCATATTCGTCTTTGCGATGAATTGCCAAAGCCCAAAAATGAGGAGGAGTCCAAGCGAAGATAATTAGGACGAGAATTAGGGCATCCGGTTCAATCGTGCCAGTGACTGCCGACCAACCAAGCAATGGAGGCATCGCGCCAGACAGCCCCCCAATAACTATGTTTTGCGGAGTCGCGTGCTTGAGATAGCCGGTATAAATAAACGCATAGCCCACGAAAGAGCCTAAAGTTAGCCAGGCACAAAGTGGATTTACCCAGAACAGTAAGATTCCCATGCCCAATACGCCGATTGTTACGGCAAAGATAATCGTTTGTTTTGGATCGACTCGGCCTTGCGGCAGTGGTCTATTGTGGGTGCGCTTCATCAGGATATCGATCTTACGATCGATCAGATGATTAACCACGGCACCCGATGCCGCTACCAAAGCGATACCCAAGTTGCCAAGGACAAGAACGTCTAGCGGCACCATGCCTGGCACAGCCAGGAACATGCCCACCAGTGAAGTAAGAATCATCAACATCACGACGCGCGGTTTGCACATCTCATAATAGTCGCGCCAACTGGCAGATGTGTTTGAAGTCAGTTCAGTCACAATGTGTTTATTAGTGAGCCTTTGGAGAGTTGCTGTAAGAGTATACGACAGATTTCTAGTTTAGATCGCAAACCCTTTTTTTGAGCGCGGGCATTCAACCATTTTTCTTTCCGAATCTCAACCTATGTCATTCATTTCAAAAACATGATTTGCACGATTTTTTGAACCAGCTTAAGTTGAGTTTTTCAAGCTGACAGAAGGCTGTCAAAAAGTCTTGCTTTAGCGCAGGAAACTGGGGGTTTCTAGACTATAATCGCTTGCGATATAAGGGGTTTTTCTATAGCATTCCGGTGCGCGTGAGGTGTGCGAAAAATCCCTGAATATTTGGGCTAAATTCAAGTACTTGGGAAAGCGTAACAACCCCATCCAGAATTAAATAATTACTAGGGAAAAACTAGCAAAAGAGCTTTCAAGATGAGTGATTCGTCGAGTTAACTCAAAGACTAAATTGCGGTGCATTTAATCGTAGAAATCTAGATCCCTGGGACGAAATGAGCAAAACAAGACTAATCTTTTCAGCAAGGCTCGATGACTCAGCAATCTTCGTGCCTGGTGGAATACGTTTGTAATTTTTAGAAGGAATACTGGTATATGGCTTTAGCGGTCGTTGTTGTTCTCCTGGTAGTAGGTTCAATCATCTTCCATTTCATGCAGCTTTATGGCGGACCATGGTATTTCACAGAGTTAGCTGCCGACTGGGGAACTATCGATTTCACGATAAACGTAACTTTCTGGGTTACTGGATTCGTTTTTGTCGTAGCTAATCTTTTCATGGCCTGGTGTGTGTATAAGTTCCGCCATAAAGACGGTCAAAAAGCCGTTTATGAGCCTGAAAACCACAAGCTTGAAATCGGTTTAACCGTTTTCACCACGGTGGGTGTTATCGCCATGTTGGCGCCGGGCTTATTCGTATGGGCCCAATTCGTTACAGTTCCAGAAGAAGCTGACCAATACGAAGTGTTAGGCTCTCAATGGCAATGGCAATTCCGCTATCCCGGAGCAGATGGTCAACTCGGCGCAGCGGACGTATCTCATGTCACTCCAGCGAACCCATTCGGCATCAACCCCGACGATCCAAATGGACAAGACGATGTAGTGGTTAATGAGCCCAATATGCATCTGCCAGTGAACCGACCGGCACATGCTCTACTTCGTTCCCACGATGTATTGCACAACTACACTGTGACCCAATTCCGGGTGAAGATGGATTTGGTCCCTGGCCTGGTTTCCTACCTCTGGTTTGATCCAACGGTGGAGGGCACCTATGACATTCTTTGTGAAGAACTTTGCGGCATTGGTCATTTCGTCATGCGTGGTTCTGTCACTGTTGAGTCCCAGGCTGAATTTGATGCCTGGCTCGCTTCCCAGCCAACATTTGCCGAAACTCAAGCTATTTCTGAACCGGATATGGCTGCTGGTCAGGCTGCTTATGCTATCTGTGCCTCCTGCCATGGTGCGCAAGGCGAAGGCAACCAGGCCCTAAATGGGCCTAAGTTGGCTGGCCAGGGAGCCTGGTATACCGAGCGACAACTTAGGTATTTCCAAACCGGAGTCCGTGGTGGAGAAGGAGATACTTTAGGTGCCCAGATGACATCTATGTCAATGACTCTTGCTGATGACGCTGCGATTCGCAACGTCGCTGCTTATATCGAATCGCTTCCAGATACACCTTTAGACCCAACCGTAACTGGTGATGTTGAGAATGGCCGAAAAATTTATCAGGCCAATTGCGCTGCCTGTCACCTAGATGATGGCAGAGGTACCTGGTATACCGATGCACCTAGTTTAGCCGGAATGAGCGATTGGTATTTTGTTACCCAGATTAGCAATTTTGGTGCAGGCATACGCGGACTGCACCCAAACGATCACTACGGAGAGCAGATGGTTGCCATGGCGACTGCTATGTCTAACATAAGCGAAATTGAAGATGTCGCAGCGTATATCAATACCCTGCGTTAAAAGATTTTAGACTGAAAGTTTATAAAGAATTTATTGAGGCCACTGGCCGAACTATTTAAAGAGAGTTAGGAGGAATTAATGGCGTACGTACCATTAGCAGATCGCGATCATGAGATGGAATTGCATCATCCACATACTTGGATAGGTAAGTGGGTCTTCTGTCAGGATCACAAAGTCATTGCTATTCAGTATGGCAGTATAGCCATTTTTACTGGCCTAGTTGGATTAGTTCTTTCCTTGCTATTCCGCATGCAGCTGGGGTTTCCAGAAACCGCCGATTTTATAGATCCGAGTTTTTATTACCAGGCCGTCACAATGCACGGCATGATCATGGTGATTTATTTGCTTACAGCCTTATTCCTGGGTGGCTTTGGGAATTACCTAATTCCTCTTATGTGTGGCGCCCGAGACATGGTGTTCCCATTTATGAACATGCTGTCGGTATGGGTATTTTTGGTATCTGTAATTATTTTAATGGCCAGTTTCTTTGTGACTGGCGGACCAACCGGTGGGGGCTGGACACTTTACCCCCCTCAAACAACCTTGGCTGGTACACCAGGCCATGATATGGGCATTGTGTTAATGCTTATTTCTCTTGCGGTGTTTATTGTTGCTACGACAATGGGCGGCTTGAACTATGTAGTAACAGTGCTCCAATATCGCTGTCGCGGCTTAACGCTGATGCGCTTACCTCTAGCAGTATGGGGCATCTTCGTAGCAACAATTCTAGCGCTGTTTGCATTTCCCGCATTACTTGTGGCGGCGATTATGATGCTATTTGATCTTTTGTTAGGCACTAGTTTCTTTATGCCAGCAATTATCGAATCAGGAACACCGCTTGATCACAATGGCGGATCGCCGATCCTATTTCAACACCTGTTCTGGTTCTTCGGTCATCCAGAAGTTTACATTGTGGCATTGCCGGCATTCGGATTGGTATCTGATGTTTTAAGTGTGCACGCGCGCAAAAATATTTTTGGTTACCGGATGATGGTATGGGCGATCATAGCCATTGGCGGTTTAAGCTTCGTCGTTTGGGCTCATCATATGTATGTTAGTGGGATGCATCCGTATTTTGGGTTCTTCTTCGCTACTACCACACTAATTATTGCAGTGCCGACAGCGATCAAAGTCTACAATTGGATTTTGACCCTCTGGGAAGGGGACATTCGATTAAATGCTCCAATGTATTTTGCTATCGGCTTTATCTTTACATTCATTCATGGTGGTTTGACTGGGCTATTCCTAGGCAATGTGGTTATTGATTTGCCATTATCAGACACATACTTCGTAGTGGCTCATTTTCACATGGTAATGGGGGTCTCTCCTGTATTGGTGGTATTCGCAGCGATATATCATTGGTATCCGAAGATGTCCGGACGTATGTACCATGAAGGCATGGCCAAACTGCATTTCTGGTGCACATTCCTCGGCACCTATGCGATATATTTGCCAATGCACTACCTCGGATTCCTTGGAGTACCCCGTCGCTATTATGCATTAGGTTCAACAGACTTCTTGCCAGCGTCCGCACAAGATTTAAATACAACAATTACTATAGCTGCGCTATTCGTAGGCGCCTCTCAGCTTTTATTCCTAATTAACATCATATGGAGTTTGCGCAGCGGGCCTAAGGCGGGCCCAAATCCTTGGGGAGCAGCTTCATTAGAATGGCAGACCCCTGACACTCCACCTGTACATGGAAACTGGGGCGACTCTTTGCCAACAGTTTATCGCTGGGCGTATGACTACAGTGTTCCAGGTGCTCATCAGGACTTTATCCCTCAGAACACTCCAGAGAGTGAAGAACCAACTGTAGACGCAGAACACTTTGATCCAGACACAGATGGGTCCAAGGCTGACGTATGAGTTTTTTTAAAACCATAACTACTAAGCCCTGGGAAAAGAAGGGCGTTATCGGCGGACTTGATCCTGAAGGTGCAATTAACGCACCTAATGAAAAAGTTGCTCTGTCAGTGTTTTTAGTAGTCATCTCGGTTGTTTTTTCTTTATTCACCGTTGGCTATTTTCTGCGCATGGAACTGCCTGATTGGCAGCCATTGTCAGAGCCTGGTCAACTTTGGTTTAACACTGGATTATTAGTGTTAAGCAGCGTGCTGTTTCAATGGGCACGCAATATCGTAAATAGCGAAAGCTCCAAACATCTAACTGCAGCATTTATTGGCGGAGGCTTTTTCGCCATCTTCTTTATCACGGGTCAACTGGTAATTTGGAGTAATTTGCAGGATGCAGGTTATTACATGACTTCAAACCCTGCCAATGCCTTCTATTATTTAATGACAGGCGTACACGCAGTTCATCTATTGGGTGGATTGTGGGTATGGAGTAAGAGTTCGATTAAGTTACTTTCCGGTAGTGAAGCGAAGAGCCTCAAACTAAGTGTCGAACTTTGTACTTTGTATTGGCACTTTCTTTTGATTGTTTGGATAGTGCTATTTGCAATTTTATCGAATACATAAAACAAGATTACGCAATACTTAATGGGAAATATTAATGAGTGAAGCAACAGCATCTCACGAGGGAATTACTGGGCTAGTTGACGATTGGGCCGCAGACAAGCAGGCCTATCATGTGCCTTGGGGCAAGGCAATGATGTGGATCTTTCTCGTAAGTGACACCTTTATCTTCTCTTGCTTTTTGGTGGGCTACTTGAATGTTCGCATTACGACAACTCAGCCATGGCCGCCTCAGAGTGAAATCTTTGCGCTTTCATTTGGTGGTGATCCTATTCCGCTTATCCTCATTGCAATTATGACGTTTATCCTTATTACCAGTTCGGGAACCATGGCATTGGCAGTGAATTTTGGTTATCGAAAAGATAAAGCCAAGACGTTTTGGTTAATCTGCGCCACTGCTGCGTTTGGTGCTTCGTTCGTTGGCATGCAAGCATTCGAGTGGACCAAACTAATCGTTGATGAGGGAGTTCGGCCTTGGGGTAATCCTTTTGGAGCACCGCAATTTGGGTCGGTCTTTTTTATGGTGACTGGCTTTCACGGATTACACGTGTCTGCCGGGGTGATTTACTTAATGTGGGTAGCCTTTCGAGTGAAACGAGGATACTACGACGATAAAGGATTTGAGATCGTAGAGATAGCCGGCCTTTATTGGCACTTTGTTGACTTGGTTTGGGTATTCATTTTCGCATTTTTCTACTTATTGTAAGGAAGAACTCTAATGGCTTCTGCTGAAGGACAACAACATCCCTTAGGGATCTATTATAAAATTTGGATACTACTCTTCGTATTGAGCGGCTTCTCCTATGCTGTCGACTATTTCGAAGTCCAAGGAGCGCTACGTTGGACCCTGGTAATCACCTTCATGTTTTTAAAAGCAGGCTTTATCGTTGCGATATTTATGCATGCGGTTTGGGAACGCCTGGCTTTAGTAATGACAATTTTAGGGCCGCCGACTGTTTTGCTTATTTTAATCGGATTTATGTCCATAGAAGGAAGCTATACAGAAGGGCTTCGTTTTGATTACATGGGCCATGATCGCGATGCAGTGGCATTAACTCCTGCCGAACTTCATGGGGAAGAAGGCGATCATGGAGGAGAGGAAGAGCACTAATCTTCAACTCAAATCTCAAAAAAGGGCTATAGTTAATTCCATAGCCTTTTTTTATGGCTGCAACAATCGTAAATGCTTTTTAGTTTGGAACCGGAATTTCACAAACTCTGGCAATCGATTTGGAATTCGAAAAGCATCGTATGAAAGACTTTTATTAATTGCGCAGCACATTCATGACGGGAGATGTTTCTGGTCTCACGCCTCTCCAACGAAGAAAAGATTCAGCAGCCTGCTCTACTAACATTCCAAAACCATCTATAGCGTTCGCAGCACCATTGTTCTTTGCCCAGGAAACAAAGGCAGTATCCTCATTGCCATACATCATGTCGTAACAACAGCAACCTGTTGCTAGCTGGTCTGGACTAATTGCTGGAACTTCTCCAACTAAACTTAGTGATGTTCCATTAATTATGAGGTCGAATTCTCCTTCAAGATTTTCAAAGCTGGCCACTTCGATATTCTGTTGTGCAGAGAATAGTTCACGCATTTGCTTGGCTTTTTCTTTAGTTCTATTTACCAGGGTAATATTTGCCGGCTTTTCTTCGATTAAAGAAACAAGCGCACCCCTAACGGCCCCTCCTGCACCGATTACCAACAAATTTTTGCATTCGATAGCAATGCCGTTATTGGTTTGAATATCACGCACCAGTCCAACGCCGTCGGTATTGTCACCACATAGGGTACCTTCAGCATCTTGAAATAGCGTATTTACTGCACCAGCTTGTTCTGCCAGCGGCTCCAATTGATTCGCAATCCGGTAAGCACGTTCTTTATGGGGAATGGTGACATTCAGTCCACCACCACCATTGGCAAAAAAATCCAGGACAAAGGAATCGAAATTATCAGCCGCAACTTCAATAGTTTTATATTGCACATCTTGCTTAGTTTGCTCAGCAAACATTCTATGGATAGCAGGGGATTTGCTCTGCGCAATTGGAGTGCCGATGACTGCATAGCGAGTCATTATTTATTCCTAAAGTGAAATGCTTAAGCCCAGTCTTTGGGTTGCAAAAAGTGAGTATAAAGTTTTTCTTCTTCGCTGCCAGGTTCAGGATGCCAGTCATATATCCATCTGACCGTAGGAGGTAGCGACATAAGTATAGATTCGATTCTACCCACACCTGATTGTAATCCGAATACTGTGCCTCGGTCGTAAACCAAATTGAACTCAGCATAGCGACCGCGCCTGTATTCCTGGAATGCTTTCTGCTCAGTCGAGTAGATATGGGCTTTTCTTCTTTCAACGATGGGCAAAAAGGCATCGAGATAACTGTTTGCCATCGCCTGCACAAATTCAAAAGACTGATCAAATCCTAATTCATTAAAGTCGTCGAAAAACAATCCACCAATACCCCGTGGCTCATTTCTGTGTTTAATATGAAAATAGTCATCACATTGTTGCTTGAACTTGGGATAGAAACTCTCACCAAAAGGATCACATGCTCGTTTGGCGGTTTGATGCCAATGAATACAATCTTCATCATTCCCGTAATAGGGAGTTAAGTCGTAGCCGCCGCCAAACCACCAGACACTATCTTCGTTTTCTTTTTCAGCAACAAACATTCTAAAGTTAGCGTGAGAAGTAGGAACGAACGGGTTTACTGGATGAATAACCAATGAAACTCCCATGGCCTGATACGCTCTACCTGCTAACTCGGGACGCTGCGCTGTTGCCGATGCTGGCATTGATTTGCCAAAAACGTGAGAGAAGTTTACGCCGCCCTTTTCAAAAATATCACCATCTCTGATAACGCGAGATATGCCTGAACCGCCTTCTTCTGGGTCCCATTTGTCAGTTTTAAATTCAGCGACAGATTCAAGACCCTCTTTTCCATTACAAACGTTCTCCTGCAATTGCAGCAAAAACCCTTTTACTCGTTGGCTGTCTTCTGATTTCAATTTGCGTTCTCCGCCGCCCATGGCTAACTAATTAATAGCTAGCGTAATATGTTCCCAGTCACTAAATCTCTAATTTTGGAAGGGGAATCTTGGTCGCCAAGCTCTCCATCCATGATGTAGTCAATTTTATCTGCAAATTGCTCCTCAAGAATTAATCTAGATCTAATTTCTACTTCTCCAGTATTATTAGCCGAAGTAGAGACAATGGGCTTCCAAACTCACTGCATAGCGCGTTAACCAGAGGATGCCCACTCACTCGAATGGCGATCGACTCGTGGTCGCCCTTTACCCAGCGAGGAAAAATTTGTTTCGGGTCGGAATTAGCCAAGTGGTAGGGCCCGGCCAAGTACTTTCTAAAAGTCTAACTGATCCACTGAGAGATCTTTAGTAAGTTCTGCAATCTGGGTCAGACCTGCAGCAACCAGAATCAGGCCTTTTCCCACCGGCCGTTGCTTTATTTCTAGAATTCGATGAACTGCTTCTTCTATATAGGGGTCACAGCCGAAACCCCAAACTGCTTCGGTGGGGTAGGCAACTAACTTTCCCTGATTGAGAAATTCACAGGCAGTGGTTAATTCGAGGTTGCCCATTGGGCGATCCTGCTTCTTTAGTTTAGAGCGAATCCTGTAGAGCTTGATCTTGGGCCTGAACTTTTTCCGCTTAGCTGCCCCTTCTGCTCTTACGCGTTCGGCTAAATTACTATCTGATAAGACAGAATTTGTGCGGCCAAATAGCCAGCATTTTTTGCGCCGGCCTTACCAATAGCTACTGTTGCTACTGGAATTCCGCCTGGCATCTGACGGTAGAAAGCAATGAATCAAGCCCTTGCAATGGCCCGGCATCAATCGGGACACCAATTACAGGTTTAGTTGTATGAGCAGCGGTCGCCCCAGCCAAATGTGCAGCAAGTCCAGCGCCACAGATAAAAACCTGGCATCCGCGCTCAACTGCATCACCAATATACTGTTGGGTGGCAGTAGGGGTGCGGTGCGCCGATGTCACTTTAATTTCGTAGTTAATGCCAAGTTGTTTTAATACATCTGCCCCTGCCTGCATGACAGGAAGGTCGTTTTCAGACCCCATTAGAATGGCAACGAAGGGTTCACTCATTGCTTTTGCTTCCAGCTTAAAAAATGCGAAACGGGGAAACTACCGCAGACCTGATTGGGTTGCAAGCATGATACAAAGATTCAAATTCATCTAGTTTTCAGGCCAAACAGACCAGCTCCTTTCGCTACTATTAACCCTTCAATTTCTAAAGTCATAAGTTCCATTGCAAGTTTCGTCATGAGAATTCCTGTCTCCGACAATAAGAAATCTAACAGCACTTGTTCAGTGCCAATAGCATTCAAGATCGCTCGTTGAATCTCATTTTCCCAATGAGCATGCGTCTGCGGATTTACGGTATAATTGTTACTGGAAGTAGTCCACAAAGACTGCTTTTTTAGTGTAAATCCGATATTAAGGGCTTTCCTAGCAATGGCACTCTTAGAAATTCTGGAATTTCCGGATCCCAGACTGCGCAAAATAGCAGCTCCCGTAGCTCTTTTCGACGACAAGCTGGAAGCCTTGATCGACGATATGCTTGAAACCATGTACGAAGCAAAGGGTATCGGCCTAGCAGCCACTCAAGTAAATGTTCACAAGCGCTTATTGGTAATCGATTTATCGGAAGAAAAAGATAGTCCTCAAGTCTTCATTAATCCAAGTTTTGAAGTAACTGAAGACGAGCTTTGTGAATACGATGAGGGCTGTCTATCAGTGCCGGGCTTCTACGAAACAGTCTCTCGCCCCAAAGGCATAAAGGTGTTAGCTCAGGATAAGCAAGGTGAGAAGTTTGAGCTCGAAGCGGAAGGAATATTGTCCACCTGCATTCAACATGAGATTGATCACTTGGATGGCAAGCTTTATGTTGACTACCTGAGCCCGCTCAAACGCAATCGTATACGCGGCAAGCTCGAAAAAGAGCATAAGAAGTCTGCGTAGCAAACATCATGTCAGAATTACGAATCGTATTTGCGGGGACACCGGAATTCGCTGCCGCACATCTAAATTCAATTCTTAATTCTTCACACGAAGTGATAGCGGTTTATACACAACCAGATCGACCCTCCGGCAGGGGCATAAAACTTTTACCTAGCCCGGTGAAGGAATTAGCTCTTGCTAACAATCTCCCAGTTAATCAACCTGCCTCACTGCGAAATGAAGATGAACACCGACTGCTCGAAAGCTATTCTGCCGACGCCTTGATTGTTGTTGCCTATGGATTAATCTTGCCTAGAGAAATATTAGCCGTTCCAAGGTTTGGTTGTATTAATGTGCATGCTTCGTTGCTGCCACGTTGGCGCGGTGCTGCTCCCATCGAGAGAGCCTTGCTTGCTGGCGACAAAGTGTCAGGTATCACAATTATGCAAATGGATGAAGGGCTCGATACCGGAGATATGTTACTCAAATCTGAAGTAAGTATTGATGACTCTAATACGCGCAACGACCTCGAAAGCAAACTTACCGAAGTCGGTTGTGAAGCTTTAATCAAGGCTCTTAATAATCTCGAAGAGCTTCTAAAAACCCCAGAAAAACAGGACGATTCACAATCTTGCTACGCTGGCAAATTGGATAAAGCTGAGGCTCTGATAAATTGGTTGCAGTCGGCAGAATTAATTGAAAGACAGATAAGAGTGGGCATTGGCCGGTTTCCAGCTTATTCATTCTTTAACAGCGAGCGTATCCGAATTCTTAAAGCCCAAGTTAGTAATGCCACCTCCGACTTAAGTCCCGGCACAATTATCGAGTCGAACAAGGACTCGTTTACAGTACAATGTGGAACTGGTTCCATAGCTATTACTCAAATCCAATTGCCCGGTAAAAATGTTGTGGCAGTTCGTGATATCACAAATTCGAAACCAAGCTTTTTTACAGCGAGCAAAAAATTCACTGCAAGTGATGAAACGACTTGATGCAACAGGAAAATGTAAGAGCGCTTGCAGCCACCATTCTTAAGCGATTGCTAGATGGCAGTGGATCATTATCTTTTCATTTGGCCAGACACAAAGAACACAAGGACTATTCCTTGTTGCAAGAAATATGTTTCGGGTCTTGTCGGAGCTATTATGCCTTAGAGTTTTTAGTCGATGAGTTATTAGACAAACCAGTAAAGAAAAAAGACGGTGACATAAAGTGCCTACTTATTGTTGGCATTTATCAATTAAAAGAACTCTCGATACCTGATCATGCGGTATTGAACGAAACTGTTTCTGCCACTCAAGAGCTTAATAAGACATGGGCGAAAGCTTTAGTTAATGCCATTTTGAGAAATTACTTGCGGCAAAAAGAATCCTTAGGTAAATCAATCGAGACTGCACCCGATAATATTCAACACTCTTTTCCCGATTGGTTGTTACAGAGACTAAACTCTGTCTGGCCAGGACAACTAAAAGATATCTTGGCTGGCAGCAATCAGCGCCCACCGATGACACTTAGAGTAAACCAGGACAAGACTTCCAGGGCCGATCTGATCGAGTCGCTTGCTGAAAACCACATTAAGGCTAATGCCGGCGAGTTAGCAAAAACTGCGATTTATTTGGATAAGCCCAAAACAGTAACAGAGATCCCCGGGTTCCAGCAGGGATTGCTCAGCGTCCAAGATGAGGCCTCTCAACTAGCAGTTGAATTGCTGCGGCTGCAGTCAGGACATAGGGTATTAGACGCCTGTGCAGCTCCAGGTGGAAAGACCTGTCATATGCTTGAAAGTGAGTGTTCACTTACGCGGTTAGTTGCAGTAGATCTGGTACCCGACCGAGTTGAGCGAATTCGGGAGAATCTGTCCCGGCTCTCATTGCAAGCAGTACTGCATTGTGCGGACATCTTGGACCGAGATAGCTGGTGGGACAGGGAGCTCTTTGATCGAATTCTCGTCGATGCCCCCTGTTCGGCGACAGGTGTAATAAGGCGCCACCCAGATATCAAGCTGCTGCGAAGTAAGCAAGAAATTCAAAAGCTAGTGTTATTGCAGGGTCAGATTCTTGAGACGCTTTGGCCTTGCTTGGAAAAAAATGGGCTTCTTTTATATGCCACTTGTTCTTTACTTCCAGAGGAAAACGATCAACAAATCGAACGCTTTTTACAATCGACGGATAGCGCTAAATATGAAGGCATCGCGGCCGATTGGGGAGTAGAATGCCGCTATGGAAGACAGCTCCTCACCGGCGCATGTGAAGGCCCTGATGGATTCTTTTATTCGTTACTTAGAAAAAGCTAAGCGATCTAAGCGCAACCATTCGCAAGTAGTCTTGTCATGAAAATAATTATTCTCGGTGCCAATCAAGTTGGTCGCACCCTGGCTGAAACTTTGGCCAATGAAGCTAATGACATAACTGTTGTTGATAACGACAGTGAGCGCTTGCGCGAATTAAAAGACCAAATCGATATCGGTACGATTCCGGGCCAGGCTTGCCATCCTAATGTGCTAACTCGCGCTGGTGGAGAAGATGCTGACATGATTATCGCCGTTACCGAAAACGATGAGATCAACATGGTGGCTTGCCGCGTTGCGTATTCCTTATTCCAAACTCCTAAGAAAATTTGTCGACTGCGCTCTGCTGCCTATTTAGTAAGCGACAAATTGTTTGGCAAGCATGGCATCGCAGTTGACGTAGTGATAAGTCCAGAGTTAATTGTTTCTTCTTATATCGCACGGCTAATTGATCTGCCTGGATCTTTACAAGTTTTGGATTTCGCGGAAGGAAAAGTTCAGCTCGTTGCGGTAAAAGCTTTTTATGGCGGGCCATTAGTGGGACAAGAGATCAGATTACTGCGACAACATATGCCGAATGTCGAAGCTCGAGTCGCGGCAATTTTTCGCAAAGACCGCCCAATAATTCCTGAAGGCTCAACCGTAATCGAAGCGGACGACGAAGTTTTCTTTGTCGCTGCACAGGAAAATATTCGCGCCTGTATGGGGGAGCTACGACGCTTAGATAAACCTTATAAAAGGATAATCATTGCAGGTGGCGGCAACATTGGCATGCGCTTAGCGGAAACCATTGAAGGAAGATGCCAAGTAAAAATAATCGACCACAATCCAGAGCGCTGTGCTTATCTCTCTGAACATTTAGACAACGCAATCGTGCTTAACGGCGAGGCATCTCATCAAGAGCTATTGTTAGATGAAAGCATCGAAGATACCGATGTATTCATTGCGCTCACAAACGATGATGAAGCAAACATTATGTCTTCACTGTTAGCGAAACGCCTCGGTGCAAAAAAGGTTATGGCGATCATAAACAATCCTGCCTACGTTGATTTGGTACAAGGTGGTGATATTGATATCGCAATCTCTCCACAACAAGCAACCATAGGGAGCCTGCTAACCCATGTTCGTCGTGGCGATGTGGTTAATGTTCATTCCTTACGTCGCGGCGCCGCTGAAGCAATGGAAGCGATAGCCCATGGCGATCAAGCTTCTTCAAAAGTAGTTGGTAAGGCCATCGAAGATATTGATCTGCCCGAAGGAACAACAATTGGTGCCATCGTTAGAAATAATGAAGTGCTGATTGCCCATGACGATACTGTGGTTGAATCGGACGATCATGTAATCCTCTTCTTAGTGGATCGCAAAACTATTCCAGAAGTAGAGCGCTTGTTCCAAGTTGGTTTTAGTTTTTTCTAGGCGCAATTCAAAACACGAATGCACGCTTCAATCATTATTAAAATTCTAGGCAGCTTACTAATGCTGTTTAGTTTGCTAGCAAACATCCCACCGATGTTTGTGTCGCTGTTTTATGCCGATGGCATGTTTCCAGCCTTCTTTAACTCTTTGCTTATTATTCTCGGTTTAGGCGCCATTCTATTTTTATCCACCGCTAGGACTAAAAAAGATTTGGGAACCCGAGACGGTTTCCTTGTAGTTACTCTCTTCTGGGCAGTGTTAGGTACAGCAGGTTGTTTGCCCTTTTTGTTCTCTCCGGCATTGGAATTATCTATTACAGACGCTGTGTTCGAATCCCTTTCAGGCTTGACCACAACAGGAGCAACTGTCATTTCCGGGCTAGATTCCTTGCCTAAATCAATACTGTTTTATCGCCAGCAGTTACAGTGGCTTGGTGGTATGGGGATCATCGTGTTGGCCATCTCTTTATTGCCAATGCTCGGCATCGGTGGCATGCAGCTTTATCGGGCAGAAAGCCCGGGCCCAGTCAAAGACAACAAGTTATTACCACGCTTAGCAGAAACTGCCAAAGCTCTCTGGTTCATTTACTTGTCTTTGACAGCGGTCTGTGCAGTTGCTTACTGGATGGTTGGGATGGACTTATTCGATGCCATTGGCCATAGTTTCACCACGATTGCCATTGGAGGGTTCTCAACTCACGATGCCAGCTTGGGTTATTTCGCAAATCCTGGAGTAGATCTGGTAGCGATCGTGTTTATGTTTATTGCAGGGATAAACTTCGCGCTACACTTTGTAGCCTGGCAGCGAAAAAGTATTCGCCATTACTTAACAGATCCAGAATTTCTTTTTTACGCGTTCATACTGTTATTAGTTTCATTGATAACCATCAGCGTGCTTTATTTCTCGAATGTGTACTCCGGAATATTCGAATCATTTGTAAAAGGATTGTTTCAGGTTGTATCAATAGCTACCACAACGGGATTTACCACTGCGGATTACAGTTCATGGCCGCTCTTTCTTCCTTACATGCTTATGTATGCTGCAATAATCGGTGCCTGTGCTGGTTCAACTGGCGGCGGCATGAAAGTGATTCGTATTTTGTTAATTTTTAAACAAGGCTTTAGGGAAGTACAAAGACTAATCCATCCGAAAGCGGTTATCCCGGTGAAGTTAGGTAGTAATCCGGTCCCTGATAGAGTAATTGAGTCGGTCTGGGGATTTTTCGCGGTATATGTAATGGCATTTATGCTGATGCTGTTAGCATTGTTGGCAACTGGCCTGGATATTATCACCGCCTTCAGCGCCGTAGGCGCCTGCATTAATAATTTAGGCCCTGGCTTAGCCAGCGTTGCTGAAACTTATGGGGATTTGCCTGGCACTGCGAAATGGATTTTATGTGCAGCCATGTTGTTAGGCCGACTAGAAGTTTTTACTTTATTGGTGTTATTCACTCCAATGTTTTGGAAGCGCTAGTAAAATTTACTACCGTCAGCTTGTTTCCTAAACCGCTTGTACTCCCATTGATATTGCTCAATCGCGCTGAGTGCAGTTTTTTCGACGGTACTGTTAAGTGCCGCTAGGGAAATACTTGCATCTTCGCTATAGATTCCTTCGTCAGCTTCTTGGACTATCACTTTAAAACCTTTGGCATTAGGTAATCTTTTTGCAAAACCACAAAAAACTTTTGCATCAGTTTTTTGTAAGAGTTTGCTAATTAAGGTCATGGTCAATGCAGGCACTCCAAAGAAATTTGCATATCCTCCTCCTTCTTGCGACGGCACTTGATCCGGTAATACACCAACTACCTGCCCTTGCTTTAGTGTTTTGAAGATTTGAGCTACGCCGGTTTGATTAGTTGGGGCCATATTCAAGCCACCACGAGAACGCGAGCGAGTAATTAGTCGATCGAGAGCTAAATATTTGGGTGGCTGGTAAAGAAAGGTCGTGCTTGCTGAATCACTTAGATAAAAACCAAAAATTTCCCAGTTTCCGAGGTGGGGGGCAAGCAGAATAATTCCATTGCCAGATTCATAGGCCGCATTAAATTTGTCCTGGCCCTCACAATCGACAACTAGGGCTAGAGTTTTTTCCATAGGTAGCAACCACGACTTCCCCATTTCGATGGCTGTTGACGCAGTGTGGATTAAACTAGACTTTGCAAGCTCGGCAATTTCAGCTTCTGATTTATCAGGAAAGCAGGCAGTGAGATTTCTCTCTGTCGTGGTTTTGGCTCGAGTTGGAAATCTATAGAGTAGAGTACCCCATGCTTTAGCAATTGCCTGCAGAATGGAAAGAGGCAACAAAGCGCCCAATGCTAAGAAGCACCTAAATGAAAAATAGCCGAGTAATTGAATCGTGGGTCTCCCGTTTCTTATCGCGACAGCTTATTGTAGAGCGACAAAAAGGAAAGGCAATTTCCCTCTTGCTGAAGAATCTTAACAAACAGAGTCTAAAGTTGGCGGCTATAGATTACTTCCAGAATATCAAGGATAATTGCAGCCCTTTGATTTGCAGGCATTTTCGGCAAAATCGTGAGCCAGAATAACGACCTCAAAACTTTCCAAGGACTTGTTCTTGCTCTGCAACAATTTTGGGCCGAGAAGGGCTGTGTCGTATTGCAACCTTTGGATATAGAAGTTGGCGCCGGGACTTTCCACCCCGCCACTTTTTTGCGAGCCATTGGTCCGGAAAGTTGGAGCACAGCCTATGTGCAACCCTGCCGCCGGCCCACTGATGGTCGCTATGGTGAAAATCCTAATCGCCTACAGCACTACTATCAGTTTCAAGTAATTCTGAAGCCATCGCCACAAGACATCCAAACTATATATTTGGAATCTTTGGAAAACCTCGGCATCGATATGGCGATTCACGACATTCGCTTCGTTGAAGACAACTGGGAATCGCCGACTCTAGGTGCCTGGGGCCTTGGCTGGGAAGTCTGGCTTAACGGTATGGAAGTCACTCAGTTTACTTATTTTCAACAGGTTGGAGGACTTGAGTGTCATCCAGTCAGTGGAGAAATAACCTATGGCATTGAAAGAATCGCCATGTATATACAAGGAGTAGATAGTATTTATGACATCGTTTGGACCGATGGCCCCAATGGTGTTGTTACTTATGGCGATGTGTTTAAACAAAACGAAGTTGAAATGTCTGTTTTTAATTTTGAGCAGGCTGACACTGACTTATTATTCAAATATTTCGATGATTATGAAAGCCAATGTAACAAACTAATTGCGGAAAGCTTACCGCTGCCTGCTTATGAGCAAGTATTGAAAGCATCCCACAATTTCAATTTACTAGACGCCCGAAACGCAATTTCGGTCACAGAGCGACAACGATTTATTTTGCGAGTACGTACCCTCGCCCGTTTGGTTGCTGAAGCTTATTTCGAAAGCCGCAAACAGCTTGGCTTCCCCCTTGCCAGTGAAAAATTACGCAAAGAATATTTAGAAACCTAAGCCATGCCTGCTCAAGATCTACTAATAGAAATCGGAGCCGAGGAGTTACCACCCAAGGCACTAAGCTCTCTGTCTAAAGCTTTTGAGGAGCTAGTAACCGCTGCTTTAAAAAAAGAATCGCTATCTTTCGATTCAGCAAAGCGTTTCGCTACTCCCAGGCGCCTGGCATTGCTCATTTATGCGCTACAGGAAGCTCAGGAAGATAAGCAGATTGAAAGGCTCGGCCCGGCGGTAAGCGCTGCCTTTGATAGCGACGGCAACCCCACTCCTGCCGCTTCCGGTTTTGCCAAATCCTGTGGGGTAGATGTCCATGAGTTGGCCAGGACAGAAAAAGATGGTGTGGAAAAACTTTCCTTCTCTTCTTTGCAGCAAGGCCAACAAACCATTGCACTAGTACCGGAGATCATAAGGCAGGCACTTAATCAATTACCAGTACCCAAGCGCATGCGTTGGGGAAGCTCCCGAGAAGAATTCGTTCGCCCTGTGCATTGGTTAATGTTGCTGTTTGGGCAGCAAGTCATTGATTTGGAAATCTATGGAGTTAGTAGCGGCAATAATTCCTATGGACATCGCTTTCTTCACAATAAAGCAATTTCACTGGATGCAGCCGAAGACTATGAAGAGTGCTTGAAAGAAAGAGGCAGAGTAATTCCAGATTTCGAAGGACGAAAAGCATTAATACGCGAACTAATTATTGAGGAAGGGGAAAAATCCGGAGCACAAACTGTAGTTGATGAAGCCTTGCTTGATGAAGTAACGGCGCTGGTTGAGTACCCTGTGGCATTGACCGGGGACTTTGATGAAGAGTTTTTGGAAGTGCCTGCGGAAGCTCTCATCCTCGCCATGAAATCGCATCAAAAATGCTTTTATCTTGTGGATGAGAAAGAAACGTTACTGCCTAAGTTTGTAACCGTCAGCAATATTGTTTCTAAAGATCCGATGCAGGTAATTGAAGGGAACGAAAGAGTGATTCGCCCACGACTGGCGGACGCGCGATTTTTCTTTGAGAGTGACAAAAAAACTCCATTAGCATCAAGAATGGGGTTACTTAGGAAGATTGTATTCCAAGAGAAGCTTGGAACTGTTTACGACAAGTCTGTTCGGGTTGCCAAGCTTGCCGTGGCCATTGCTGCCGATCTGGGAGCTGATACTGATCAATGCGAACGCGCTGCGATGTTGTCCAAGTGCGATTTGCTCACCAGTATGGTGGGTGAATTTGCTGACTTGCAAGGGCTGATGGGTTCTTATTACGCGCAGCATGATGGGGAAGCGGAAGAAGTCTGTAGTGCTCTCAACGAACAGTATTTACCAAGGTATGCCGGCGATTCATTGCCCGAATCCACAACCGGCGCAGTATTGGCGATGGCCGATAAATTGGACGCTATGGTGGGTTTATTCGGGATTGGCCAGCCCCCCACTGGTTCCAAAGATCCGTTCGCGTTGCGTCGCTCTGCCATTGGAATTCTGCGCATACTGGTAGAAAAAGAACTCGATCTGGATATTGTGAAAGCCATCGAAGCATCTCTTGCCAGCTATTCCGATATCGAACTCCAAGCTAACACTACCAATCAAGTGTTTGAGTTTTTACTCGAACGTTTTAGAGCCTGGTACCTGGAAACTGGCATCAGTAGTGAAGTCTTTCAATCGGTCTTTGCAATGCGGCCTACGCGCCCGTTGGATTTTCACCATCGTATTCAGGCGGTTCACAACTTCGACAAGTTGCCAGAAGCTGTTACTTTGGCCGCCGCAAATAAACGAGTATCCAATTTGCTTTCGAAACAGAAAGAAGTTACTGAAGGGTCAGAGTGCTCCAGTAATCTTCTAACCGAAGCCGCAGAACAGTCATTACATAAAGAAATACAGATAAAATGTTAGAGGTGGCGCCTTTATTCGAACAAGGTGACTATACTAAGGGGTTACAGTCACTTTCCACACTGAAAAACTCGGTTGATGATTTTTTTGACAATGTCTTGGTTATGCATCAAGACGATCAGGTTAGGCAAAACCGATTGGCATTACTGAAACAACTCAGAAATCTGTTTTTGCAAACAGCAGATATTTCCTACTTGCATTCTAGTTAGCTATGAGCCAGACACAGGAATCTACAAAAACAATTGTTCTTGATAGAGACGGTGTCATTAATAAAGATTCACCTAACTATATAAAGTCGCACGAGGAATGGATTCCAATACCCGGTAGCCTCGAGGCAATATCCTCATTACATCAAGCAGGGTTCTACGTCCTTATAGCCACAAATCAATCTGGTCTTGCTCGCGGTTTGTTTGATGAATTTGAACTAGCCAAGATGCATCATAAACTTTGTTCTATGGTCGAAGAAGAAGGTGGTTTTGTTTCTGGTATTTTTTATTGCCCTCATTCCGCAGATGATGAATGTGAATGCAGAAAACCGAATACGGGAATGCTAATACAAGCTGAAAACGAACTAGGCGTTTCCTTGGACGGAAGTCCATTTGTTGGTGATAGCCTTAAGGACTTACAAGCAGCAACGGCGCACGGTATGCGCCCGATACTAGTTCGCACGGGTAATGGTAGCGCAACAGAACAACAAATTGACGGTACCAACTTATCGCATGTTTCTATATATGATGATTTACAACAGGCAGTTGTAGATATATTGACCGAGGAATCTTAGATCTTGTTATTGATCTTCTGCTCTTTTCTTTTTTACCTCGGCTTAGTCCTAATGACGTTTGTTATGTCAGCTTTGTTCATCGCTATTTTTCCTATAACTACAACATCATTTAGACATAAGTTTGCTTCGCTTTGGTGTAACAGTGTTCTTAATTGGCTCCGATTTACTTGTGGCGTACGTTACGAAGTGGTCGGGTCTGAGAATTTGCCTGAAGAGACAGCGGTTTTTCTCGCCAACCATCAAAGCAGTTGGGAAACTATACTTTTCTATGGATTGATCTTTCCAAATTCGCCTATTTTAAAAAAAGAACTATTACGGATTCCATTTTGGGGTTGGTCGATGTGGTTGCAGGATCCGATTGCAATCGATCGGAGTAAACCGAGAGAGGCGGTTAAGTCTCTATTAACTCAGGGTGTCGATCGAATCAAAAACGGAAAATCAGTAATTGTTTTTCCTGAGGGGTCACGATCTCCAGCAGGGTTGATTAAGCGATTTTCACGGGGCGGCGCAAAGTTAGCTATCGCTGCCGGAGTCCCTATCGTTCCTATCTCTCACAATGCAGGCGATTGTTGGCCACCACGGGAATTCATTAAGCGGCCGGGATTTATTCGGGTAACAATTGGAGAGGCAATCGGCACTAGGGGCCGCAGTGCCAGTGACTTAACCGATGAAGCAGAAAATTGGATTCGAAATAGTTACCAGGAAAGTCGAACTTAGATATCCAAGTTTTCTGCTGCCAGCGCATTGTCTTCAATAAATTCTCTACGGGGATCTACCTGGTCTCCCATCAGAGTATTAAAAACTTGATCGGCACCGATGGAGTCTTCGATAGTCACTTGCAACATGCGTCTAGTTTCTGGGTTCATTGTAGTTTCCCAGAGTTGATCAGGATTCATTTCTCCCAATCCCTTATAGCGCTGCAAGTAATGGCCTTTCATTGCATCGTTCATTAGCCATTCAATGGCTTCTGCGAAACTGAAAATTTCGTGGCTGCGATCTCCGCGTTTCACATAGGCGCCTTCTTCAACTAAGCCATCCAAGGTATCGCCTAATTCTGCTAGCGCCTTGTATTCCCCTGAATGAAAGAAATCCGCGCTAAAGGAATACACTTTTTCCAGCCCGTGGAGATTCAAGGTTGCTTCCGGTAAAAATGTATGTCGTTCTGGGTCTTCGGATGCCTGTAAAGTGTAGTTCGCACTTACTCCTGGATGTTGAGTTTGAAGACTCGTGGTAAGTTCGCTCAACCAGGCTTCCACTTTTTCTTTGGATTTCAAATCTGTCTCGGCGAGAGACTTAGTAAAAATCATAGCCTCTAACACCTCAGTTGGATAAAGGCGCGCCAATCGGCTGATGATTGCGTAGGCTTCATTAAATTGTTTTACCAGTGACTCTAAAGAGTCGTCCGCAATTCCAGGCGCCTCTTTATTTACATGCAAACTTGCTCCTTCCAATGCAATTTGCGTTTGATAATTGGCGAGCTCGGTATCATCTTTTAGATATTGCTCCTGCTTACCTTTGCGAATCTTGTAGAGAGGAGGCTGTGCAATATAAATATGGCCACGCTCTACCAATTCGCGCATTTGCCGGAAGAAAAAGGTTAGCAATAAAGTACGAATGTGAGAGCCGTCAACGTCGGCATCAGTCATGATTATAATACTGTGGTAACGCAGCTTTTCTGGCTCGAAATCTTCATTGCCAATGCCACAACCCAACGCCTTAATTAAGGTTCCCACCTCAACAGAACTTAACATCTTGTCAAATCTTGCTTTCTCTACGTTTAAAATTTTACCTTTAAGAGGTAAAACTGCTTGGTTTTTGCGGTTTCGGCCTTGTTTGGCAGATCCGCCTGCCGAATCACCCTCCACGATATAAATTTCAGAGAGTGCTGGGTCTTTTTCCTGGCAATCCGCCAGCTTTCCAGGTAGACCTGCAACATCCAGAGCCCCCTTACGGCGGGTCATTTCACGTGCTTTGCGCGCAGCTTCCCGTGCTCGAGCAGCATCAATCATCTTATTTACAATAAGTTTCGCATCTTGTGGGTTTTCCATCAGAAAATCATTGAAATGGCCACCCATTTCTTGCTCGACCACCCCTTTTACTTCTGATGAAACCAGTTTTGCCTTAGTTTGAGATGAGAATTTAGGGTCTGGAACCTTCACAGAGATGATAGCCGTTAGACCTTCGCGGGCATCATCGCCTGTTGTGACAACCTCTTTCCCTTTTTTATTTGCCAACTCCTTGTCAATATAGCTTTTGAGCACTCTAGTTAGAGCTCCGCGAAAGCCAGCAAGGTGCGTTCCGCCGTCACTTTGGGGAATATTGTTGGTATAGGGAAAGATGTTTTCTTGATAAGAATCATTCCACTGCAATGCTACTTCTACGGTAATGCCGTCTTCTTCGCGCTCTGCAACGAAGTGAAATAGCTTATTGACCGTATTCTTGTTTGTATTTAGGTAATCTACGAATGCCCGCAGCCCTCCTTCATATTTAAAAGAGGTCTTCCTTGCCCGAGCGCTCATCGGCCAGCTTTATGGCAACCCCCGCGTTAAGAAACGCTAACTCACGAAGCTTTTTCGCCAGAATGTCGTAGTGGAATTCCACGTTGGTGAATGTGTCTGCAGATGGCTTGAAATGGCACTCTGTGCCGGTGCTTTTAGTCTCCCCAACTACCGCTAAAGGCGCCTTTGGAACACCATGCCCGTAATACTGCTCATGTACCGCGCTGTCTCTGCGAATAGTGAGTTTTAACTCTTCTGATAATGCATTAACCACGGACACTCCAACACCATGGAGGCCGCCGGAAACTTTATAGCTATTGTCGTCAAATTTGCCTCCTGCGTGGAGCACGGTCATGATGACCTCAGCAGCAGACACTCCTTCCTTGTGCATTTCCGTGGGAATACCGCGGCCATTGTCCGATACGGTGATTGTTTCGCCGACATGAATGGTGACTTCGATCTCGTCGCAGAATCCGGCCAGTGCTTCGTCAATTGAGTTATCAACAAGCTCAAACACCATATGATGAAGGCCAGTTCCATCGTCCGTGTCGCCAATGTACATTCCTGGGCGTTTTCTTACTGCATCAAGCCCTTTTAGTACCTTAATACTGTCCGAATTGTAGTCAGTTTGAGACTCGTCAGTCATGCAAAATCTCCGAGCAAAACAAGCATTTCTTTACCGTTAATTTATCTGATAAAAAATCGAATAAATTAATTAAAAATCAAGCCGTTATTGTACCACGTTCCACGTGGAACGTACTCATTGCGGGGGGGGTTTGAAGGCAATCTTTGACGGAATTTAGCTCTACACAGGTAACGAACAACTGGCTGTCGAGAGCCAACAAATTTTCCAGGATTTTTGCTCTATTTTCCTTGTCTAATTCCGCCGGTAGGTCATCCACAAGATAAATACATCGATCTTGGACGGCGTCGGCATATAGACTACCTTGGGCAATCTTGAGTGCGCTGACCAAGACTTTCTGCTGTCCCCTTGATAGCACATCCATCGCCGGAGACTGGCCAACCTTTACAACGATATCTGCCCGATGGGGACCATTTTGAGTTGCCCCGTATTTGAGGTCCTGGTGGCGAGCGGATTGCAATACTTCCGCGAGCTCAATTTTAGAATCCCAACCGCGATTGTACTCTAAGGAAAGGGCCTCAATAGCATTTTCTGCCGCTAAGGACTGATAGATTTCATTGAAAGCAGGAAGGAAATTATGAAAATAGCGCTCTCTCGCTAAATCTACGACTGCGGCAGCCTGGCACAATTCCATATCCCAGGCCTGAAGTTGCTGCTCATCCAGTCTTTGCGCCTTTAGCAGTTGGTTGCGATTGGCAATGCATTTGCGAGTAACTCGCCAGTGATTTAGGAAGCTATGTTCCACGTGAAACACTCCCCAATCCAAAAAGCGACGCCGCGACTTAGGGCCGCCTTCAAGTAATAAGAACGAACTGGCATCCAAAACCTGAACCGGCAGCAGCCTCGCAACAGCATCCCAGTTTTTTTGAGATTCCATGTCGAGTTTCAATTGCGGATTTTGACGCCTAGGCTTTGCCAGGCCAATTCTTCTGCCAGCTGAATCTTGTGCATAGATAGATAACTCAGTTGCCTCGTGATTAATCAATAAAATTTGTTTTTGACGTCCGGAAAGACCTTCCAGAACTCAATAAATGCACAGCCTCGAGAATGCTGGTTTTCCCACTGCCGTTTTCTCCGTGAATTAGATTCAATTTGGGGTGGGGTTCTAGTTCTGCAAACCAGGATGTTCCTAACGGATCCAATTCTGAACAGACTAAGGGCGCTCACGGTTCCAAAACTGCTCGCACGGTATTTTTACAAGCGCATTGGCATAACGACATACAGAGCGTCTGATCCTTCATCAGCCTCTAACAATGCGCTGCTATTGGGGTCTGAGAGCGTGATTTTCACCTTTTCACTACTCAGCGTAGATAAAACATCGATGAGATAGCTCACATTGAAGCCAATTTCTAAGTCTTCTGCATCATAATCAACGGATACAACTTCTTCTGCTTCTTCCTGCTCTGGATTGTTTGCGAGAATCCGCATTTCTCCACTAGATAGAATTACCCGGACTCCACGATACTTTTCATTAGACAAAATTGATGCCCGCGAAAAAGCCTGGCGGAGTTCCTGACAGTCACCAATCAAGATTCGATCTCCACCTTTTGGCAGAACGCGGTTGTAGTCTGGGAATTTTCCATCGACCAGTTTCGACGTGAATGTGAATTCTGTAATAGCGGCACGAATATGGTTCTGGCCAAAAGTAAGCTCGATGTCTCCACCTTCGTCCGAGAGCAAGCGAGCCAATTCCATGATGCCCTTTCTCGGCAATATGAGCTGCTGGGTTTCCTGAACAGTTGAAGCCAGGTTTAAAGTTTCCATCGCTAGGCGATGGCCATCGGTAGCCACTACACGAAGAAAATCTGTTCCTACTTCAAACAACATGCCATTGAGGTAATAACGCACATCTTGCTGGGCCATCGCGAAGCTAGTGGCATCGAGCAGCTCGCGCAATTTCGCTTGAGTGATAGGTGATAGAATATGCATCTGGTTCTTCGTCAACGCTAGGGAATTCGGAAGCTGGAAGCGTAGTAAGTGTAAACCGACTTCTCCCGCACTTGAGTTTCAGCTTGTTGTCGGCTACTGAGATTTCCAAGCTGGAATCATCGGCCAAGGATTTACAGATATCTAAGAGCTTTCTTCCGGGGACTGTGATTTCCCCGTCCTTTGAAGATCCCTCTGTTTGCGCTCTGCCTATCAACTCCACTTCCAAATCGGTGCCGGTGAGTGATAGCTCACTCCCTCTCAAAACCAACAATACATTAGATAGTACCGGAAGAGTTTGGCGACGCTCGACCACACCGCTGACCATCTGTAACGGCTTAAGCAGTGCTTCGCGAGAAATTGAAAATTGCATCTACTAAATAATTCCTTTGGTTATCAATAGGTTGCTAACTCGAGAGTGAGCGCAAGAGATTATTGTAATCTTCCTGGATGTCAGTGGAGCTATGGCGTAGCTTATTAATCTGCTTACACGCGTGAAGCACGGTGGTGTGGTCTCTACCTCCGAAGGCATCACCGATTTCCGGCAGGCTATGGTTGGTTAGCTCCTTCGATAGAGTCATAGCAACTTGTCTTGGTCTGGCCACGGATCTATTGCGTCGCTTCGACAACATGTCAGCCATCTTGATTTTGTAATACTCAGCAACCGAACGCTGAATGTTGTCTATAGTTACTAGCTTGTCCTGCAATGCAAACAAGTCTCTTAGTGCTTCTTTAATCAGCTCGAGGTCGATTTTTTCACCTTTGAAGTTGGCGTGAGCAATTACCCGCTTCAAGGCTCCTTCTAATTCTCGCACATTCGACCGCAGCCGCTGGGCTATAAATAGCGCCGCATCATAGGGCAATTCCACGTTACAAAGCTCGGCCTTATTAATCAGAATTGCCGCCCGGGTTTCCAGTTCCGGCGGCTCAACCGCGACCGTCAGCCCCCAACCAAAACGAGATTTAAGCCTTTCCTCCAGGCCGTTGATCTCCTTATGGAACCTGTCACAGGTAAGAATTATTTGGTGTCCACCTTCTAATAGCGCATTGAATGTGTGAAAGAACTCTTCCTGAGAACGCTCTTTGCCAGCGAAAAACTGAATATCATCAATTAGCAGAGCGTCTACCGAACGATAAAAGCGCTTAAACTCACTAATAGCGTTCAGTTGCAGCGCTGAAACCATGGTTGCCACAAATGTTTCTGAATGCAGATATACGACCTTTGCATCGGGCTTTTTGGCCACTAAATAGTTGCCAATAGCATGCATTAAGTGAGTCTTTCCTAACCCAACACCGCCGTAGATAAATAGGGGGTTATAGGCATACCCAGGATTCTCTGCGACCTGTATTGCCGCGGCCCGAGCCAGCTGATTGGATTTGCCTACTATGAAATTATCGAAATTGTTTTCTGGATTCAGCGCTCCCCGATGGCTCAATTTACCCTCGATTACGATATCCATGTTTCGACGTTCTGCCTTTCCTTTAGGCAAAATTGGATCCAGTAGGGAAGGCTGTTCTTCTGGGCTTTTCGCTTCGGATTTAAAGGATGCGGGGGTTACAACCGCCCGCTTCTCGTTATTAACCAAAGCGGTTCCTGCATTAGAATTGCTCTCTATGTTTTCGCTTTCTTGTTCGCTTCTGGCATAAACGATTAAATCGATACGCGCTGAAAGGCCGCTAGCCTCACTCACTAACTCTTCGATTCGATCTAAAAATTTATTTTTAACCCAATCCAAGATGAAACGATTGGGCGCAGCTATGCAAAGAATGTCGTCTTTGATCTCTGCCTTTAAAGGCCTAATCCAAGTGTTAAATTGTTGTGAGGTGAGTTCTGTTTTTAAACAATCAATACAATACTGCCAACTTGCCACTACCACTGTCACTGTCCACGGGTTTTACTTTTTATATGAAGCAGCAATTCTAGCGATTGGGCAATGAGTTATCCACTGCTGAAAAGGCCCAAAAATGGTTTTTTGAGCTTAGTTTTTTCTATTTTATTTCAGTATGTTATAAGCTTTTTGCTGATAAATACCGAGTCGAAAAATGAGACAAAATACCGTTTCAAACCCAAGGCTGTTGATAAAAACACTGTGGATAACTTGTGGCTAAGCTTTGATTAAATCTTGGCGCTTAGCGTTCTTAAATTTCGCAACAAAATTTTGGTATCGAATTAAGAGGCCTTAGGTCTGTTCCCCGCCTGGATTACATTGAAACTTTGCCACAAAACCAATAGAATTCGCCCTCTTTTGGGCCAGCTCGGTTCACGATAGCAATTCTGGAATTTCAGTTATGAAAAGAACTTTTCAACCCAGCGTCTTGAAGCGTGCTCGCACTCATGGTTTTCGTGCGCGCATGGCGACCAAGGGCGGACGCCTTGTTCTGAAACGAAGACGCGCAAAGGGACGCGCTAAGCTCTCAGCTTAATTCACTCTTCTCCCTTTTGAAAAGAGAACACAAGTGGCTGAGTTTGGCTTTCATAAAGATTCTCGGCTACTGAATGCCGCCGACTATAAGGCTGTATTTGATAATGCTCAATACAAAGTTTCCTGCCGTCACTTCTTAATACTCGCTGTTTCTAATGAAGGTGGCGCTAAGCGATTGGGCATGGTGATAGCAAAAAAAAATGTGGCAAAGGCAGTCCAACGCAATAGGATCAAGCGTCAAATTCGAGAGTCTTTTCGCAAGGCCCGTCACAGAATAGAGCCATTGGACGTTGTTGTGCTGGCTCGCAAAGATGTTGATAAACTGCGTAACCCACAGGTAGTGGTTAGTTTGAATTCACTGTGGTGTGACCTTGAAAAAAAACTGTTAGACACAAGTTAACCAGGAATCCAAACCAATGATCAAATCACTACTAATCCGGTTAATTACTCTTTATCAACTGACCTTGAGTTTTCTTATCGGCAATCAATGTCGATTCCATCCGACTTGCTCCCAATACACTAAAGAAGCCATAGAACAACATGGCAGTTTAAAAGGGTCTATGTTGGGGGCGAAACGAATTTGCAGTTGCCATCCTTGGCATGAGGGTGGATACGATCCAGTTCCCGAAGCAGAAGAAGTAACGAGCCTTTTATAGGAACTCTGCATCATGGATCTCACCAAATTTTTCTTATACACATCCCTAGCTGTTATTACCTATTTAATGTTGTTGGCCTGGCAGGAAGACTATCCCCCATTGGTGGGTGGGGGTTCCCAACAATCCACCTCCTTACAAATTCCAGAAACACCTACTGCACCGGTCAGTGATGTCCCAACAGAAGTTCCAACTACGGCATCAAGTACGGTTCTTAATGAGCCAGCCCAGCCGACTGTATCTACCAGCCCAAGTGCTGCAACTTCCCGTTTAATAGAAATCGAAACCGATACTTTGGAATTAAATATCGATCTCAACGGGGGCGATATTATTCAGTTAGCATTGCCTCAGTACTTGAAGCAATTAAATGTGACAGATGACCCCTTTATGGTTTTAGAATCGAGCCAAGATCGAAGCTATGTGGCTCAGAGTGGCCTTATCGGTACTAATGGAATCGACAGTGCTGGCAGGGCAGTCTATCGAACTGCGGCTACAAATTATCGATTGGCAGATAATGAAAATACCTTAGTCGTAGATTTGATTGCACAAGATACAGGACCTGGTGTTCGAGTAATTAAACGTTACACCTTTGCTCGGGATAGCTATTTAATCGACGTTAGTTTTATTGTAGAGAACCAATCTACTGATAATTGGCAGGCTAATGCCTTCGGTCAGATAAAACGGGATGGCTTTGACGACCCCAGTAGCTCTGGTAGTTTTATGCGAACCTATCTAGGTTTCGTTACTACTTCAGATGATGATGCTTACATCAAAATCGAATTCGATGACATTGACGAAGCAGCCCAAACTGCCGAAATGAGTGGGGGCTGGATTGGGTTTAGCCAACACTATTTCCTCTCTGCATGGATTCCAGATGCAGACACACCGAATCGGTTTACCACACGCAAAAATGACATCAATGAGTATTTTGGTGAATTCACCAGCGCTGCCTTTGCTGTTGGTCCCGGCACTATCGGTGAACACACTATTCAATTTTATGCGGGGCCAAAGGATCAGTACGCTTTGGCAGAGATGTCGCCTAATTTGGATTTAACCATCGATTATGGATTGCTATATTTTTTAGCAGCTCCAATTTATTTTTTGTTAACTAGTATTGATTCAGTCATGGGCAATTATGGGGTCTCCATTATTCTGCTCACTATTCTTATGAGGGCGCTCTTCTTCAAACTTTCTGACACTCAATATAAATCTATGGCTGGTTTACGGCGCTTAGCGCCCAAGATGCAGCAACTTAAAGAACGTTATGGTGACGACCGTGCGGGCCATCAAAAAGCAATGATGGATCTTTATAAAAAAGAGAAAATAAACCCCCTTGGTGGCTGTTTGCCATTGCTGTTGCAAATGCCGGTTTTCATCGCGCTGTATTGGGTGTTATTGGAAAGTGTTGAATTAAGACATGCTCCTTTTGTTGGATGGCTCACAGATTTATCGGTGCGGGACCCTTTCTTCGTTCTTCCTTTGTTAATGGGTGCGACCATGTTTCTGCAAACCAAAATGAGTCCGGCTCCGCCTGACCCTATGCAAGCTCGAGTTATGCAAATCATGCCGATCATGATGACAGTGTTCTTTCTTTGGTTCCCAGCTGGGCTTGTTCTTTACTGGTGGACCAATGCTCTGCTTGGCATATTGCAACAGTGGTATACCTTTCGAAAAATTGAAGCAGCCTACGAAGCTGGAAAACGGGTTGGCCTTTAGTCTTCAATAACTAGCCACAGCGGGCTGGTCACTCATGTCACCTAATACTTCCGATACAATTTGTGCTATAGCGACAGCAACCGGTCGCGGCGGTATTGGCATCGTGCGCATCTCCGGTCCTAAAACCAGGCAAATTAGTGCTGAAATTTTAGGTTTCGAACCAACCCCCAGGCAGGCCCACAGTACAAATTTTTTAAATGCATCAGGTGCAACGATCGACAGTGGCATTGCTATTTTTTTCGCCGCTCCCAATTCCTTTACAGGGGAAGACATTCTGGAACTTCAGGGACATGGGGGCGCCCAGATTCTTCATGAAATCATGGAGCAGGTTCTATCATTTGGTGTTCGCGAAGCTAATCCAGGTGAATTTTCAGAACGAGCATTCCTAAATGGCAAGATCGATTTAGTTCAAGCCGAAGCCATCGCTGACTTAATTGATGCCGGATCGAAACAAGCGGCTCGTTCTGCAATGCGGACACTTCAAGGTGAATTTTCAAAACGGGTTGATCTGATGCAAGAACAGTTAACAACAACCAGGGTTAATGTTGAAGCTGCTATCGATTTCTCTGACGAAGATATCGATGTGATTTCTGACACTGGTGTTGTTGCGGCGATCGAAGATACGTTGATAGAACTCGACAAGGTTTTTGAACAAGCACAACAAGGTCTAATCCTTAAAGAAGGAATGAATGTAGTTATTGCCGGCAAGCCCAATGCAGGTAAATCCAGTTTGCTCAACGCGCTGGCTGGCGAAAACAGCGCTATTGTCACCGACATTCCTGGCACAACGAGAGATGTTTTGAAAATAGAGATTGTCCTGGACGGAATGCCAATTCATATATTCGATACGGCCGGACTCCGAAGCAGTGAAGATTTAGTGGAGCAGGAAGGAATAAAGCGGGCGCAAAAAGCAATTGAGCAGGCAGACCAGATTTTGCTCGTCATCGATGCTGCCCAGCAAGAGCATGATGCAAACGGTTTGTTATCTTTCTTGGAAGAGCTCCACAGCGAGCTAAAGCTTAATTCCGATGGCATTACTAATCTTACTTTCATCTTGAATAAGATCGATTTGGTGGGGGAGCTAGAGGCCTACAGATCTTCGATTTCACTTAAAAACAAAGACTATCCACAAATTTCCCTGTCAGCAAAAAGCGGCGATGGCTTAGCTCTTCTCCGCGAACACCTGAAGCAAATCATTGGCTATCTGCCCTCTGAAAGTGGGGATTTTGTAGCCAGAGAGCGGCACCTCAAAGCATTAAATTCAGCCAAGGGGTTCATTAATTCCGCATTATCGAACCTAAGTAAGCACTCACATATAGAAATTATTGCCGAAGATCTAAGGCTTGCCCAAAAGGCCCTGGGTTCCATAACCGGCGAATTCACCAGCGATGATTTATTGGGGGAGATTTTTTCCAGCTTCTGCGTCGGTAAATAGAAGTATTTAGTTGGACATCATGTTGACAACCAAGCGCTTACTTGAGGATTAGTTATTGGATAGTAAGGGGATAAGACCCGCTAGATGGATTTATCTGAATAAGACACTGTTTTTGTCAACAGTTCTCCCACCCCTTACAAGCACCCTAATCAGAGGTTTATAACTGAGTTATATTCTTATAGCTTATTGAATATATGGGAAAAAAATGGCTTATCAACAGAAATCCACGACCCCTATAACAACAACATTAATACTATATATATATATATATAAATTATTAAATGTTTTATATATGTAGATAATTCACATTTCGCGGGATCTCTATATACTGCTCATCCTCCGGAAAAGCGAGCTCAGTTAAGTCCAAATGCAACAACAAACCCAATATGACGTGATAGTTGTTGGTGGCGGCCATGCCGGTACTGAAGCTGCACTTGCTTCTGCGCGACAAGGCGTTAATACCTTACTTGTCACCCACAGCATCGAAACCCTTGGTCAAATGTCATGTAACCCAGCCATTGGCGGCATTGGTAAAAGTCATTTGGTAAAAGAAATTGATGCTTTGGGGGGAGCGATGGCGGAAGCTATCGATCATGCCGGTATTCAATTTCGAGTTCTTAATGCTAGTAAAGGGCCAGCGGTGCGAGCAACCCGTGCGCAAGCTGATCGTGTTCTATACAAAGCAGCCATCAGAAAGATTTTGGAGCATCAAGAAAACTTAACACTGTTCCAGCAAGCGGTTGATGATTTACTAATTGAAGGTGGTTCGGTGCGCGGTGTTAGAACTCAGATGGGCCTGGAAATAAAAGCGCAAAAGGTTGTGCTCACGACAGGGACGTTTCTGGGCGGAAAAATTCATATTGGTATGCAGAACACCTCAGGAGGACGAGCAGGGGATCCGCCTTCAATAGCGCTGGCCGACCGCTTACGTGAATTGCCATTTCGAGTCGATCGCTTAAAGACAGGAACACCGCCACGTATCGATGCGAGGACAGTTGATTTCAGCGTAATGCAAATTCAGGAAGGAGATGATCCGTTACCTGTTATGTCTTTCTTGGGATCGCAGAAGATCATCCGAGGCAAATTAGCTGTTATATCACTGCAACAAATGAAGCTTGTCATGAAGTGATACGCAGTGGTTTAGATAGGTCGCCAATGTATGCTGGAATCATCGAAGGAACAGGACCGCGCTATTGTCCATCTATCGAAGATAAAGTGATGCGCTTCGCCACTAAACCTTCGCACCAAATTTTTGTCGAGCCGGAAGGTTTAGAAACAAATGAGTTGTACCCCAATGGAATTTCAACGAGCTTGCCATACGATATACAAGCCAAGATGGTTAGCCATATCCGCGGCTTTGAAAATGCCCACATCACTAGACCAGGTTATGCCATAGAGTACGATTTCTTCGATCCGCGCGATCTAAAGTATTCATTAGAAACCAAGCATGTAAATGGTCTCTATTTTGCCGGACAAATTAATGGCACTACTGGATATGAAGAAGCTGCTGCCCAAGGATTACTAGCTGGTCTTAATGCAGCACTTGCCGTGCGTGAACAAGAAGCCTGGTGCCCACGTCGTGACCAAGCATACATTGGTGTATTAGTTGATGACTTAATTGCATTAGGAACAAATGAACCCTATCGTATGTTTACCTCGCGAGCTGAGTATCGGCTCACCCTAAGAGAAGACAATGCTGATTTGCGTTTAACCGAAATTGGTTATCAATTAGGTATTGTCAGCGAAAAACGTCTGCAACTACTCAATGAAAAACAAGAACGTATTGAATTAGAACTGAATCGATTGCGTAACCACTGGGTACAACCAAACACCGCTATTGCCGCCCAGGTAAATCGACGGGTCGAAAATCCGATTTCCCGTGAATACAGCCTGGCCGATCTTTTAGCTAGGCCTGGTGTTCAATATAAAGCGTTAGTGGAAGCCACGATTGGTACATTGGAGCAATGCCCATTCAATTCCGCTATGGATCAGGCGCAACAACAAGTAGAAATTCAAATTAAGTATCAAGGCTATATCGATCGTCAGGCGGACGAAATAGAAAGACTAAAGAGGCAAGAAAACACGGCACTTCCAGAGGATTTCGACTATGAACAAATGCAGGGACTATCGAACGAATTGAAACAAAAACTGATTGCCGTTAAACCCGAAAACATTGGTAGAGCATCGCGTATTCCAGGATGACACCGGCAGCCATTTCTTTGTTGTTTATCTATCTTAAGAAACACCAACCGATAGCCAGAAAAGCCAGTTAAGAATACTCAGCAAAAGAGCTAAGACATTGACTTCCAATATCCAGCAAATGCTGCTTAATGGTCTCGAACAAATTGGCATTCCACATCAACCCATGCAAGTAGAGCAATTACTGACTTACCTGGGTCTTCTGGAAAAATGGAACTCTAAATTCAATCTTGTTGCCGACTCAGACAGAGAGTCTATGGTTAACCGTCATTTATTTGATAGCTTGTCTATATTCCCTTATGTAATCGGTCAACAAATAGTTGATTTAGGGTCAGGTGCAGGGCTACCCGGAATTCCTATAGCGATTTTTAACCCACAACAGCATTTCATTTTAATTGATAGCAATGGAAAGAAAACCCGCTTCTTGTTTCAAGTTAAAACTGCACTAAATTTGAACAACGTTACTGTTGAGAATTGCAGAATTGAGGCCTACCAATGCCCCAGTCAAATTGACATGGTCATTTGCAGAGCATTCTCTACTCTTAATGATATTGTGACCAAATCAAAGCATTTGCTCGCACAAGAGTGTAAACTCCTAGCCATGAAAGGGAGATTTCCGGCCCAGGAGATCGAGCGCTTGTCAGAGGAATTTATCGTTACGAAAATTGTCAAACTTTCGGTGCCTGGCGCAGATTCTGAACGCCACCTAATCGAAGTGATTCGGAATTGATTCGAAGCAAGGCGGGCCAAACAGAGGTTTAAAGTGTGATTAACCTGAGTTAATCATTGAGTAGTCATGGTAAGTGAAATAGTGGATTAACACCGTGGGCAAAGTATTAGCAATTGCCAATCAAAAAGGCGGAGTAGGAAAAACAACCACCTCTGTAAATCTTGCGGCTTCGTTAACTGTCACGCGAAAAAATGTACTCCTTATTGATTTAGATCCCCAAGGCAACGCGACCACCGGTTCCGGGATCGACAAAGCAAGCTTGAGCCTTTCTATTTATGATCTGCTTTCTAAAAATGAAAGCATCGAAGAGGTTTTACTAAGGCCGGAAGCCGGATACGATCTCTTACCAGCCAATGGTGATTTAGTCGCTTCCGAAGTTGAGCTCATGGCCGGTGATGATCGCGAAGCCCGTTTACGATCCATAGTCGATGTTGTTCGATCGAATTACGATTTTATTGTCATAGATTGTCCACCCTCGTTAAACATGCTAACTATTAATGCCTTGGTGGCTGCCGATGGTGTAGTAATCCCCATGCAGTGTGAATATTACGCCCTTGAAGGCCTTTCCGCGTTAATGGATACGATTAGCGCAATTCGCGATCGCTTAAATCCTAGCCTTAAGATTGAGGGTATATTGCGTACCATGTATGACCCCCGAAGCAAGCTTACGAGTGAAGTAAATGGTCAGCTTTTTAATTACTTTGGCGATGCCGTTTATAGAACTGTAGTACCACGCAATGTTCGTCTTGCCGAAGCTCCGAGTTATGGGAAACCAGTGATTAAATATGATAAACAATCACGGGGAGCGATAGCATATCTGGCGTTAGCAGGTGAACTGCTTAGACGCCATGATGAAGCTGCAGCAGGTGTGTCTGGTTGATACCGATTTCCGGCACAACAGGAGTCTCGCCGCCCATGAGCTCAGGTGAAAAATGAACGATAAGAAGAAACTAGGCAAAGGCCTAGATGCGCTTTTATCCACTGGTAGCACCCAAACCATGGCCAGTTTGCTGGGCAAACCGACCCAGCTGCAACAACCTGACGCTGGGCAGCCAACTGAAGATAAAGATGGTGACCTAAAGAATATCCCCATCGACCTGATTCAAAGGGGTAAATATCAGCCCCGAACTGACATGCATGAAGAGGCTCTGGAAGAGCTGGCCGCATCCATCAAGAAGCAGGGTGTTATGCAACCTATTGTCATTCGCCCGACATCCTCCGAAAAATACGAAATAATTGCCGGTGAGCGGCGCTGGCGAGCTAGCCAGATTGCAGGTCTGGATACGATTCCAGCCATAATCAAGCGGGTTGGCGACGAGGCAGCCATCGCCATGTCCTTGATTGAGAATATCCAGCGGGAAAATCTCAATCCCATTGAAGAAGCCATGGCACTAAAGCGATTGCAGGATGAGTTCGAACTCACCCAACAAGAAGTGGCGGACGCTGTTGGAAAATCCCGTACCACCATAACAAATCTCATTCGGCTGATTGGTCTCCGTATAGATGTGCGAACAATGCTGGAAAATGGCGATCTTGAAATGGGACATGCTCGAGCCTTGCTGTCATTATCAGATGAACAACAATCGGAGGCTGCTCGTACTGTCGTTGGCCGCGGACTCTCCGTTCGCCAAACTGAATCTTTAGTCCGGCGACTGCTAGCTGACAGCGGGTCCCGCAGACCCGCTCGAGCTTTCTGACCCAGACATCAAAAACCTCGAAGAAAGCCTGGCAGAAAAACTGGGTGCTAAAGCCATGATTCAGCATACGGTGAAGGGTAAAGGACGGCTAGTCGTCAAATACAATAGCCTAGATGAATTAGATGGCATTCTTTCCCATATCATCTAATTTTTTCCCTCAGTTGGCTCTATTTTTTAAAATAAATTTGGTGGTCTGGAAAGGCCAGAAATTGATAATGGGGCGCAGTTGATACTGCCCTGCAAAGCCCCTATAATGCGCGTGCTTTGGTGATCACCGCCACAACAACAGGTGTTTGTAACGGGTGTTTATTGGGGATCTGAGCTCTAACGAAAAGCTAATCTAGAAAGCAATCTTCGTGACCAATTTAAGACCCCCTCCAGTTTATAAAGTAATCGTCGCGCAACTCGCTGCGACAGTCTTTATTGCCGCAGTCTCTCTGTTGTTTTTAGGCAACGTTAACGCGTACTCAGTATTGCTGGGCGGATTAATAAGTGCTTTGCCAAACAGCTATTTCGCATTACAAGCCTTTAAGTATCAAGGTGCCAGAAACGCGGACAAAGTTGTTAAGAGTTTTATACGAGGGCAGCTCGGCAAGATAGGAATCACCATTGTGCTTTTTGCACTAAGCTTTACCTTGATTACTAATTTGAGCGAGCTCGCATTGATACTTGGGTTTATCACGGCCCACTTTGTTGGTGTGATGATGTCTGGACTGATTAGTTACAGTCCGACCAGCAATAAAACATGAAATCGGTTATATACCGATCAGTTTATAAAGAGAGTCAGAGTCACTTAAATGGCAGCCGAATCAGCCGCTGAACTAACAGTTCAAGACTACATTACTCATCACTTATCTTTCCTAACCTTTGGTCGTATTGATGACCATTGGGGTTTCGCCCACACTCCTGAAGAAGCAGCAGAAATGGGATTCTGGGCAATAAATGTCGACACAATGGGTTGGTCACTTTTCCTTGGAGCTGGCTTTCTCTGGTTCTTTCGACGAGTTGCTGTCAATGCTTCTATTGATAGCCCCGGCGGTGTGCAAAATTTTGTAGAAGCCGTGGTTGAGTTTGTCGATGCTCGAGTAAGTGAAGCATTTGATTATAAAAACGAACTAATAGGGCCGCTGTGCCTGCTTTTGTTTTTCTGGATCCTCTTAATGAATACGATGGATCTAGTTCCGGTAGATTTATTAACAACCTTTGGTGCTGAGCCATTACTGCACTCAGTTTTCCATTTAGAAAACGCCCCATTTAAAGTCGTTCCCACCACCGACCCCAATATCACCATGGGTATGTCTGTTACCGTTTTCCTGATGATCATTTACTACAGCATAAAAAACAAAGGCCTTGGCGGGTTCTTAGGGGAGCTCGCTTTTCATCCGTTTGGAAAATGGATGATGCCTTTTAACTTAATTATCGAAGTCCCAACTTTACTTGCGAAACCGGTTTCACTCGGATTGCGCCTATTTGGAAATCTGTATGCAGGAGAGCTCTTGTTCTTACTAATTGCATCCATGTTGGGGCTATGGCAATTGCCGGCTCATTTTGTCTGGGCAGTCTTTCACTTGTTGGTAATACCTTTGCAAGCGTTTGTATTCATGATGTTAACAATCGTGTATCTCAATGCTGCACATGAAGTACCTCACCATTAATTTGTAAAACACTCTGAACTGAAGAAACACTGGAGGAAAAAATGGAACTAATATTGGCTAACACAGTGCTTGGCGTATTGCTTGTGCTGGGTCTGGGAGCCGCAGGAACAGCGATAGGTTTCGGTATTCTGGGAGGAAAATTCCTAGAAGGCTCGGCTCGTCAACCTGAGCTCGCGCCCAAACTGCAAACTTCAATGTTCCTTGTAGCTGGCCTTATTGACGCGGTAACCATGATTGGAATCGGTATAGGTATGTGGTTTACCTTCGCCAATCCATTCACTGCTGCACTGGGTGGTTAAAAAGCGAATAAGCGGGAGATAAAACCGTGAATATTAATGCAACCTTTTTAGGCCAAATGATTGCAATGGCGTTCTTTCTGTGGTTTTGCAGCAAGTACGTCTGGCCGCTGTTCGTAGCAATATTGGAAGAGCGCAAAAAGAAAATTGCCGACGGTCTTGAAGCCGCTGCCCGTGCTGAAAAAGATTTAGAAATAGCACAGGTGAAATCTAACGAGCAGTTAAAAGAAGCGAAAGCAGAAGCTGCAGCGATTATTGATCAGGCTAATAAGCGAGCAGCACAAATTGTTGATGAAGCGAAAGAGCAAGCTCGAGAAGAAGGCCAACGCATCATTGTCGGCGCCAATGCTGAAATAGAACAAGAAGTTAACCGAGCAAAGGAAGCGCTGCGTGCTCAGGTTTCTGCTATCGCAATCGCTGGAGCTGAAAAAATTCTAGAAGGCTCCGTCGATCAAGCAGCAAACGAAGAGATGCTAAACAAACTCGCTTCCGAACTATAAAACACAATCCTTATGGCTGAGACAACCACACTAGCAAGACCTTATGCAAAAGCTGCTTTCGAAGTAGCTAAGCAAGACAGTGCCCTGGATCAATGGTCCAAGATGTTGGCATTAACTGCTGCAGTTTCAGATCAGGACTCTGTTGGCTCAGTATTAAGAGACCCTTCTCTTTCTGCGGAACAAATAGCAAACGCTTTTATTGCCGTGTGTGATGATAAGTTAAATGACAAAGGACAAAACTTTATTCGCTTGTTGGCGGACAACAAACGTTTGGTTTTGTTGTCTGATGTTTCCGGGCTTTATGAAATATTAAAAGCCAATCAAGAAAAGTCAGTCGACGTTGAAATTACGACAGCTTTTGAAATCAGTCCAGACATTACACAAAAGTTGGCGGAGTCACTTAAGTTACGGCTAGAGCGCGAAATTAAATTGGCAACAAAAGTAGACCAATCATTATTAGGCGGTGCGGTTATTAGAGCCGGCGATACAGTTATCGATAGCTCTGTACGCGGGAAGCTAACCAAATTAGCTGAATCAATGAATTCCTAATCGGTTTAGGAAAAACCCTGAACCATAAGGAGAAAGGAAATTAAAGATGCAACAACTGAATCCATCTGAAATCAGTGAAATTATTAAACAGCGTATCGACAATCTCGATGTTTCTGTGCAAGCAAAGAACGAAGGCACCATCGTTAGCGTGATGGATGGGATTATCCGTATCCATGGTCTAGCCGACGTAATGTACGGTGAAATGATCGAGTTCGAAGGCGGCCTTTACGGAATGGCTTTGAACCTGGAAAGAGATTCCGTCGGCGCAGTAGTACTCGGTGACTACCTCGAATTAAAGGAAGGTCAAACTTGTAAATGTACTGGCCGAATCTTGGAGGTGCCGGTTGGCCCAGAATTGGAAGGGCGAGTAGTAGATGCTCTTGGTAAACCAATCGATGGCAAAGGCCCAATCGAAGCAAAAGAAACTGACCCAATCGAAAAAGTGGCACCTGGCGTAATTGCTCGTCAAGGGGTTTCCCAGCCGGTACAAACAGGATTGAAATCAATCGATTCCATGACACCAATTGGTCGTGGTCAGCGCGAATTGATTATTGGCGACCGCGAGGTAGGAAAGACCGCGGTAGCTATTGACACCATCATCAACCAGAAAGGCAAAGGCGTTAAGTGTGTCTACGTTGCCGTTGGCCAGAAAGCGTCATCCATTTCTAACGTAGTACAGAAATTGGAAGAGCACGGCGCCATGGAATACACCGTTGTGGTTTCTGCATCTGCATCTGATCCGGCTTCCATGCAGTTTATTGCTCCTTATTCCGGTTGCTCCATGGGTGAGTACTATCGTGACAGAGGACAAGATGCTTTGATCATTTATGACGACCTTACTAAGCAGGCTTGGGCTTATCGCCAGATCTCATTATTGCTTCGCCGACCACCAGGTCGAGAAGCTTACCCTGGTGATGTATTTTATCTACATTCTCGCCTTTTGGAGCGCGCCGCGAGAGTGAGTGCTAACTACGTTGAGCAATTTACCAACGGGGAAGTAAAAGGACAGACTGGCTCTTTAACTGCCTTACCAATCATTGAGACCCAAGCTGGTGACGTATCGGCATTCGTCCCCACTAACGTTATTTCCATTACCGATGGCCAGATCTTTCTGGAAACAGACCTGTTTAACTCCGGTATTCGTCCCGCGATGAACCCAGGTATTTCTGTATCTCGTGTTGGTGGTGCCGCCCAAACTCAAATTATTAAGAAGCTTGGTGGTGGTATTCGAATCGCCCTAGCTCAGTATCGAGAGCTTGCGGCCTTCGCAGCATTTGCATCGGATCTCGATGACGCAACTCGTTCCCAACTAGAACACGGTCAGCGCGTTACAGAGCTAATGAAACAGAAGCAGTATTCGCCACTTTCCATCGCAGAAATGGCTGTCTCATTGTTTGCTGCAAACGAAGGCTTTCTCGAGAACATCGAACTTAACAAGGTGTTGGATTTTGAAGCCGCATTGCTGTCTTACATGAACAGCGAGCACGGTGATTTGCTGAGCAACATTAATGAAACTGGTGATTACAATGATGACATTGAGTCGCAGTTCCGATCTGCAATTGAAAAGTTTAAGTCAACCCAAACTTGGTAGGTACCAGGACTAACACTTTAGAGGCGACCAGGAAAGATGGCAGGCGGCAAAGAAATACGTACCAAGATCGCGAGTATTAAAAATACTCAGAAGATCACCAAAGCCATGGAAATGGTTTCGGCAAGTAAGATGCGTAAAGCCCAAGATCGTATGAAGTTGGGTAAGCCCTATGCACATCGCATTCGCTCGGTAATTGGGCACATTGCAAACTCTACACCTGAGTATCGACATGAATATTTTGTCACTCGTGATATAAAAAGAGTTGGATACATTGTTGTTTCTACCGATCGTGGCTTATGTGGTGGCTTAAATATTAACGCCTTCAAAGCCACAGTTGCTTCGATGAAAGAATGGGCAGACAAAAATATCGAAATCGATATTTGTACGGTAGGTGCAAGAGCCGCAACTTTCTTCAATAACTATGGTGGCAATGTGGTCGCGGCAATAAGAGATATCGGAGACTCACCGGAAATCGAAGATGTTATCGGCACGGTGAAAATCATGCTGGATAAATTCAACAATGGTGAAATTGATCAGCTAATGATTGTTAGCAACGACTTTGTTAACACTATGACTCACGAGCCTGAAGTTAACCAACTATTACCACTTGCACCTTCAGAAGAAGAAAATTTACAGCATCACTGGGACTATCTTTATGAGCCCGATGCGAAAGAATTATTGGACGGGTTGTTATTAAGATTCATTGAATCGCAAGTCTATCAAGCAGTAGTAGAAAACAATGCTTGTGAGCAAGCAGCCAGGATGATCGCTATGAAGAGTGCATCAGACAATGCTGGCGATCTTATTGATCAACTCGGTCTCGCTTATAACAAAGCAAGACAAGCTGCGATCACCCAAGAGCTTTCAGAGATTGCTGGTGGCGCAGCGGCAGTTTAAAAATTTTGAATTTATTAATTGAACATTTGATTAGGAAAGATTGAGGAACCTAGCATGAGCAGCGGTCGAATCGTAGAAATTATCGGAGCGGTTATAGACGTAGAGTTTGAGCGGGACAATGTGCCCCAGGTTTATGACGCGCTTACCGTCGATGACACTGAAATTACCCTGGAAGTTCAACAACAATTAGGTGACGGTGTGGTACGTACTATTGCCCTAGGTAGTACTGAAGGATTGAGCCGAGGACTGATAGTGCAGGACACAGGAGCACCAGTATCAGTGCCTGTTGGTACTCAAACTCTGGGTCGCATAATGGACGTATTGGGTAGACCGATCGATGAGCGCGGCCCTATCGGTGAGAAAGAGCGTATGCCGATTCACCGCAAAGCACCCACCTACGAAGAACTTTCTACAACTAATGAACTGCTAGAAACTGGGATTAAGGTTATCGACCTGGTTTGCCCATTCGCTAAAGGGGGAAAGGTTGGATTATTCGGTGGTGCCGGTGTAGGTAAGACCGTAAACATGATGGAATTGATTAACAACATTGCAACCGAGCACAGCGGGTTGTCGGTGTTTGCCGGTGTGGGTGAGCGTACTCGTGAAGGCAACGATTTCTATCACGAGATGCAGGAATCGAAAGTTATCGATCTAGAAGGCGAGTCAAAAGTGTCCATGGTTTACGGACAGATGAATGAGCCCCCTGGTAACCGTCTTCGAGTAGGATTAACTGGTCTGACCATGGCGGAGAAATTCCGCGATGAAGGCCGTGATGTTCTTCTCTTTATTGATAACATTTATCGTTACACACTGGCGGGCACGGAGGTATCTGCGCTTCTCGGTCGTATGCCATCGGCGGTGGGCTACCAGCCAACACTCGCGGCGGAAATGGGTGAGCTACAGGAACGAATCACTTCAACTAAGGCCGGCTCAATTACTTCTATTCAAGCCGTATATGTACCAGCGGACGATTTGACTGACCCGTCACCGGCGACAACCTTCGCGCACCTTGATGCAAAAGTTGTACTGTCTCGTGACATTGCTGCGCTGGGTATTTACCCGGCGGTGGATCCTTTGGATTCGAGCTCACGTCAATTAGATCCATTGGTGGTTGGCCAAGAGCACTATGACGTTGCCAGTGGAGTACAAGGCGTACTGCAGCGCTATAAAGAATTAAAAGACATTATCGCAATTTTGGGCATGGACGAATTGTCCGACGAAGACAAGCAAACTGTTTATCGTGCTCGCCGTATTTCTCAGTTCTTATCACAGCCATTTACCGTTGCAGAAGTATTTACCAATGCTCCGGGCAAGTATGTATCTCTGAAAGATACTATTGCAGGATTTAAAGGCATCCTTAACGGCGATTATGATGATCTGCCTGAGCAAGCGTTTAATATGGTAGGTACAATCGAAGAAGCACTTGAAAAGGCGAAGACTCTTTAAGTTAAAAGAGGAATCGAAGCGAGGCAAATATACATGGCCATGACTATGCATTGCGACATCGTATCAGCAGAGAAGAGTATCTTTTCTGGTATGGTACAGATGGTAATCGCCGCAGGTTCTTTAGGGGATCTAGGTGTTGCGCCTGGTCATGCCCCGCTATTAACTGCTCTGATTCCTGGCCCGGTAAGACTTACTCTTGATAACGGCGATGAAGAAGTTTTCTATGTATCAGGTGGATTTCTCGAGGTTCAGCGTGATGTCGTAACGCTTTTAACCGATACAGCGCTTCGCGCTGATGATGTTGATGAAGCTGCAGCGGTTAAGGCGATGGAAGATGCTGAAAAAGCGATTGCAAATCAGGGCTCGGACTTTGAGTATGGTGCGGCGGCAGCGCAATTAGCAGAAGCGGCCGCGCAGCTTCGAGCGTTACGCCAGCAAAAAAAATAGCTAACTTAAGCGAGCACTAAAAAGGTAGCATTAGCTACCTTTTTTTTTGGTAATCTTTTTCATTCAATACTCAGCTGAGTAAACAAAAGGATTTATCATGGAAGTCGTAATTCTGGCTGCAGGCAAGGGCACCAGAATGTTCTCTGCGCGCCCCAAGGTTCTCCACACCATTGGCGGCAAGCCAATGCTGCAGCATGTGGTCGATACCGCTTTCAATATTGGGGCGAGCCAAGTCCATGTAGTAATTGGGTTTGGTGCTGAGCAGATCAAAGATTACTTTGATGAGTTGCAACTTGGGCAAAACATTAACTGGCTGCTGCAAGAAGAACAACTGGGAACTGGGCATGCAGTTCAACAAGCAGTTTCTTCTATTGATAAGGAAAATCCCAATAACGCAGTCTTAGTTCTCTGCGGAGATGTTCCTTTAATCCGAGCGAGTACTTTAAACCAATTGCTGGAGAATTCGGATCAGAGCAGCGTTTCTTTATTAACCCTTGCCACCGAGCAAAACCCAAATGGCTTTGGGAGAATCGTTCGTGATGGCGAAAATCAAGTAATCGCGATTGTTGAAGAAAAAGACGCATCGACAGAACAAAAAGAAATAACAGAAGTAAACAGTGGCATCATGGCAGTTCCTGGCGCTCGCTTAGCTGGCTGGTTAGAACGCCTCGATAATAGCAATGAACAAGCCGAATATTACTTAACTGATATCGTTGCCCTCGCGGTACAAGATGGATGTAAAATAAATGAAACTAACTATTAGTGATGAAAATGAAGTCCAGGGAATAAATGACAAAACTCAACTGGCACAACTGGAAACACATCTGCAAATGACAAACAATTCGAAATTAATGGAAAAGGGTGTCACGCTCAGGGATCCCGCCCGTGTAGATGTTCGTGGTGAACTTGATTGTGGCCAGGATGTCGAGATCGATGTAAATGTTCTGTTCGAAGGCAAAGTCACTTTAGGGAATAATGTTTCAATCGGAGCTAATGTCATCATCAAAGATTCAACAATTGGTGATGGTTCTCAAATATTACCCAACAGCAATATTGATGGCGCCAAGATTGGAGAGGAGACTGCAATTGGTCCGTCAGCAAGAATTAGACCTGGCACTATCTTAAGTAAAGGAGTAAAAATCGGTAATTTTGTGGAAACAAAGAATGCTGTGATTGGCGCAGGCTCGAAAGCAAATCATCTTGCTTATATCGGGGACGCGGAGATTGGCGAGAACTGCAATATCGGCGCTGGCACTATTTTTTGTAACTATGATGGTGCCAATAAGCATAAATCAATTTTAGGTGATAATGTCTTTGTAGGATCAAACAGTGTCTTGGTGGCTCCTTTATCTTTGGACGACAATTCTTTTATTGCTGCGGGATCAACTATTAATAGTGACGTACCCACCGACAATCTCGCAGTTGGCAGGGGCAAACAGAGAAACATAAAAGGCTGGAAGCGACCGACAAAGAAATAACAAAGCATGTGTGGAATCGTAGGTGCAATCGCGGAAAGAAATGTATCGGGCATTTTGCTTGAGGGATTAAAGCGTCTTGAATATAGAGGTTACGATTCCGCCGGTATAGCAATGCTCAATGGAAGTAGAGATAAACTCACCGATCTGAAAACCGTTGGTAAAGTTAAGAAACTAGTTACTTCTGCCAGCAAGGCAAAAATAAGAGGTAATCTCGGCATTGCCCACACTCGCTGGGCAACTCATGGAAAACCCACTGTAGCCAATGCACACCCCCACAGCTCTTCCAAAGAAATAGCCATAGTTCACAATGGAATTATCGAAAATTATCAAGAGCTTAGAGAAAAGTTACTCAAAGATGGCTACGTTTTTAAAACAGAAACTGACAGTGAAACCATCGCTCATCTAATTCATAAAGAGCGCAAAGGCGGAAAGGTTAGCCTGATTGATGCGGCAAAGAAGGCCATTACAAAATTAGATGGTGCGTATGGTCTTTGTGTAATGGACAAGACTGAGCCGGATCAGATCGTTGTTGCGCGTAGTGGCTCACCTCTTGTGATTGGAGTAGGCATCGGTGAAAACTTTGTTGCTTCAGATCCTTTAGCGCTGGGGCAAGTTACCGATCGATTTATTTATCTTGAAGAAGGCGACGTTGCCAAAGTTTCACTGGGCGACATTGAAATCTGGCATGGCAATCGAAAAATAAATCGACCCATTACCACCGTTGAATCTCGCTCCAAGGATGCAGAGAAGGGTGAGTATAAACACTTTATGCTCAAAGAAATTCATGAGCAGCCACAGGTAATTAAAGACACATTAGATGGTCGCATTAGTAAAACAAAAGTTTTAGAACAGGCATTCGGTGTTAAAGCGAGAGAAATTTTCGACAAAGTTAAGACCGTACAAATTGTGGCTTGTGGCACCAGTTTTCATGCAGGCCAGGTTGCTAAATACTGGTTAGAAACAATCGCAAAAATACCCTGCTCGGCAGATATCGCTAGTGATTACCGTTATCGGGAAATAATAGTTCAACCCGGCACCTTGTTTGTTACTATTTCTCAATCTGGCGAAACAGCCGATACTCTAGCCGCGTTGCGCTATGCTAAAAAGAAAAAATATGTAGCGAGTCTAGCAATTTGCAATGTTGCAACAAGCACTTTAGTACGGGAGTCAGATTTTTGTATTCTGACCATGGCGGGGCAAGAGATCGGTGTTGCCTCTACTAAAGCATTTACTACGCAACTAGCTTTGTTATTGATTCTTTCTATAGTACTAGCTCGACGTACTGGTTTGAAAGCCACACAAGAAGCAAAGTTAGTTAAAGACTTAAGCAAACTGCCTAAACTAATTGATAAAGCCTTAAGACTTAGCAAAGATATTAAGAGAATCTCCAAACAGTTCTCTGACAAATACCATAGTTTGTTTTTAGGTAGAGGCATTCAGTATCCCGTTGCCAAAGAAGGTGCACTTAAATTAAAAGAAATATCTTATATACATGCCGAAGCCTATCCAGCAGGCGAGCTTAAGCATGGCCCATTAGCATTAGTTGATAGCAAAATGCCGGTGATTGCTGTGGCACCGAATAATGATTTATTGGGTAAGCTTCGAGCTAATTTATCTGAAGTGAGCGCCAGGGGTGGAATGCTTTATGTGTTTGCCGATGAAAGTATTAAATTTGAGAGTGATAAGAGTTGTAAGGTTGTAAACGTACCCATAAGCCCCGAAGTATTAGCCCCAATCGTTTTCACAATACCGCTGCAATACTGTCGTATCATGTTGCCATAATGAAGGGCACAGACGTAGATCACCACGGAACCTCGCCAAGTCAGTTACTGTTGAATGACCTTCTCGTGAAAAAATCTTATTAATTTATTGTTTTCTTTATACAGAGTTTGCTAGCACTGCATTGTCATACTGGAGGAAAAATTATAAGTCACATTGTCAAGATATATCATTTTGTGTGCGATTATCTTATTTTTAACTTAAAGATGGCGACAGTTACTAAGTACTCATACAACCGGAGCAAGGAACTCGCCAAGTCAGTTACTGTCGAGTAAGTTTAAACAGTGACCAGTGGAGTAATTCAAACAGTGAATAAAAAAATATTAATTTCTCAATCAATTATGTGGGCTGCAGCAATTCTTGTTGTTTCAATTGTCGAAGATAAAGAGTTTGCTCTATTAATGCTTGTCATATTGGCTGCAGTTTCTTTGGGGAATTTAAGGAAAGTTAAGTGAATCCATTATTCAGTGTTCCAAAACACTCTGTAACGATGGAATAACTATTCGCTTCTTGGTGTGCGCAGAGCCCGTTGACTCTTTTCCAATCTTTTCAAATGTTCCTTCAACAATGGCTTGCGATGGCGAGCCACTCCGGTTGCCAATACATCTATTACAACCAGGTGGGCAATGCGTGAAGAAACCGGCGTATAGGATTGCAAATCCTCTTCCATGTTTACGTAAATCGGAATGCTGCACTGTTTGGATAGCGAAGTGTTTTCTGGAGCAAGTCCGATTACTTTAGCGCCAGCTTCTCGCGCCAGGTGCACACTTTGTAACAAGGCCTGGGTTTCACCGGATTGGGAAATGGCGACAACTACATCGTCTGACTCAAGTGCGATCGCCGACATATGCTGTATGTGGGGGTCAGTATAAGCAGCTGTAGATAGCTGTAATCTAAAGAATTTATGTTGAGCATCGGCAGCCACTGAGCCTGAGGCACCAAATCCATAGAACTCAACCCGACGGGCATTGCTTATAGTGCTAATGGCTTGCTCTAGCACATCGGCATTTAGCTCACCGCGCACCGTCAGTAATGATCCAACGGTTGTGTCGAATACCTTGTTGCGCAAGTCGGTTACGGTATCGTTATCATCTACGGCAAACTGTGTATAAACAGACCCCATTCCCAATTGCTGTGCCAATTGCAATTTGAATGATTGGAATCCATCGAAACCCAGTGCACGACAAAATCGGATTACTGTCGGCTCACTAACTTCTGAATTTGCTGCGAGATCAACAATGCGCATTTTTATCACATCATTGGCATTAGCCAACACATAGCTGGCCACTTTCGCTTCCGATTTGCGAAGTTTTTGTTGATTATCCGCGATGCGTCGAATCAGATTAGGTGATTCCATGAGACACCTGTTAAATTAATTGATCCCCATGCTACTGAATTTAGTATTTACAGGCCAATAGTATTCCGATGCAGGAACTCTCATTAACATTTGTCGACTCAATCAGCGAGATCGGAGCGGCTACCTGGAACTCTTTAGCAACTACAGACAATCCCTTCATGCGTTATGAATTCCTACATGCTTTGGAAAGTACTGGATGCACCACTGGTGCAAACGGTTGGCAACCAATGCATATATGGGTAAAGAGTGGAGAGCAGTCGGTAAACGGATTCGACAATACTGTTGCAGTAATGCCTCTGTATTTCAAAACCAATTCCTGGGGAGAATATGTGTTTGATTGGTCCTGGGCTAATGCTTATAAAACCCACGGCTTTGAATACTACCCAAAATTTGTAACTGCAGCGCCTTTTACTCCTTCAGTTGGCCGTAGAATTTTTCTTAACCCCAGCGCTGACCGGAATAACATCCTTTCGTTTATCGTTGAAAAGGTAAAAGAGAAAGCGGAATTTCTTAGCGTATCATCTTGGCATGTATTGTTCCCGTTGGAGCAAGAACACGAAGAAATTTCACGTCTTGGAATACAGGCTCGCATAGGAACTCAGTTCCATTGGTATAACAGGGACTATGAAGATTTCGATCATTTTTTGAGCGCGCTTAACTCACGCAAGCGAAAAGCAATTCGCAAAGAACGACAACATATACAATCTCAAAGCATAAGTTTCCGAGTAACAGAAGGAGCGGAAATAAGCGAACAACAATGGTTAGACTTCTATTTATTCTATCAATCGACTTATTTAATGCGCGGCATGCAGGGCTATTTAGAACAAGATTTTTTTAATACAGTGGCTGAATGTATGCCGGAACAGATATTTATGATCAACGCTATGCAGGGTGAACGGGATATTGCTGCGTCATTGTTTTTTAAGAATGATGAAAAATTGTTTGGGCGCTATTGGGGTTGCCGACGGGATCATCAGTTTCTGCATTTTGAGACTTGCTACTATCAAGGACCCGGACTATGCGATTAAGCATAAACTAAAATCATTTTTATTCTGGTGCTCAGGGCGAACATAAAATTCAGCGGGGTTTCGAACCAATATTCACTTACTCGAATCATTGGATAGCGAATCAACGTTTTGCTGATGCTATTGATAACTTCCTCGCTGAGGAAAGGAATCATATTCAGCGATATCGAGCAGAAGCAGAAACTTTGTTACCATTTAAACAACAATAACAGGGTGAAAGTGCAGAAGCTTTGCCAACAAATTGCGAGACGACCGAGGAATTAAAACAATAAAAAAAATAATTAAATATTCAGGAATCGGCGCAGTAGTAACCGTTGTAGTAGTACTAGCAGTTTTGCGCACCTTAGGCGTTGAGCCCCAGGACAGACGCCCGGGGCTGTGGCTGACTGGGGAAATGCCAGCAATGCCAGTGACCGATTGGTCATTCTCTGACGAACATGCGGAAATTTATCTGCAAACTAATACTCGCTGGCTAATACCTCATTCCGTCACGGTTTACTGTGCAACCCTGGATGGTGATCTGTATTTGTTATCTGCGTACTACACTGGCGGCACTTTTCCCGAGATGCGCTCCTGGAACCGCAATATTGTTAGAGATTCGCGCATTCGCTTGAAGATAGGTGATCAGGTTTTCGATCAAACCGTAAGCTATGTTTCCGATGAATCTATCCGGCGGCCGGTATACGATGCCCTAGGTGCGAAATATCCCGCCTGGGAGAGCCTACCTTTGAGAACATGCATATTCTAGCTGTGGGGCCGCAGCTTAAGATTGTCTAAATACCAGGAGTTGGTTATTTGCTGGCATCGGATTGTCTTCTAGAAAAGACAATCCGCTCCTTCTGCAAATTTCCCAGCACGCGCTCAAAATCTCGAACTCCACAAATAGGATTTTGTAGCTTAAGGAGATGTCAAATTTGGCATTACTTTCTGTTGTGAATTCTCCGCATACTTAAAAGGGCCATAAAGCAGCAGTAATGATTGGGTTTGAGGCATTGCGGTAACCCCTTGAAGAAATTCACTACTGAGCCGTAGGCCATAATGTGGAGACTATTGGCGGTAAACACGCAGTCATAAGTAGCACAATTCCATTGTTCTTCATCAACATTGAGTCGAAATGCAGTTGGTAAATTTTGGAGTGCTTTGGCAACAATTCGTTGTTGCGTTGTTTCGAGGTTTTCTGGAATGTCTGAACACTGCCAAATAGTGGTGGAAAGTGTTTGGCAAAAAACTCACCGTGTTGAGCTGTTCCGCTACCAATCTCTAACACAGAACTTACGGAGTCAAAGTATCGTTGTAGAATGCTTAGAATTGGGAGTTTATTATTTTCGCTTGCCTGACTATACGGCAGCATAGAATTGTTAGGCACTAAGCAGTAGAAGCCTGTTTGCGCTTAAATACATATTTTGTTTTTGAAGACTCCTCTTCGCTGAATGTATAACCATCAACGTCAAAATCTTTTAGTTTCGAAGGTGAATTAATTTTATTTCTGATGATGTAGGCAGTCATCTCACCCCTGGCTTTCTTCGCAAAAAGCTCAATACACGATACTGACCTCTAGCCCAGTCTTTGAACTGCGGTGTGATAATTTCCGCATCAAGTAACTTTGCATCAACCGAGCTGAAATATTCATTACTGGCGAGGTTTATGAGAATTTTCTTTTTCTGACTTTGTTGCTTAAGTGTGGCATTAAGATCTTCCGTTATCTTGGACCCCCAAAACTCATAAAGATTTCTACTACCATTTACTCCGAACCCTCTTCCCATTTCTAATCGATAGGCTTGCATCAGATCTAAAGGCCGTAGCACTCCATAAAGGCCAGAAAGAATGCGCAAATGATTCTGGGCGAAGTTTAAATCTGCAGTGCCGAAGTCTTCGGCTTTCAAGCCCAAATAAACATCGCCTTTAAAAGCGAAAATTGCTTGTTTGGCATTCTTTAGCGTAAATGGCCGCTGCCATTCTTGATAGCGCTGAAAATTCTCTGCGGCTAGTGTGTCGCTTATATCCATTAGCGAGGACAGTTGGGCGGGATTTAGTTTACGCAAACCATCTATTAGTTGGTCCGCTTCGTTCAAAAACGATGGTTCAGTGTGTTTCTTGGTTTTAGCGTTATTTGAATAGTCTAAAGATTTTGCTGGGGATACAACGGTTAACATACTAGCTTCTCTATTCCTTAATCTTGGCTATCGAAATCCAGCCACCATTCCAGTGGAGTTATTCCATCCTCTGGGTCGTAAACATTACCATAGTACCAAACGCAACCCGGATAATCCCGGAAAGCGTTTTCCAATCGCTGCTCGATAATCTGGAAACCGATTGAGACATGAATGCTATAGACCAAAAGCCCTCTCGGTTTGTCGATCTAAACTACCACCCAGTTTTTCTATTTCTGAAGTTAGTGTTTGCTCGAGCTTCGACAAGTCGTCTTTAGCAAAGACTCTTACGCATAGATTTCCAGATCTGGATACTAATTCATATTCCGCTGTATCCGGATTAATCAGTTTAATCGTGTCTCCGGCTGCTATATTGCGCGTAAGCAGAGGCGACTTCATGATGCGAGCATGTCGCGGGGAATCTGGTAATAGCTCTACTTCAAGACTCTCAAATACTGGCTCACCAGTTCCGTTTACTCCGGCAAGAAACGGTAGTTCTGTTTTCTCGCTATTTTGCAATGACCTATCCGATTAGTGTCCTGCCCCCAGTAAAGGTTAAGCTTGGGGCTGCGCCAGAAGGCTCTGAATTTTGAGAATCGCTATGATAGAACGCTTGCAGCGAATTGCTATATTTTTGTATCGATTTAGGTTTTTTATAATAGCCTTGGGAATCCTCAGCCTCGGCGTGTGCGCTGTAAGCTTTTTTCAAAACCCTTGGATCAATGGAGAGGTTTGGCTCATTCCTAGCGTATTAAGCCTAAGCTGGTCCTTGGCCTTGTACTCTGTCATTGCACTATTTCAACAAGTTCCCGAGAAAGCCGATAAGTCCGAAGGCTGGCGCATAAGAGCTTCAAACTCAATTCGACGTGGAGTACTTTGGTTGGCCGCTTTATCTTTGGTGTTACTCACTGGCGCTCTCATTATTTTGAGTTACCAGCTATTAAGAGTCTGGGCTATGGGATAATTGCCAGATGATTGATTTAGTTATTCAAATAATCGATTCCTTTAACAAACGTATAGGTAGGACCGGCTCCTGGTTGGCGCTTTTAATGGTGTTGGTAATGTTTATCATTGTGTTGCTGCGCTACGCCTTTCAAATTGGTTCCATAGCACTGCAAGAGTCAGTTATGTATATAAACGCCCTAATATTTACCGTGGGCGTTGGCTATACCCTAAAAGAACAAGGCCATGTTCGCGTAGATGTTTTCTACAACAGATTAAGTAACAAAAGAAAGGCAATAATTGACATGCTTGGATGTGCTGTGTTCTTAATGCTAACGGCGGGATTTATTCTCTTGGCAAGTTGGGATTACGTTGCAGTTTCCTGGCGTATAAGAGAAAGCTCACCTGAATCCAGTGGACTGCCATTCGTATACTTATTGAAAACCACTATTCTTTTTATTGCGGGTTTGCTCGCAGCCCAAGGTATTGCTGAGTTTCTAAAATCATTTAAGAAGTTTAAACAGGAATAGTTGTGCTGGAACTGTTGCCGCTAATACTATTTGTTGTTGTTTGTTTTTTTTTAATGGCAGGGTATCCCGTTGCATTAACTCTCGCCGGAGTATCTCTGCTATTTGCAGCCTTTGGTGAATTAGCAGGTGTATTCGACTCAGCTTTTATCTCCTTAATTCCAAACCGCATTTTTGGAATTCTTGCTAACCAAAACTTGTTCGCCGTTCCTTTGTTCGTTTTTATGGGATCGATGCTTGAAAAATCTCGCATTGCCGAAGATTTGCTAAAGAACATGCAACTGGTATTTGGCCGCCTTCCAGGGGGCTTAGGCATTGCTGTAATTCTGGTCGGCATGTTGCTCGCAGCAAGTACAGGGATCGTTGGTGCAACAGTTGTAACCATGGGCATTTTGTCTTTACCGACGATGCTAAAGGCAGGATATCGACCTTCTTTAGCCTGCGGAACGCTTTGCGCAACCGGAACTCTGGGCCAAATCATTCCTCCCTCTATATGTTTGGTTTTACTCGGAGAAGTTATTTCCAACGCCTATCAGCAATCACAACTTAATGCTGGAGTGTTTGCTCCAGACTTCGTGTCCATCGGAGATTTATTTGCTGGAGCAATCATTCCGGGCCTGCTGCTGGTTGCTGGCTATGCGATCTACGTTTTAATAGTGGCTTTGGTGCGCCCCAAACCGACGCGCCATCAGTTAAAGAATTTAATGCTAATCTTTCTGGCGCAGAAATCCTTGGAGCACTAATAAAAGGCTTATTGCCACCCGTGTTTCTGATGATTGCCGTACTGGGTTCTATATTGATTGGTGTGGCTACTCCGACAGAGGCAGCCAGCGTGGGAGCAGTAGGGGCTATGCTTTTGGCGCTGACCCGGAAGAAACTAAACTTAAAGATAGCGCATGAAGTGGCCATAGAAACCACCAAGATTACTTCGATGGTTTATCTCATCTTAGTAGGCGCCACCATATTCTCATCTATCTTCCGCGGCTTTGGTGGGGAAGAGCTAATCGAAGGTTTGCTTATCGGTCTCCCCGGCGGTGTGATATCTGCAACCATTATTGTGATGCTGCTGATATTCCTTCTCGGGTTTATTCTTGATTTTATTGAAATCACTTTTATGGTCGTCCCCTTAATCGGCCCAGTACTTTTATCAATGGGCCTCGATCCAATCTGGTTAGGGGTTATGATAGCCATTAACTTGCAAACCTCTTTCTTAACACCACCGTTTGGATTTTCTCTATTTTATTTGCGCAGTGTGGCTCCATCTGAGGTTGTCACAAGCGAGATATACAAAGGAGTGGTACCGTTTGTTGGTCTGCAATTGCTGCTACTTCTTTTATTAGTCTTTTGGCCAGGTCTTGCAACCTGGTTGCCATCAGTACTTAGTCAGTAAGGGATGAAAGTGCACGATTTTGAGAATTCAAACCCGCAGATATTGTTGAGGAGCTAGCCTTACAGGCCTTGGTAATGCCAAAAGATAAAAAGGCCAAGGGTCAGATTTTTGGTGGATGGATGGTTTCATAAATGGATTTAGCGGCTGGCATAATAAGCAAGCAAGTCACCCAAAGCCGTTCGGCCGCTGTGGTAATTTAATAAGTCACCTTTATTAAACTGGTTTGCGTTGTATTAACCTTGAGTTGATATTATCGAGCGATAAACACTGGCAGAACTTCGATGCATATTGCGGTGGGCGTGTGGATACTTCGTTGCCCACCTAACTTGAGGCTTAATTGACTTCGAGTTTGCGTGCTTCGATAAAGGCTTCTTCAGCAATACCGTTGTAGTTCATCACGCCGTCTTTGAAATTTTTCCAGGACTCATAGACTCGAGCAGTTGCTTCATCGGCTTGGGCCATTTCAGTAACTACTTCATCAGAGATGCGACGCAATTCGATAAGCACGTCATCCGGTAGTCGCCGCAACTCCACATTGTGATCCTCCACTAAAGCACGCAGTGCTTCATTGTTCTTTGCGGTAAGTTCATCAAGTAATAACTGGTTCATTACTTCAGTTCCTGCTAGGAGTATTTCTTGCAAGTCTTCAGGCAGTTCTTCGAAGCGCTCTTTATTGAATATTGTTTCTAAAGTAGAACCTGGCTCATGCCAGCCGGGATAGTAGTAATAATCGGCAACGGTGTGATATCCCGCAGCAAGGTCATTATAAGGGCTTACAAATTCTGTCGCGTCCAGGGCTCCGGTTTGTAATGCAGTAAATACTTCACTGACTTGCATGGTTATCGGTACCCCACCAGCGCGACGAAATACTTCGCCACCCAAACTGGGTATGCGCATTTTTAACCCCTGCACATCACTTAGGGAATTAATTTCCTTATTAAACCAACCGAACATCTGCACACCGGAATTGCCTCCACGTACAGGAATAAGATTAAAAGGCGCGTATAACTCCCGCCAAAGTTCATTACCACCGCCGTATCGTAACCAGGCATCCTGTTCATAACTAGTCATGCCAAAGGGAATAGATGAAAAGAAAGGTGTAGCAGGTATTTTTCCTTGCCAATAATAGGCACCGGAATGGCCGATTTCAGCAACGCCCTGAGATACTGCGTCAAATACTTCTAATCCACCGACTAATTCATTAGCGCCATAAACGCGAATGCGCATGCGGCCCTGACTCATGGTTTCCACAATGTCGGCAAAATATTCAGGGGATGTTCCCAGCGCCGGAAGATTTTTTGGCCAGGAAGTAATCATCTTCCACTCATAGACTGTTTGGTCTATGGCAACTTGGGATTGAACCGCAGTTTGCTGCTGTTCTCTACCACAGGCGGCCAGTAATAGCAGAGAAATCCCTAAAGTCGTTAATCTACCTATGTGTTTCAATAATCCATTCATTTTATCGTTCTGTTCTCTATTCCAAGACTTCCAGCTTCGCGTAAGAGAGTACCAGCCACTTACTGCCTGAAGCATCGAAGTTTACCTGGACTCTGGCGTTAGAGCCCTGACCTTCGTAGTTTAACACCACGCCTTCCCCGAATTTGCCGTGGGCGACACGCTGGCCTAATGATATCTCAGTTTTAGGCACTTCAACCTTGCCTTTTATGACTTTGCCCATACCACTGCTTTTGAGCCGTTGGTTACCCATCCGGGCCACAGCGGTCTTGAGTCTTACTTCTTCTATTAATTCCTGGGGAACTTCTTTGATAAATCGAGACGGTCGACAAAGCGTAACATCGCCATGCAGCCTACGTGATTCTGCATGACTTAAGTAGAGTTTGTTCTTGGCTCGAGTTATACCGACATAACAGAGCCTTCTTTCCTCTTCAAGTCCGGCCAAGTTATCCATAGACATCTTGTGGGGGAAAAGCCCTTCTTCCATTCCGGCCAGAAAGACCAACTGAAACTCTAACCCTTTTGCCGAATGCAATGTCATTAATTGCACGGCATCATCAGACTCATCAGCCTGTGTATCGCCGGAATCTAACGAAGCCTGATCGAGAAAAGCGGAAAGCAACAATTTGGAAGTGAGATCTATACCTTCACCTTCTTCTACTTCGATGTCTGCATCATCGAAATTGGCACAGGCATTAACTAGTTCTTCCAGGTTTTCAATACGGCTTCTAGCTTTCTCACCGCCTTCTTTTTCATGATGTTGCACAATTCCGCTTTGTTTGATGACAAGCTCCGCCTTTTCATGCAGCTCCATATTGACGCAATCCTCATCCAGTTTGTCGATGAGCTCCATAAAACCAAGAACTGCGTTTGCAGCGCGTGATTTCAGAATAGATTCATTGATGCATATGGCACAGGCTTGCCACAGCGAACAACTTTGCTCTCGAGCTACAGTGCGAATGGTATCTATTGTTCTTCCCCCGATGCCTCGAGTAGGAACATTGATGACCCTTTCAATGGCTGTATCGTCATTCCGATTAACCAACATCCTTAAATAAGACAAAGCATTTTTAATTTCCAATCGCTCATAGAAGCGATGGCCCCCATAAATACGATAGGGCATTCCAACTCTCAAGAGCGCATCTTCAAGTTCTCTTGATTGTGCATTGGAGCGATAAAGCACTGCTGATTCGGAGCGTTGATTGCCGTGATTAAACCAATCCTGCAATCGATCCACGATAAAACGCGCTTCGTCTTGTTCGTTGAATGCTTCGTACAAACTTATTTGTTCGCCTTCTGATCCTTCAGTCCACAGGTTTTTACCAAGCCTGCCTTGGTTCTTAGCAATTAACTTGTTGGCAGCGTTAAGAATTGTAGAAGTAGAGCGGTAATTCTGTTCCAGCCTGACGATATCAGTCTCAGGAAAATCCACATTGAACTTTTGAATGTTTTCGATTTTTGCTCCTCGCCAACCATAAATAGATTGATCATCATCCCCCACTACCATTAATTGGTTCTGATTGCCGGCGAGAACACGCAACCATGCATATTGAATGGAGTTAGTATCTTGAAATTCATCAACCAGGATAAACTGAAAACGATTTTGATAATGAGCAAGAATGTGCGAATTCTTTAGCCAGAGTTCGTGGGCGCGGAGAAGTATCTCGCCAAAGTCGATCATGCCGCCACGTTCGCAAGCTTCTTCGTAAGCCTTGTACACTTCAAGCATAGTCTTAGTGTAATCATCTTCAAAATGTTCAATGTTGTTTGCTCTTAATCCCTCATCTTTTTGCGAGTTGATATACCATTGGCATTGTTTGGCGGGCCATTTTTCTTCGTCGATTCGCAAGGAGCGATTTATTCTTTTGATAAGACGTAATTGATCTTCCGCATCCAAAATGTGGAAATCTTCCGGCAGTCCTGCTTCCTGCCAGTGTGAGCGCAATAAACGGTGGGCCAGCCCGTGAAATGTTCCTACCCACATTCCACTGAACGACTGACCTAACAGACCTTCGATGCGACCGCGCATTTCTCTTGCTGCCTTATTAGTGAAGGTAACGGCGAGAACCGCAAACGGAGAAACATGCTCAGCTTGAATTAGCCAGGCGATGCGATGAACCAGCACACGAGTTTTGCCGCTGCCCGCTCCGGCAAGTACGAGCAAATTTTTTGAAGGGCTTGCGACTGCGTTGCGTTGTTGATCATTCAGAGAATCGAGAATGTGGGATACGTCCATGGTGGCTTATTCTATCAAAATGTACTTCAGGCGCTTGTGTTTAGTTGTGACTTCAATTTCTCTGTGACTTAGAGAATAAGCGGGTTATTTGCTAGAATGGCGCGCCCTTTACAAGGGTAGAATTGAAAGCATTAGGACAACAGAAAGATCTATAGGAGACACCCATGTCTGTTAGAGCGGATGATGTGCCATTTAACTGGCAAGATCCATTTCTCTTAGAAGAACAATTGAGCGAAGAAGAACGCATGGTCAGGGATACTGCCAAGCAATACGCTCAAAACAAGCTTCTACCTCGAGTTAGGGAAGCTTATCGTAATGAAGAGACAGATCCGGAAATTTTTCGGGAAATGGGAGACCTTGGCCTGTTAGGCCCAATGATTGAAGGTTACGGCTGCGCAGGGATGAACTATGTTTGTTACGGACTCATTGCCAGAGAAATAGAAGCAGTAGATTCAGGCTATAGATCAATGATGTCAGTGCAATCAAGTCTGGTCATGCATCCGATTAATGCTTTTGGCACTGAGGAACAGAAACAGAAATATCTGCCCAAGCTGGCTAGCGGTGAATGGATTGGGTGTTTCGGATTAACCGAGCCTGATCATGGTTCCGATCCAGGCAGTATGAATACCCATGCTAAATCAATAGCTGGCGGCTATAGTTTATCCGGAGCAAAAAACTGGATAAGCAACTCACCAATTTCTGACGTCTTTATTGTTTGGGCCAAGGTTGATGATGGCACGATAAGTGGATTCATCTTAGACAAGGGTATGAAAGGACTTTCTGCGCCGAAGATCGAAGGCAAGTTAGCCTTACGAGCGTCCATCACCGGCGAGATCGTCATGGATGAAGTATTTGTGCCGGAAGAAAACAAGTTACCCGGTGCGAAAGGACTCAATGGACCATTTAGCTGTTTGAATTCAGCAAGGATGGGAATTTCCTGGGGCGCATTAGGAGCTGCAGAGACTTGCTGGCATACGGCCTTGCAATACACCTTGGATCGAAAGCAATTTGGTAGACCACTGGCAGCGAATCAGTTGATTCAGAAAAAGCTGGCACAAATGCAGACGGATATCGCGCTAGGTTTACAAGGATGTTTACAAGCTTGTCGCTTGAAAGACCAGGGCAAATTGGCACCAACACTAATTTCGCTTCTTAAGCGCAACTCGTGTTTAAAAGCTCTTGATGCAGCACGTGAGTCACGGGATATGTTAGGTGGCAATGGTATTTCTGATGAGTATCCTATCATGCGCCATGCGCAAAATTTGGAAGTTGTGAATACTTACGAAGGCACACAAGACATCCACGCACTTATTTTGGGTAGAGCTCAGACTGGCATTCAAGCCTTTACTAGGTAACGGCTTCTTCTACTGGTGCGATATTACGATCAAACCACTTACTAAAGTTGGGTTCATAAACTCACAAGTAATTAAGAAATGTACCAACGAATATGGACGCTCCTACCCAGTTGTTGTTTAGAAACGCTTTAAAGCAAGAGCCAGGGAATCTGTATCTAATAAGATGCTGCTGATAAATAAGAAAGCCACAGGCAATCAATAGTGACACGTAAAACACTGTTCCCATTTCCAACTGTCGAGCAGCCAGCCACATAGCAGTAATAAACATGGCTTGTAGTAAGCCAATCATTAATCGGTCAGCGTCGCCGAATAATATTGCTGTAGACTTTACGCCTATTTGGATGTCGAACTCTCTATCTACCATCGCATATTGTGTATCGTAAGCAACAGTCCATAAAGCATTTGCAACAAACAATAAGTAAGCGGCCCGTGGAATTTCTGTTATTACAGCAGTGAATGCCATAAGAATTCCCCAGGAGTATGCGACACCCAAAACCAGTTGAGGAAGATTGGTATAGCGTTTCATGAATGGATAAATCGCAATCAATGCAACTGCGCCAAAGGAAAGAAAAACGGTTTCTCGATTGGTCATCAAGACCAGCAGAAAACCAATGGTAGACAATACCCCAAAACATATGAATGCGTCCTGGCGCTTTAATATTCCGCTGGGGAGAGGTCGTTTTTTGGTTCTTAATACTTCGCCATCAATTGAATAGTCAGCAAAATCGTTTACGGAGCAACCGGCGGAGCGCATGATTGCTGTTCCTAAAGTAAAAATTAGAAATAAACCTATGCCGGGAAATCCTTCAGCCGCTATCCATAACGCCATGATTGTTGGCCATAGCAATAGGTAGATTCCGATTGGTCGATTAATTCTGGTGAGCTCAACAAGCGCAGGGATCTTTTCGTAAAGCTCAGGGTATTGAGCACGAAAGCGTGCGACAAGCTTTGACCATATCGGTCTAAAGGAATTCATGACAGGTGCTGCTACGAAACCACGGTTTGGCCTAAGTGCGTAGCATAAAAGATTTTCAGTTAGATAAAAATCCTATTTTGCAGCACAAGCCCTGCGATTATTTGAATACATGGAACGTAATAAATGGGCTTTGGAATGTTCTGCGGGGACTATCGGGGCTGCTTCCATTTCTAATACCACTCCACTGTGCAATTAGGTCGCAGCCCTGAATGTTCTCATACTTATATACTCAGCATAGAAAGGGGATGACGACATTGAGTTTTGGAATTTATTTTGAATTAAAAAATGCTCGGGAGCTAAACATTTGCATAATGCTCGCGCTGCCCGAGCCAGCGTCTTATGAGGGGGTCGACGATGTCGTCATGACTTTGTAGGATTAATTCCGATACCTCTTTAACGGTATCTAGTAAAGGTGCGTCCCGCGCTATATCAGCGACACGAAAAGTCATCATGCCAGTTTGTTGAGTACCAAGCACTTCACCTGGCCCCCTCAACTCTAAATCTTTTTCTGCAATATAAAAGCCATCCGTGCTGTCACGCATAACGGTTAGTCTTTGTTTCCCGGCATCTGATAAAGGAGTTTGATACAAAAGGATGCAGTAGCTTTGAATATTGGCGCGGCCAATGCGACCTCTTAGTTGATGCAATTGAGCCAATCCAAGCCTTTCAGGATTTTCGATTACCATAAGACTAGCAGTAGGGACGTCGACGCCGACTTCGATCACTGTTGTTGCGACTAGCAGTTGAGTCTTGCCTTTTTTAAAACGCGCCATTACTTTAATTTTTTGTTTCGGTTTCATTCTTCCATGGATAAGACCAACCTCAATCTGTGGCAGCTGCTTGCTTAACTTTACGGCGGTTGCTTCAGCTGCTTCACATTGCAGGGCTTCTGATTCTTCTATTAGTGTGCAGACCCAATAGGCTTGATTACCTTCGTAACAGGCTTTTTCGATTCGATCTATATTTCGCCACGACGGTCGCTGGAAATAATTGCAGTATTAACCGGAGTTCTTCCGGGAGGGAGTTCGTTAATAACAGAGCTATCAAGGTCGGCATAAGCGCTCATGGCCAATGTGCGCGGATTGGAGTGGCGGTCATGACCAACTGATGAGGATTGATGGCGCCTGCTGATGCTTTATCTCGTAATGCTAATCGTTGATGCACACCAAAACGATGTTGTTCGTCGATGATAATAAGACCAAGCTTTTTGTACTCGACGTCGTCCTGAAATAGAGCGTGAGTCCCGATTAAGAGTTGGCACTTACCTGCATTGGGTCATGCAGTTGTTGTGCGCGGGCAGTTCCTTTAGTTTTGCCACTGAGCCATCCCATTTCAATTCCTAAGGGAAAAACCACTGTTCAAAGTTATACAGGTGCTGTTCAGCTAGAATTTCAGTTGGCGCCATGATAGCGACTTGATAGCCACTACTAATTGCATGCAGTGCAGTAAGTGCAGCTACGACAGTTTTGCCAGATCCCACATCACCTTGTAGAAGTCTGAGCATGGGGCAAACCCCGCCAAGATCTTTCGAAATTTCCTGATAAGCAAACTGCTGCGCATTAGTTAGAGTGAACGGCAGTGCCTTAAGAAACTGGGAAAGCAACTCTCATCGGCATTGAGTTGCGGCGCTTTCTTTTGCTTGGAATCATTTCTAAGCCGGCGCATACAGAGCCTATGAGCTAAAAGCTCTTCAAAAGCGAGACGCTTTTGTCCGGGATTTATGCCGGCATTCGTCCAACTCACCGGAGCATCGACAGGCGGCTTATGTAATAGACGAATAGCGTCGGTAAGCCCTTCCAATTCTATCTTTTGAACTAACGCTGGTGGCAGGTGATCTTTTATATTCGGTGACTTTTCCATTAGAGAAGCGCTTGATTGATGACCTTTCGCAAACGTGCTTGCTGAAGTCCTTCCGTTGTGGGATATATAGGAGTAAGAGAATCTTCAATTGGGACTGAATCGAAGTCGCTCAAAATTTTGTATTCCGGGTGGTAGATTTCCATTCCGGTTCTGCCTCTTCTGGCCTCACCGTAGCAACGAAACAAATTTCCCTCTGCCAAAGAATTTTTCTGGGCAGCACTAAAATGAAAAAAGCGCAGACTGACAAAGCCAGTTCATCTTGCACTACGCAATGCAAACTCGACGACGACCAAATGAATATTGCAAGAAACAATTTCACCCTGTAGCTGAACCTGCTCATTAACTCGGATCTGGCCGATTTGATGAAGTCTGGTTCTATCTTCATAGCGCAAAGGTAAATGAAATAAGAGATCCTGAACGTTGTAGATGCCGAGCTGATGAAATTTCTTTTCAGGGCAGGACCGATTCCTTTTAGTTTAGTTAAGGGAATTTGATCCAATGCAGGGCTCGTCATAACAATAACAGAGTAAGAAGTCTGAATTGGAGTATATGGGCTTTTGGAGAGGGTCGCTAGAAATCAGAAGAATTACACTACAATGTCTATACAGACATTACTGCTTCGATTTCAAAATTGCGCCTTTGGGTAGTGCGCTAACTTCTAGGGTTGCTCTTGCTGGATATGGCTCAGCAAAATGTTCCGCCATAATTGAATTTACTGTGGCAAACAGACCAAGGTCGGTAAGATAGATTGTCAGCTTAACAATATCGTCTAAACTGCCACCGGCAGCATCCGCTACAGCACTTAAGTTTTTAAATACTTGTTGAGTTTGTTCTTCGATTCCAGAACCAACCAATTCCATGAATTCAGGATCGAGTGGTATCTGGCCAGATAGGAAAACAAAGGGGCCGTTTTAATTGCCTGAGAATAAGGCCCAATTGCTGCCGGAGCATCGGAAGTTTGTATCGGTTCTTTATTGGCCATTATTGAGTTCCGATAGTACTTTTAATAATTTCTTTACTTTACGACTTTTTACTCGAGTTACTTTGGTAACTGGTTTAATCAGACGAACACGT
>BPDI01000013.1 GCA_019654215.1 Gammaproteobacteria bacterium | reverse complement strand
AGTGTTTGCTCCTGCAATTGAAGAATTTCAATTAGCACTTCCAGCAAAGACCAAGTTGGATGTGTATGAAGTCTGGATAAAGTACAACATGCGCTTACTCACCTCCGAAGGTGACTATATTGCAGATTGGGTACTGACATCCTATGGAAAGACCCCCACCCAAACTTTCCGCTCTGTAGAAGACGGCATTAACGAAGCCGCTTTGTGCTCTGCGTGACCTTGCTTCAAGCTTTTCATTGAGCTTTGCTCAAGTTCCAGAAGTCGAGATTGGTTAAGTAACCTTTAGAGTGAGGGCTCAAAAGAGGTTCTTTATGAAAATATTACAACAATAAAATTAATAAAACTCAGTGCTTCATTATTTGTTGTAGGATTTCTCGCTAACTGCACAAGTACCACGGTCGATGAGTTTCGTCAGGGCGAGACCGGAATAGAAAGCGATGAGTCTATCGTGATTCTAGGGCGTCGACAGGCCAGCGACTACGAAACCAGATCAGAATTTGTCGAGTGCGTAGGAGAACGTATGACTCGAGGCGAAGGTGCGATTAGTGTATTTCCCGGGAAACAAGAGTTTATCGACGCAATGTTTCCATGGTTCGAACCACGCACAGCGCCTTTACGCACTGGTGATTTAGAACAGCTTATGGCGGAAGAGTTGTAGCTCGAAAGATGAATGAGTTTAGAATTCGCTATATTGTTTGGGTTGATGGTCGCACTGAAACCAGTGGCCGCACAGGTTCAATTTCCTGCACGGTAGGTCCAGCCGGGGCGGTTGCTTCGGTTTTGGTACTTGGGAGGATGATGCTAATTTCGATGCCCGGGTATGGGACGTCAGTTCCTTAAGAAATGTTGGAACAATAAATGCCGATGCTACTGGACAATCTTATCTGCCAGCACTTGTAGTTCCTATTCCACTAATAGCTCGAGTTGAGGCGAATGCGTGTAGCCGCTTGGCGACTCAACTTAAAGATTTTGTGAATGGCAGCTAGCTACATAAGCTGCGATAAAGAATGATAGGTAGCACCATGAAAAATTCGCTTCCTTCTACTTGTTGACTATGTCGATCTTAAATGGAAAAACTAAGCTTGTGCTTGCAAGCCTTACTGCTTTGATTGCATCAGCATTACTTTCTTCCTGCGCAGTTAACCCGGCTACTGGCGGTGCCAACTTGGTATTCATGTCCGAGAACCGTGAGAAAGAAATTGGTCTTGAAGAACATGAAAAAGTGATGTCTTCAATGACTCTCTTTGAAGACGAAGAACTTGTTGCTTATGTGCGCGAGATTGGTCAAAAGATGGCGGATGTTAGCCATCGTCCTGATCTTGAGTACCACTTCTACGTAATAGACAGTCCTGAAATAAATGCGTTTGCTCTTCCCGGCGGCTATGTTTATGTAAATCGGGGTCTGCTCACTTACATGAATTCCGAGGCCGATCTTGCTGCAGTACTGGCTCATGAGATTGGGCATATCACTGCTCGTCATTCAGTACAGCAGCAGGCTAGAGGTACTTTGGCACGAGGTGCTGCAGTAGCCGGTGGTTTCGTCGCCGGGATCGCCACAGGAAGTGGATATGCTGCAAGCCAGATCAGTGAAGTTGCTTCTATCTGGGCTCAAACCGGATTGTCTGGTTTTGGTCGTGAACATGAGTTGGAAGCAGATAGTCTAGCTGCGGAGTATCTCGTAAATGCGGGTTACGATCCCGAGGCCATGATTGAAGTTATTACCGTACTTAAGAACCAGGAAGATTTTAATCGTCGAGTTACTGGTGGTGGTGGAACTTATCATGGATTGTTTGCAACTCACCCACGTAATGATCGCCGACTCCAAGAAGCCATTGCCCAAGTTGGACAGTTAAATGACAACACTGTTACTGAAGTCGAAAGCTCTACTTTTAGAGAAACTATGGATGGACTAATTGTTGGACAAAGCAATGCATCCCAGCGAACTGATCAACGTAATCGTTACTATCAGGATCTACTTGGTTATACACTGGTATTTCCTGATGACTGGAATATAGATGAAACAACTACAACTGTAACTGCCAGTGCACCAAACATTGGCAAGTTGCGTATCGAAGCACAGCGCCTGCAAGCCAATATAGAGCCACGTGTCTTTCTTATAGACAATATGGGAGTTCAGAACTTACAAAAATCTGAACCCTTGTCTCAGTTTCGTTTAATTGGTCATACTGGCGTGGCAGCGAATCCAGATACTGGCAGGATGGAGCGAGTTGCTACGCTTTATCTCGGCCCGAGAGCATTTATCTTTCGCGGAGAAATCACCGACGCCTCCGTGAGCGATGAAATCGATGAGATGCTGTTAGCATCGATTCGATCTTTCCGTGCGATTCAGCAAGGAGAGGTGGTTGCGGGTGACGAGATGAAGATTAAATATGTTCAGGCCAGTGAGTTCTTTGATTTTTCTGTTGTTGCACGGCAAAGCAGAATAGCTAATTTTCCAGAAGAAACCTTACGCCTACTCAATGGCTACTACCCAATTGGTACTCCTGAAGAAGGCGACTGGATAAAGCTCGTCGAATAGTCGATACAGCCGATAACTCTCCAAAGCCCTTAAATACAACGAGTTCGCACAACTTCGCATCGCGAAACCACTGCTTTTCGGGATGCAAATGAGTCCGTATCCGCTTAATCCTAAAACTCAGAATTACAGAGGCTTTGGTTATAGTCTCCAGTTTTAGTTATGGCTGAAGAAACTGTAAAGAATATTTTAGTAATTGGACCCTCCTGGGTAGGAGACATGGTTATGTCTCAGGCCTTGTTCATGTGTCTGAAAAAAAAAGAATCCAGATTCTCAGATCACCGTCATGGCACCAAACTGGACGCGGCCTTTATTAGATCGCATGCCTGAAGTTGATAGCAGCATGGATATGGAAATAGGTCATGGGGAACTCCGTCTTGCCGCAAGAAGAAAACTGGGTAAATCATTACGCAGTTCCAATTTTACTCAGGCCATAGTGCTGCCGCAGTCTTTCAAATCCGCGTTAGTTCCATTTCATGCTGATATTCCACTTAGAACTGGATGGCGTGGTGAATGGCGAAATCCATTGCTTAATGACTGTCGCTTACCCCGGGATGATCAATTCCCTTTGATGATACAGCGCTTTGCTGCCTTGGCCTATCCGGAAAGAAATAATCCCCCTGCCGAGATTCCTAATCCTCGCCTAGTAACTGACTCAGAAAGCACTGCTGCCGCAATTAGCAAATTTTGTTTGGTTAGAGATTCCAAGGTGTTGGCTATATGTCCCGGTGCGGAATTCGGTGAAGCAAAACAATGGCCATCGGAGTACTATGCCGAGATAAGTAACTCGATGTTGGCTCGAGGATGGCAAGTGTGGTTATTTGGTTCGGCGAACGATGAGTTGGTAGCGGAAGCGATATTGGCGGATATCGATAATCGATATCTGGAACAATGCCAAAACCTGGTGGGAAGAACTTATTTGGCTGAAGCTATCGACCTGATGTCCTTAGCAGACACAGTAATTTCCAACGATTCGGGACTAATGCATGTAGCCGCGGCGCTGATGAAGCCAGTGGTGGCAATCTATGGATCTACCTCGCCTGATTTTACACCGCCATTAGCGGAGAAGGTAAAATTGCTGGCCACAGATATCGAATGTAGACCTTGTTTTAAAAGGGAATGCCCCTACGGGCATCTGCGTTGTTTAACAGAGTTAAAACCCGAACTAGCTATGGCGTCGGTGGAATCTTTTTCGGCAAAAGAATAAATAGAGAGATTATTCGTTGCGAGTACTGATTGTTAAAATTTCTTCACTGGGAGATATTATTCATACACTTCCAGCGGTAACCGATGCGCATAATGCCTATGCCAATCTTACTTTTGACTGGGTTGTGGAAGAAAACTTTGTGGAAGTTCCGTCCTGGCACCCAGCCGTTGAAAAAGTAATACCAGTTGCAATGCGTCGGTGGCGTAGAAACCCAGTTCAAACTTATTTGAATCATGAATTCCGCGCATTTAAGCGTGCCTTACAAGGCGTACATTACGATCTCGTGATTGATGCACAAGGACTAATTAAGAGCGGGTTTATCAGCCGCTTATCCAGAGGATTAACAATCGGGCTAAGCAATCGAACCATCCGGGAACCATTAGCAACTCTATTTTACAACAAAGTGTATTCCGTGCCTTGGACGGAACATGCCGTTGACCGTATAAGGCAACTTTTTTCCCGCGCGTTAAAGTACCGCTATGACAAAGAATTCATTGACTACGGCATTGATATCGATCGTATTGAGCGCAACAGCGAAACCAACGGCGCAAAGCAAGTTTTATTTCTGCATGGTACAACCTGGGCAACTAAACATTGGCCGGAATATTACTGGCGCCACCTCGCACACATAGCGGCTGATTCCGGTTATGAAGTGTTATTACCTTGGGGCGACCTAAAAGAAAAGCAACGAGCAGAATTTATCGCGAAAGATAATGTTTCTGTCATTGTGTTGGAAAAACAAACTTTGTCAGGGCTTGCCCAACACATTAATAATTCTAAAGGTGTAATCGCAGTCGATACTGGATTAGGCCATCTTGCTGCAGCTCTCGCCAAACCCACTATTTCGCTTTATGGATCAACGAACCCAGGCTTGTCTGGAACATTTGGTGAAAATCAACTCCACTTAAATTCAAATTTTAATTGCGCACCCTGTGTGAAAAAAGTTTGTGCCTATAATGGGCCAGGCATAACCGATGAATTTGAGGATCAACCATTTGCCGTAATGCCTCCTTGTTTTTCGGCTCATAAACCTGAACAGGTATGGCAACGCTTTGAGAATTTAGTTCAGGAATAGCTAGACTTATGAAGCTGAGCTTTCTGATCTATTCCTACTTTCCTTATGGTGGTCAACAGAGAGATTTTCTTCGGATTGCTAACGAGTGTATTCAGCGTGGACATGAAGTCGACGTCTACGCGATTCGTTGGCAAGGTGACATTCCAGAAAAACTAAATCTAATTAAAGTACCGGTAAAAGGCAGAACGAGGGTTCAACTTTATAAACGCTACACTGCTTGGGTTGAAAATGCTTTGAAGGATACAGCTAACTCGGCTGTAGTTGGCTTTAATAAAATGCCTTTGTTGGATATCTATTTTGCGGCAGATCCCTGTTTTGTCGAGAAAGCGCATACACAGCGGCGATTTTACTATAAATTTTCCTCACGCTATCGGCATTTTCGTAGTTATGAAGATGCAGTGTTTGGCCAGAACTCTTCCACACAAGCACTTATACTTTCGCTGCAACAAAGAGAATCCTTTGAGGAGCATTACCCGGGCTGCGGCAATCGTTTGCATGAACTGCCACCAGGAATTTCTCTGGATCGCAAAGTTGATCAGCGGGATCAAGCAGAAAGAGAGAAATTCAGAACTGAGTTTAGAGTTGGCGATGATGAATTGTTGCTGCTTCAAGTCGGATCAGGCTTCAAAGTAAAAGGCGTTGATCGGTCCCTACAGGCGTTAGCATCACTGCCTGAACAGTTACGTAGTCGGACTAAGTTTATGTTAGTGGGACAGGATAAATCGGCAGGTGTGGATAGCTTGGCCAAGCGCTTGGGACTCGCCGAGCAATTGAGTATATTTCCCGGGCGCGATGACATACCGAGATTTTTCGCTGGGGCGGATCTACTCATTCACCCGGCCTATATGGAGAGTGCGGGATACGTATTATTGGAGGCTACTATTGCTGGACTACCGGTACTGACCACAGCAACCTGTGGCTATTCCTTTCATATCGAGCAAGCCCAATCAGGGCGCGTGTGCTCTAACCCTTTCCAGCAGTCGGAGTTAAATCAGAATCTGGCTATGATGCTCGAATTACTGGCGTATGAGAGCTGGTCTACAAATGGACTGGATTATGGCAAGCGAGCTGATTTGTTCTCTATGCCTCAAGCTGCAGCAGACTTGATAGAACGCTTTGCGCGTGCAGGTTAACCAAAACATGTTTTATCTAAACGACGAGTTTGCGGAAAGCTTTCAGGCGACAGATCCTTACAAGATGCTGAAGGGGATGGAAGGAAACGTCTACCGTCAGGTAAAAACTCGTAAAACCTTTCAGTTTAGTCTCAATGGCAAAGGCTATTTTGCCAAACTTCATTCCGGCGTTGGCTGGCTTGAGATTCTAAAAAATCTATTGACTCTTAAGTTTCCCATCATCGGTGCCCGCAATGAATGGGAAGCAATTCATCGTTTACAGGAACTAGATATTGCCACCATGAATGCAGTTGCCTATGGAGAGAGAGGCTGGAATCCTGCAAGTCGAGAGTCGTTCATCATCACTGAGGAACTTACCGACACCATTAGCCTTGAAGACTATTGCAAACAATGGACAGACAATCCGCCAGATTTTCGAACTAAACGAGAGCTCATAGAGAATGTCGCAGGCGTAGCACGTATGCTCCATCAAAATGGTATATGTCATCGTGATTTCTATCTCTGTCATTTTTTACTGCATCAAGGAGCGGAACCCTTCCCTAAGTTATCTTTAATTGATTTACATCGTGCTTTAGTACGAAAAAACCTGGCACGAAGATGGATAATTAAAGATATCGCCGGTCCCCTTCTATTCTGCAAAGATGATCGGATTGAGTAAGCGAGATTTGCTGCGATTTATGCGTCAATACCACGGAAAAGATTTGCGTTCCGCTATCACCGTACAAAGTGGATTCTGGCAAGAAGTAAAGCAGCGTGCAGATAGTATATTTGAAAAATTGGGGCCTGCGACTTGAAGCTATGAATAATTTCAATTGCGAACACTTAATAGAAATGGGCAGGCATATCCCAACGCCGTTCTATCTTTCCCTCGACAAAGAACAAAAAGAAGAAGCGATAAAAATAGAAAGCATATTGCGCATCGTGCCTGGTAAGCGTTTGACTGGAATATCTAACTGGCGCAATCAGACGGTTATTGTAAAACTGTTTTTTGGTCCGGGCCATTGGAAGCGAAATCTGTTGAGTGATATTCGCGGTATGAATTTATTACGCCAGCGTCATATCCTCACCCCCGAGATTTTGCATGAGACCACAACTTTTGATGGCAAAGGTGCAGTAATACTCATTGATTATTTACAACGGGGTAAGAATCTTCACGAACTAGTTAATGAAGCTAGTAGCGAAGATCGGAAGCTCGCCCTTATAAACTTGACTGTGGCAACTATTGCCAAGTGCCATGGCCAAGGGCTCTGGCAGAATGATATCCATCTTGACAACTTTATGCTGGTTGATGACCGGGTTTATGTATTGGATGGAGGGGACATAAACGCAGTCGACACAGAAATAGGCTGGCAACAGGCTTCAGAGAATCTGTCACTCTTCTTTGCTCAATTTCCGGTGGACATGGACATAAATATCCCTGCCTTACTTGAGCATTATCAGTCCCAGAGCCGTAATTTAGAGGACTCAGATCTGAACGCATTTGCTGAAGGAGTGATCGCGCAAAGAATTAAACGGTTGGATCGTTTCGAGAAGAAATTGTTTCGTTCTACCACGGCGTATCGCGGCATATATAAACCCCAATCGATTTGTTGTCTATGACAGGCAGATTCACTCAGACGAATTAGAAAGTTTTATTGACAATCCCAGCAGCTATATTAATGACGAGAATTTGCTAAAAGCTGGGAATGCGTCTAGCGTTTCGCGAGTCGCTTTTGCCAACCGCAGATTCGTACTCAAGCGTTACAATTTAAAGTCGCTCTGGCATAGTTTTAAGTATTTGTTCAAAACCAGTCGAGCCCATCGCTGTTGGCTCAGTGCTTCGATATTGGAAATGTTGGGCATTAACACGCCCCATCCCTACTTAATTTATGAAGAACGTGCGTTCTGGCTGTTGCGCAGAAGAGCTTTCTTTCTCAGTGAAGATCTGGATGAAAGTAATTTACTTGAAAAATTCGAAAAGTCTGGTGCAGATGCTTTACCGATTGAAACTCTTGTATTGGCCTTTAAACAATTATTCGAAACCATGAATACTTATCTAATAACTCACGGCGATATGAAAGCGAGCAATTTTGTCTATCTGCGGGATCGACTTTACGTATTAGATCTTGATGCGATGCAACGACATAAAAGTAGAAGGTCATTTAACAAAGTATTTCAGAAAGATCTAAAGCGGTTCATGATGAACTGGCATGGCAGTAGTATCGAATCGCAGTTTGCAGCAATGGTTGTAAACATACAGCTTAATGATTAGTGGGCAATATAAATGAGCGTTGTTACTTTAGGATTAGCGGGTGCCGTTGGGCATGATCCAGCCGCGGCTTTGTTCGTCGATAATAAACTAGTTGCAGCTGTAGAAGAGGAACGTCTCATCAGACGCAAGCACGCCAAGGGCGAGCTACCATATCACTCAGCCAGACAATGTTTACAAATTGCTGGTCTTCGCGGTGCAGATGTGACTCATATAGCGATTCCCTATGCGCCTATTTCCCTTTTTAGCAAAGCTCGTTGGCATTATGCCTATCGTCATTGGTATGCGCCAGATCGTAGTATCGATGTTTTGTTTAATGGCAATCGACGTTATCGTCGTTATTTGCGCGAGTTGCGGGAACTGGCCGAAAGGCTTCATATTTCTAATACCCAAACCAAACTAGTACCTGTTGAACATCAAAAAGCCCATGCCAGTAGTTGTTATCATCTCAATGAGGGCGAAGAAAAAACGGCAATCTTTTGCGTTGATTCCAAAGGTGAATATTCCAATATATTTCTGGGAGTTGGGCATAAAGGCAAGATCGAAAAAGTAAAAGAATTCTACAATCCCGATTCTCTATGTGGCATGTATGCCGCACTTACTGACTATCTCGGCTTCGAAATTCTAGATGGTGAATTTAAGGTAATGGGCATTGCCCCTTTTGGCGACCCCAGCAAATGCGATCTTTCTTCACTTGCTGAATTCAATGGAAAGAACTTTAAGGTAAATAACAAATTGATTAGCACTATTGGATTACGCCGCTACAGGGCAAAATCCAAAGGACATTACTTCAGTAAGAAACTTGTTGAAATGCTAGGTCCCCGCCGTGCGGGCAATCTGATGGAAGATCCCTATGTCCATTACGCAGCTGCTGTTCAAAAGCTCTACGAGGACATCGCGGTCGGATTGGTAAATCATTACCTTGGTGATGTGCTCGAAGAAACCGGTCGTCTCGCTATTGCAGGCACTGGCGCGATGAACATTCGTCTTAATAATCGCTTCAGTGGATTGCCGCAGGTGAAAGAGTACATCGTGCACCCTGCCTGTTCAGATGCTGGCACGGCGATTGGCGCAGCAGCTTACGCAGTTCGAAATATGGGCATGAAAATCGAACCGCTAAAAAATATGTTTCTAGGTCCAAGCTTTACTAATGAAGAGTGTATCGATGCTTGTTTAGTGCATCGGGATAAACCTGAATGGGAAGTTCTGCCATTTCCCCATGAGAAAGCTGCCGAATTATTAGCTCATGGTCAGCCCGTGGCATGGTTTCGAGGCCGCATGGAATTTGGCGCACGGGCACTTGGTAATCGCAGCATTCTGGCGAATCCCAACCAAATTGGAATTATCGATGCTATTAATCATCAAGTTAAGTTTCGAGAACATTGGCGTCCTTTCTCTCCCAGCATAATTGATTCCGTAGCCAAAGATTTCTTACCCAAAGAACACCAGGATGAATTCATGTGCCTTAGTTCACAAGTTAGCTCACGCTGGCAGGAACGTTATCCGGTTGTGGTGCATGAAGATGGCACTACCAGGGCGCAAGTAGTTAAAGAGGAAAATAATCCAGACTTTTATCGCTTATTAAAAGAATTTCAGGACTGCACTGGCCACGGCTTACTCATCAACGCTACTCTTTGTCGTCCAGGTGAAGCTTTAGTCTGTACTCCAGGAGATGCAGTAAATATGTTTATGGGCACTGACTTGAATTATATGATCCTAGAAAACTTATTAGTTACCAAGCGCAAAGAGTCAAACACCTGGTAACTAATACCGAATTAAATAGTGAAGATTTAAGTTATGGATTCACTCGCTTATAGATCGCGAGTTGCTGATCATCGATGCTCGGAAATGCGGCTTGAAACTCCAACAAAGGTTTAATCGAAGCGCTTTCTACCAATTCCGTCATTTCAAAATGCATTTCAATGGCGATCAGATCGTTTGGAGTCGTATTTTGAATTTCGCTTTCGGTTAGAAATCTGATTATCTGATCATAATCTTCAACTTTTCCACTGTAATAGGCCACAGCATGATTGTTGGTTAGTAAACCGGAATTCGAAGCTGATTGTGCAGCTATCCAGTCCACAGAATCAAAAACAAAAGTTTTTGATTGACCAAAACTAATAAAAGAATCAAAAGCGCAATAACCAAAGAACAAAATTACCATGCGCATACCAATATTTCTTATTGCCGATTGATTTAGTTTTTGAATAATTTTTGCGATGACTATTGGGACAAATAGTACCAGCAACAAGCAAAACAACATGGCATAGCGACTAGACACGTAACGCGTGATCAAGATAAACATAAATACGATGACTACATTGGTAACTAAGAAAAACACAATTGGCAAGTACGCATTGGGTTCAACTTTTACACTTCGCTTGTAACCCCCATAAACCAGCAACCAGAAGAAAGGGCCACCGACTCCTGAAAAAAGTTTGACGATTAGAACTGCAAGCAAACCGATAAACAGGAACAAACTAATGTAAGGACCGGAGAAAGAGGCGGCATACTCACCAAATATCGCGGTGCTGAGGGCGGACCTATCTGCTTCGCTTGGATTGAAGGTGCTGCTGATAAACGGTTCATAGACTGATACAAAGTCGGTAAGCAATGCCGTAACACTAAATCCCATTACTGCCAGCAAACAAAAGAAAACAAAATTATGCCAAGCATCAGGCCCGTAGCTTTGGCAAAGTAGCGGCGGCGTTCGTTTACTTCGACGGACTTATCCATTAACAACGCGAAAGGCGTAGTAATGAGATATACGATCGCTTCCGGCCTAAAGCTTGCTGCAAACAATAGAGCCAGCCCGAAAGTAATTAGATTCTTGTTCTGATGAGTTTTGAAAAAGATCAGGAATTGCCATAAAGCAAACAGAGATAACGCCCAGTAACCAACGTCTCTAATTACATCAAAGCGAAATTCATTAAGCTGTGGATACAATAGTATGCAGAGTGCTGCCAGGATTACTACTAAATTAGAGTCGTCGATCATTCGAACTATGCTTACAAAAGAATAAATTAATAGAGCATAGAAGAGAGAATTTATAATGTAAGCAGCGGTGAGTAAATCGGTACCAAACTGACTTACCAGAGCAATTAATAGTGAATAACTCACCCACGCATAATGTTGAATAGCTACACCGATCCCATCTGTTAAAGCGATCTCCGCAGTACGTATGTAAGCATATGCATCGTCGTTCGGCGCATCTTCAATAAACAGAATTAAAAAAGAAACTACGAGACTAGCAAAGACTGCAAGAAATCGGGTGTCGATTAATGGCCAGTTAGATTTACTCACGCTTAAGTCTCGTTAGTTCTCTTATAACATTAATAAGGTCGTGCTGATTTATCGGTGGCTTGAGTTTTAAAGCGTTTGTGTAACCACAGGTACTGATCCGGCTGCTTGCGAATGGCTTCTTCCACCATTCGGTTTATGGTTATAGCGTCTTGCTTCTGGTCTCCAGTCGGATAGTTCTCCAGGGCAGGACTGAAGTGTAGATGATAACCCGAGTTATCTTCATTGCGATAATGGCTGTAGAAAACAACAGCAGAGTCATTAATGCCGGCAAAGCGACTGGTCGCAGTTATCGTGGCAGCCTGATTACCAAAGAAAGGAACGAATACAGAATGTTTTGCACCGTAGTCCTGGTCAGGTGCATACCAGAGAATATGCCCTTGCTTAAGACTGCGCATAACACTACGAATATCTTTTCGATCATGCACAGCTGGGTAGTGACGCACTCTTCCATTAAACATCGCTGCATCAAATAACGGATTTTTGTTACTGCGATAAGTCACATCCATCTTATAAAAAAGATTAAAAAGAAATCCCCCAAACTCCAACGTTGTGAAATGCGCACAAAGTAGGAGAACACCTTTACCTTGAGCCAATGCAGCATCGAGATTTTCGAGACCTTCGGTAGTTACTCGATCTCTGAATTCTTCCGGATCGCGGTGCCAGGCAATGGCAACTTCGATCAATCCAATGGCATTGGAGATAAATGTTTTTCGGACTAGCTTCTTGCGTTCTCGTCGTTGAGTTCTGGAAAGCAGAGGCGAATATTTACTTCACAGATATGTCGGCGTTGCCGCGCTAGGTGATATGACATTATGCCAAGAAGTTGGCCGATTTTAATTTGTATCGGGTAGGGCATATGGGCCACTGCTTTCATCAATCCCAGGGCAATCCAGGTCGGCCAGTAACGCGGAGCAAAAAAGCCGCGTAAAGATCGGTATTCAGGGGTAGGGTAGGGCTGGTGCATCGCCGTTATCTGCTAGAGCCTCTATGCATTGGATCCCATTCAGGCAGGCGCGAATTGTAGCAGATGGCCATGCGCTTAACATTTTTGGAATTTTGAGGCCAAATATCATTAAAAAAGCTCAATTAACCCCACTTTTTTGATTTTTTTGGTATTCATGACAAAAATCCCCACTTTTTCATAAATTGATCCCAATGCTGAAAATCTTCCCTAATCTACTGTGTTAATCGCTGTGATATGATCAGCCGCCATGATTCGGGGCCATCTGGCCATTTTGGAGAATAGTCATGAAGTTAGAGATGCCGGCATTCCAAGATGCACGGCTATTGGTTATCGGAGATGTCATGCTGGATCGCTATTGGCATGGAGCTGCTTCCCGGGTATCACCGGAAGCGCCAGTGCCGGTGGTGCGAGTGGGTAATGAAGAGAATCGACCTGGCGGTGCTGGCAACGTTGCTTTGAACATTGCTGCACTCGGTTCATCGGCCCGATTGATTGGCATTGTCGGCAATGATGCGACTGGCTTGGAACTGAATTCACGTCTGAGTGCGGCCGGCGTTTATTGTGACTTTCTCCAGTCGGATGAAAAACCTACTATTGCAAAACTTCGTGTCATCAGCCAGCACCAACAATTGATTCGGCTCGATTTCGAGCAACCTTTCGCCAAACCAGACATAAATGGCTTGTTCGAAAAAGCGAAGGCATTAATCGATGATACTCAGATTCTCGTTCTTTCTGACTATGCGAAAGGTGCATTGCAGGGAATCGAGCAACTTATCGAACTGGGAAGAAGTTATAACATTCCAATCATTGCTGATCCTAAAGGTAGTGACTTTGAAAAATATCGAGGCGTCACATTAATTACTCCGAACTTGTCGGAGTTCGAAGAAGTTGTGGGTATAAGTCAGAATGAAGAAGAATTAGTAAACAAAGGATTGAAACTCGTTAGCGATTTAAATCTCGAAGCTATTCTTATCACTCGTGGTGAAAATGGCATGACCTTGATTCGACCCGATTCACCAGAGCTACATTTACCAGCTCGTGCCCAGGAAGTGTTTGATGTAACCGGTGCCGGGGACACGGTAATTAGTGTATTAGCAGCCGCGATGGCTGCCGGTGACAATATCGCAGATGCAACCGCCCTCGCGAACTTGGCCGCCGGATTAGTAGTTGGAAAACTCGGTACCGCAGCAATCAGTGGACCGGAATTACGTCGTGCAATTTTAGCAGAGCAAGATTCCGGCCGTGGAGTGATGACCTCGGAGCAACTTATTTTCGCTGTACAGGATGCCAAAGCCCATGGTGAGAAAATTGTTTTTACCAATGGCTGCTTCGACATTATTCATGCAGGCCATGTTGGTTATCTTGCTGAAGCAAAAGAGCAGGGAGACCGGTTGATTGTTGCGATTAACGATGATGATTCTGTACGTAGGATTAAAGGGTCAGGTCGCCCAATTAATCCGGTTGAAAGACGCATGGCGGTATTAGCTGGATTGGAAGCAGTAGATTGGGTCGTGAGTTTTTCAGAAGACACACCGGAACATCTGTTGCAACAGCTACAACCAGAAGTCTTGGTAAAGGGTGGCGATTACACCCTCGATCAAGTTGTCGGAGGCGAGTATGTCAAATCCTATGGTGGTGAAGTAAAAGCTTTAGAGTTTTTAGATGACTGCTCTACCTCTGCAATTGTTGAAAAGATGAAGGAAGTCGGAGAATAACTCTCGGCAAGCCAAACTTCGCTCTGTTCAAAACATTTAATTAATCCAACGCTTTGATCGCGTGACCTACATTTGCTTCCAAGTGAGATAGATTAATCGTTCCTACTATAATGCTGGACACACCTGCTTTATTCAGCACGAAATCAAAATTATTTGCCAGTCTATCAGTGCAGTCATTACCACTATTAAGTACTTTTTTGATTAAAACTCCCTTATTGTTTGCTAGGGCGTGATCGATGACTGCTTCATCATCGGTGCTACTTGGATTGTAAGTCACCATCACTACATCGGTGAGATCCACTGCTTTCAAGCCGCCTTCTATACTTTTTGTAGACATACCAATGGCACGAATCACACCTTTCTCTTTGAGCTCCGTAAGGATTGCTAAACAATCGGTGGAATTAATAATAGTCATATCATTCCCATCGGAATGAACTAGGACCAAGTCAAGATAATCAGTGTTCAGATTCAGCAAACTTCGCTCTATACTCTTGCGTGTGTGTTCTCCCGAAAAATCGAAAAACGATTTGCCGGTAACGAATTCTTCTCCAACCTTGGTACAGATTATCCAGTCTTCACGATTTCGTAGTAAGCGACCCAGTCGTTGTTCGCTGCTTCCGTATGCTGGAGCGGTGTCCAACAGGTTAATACCCAGCCCGTTGGCAAGTTCTAACAGAGCTGAAACTTCATCGTCTGAGGGCAGAGAAAATTCTCGTGGGTATTTCACTAACTGATTGCGGCCAAATTTAACAGTCCCTAGCCCCAGGCAAGAAACGTTAAAACCAGTTTGGCCAAGCGCGCGTTGTTGTAAATACATTGGAGCTTAATCCCAGTAAGCGTTTGCTGTTTCTGCTACTTTCGCTACATCAGCAAGCATAGATTGAGCTTCGCCGCTATCAGCAGCGGAAACCGATTTACTTTGCAAAGTATCAAGTACTTTATCGGCCAGTGAAGGAGTGAGAGTTAGTTTCGTTGGCCAAGCCACCATGATGTTTGACTCGGTGGCAATAAAGGCATCATCAGGGCGATAGTTGTTATTAATGTTGGCTTCGGCGCGATTTATTACGAAGCTATTCCATTCTCCGTCGGAAGTGTCAATCCATGGGAATAATCTTCGGACTAGTTCTTGTGCAATTTCTATTTGTTCTTCCTTAGCTTTACCGACACCTTCTTCTGCTAGGTCGCCTCCCATGTACCAGACAGTTTGTCCTTGTTTGTCCTGGTGAGAAGTTATTGTTACTTTTGGAGTGAGACTGAAATCGTCACCAACATAATGAACAAACATTCGTGGTAAGTTTTGCTTTTTCATATAGACCATATGTAATGGTCGCACTTGAGTGTCAATAGTTTGAATTGCTGTTTGTTCTATTAATGCTGCATTGCCTTCACCCGCACAAAAAATTATTTGCGCTGCACTAATGTCTATTCGAGATTCATCTAATTGAATACATACAGAATAGTTTGATGAGTCGTTCTTACTAAAATCAATATTGTTCTCATCGATTTGGAAGATTCTCGGCCATACTGGTTCAGCTAGCTTTTCCAACAGAGCTGCAGTATCGATAACGAAATCAGGCAATCTATACAAACTGCCATCGATATTTATACCACTAAAAAAAATCCGGATAGTCATCACGCTTGACCCCTTCAACTCGACCTACCAGGCTTTTACTGCCGAAAAACGTTTTAAGTCTGGAGCGCAGGTTTCCGTCTGACCACATGTAATAGTAGTTACTTAGAACTGGTACACCCTGTAGGTCGACATCTCCATCCCCAGTTAAACAGTGTCGCCATCGCCGTGGCATGCCAGCAATGACATTTGCCGCTCCGGTCAGCGAACCGCTGAGCGCATATTTCAAGCCGCCATGAATTATTCCTTGCGAGGCGAGTGTTTGACCGCTACCTAACGCTTTAGTTTCTATGAGTAAGGGTTGATAACCTTCAGAATGCAAACGATTGAGTAACCACAGACCTGCTACGCCACCGCCAAAAATGACGATGTCTGTTGAATAGCGTAATGTCATTGGTTACCTTTACGAGTCTGCTTGGCGCTCTGCTGGTTGCAAGTGGTAAGTAAATAAAAGTGCTTAGAGTATATCGACATCAATCCTAATTTCCCAACAGCACTAACGGCGGAAACAATATAGCTCAATAATGATACGACTTCTCTACAGTCTGCTTTTATATTTTGCTGTGCCGTTTATTCTCATGCGACTTTACTTGCGCGGAATGCGTTCGTCCGGTTATCGCCAACGTATTACCGAACGCTTTGGTTATTTCTATCCAGCGCAAGATTTCGATAACTCGCAAACAATAATTTGGATTCACGCTGTGTCTGTGGGAGAGACTGTTGCCGCTGAACCCCTGGTGAAAGCCATTAAAAAACTTCTTCCAGAGGTGCAGATCTTAATTACTTCCATGACGCCAACTGGTGCGGAAAGGGTAGAGTCGCTGTTTGGTAATTCTGTGTTTCATTCTTATTTACCTTACGACTTGCCGACGGCTGTTAATCGCTTTCTGAATAGCGTCAATCCTGATCTTCTCATCATTATGGAAACTGAGCTCTGGCCAAACCTGATTCATCAATGTAAACAACGAGGCGTAAAAACATTGCTGGCCAACGCTCGGCTGTCTGCAAAGTCAGCAGCGGGTTATTGGCGCTTTTCAGGTATCACTCGATCGATGTTGCAATCTCTCAGTGCAATTGCGGCTCAATCAAATGAAGACGCCAATCGTTTAGAAAAATTGGGCGCATATTCAGATTCGATTACGGTTACCGGCAATTTAAAGTTCAATGTCGAACATCCATCGGTTTCCAAAGATACCTATTTATCAGCAATAAAAAAGTCAGGCCGTACAGTTATTATCGCCGCTAGCACCAGAGAAGGCGAGGAACTAAAAGTTTTATCTGCATTTCAACGAATACTTAAAAACATTCCAGAGGTTTTGTTTATACTTGTTCCTAGACACCCCGAACGCTTTAATGAGATTGCCGATCTGGCACTACAAAAAGGATTCAGTAGCGTTCTGCGTTCTGAGCAAACTGTCCCAACTGCAGATATCCAACTTATTATCGGTGACAGCATGGGTGAAATGGGCGCTTATTATGCAGTTTCCGATATCGCCTTTGTCGGTGGCAGCTTGGTCGATACTGGCTGTCAGAATGTATTGGAGCCTGCCGCGCTATCTATCCCAGTTATTGTTGGCCCTTCCCAATTTAACTTTGCCCAGATTTGCAAACAATTAGAAAACGCTGGTGGCTTGCGTACGGTCGCAAACGAAAGCGAATTGGCGAGTGTTCTGACCGAGCTTGTAAAAAACGGAAGGCTGCGAAAGGAGATGGGTCAATTTGCCCGAGGGGTTATCGATTCAAATCAGAAAGCACTACCCAATTTGATGAAAGTCATTAATGGCTTAATCGGTAACTGAACAAGCTATTCAAATTGCCTGGTAAGGTTTTCAACACCGTCGTGGGTAACCAGGATATTATCCTCAACCCGAATACCACCGCAAGGATAGAGCTCATCCACCAGGTTCCAGTTAATTGACTTGCCTCGTTCCTGGTTACGTTCCGCTTCCAGTAATAGAGGAATGAAGTAACAGCCCGGTTCAATGGTGAACACCATGCCTTCACTCAGCTCGCGAGTGTTGCGTAATGCTGGAGAGTGCCCCGGCGGCGCTCGTGTATTGCCACGGATGTCCTTTTGATGCCCGCCTACATCGTGAACCTGTATACCAAGTAGGTGGCCAACTCCATGCGGCATGAACAAATGCGACAGTTCTTTTTCCATTATTTCTTCTGCGGAACCATCACAAATATCCAGGTCAATTAATAACTGACTAATTTTGAATAGAGCAGCAAGATGTATTTCTGGGTAGGCAACACCAGGTTTCACCATGCCTACCAATTCCAGCTCAACATTTACCATTCCTTGCAGCAAATCTTTAAAGGTACTGTTAACGTTTTCCTTCACACTAGTGCGTGTTACATCTGATCCATAACCGTTAACACGACAACCCGCATCGATTAGCAAGACCTGACTACTTTCACCATTGCTTTTGTTTTTATATTGGTAATGCAGAATCGCTGAATTTTTATCGAGGGCGACTATATTGGTATAAGGACTTTCGTCTTCCAGCATGCCGCAGGCCTCGAGATATGCCATGTGTATCTGGTATTCATTACCGCCATTGAGAAAACTATCTCTTGCAGCGTTATGCCCGGTAACAGCCAATTTGTTAGCCGCCTTCAACTGTTCTACTTCATACGCAGTTTTGTACGCTCGTTGGTAATTCAGGTAATAATTAAGGTCAGTAGGATTAATGCCCGGCTGATCAACGCCAAGTTTTTGCGCAAGCTCAGCATTCGGACCGAGATAGCCCAGCTCAGCATCGCCCAGATGTCTAGGAATTTCATCTAAACTGCCAAGGCGGGTAATCTGAAAACTATTAGCCCACCAATCAGCGTTAACGATACTTTGGTCATGCCAATAATCATCGGGCACGATCTGAAAATAAATCGGCTTCTGCCCCGGGCAGACATAGGCAAACTGATCCGGCCGGTTTACCGGAATCCAATGCAGGTAGTGTCCGTAGGCCTGAAAAGGGATCATGCGATCATCGGCAAAATAGAATGACTCACTGCCGCTGTGGATCAACAATGCTTCCAATTTTCCGCCTTGCTCGCGATGAGCAGACAGCGCTTTGGAATAATTGTCTACCAGAATATCGATATGTTGTTGAAAGATTATCTGATTCAAAACTGACTCTTATCTGTCATAGCATGCGTCAGCAAATTATACTGCTGAATTGCGACATTCAAATAGGGGGAAACTGATCATTTATCCAATGTTTTCTTTGGTGTTGCTCACCTTTTCAGTTTTATTACTCACTTTGCGGGTGCGTATAAGATCAGTGTAGAAGGGAGAGGTGGCACTAAACTATTATTCATTGATGGGTGGTGCGAAGTTCCCGACATTGTTACTAAAAGCAGTCGATAAGTAGGAAACTTGTTCGAAGTGCCTGTGTTGTTTTACGCGGCAGGGGTGCTCTCCTTAAGTCTTACGTATTCTTTTTTACTCTTCGTAATTTTCAATCGCCGGGCAGGCACAGAATAGATTTCTATCGCCGTACACATTGTCGATACGATTTACAGCAGGCCAATACTTGCTGTCCATAGTGCCTCCCATAGGAAAGGCTGCTTGTTTTTTACTGTAGGGTCGATTCCATTGTTCGTCCACCATGTCATGCATCGTGTGAGGAGCATTTCTTAGGGGGCTATTTTCCGCTTCATCTCGCCAGCTTCCACCTGAGCAATTTCCAGACGGATCTGAATCATGGCATCGACAAATCGATCCAGTTCTTCTTTTGATTCACTCTCAGTAGGTTCGATCATTAATGTGCCTGCCACTGGAAATGACATGGTCGGCGCATGAAATCCGAAATCCATTAAGCGTTTCGCAATATCTTCTTCACTAATTCCTGAAGCCTGTTTTAGTGGTCGCATATCGATAATGCATTCGTGGGCAACCATGCCGCTAGAACCCGTGTACAGTACCGGATAATGAGGAGCTAATTTAACAGCGATGTAATTAGCATTCAGAATCGCAACATGAGTTGCCTTCAATAAACCTGAGCCTCCCATCATGGCGATGTACATCCAGGAGATTGGCAGAATGCCGCAGCTACCCCAGGGTGCGGCGGACACAGCACTGTTGTTTTCTTCTGGACCCTGAATTCCGACTACGGAGTGATTGGCGAGGTAAGGAGCCAGATGTTTCTGTACACCGATGGGACCCATGCCAGGCCCACCACCACCGTGAGGAATACAGAATGTTTTATGCAGATTTACATGGGAAACGTCAGCGCCGATTTCCGCTGGATTGGATACTCCGACTTGCGCATTTAGGTTGGCTCCATCCATATAAACCTGGCCGCCATTGTCATGAATAATTTGACAGATTTCTTTTACCGCTACCTCGTAGACACCATGGGTGGAAGGGTAGGTAATCATTAATCCCTGCGAGATCATCTTTGTGTGTTTCGGCTTTTGCTTTCAGGTCGGCTATATCAATGTTGCCGTTTTCATCGCAAGCTACCAATAAGACTTTCATACCAATCATCTGCGCACTGGCAGGATTGGTTCCGTGGGCTGAACTTGGAATCAAACAGATATTGCGATTTTCTTCGCCCTGGGCTGCCAGATACTTTTTAATTGCCAGCAGTCCAGCGTATTCACCCTGTGCACCAGAATTAGGTTGCATACTAATAGCATCGTAACCGGTGATTTCCGCTAACATGTTTTCCCTAGTTCGGAAATAATTTGCTGATAACCAATCATTTGTTCCAGTGGCGTAAACGGATGCGGTTTGGAGAATTCTGGCCAGCTGATTGGAATCATTTCCGCTGCCGCATTGAGTTTCATGGTACAAGAACCCAGAGGAATCATTGCATGGGTCAGAGAAATATCTTTGTTTTCCAAGCGCTTTATGTAGCGCATCATTTCAGTTTCGCTATGATAGCGACTGAAAATAGGATGTTGAAGATAATCACTCTGGCGTATGAGCTTATCTGGGATAACTGGCGCTATTTCGCCTTGCGTTATGGCTGCATCTATAGTCGATACGGAAAGTTTCTCACTGTCGTTAGCTAATAATACCTGCCACAATCTATCGATATCTTTTTCGCTAGTGCATTCATCGATGCTGATGCTTGCGGTGCCATGCTCTTTAAGTCTGTCCATGCGAAGATTTACACCAGCTAATGTGCAGCGTTCGGTTAGTGCTTGCACTTTATCAGCAGGAATATTCACAGTAATCGTGTCGAAATAATTTTCGTTTGCAATGGTCAGACCGCTTTGCTCAAGACCTTGTGCAAGAATTGTTGCTAAGCGATGTATCCGGGAAGCAATTTTCTTAATTCCTCGCGGGCCATGATACATGGCATAGAGTGCGGCAATGTTTGCCAGCAATACCTGGGCCGTGCAAATATTACTGTTCGCCTTTTCCCGACGAATATGTTGTTCTCTCGTTTGCAATGCCATGCGAAATGCTTGCTTCTCGCGGGAATCCACCGACACGCCGATTATGCGTCCCGGTACCGCCCGCTTGTATTCATCTTTAGTAGCAAAATAGGCGGCATGTGGCCCGCCATAACCCAAGGGAACTCCAAAGCGCTGCGTGGTTCCTGTAACTACGTCGGCGCCCATTTCTCCTGGTGGTTTAAGTAATGCCAGGCTCATCAAATCTGCTGCGACGATTGCAATGGCCTTGTGCTCGTGCAGTTCTGCAATGATATCGGTTAAATCACTGGCATCACCAAGCATAGAAGGATATTGAAATATTGCTCCAAATAATTCTGTACTGTTGATTTCATCTACATCACCGATTACCAGTTCCCAGCCAAAACATTCGGCACGAGTTTTAATCACATCGATGGTTTGTGGAAAGCAAAGTTCGTGCACGAAGAACTTGTTGGCATTGCGATTCTTGCTGACACGCTTAGCCAGCGCCATAGCTTCGGCGGCGGCTGTCGCTTCATCCAATAACGAAGCATTAGCTAGACCCATGGCGGTGAGGTCCAGGGTTAGTTGCTGGAAATTAAGCAAACATTCCAATCGTCCCTGGGAAATTTCAGGTTGGTAAGGGGTATAGGCGGTGTACCAGCCTGGATTTTCCAGGACATTACGTAAGATCACATTGGGAGTGTGAGTGTCGTAATAGCCGAGTCCTATAAAGGAACGGGATTGTTTATTCTTGCCTGCGATAGCTTTTAGTTTCGCCAGCGCATCATTCTCGGTCATTGGATCACCGACCGACATCGGACGCTCTGAAAGGATTGAAGCCGGAACCGTTTTCTCGATTAGTTGTTCCAGGGATTCCAGTCCAAGAGTTTCCAGCATTTCTGCAACTTGCCCATCTTCTGGGCCGATATGACGATCGATAAATGCATCTTGGTACTGCAACGTTTCCAGAGTAGGTGCTGAATCATTTTGCGCTGAATTGGTGGGCATGGATGAGGTTTTAGCTGGCGTCTGCATAGATCCTTTCAACCTTACTAATACTGTAATTCAAAAACTAGTACCGGAGTGCCTGAAACATTCCGGTGATCAACTATGAGTATTGGTGTCAGTTTTTACTTTATTCGTCGTCGCAATGTTTGGAATAGGCATGCGCATCCATTAGTTCGTGCAGCTTGGTTTCATCGCCTATTTTCATTTTGAAGAACCAACCATTTTCATAGGGAGAAGAATTCACAGTGTCTGGAGCATCTACCAGGGCTTCGTTTACTGCAGTTATTTCTCCTGAAACTGGGCTATAAATATCCGACGCGGCTTTTACCGATTCCACAACCGCCACTTCATCTTTTGCATTCACAGAGGAACCAGGTTCTGGCAGTTCGACGAATACAATATCGCCTAAGGCATCTTGTGCATGGTCGCTGATCCCGACACTTGCTGTGCCATCATCATTTATCCGAACCCACTCGTGGGTTGACGTATATCTTAGATCGCCAGGAATATCACTCACGCAATGACCCCCCCTCATTTATTCCTTCTCAGGTTGAGCATGTGTTGCTCGTCTTTTTTATTCGAATACCTTCTTACCGAAACGCACGAAATTGGGTTTAACAATTCGTACCGTCGTTATTGTGCCACGCAGGTCAACTTCGCAGGATTGACTGTTAATTGGGATTCTAGCTAATGCAATTGAATGCTTCAATGTAGGTGAAAAAGAGCCACTGGTAATGATTCCTTCACCCTTATCGGTGACTAATTTTTGACCTTCTCTTAAGACGCCACGACTCTCCAGGACCAGTCCAACTAACTCAGGTAATTTGCCTGCATCCCGTAATTGCTTATGAGCTATGAGTGCTGGCTTGCCAATAAATTCGCGGTCCTCTGGTTCATAAGCGATAGTAAATTCCATGTTGGCAGCGAGGGGCGAGGTGGTTTCATCCATATCGTGACCATAGAGATTCATACCCGCTTCCAGCCTCAGCGTATCCCGAGCACCTATGCCGATAGGTTTAACCCCTGCCGCCAGCAGTTTGTCCCACAACTCAGAGGCATCACTATCGGGAAAAATAAACTCCACACCCTTCTCGCCGGTATAACCAGTTCTTGCAATGAAAAATCGTTCCAGTTCCACACCATGAAAATACTTCAGTCCTCTAATCTGATTGGTTTGATCTTCTTCAACAACTTCGCAAACCTTGTTGATAGATTCTGGTCCATGCACCGCGAGAATTGCCAGTCGCGGTCTTTCCTGAATCGATACCGCGTAACCGTCAGTATTCTGGATCATCCAGCGCAGATCTTTGCCACGGGTAGCACAGTTGACCACTAAGCGATAACCAAAACTCATGCGATAAACGATTAAATCGTCGAGAACATGGCCATCATGATTGAGCATTGCGCTGTAAAGAGCCCGACCTACCTCATCCAGTTTGGCAACATCATTGGCTAGTAAATAGCGCAAGTATTTTTCCGCGTCCTTTCCGCCAACATCTACAACGGCCATATGGGAAACGTCGAACACGCCAGCGGCAGTACGAACCTGATTATGTTCTTCGATCAGGGAGCCGTAGTTGATGGGCATATCCCAACCGGCAAAGTCGACGATTTTGGCGCCAGCATCGAGATGTTTTTGATAGAGAGAGGTTTGCTGTCCCAACGATGCCTACTAAGAAATAGAGAATTAGCGAGAGCGTAATACTACCTATTCGCTCCCGCTTTTGACAGCATTTACAAAGTTAGGGTCCGGCTCAGAAGATGTTGTCTGCCGACTCATCCAGTGTTTCTTCCCGAGTGTTTTGGTTAGGGGGGCACAAAAAAACTGGAAGCGGGAGTCACTTCTTGTTTCTTTTATAAAGAATACATCTTTTGGTTAGAGATTCGCAGCCGCTTCCAACACGTTATCGAAGTCCGGTCTGGCTCGAAAACCTTCTTCTGCAAACTTGGCGCGAATTACTCCGTCCGGGGTGATGATAAAAATACCTGGGTGCGGAACTCCGTATGCACGGGATCCTGGTTCATAATCTTCATTCAATATGCCCAGGGCATTTACATGAGTAATGTCAGCATCTCTTAGAAGAGTGAATTCGATTCCCTCATCTTCTTCTACTGACTTTAACATTTCCACAGAATCGTAAGTCATGGCAGTGATGTTTACGCCCATATCTTCAAACTGTGCACTAATTTCGGTCAGCTGCACGAGCTGATCTTTGCAGAATGGTCACCAGTCAAAAGATCGGCTCAACATAAAGAGCATGCCCTTTTCTCCAACAAGGTCTTTAAAGGTTTGAACTGTACCGTTCTGATCTTGTGCAGAGATTTCAATAAATGAAGAACCAACAGGAAACTCTGGAGCCCAAACATAATCCTGTGAGTTTGCAAACTGAAATGCGTTAGCAAAGATCAATGCAAGAAAAATCTTACTCAAAAGCACAATTCGTTGACGGAACGAATGCATAGTTTTCCTCTTAAAATATTTTTTGTAGTAACGTAGATTCATGAATAAGCGCCGCAAATAATGAAGCCCGACTAATGGGTAATTTATTACAAAGAAATTAGATTTGCGATAGCCGAATATCGGTGAGAGCGGGAAATTAGTTAAGTCCGGACAGGAAGCGCTCACCGCGAGGGAGATAGCTATTATCGCTGTCGAGGGAGAATACAACTGAAGAAGAACGTCCTATGATTTCTTCTCGAGGCACAAAGCTATAGGTTCTACTGTCTGCACTATTATCGCGATTATCCCCGAGCACGAAATATTGATCGTCCGGAACAACACTTGGACCGTAGCTGCGGCCGCGCCGATTTAGAAATCCTCTGGCAAGTCTGGCCTGATGAGTTTTTTCCGGCAGGTGCTCTTCGATAATGATCGAACTTCCTTCTCGGGAGAGCACTTCATAATCTGCTGCAACGCCATTTATGATAAGCGCATTGTTTTGCATGTAGATGGTATCTCCCGGAATGCCAATAATGCGCTTTACCAAACGCTTATCTGCGACTTTGGAATCGATGATAACTATATCGCCGTGTTTTGGATCAGAAACTTCAGCTAGAGAAATTTCGGTGAAAGGAATCTTCACATCGTAGGCAAGTTTGTTAACCCAAACTTTGTCGCCATCCAAAAGTGTTGGCAGCATGGATGCACCTGAAATTGAACTCAGATCTGCGATAGCGCTCTTGAAGAAAACGATGCAGAACAACAATGCGAAGAACTGCCGGTTTTCTTTCCAGAAGACCCGGATATAACCCTGTATGCGTTTGGGAAGGCTGTGATTCTCTAATTCGTTCAAAAGTATTTCTCTACTAATAGTCTTTAAAATTAGCGGTGCCGCTCGCCTCTGTCAATGGAACTAATTCACAATTAGCGCTTGTGATGGCCCATTAGTAGTCCTCAAATTTGCCTGGAATGCTGCTATTTCGGGTCTCCTATAGAATGGAGTCCAGATTGGATTTATGCTTCCTAACTCGGTTGTTGCAAATCAGTTTGGGGTCAAATAACCTGTAACTTGTACAGTATTTTTCGTATTCCCTACAATTTGGTGCCCTGTTTATGGCATTAGCGAGTTTCCATCCAGCTAGCGCTAACTGGTTTAAATCCCAGTTTGGTCAAGCAACTCAGGCCCAGGCTGAGGCCTGGCCGACAATTCAGGCGGGCAAGCACACCCTTATATGCGCACCAACCGGCAGCGGTAAGACCCTTGCTGCCTTCTATGCAGCTATCGATTGTCTGGTGCAGCGTGGTGTTAACGGTCAGCTGAAAGCAGGTGTTCAAATTCTTTATGTTTCACCGCTAAAAGCTCTTTCCAATGACATCCATAAGAATTTGGAAATCCCCCTAGATGGCATTGCAGAACAACTGCATTTGCTAGGAGAAGCACCAGTGGATATTTCCATAGCTGTCCGCACTGGTGACACCCCTGCTAAAGAACGGCAGAAGATGGCTAAGAATCCACCACATATTCTGGTTACCACTCCCGAGTCACTCTATTTACTTCTTACCAGTGCTAGCGGTCGCTCCATGTTGGTAACGGTTTCCACTATGATCGTGGATGAAATTCATGCCATGCTGGGAGACAAACGTGGCTCTCACTTATCCCTTTCTATTGAGCGACTGCAGAATCTGATTCGAGTGAATTCCGGGCAGCATCTACAGCGGATTGGCCTGTCTGCCACTCAGAAACCGATCGAAATGGTTGCCCGATATTTAGTAGGCAACTCAAATCAAAATGAAAATGAAGTTGCCTGTGAAATTGTTGACAGTGGTTTCCGTCGAGAAATTGATATCAGTCTCGAAGTACCTATTTCGCCCCTATCGGCATTAATGAGCAATGAAGTCTGGGAAGAGTTGTATCGACGACTAGTCGATCTTATTCATCAGCATGATACCACTTTGGTCTTTGTGAACACGAGGCGCCTTTCGGAAAGATTAGCTTTGGCATTATCTGAAAGACTCGGTGATAACTCTGTTTGTTCCCATCACGGTAGTATGAGTAAAGAACTGCGCCATGATGCAGAACAAAAACTAAAAGCCGGTGACTTAAAGGTATTAGTGGCCACTGCTTCAATGGAACTCGGTATCGACATTGGTTCAGTCGATTTAGTAGTTCAGTTTTCATCACCGAAAAGCATCGCGGTTTTTTTACAAAGAGTAGGCCGCAGCGGTCACTCCGTCCATGGCTCACCAAAAGGTATTCTTTTTCCTTTAACTCGAGATGACCTAGTGGAATCAACCGCTTTACTAAATTGTGTTAAGAAAGGTGAGTTAGACAAGATTTGTTTGTCAGAAAAACCAATGGATATTCTGGCACAACAAATTGTTGCTGAAGTTTCTTCCAATCCCACCGCATCAGATTCTGATGATGACGGTTGGGTTTTAGATGATCTTTATAAGTTGTGCAAAAATTCTTATTCCTATCGTGATTTAAGTCGAGAAGAATTCGATACGGTAGTGCAGATGCTAGCGGAGGGGTACACCACTCGAAGAGGTCGCCGTGGAACCCATCTACATTTAGATGTAATTAATAACAAGATACGAGCGAGGCGGGGAGCTAACCTGGTTTCAATCACCAATGGTGGTGCTATTCCCGACATGTTTGATTATCAAGTTGTTTTAGATCCAGAAGACATTGTTGTTGGTAGTCTTAACGAAGACTTTGCCCTGGAAGCATTGCCTGGCGATGTGTTTACTTTAGGTACCCATGCCTGGCAAATGTTAAGACTCGATGGACTTAAGGTAAGAGTACGTGATGCTGATGGCATACAACCAACGATTCCATTCTGGTTTGGTGAAGGTCCTGGTCGTACTCGAGAGCTTTCCAATTCGGTATCAAACCTGAAACAAACCATAGCGGATCTGCTGATTAATGATTCTGCCAATGCCGCCATTCAATTTTTAGTCGATGATATTGGTTTGCCACGATCGGCATCAGTGCAACTGGTTGAATATCTGCAATCCGGTATGAATGCCCTAGGTGTAATGCCTACTCGTGAAACTATAGTGATGGAACGCTTCTTCGATGAAGTAGGCGACATGCATGTAGTCATTCATTCACCCTATGGTAGCCGACTCAATCGAGGATGGGGTTTAGCCTTACGTAAATGTTTCTGTAAATCATTCAACTTTGAATTACAAGCTGCGGCCAACGAAGACAGTATTGTTATCTCGCTGGGTTCAGTGCATAGCTTTCCATTGGAAGAAGTCTTTAAGTATCTGCAGAGTGCCACTGTTCGTGAAGTATTGATACAGGCCATGCTGGATGCGCCCATGTTTGAAGTTCGCTGGCGCTGGAATGCAACTCGCTCCCTGGCTATTCAAAGAAACCGCAATGGCAAACGGGTTCCACCTCAGTTTCAGCGGATGGATGCTGAAGATTTGGTGGCCCATGTTTTTCCTGATCAGATAGCTTGCCAGGAAAACATCACAGGTAAACGATATGTACCGGATCATCCACTGGTTAATCAAACTGTGAATGATTGTCTTGGTGAGGCAATGGACGTCACCGCACTGGAATCACTAATCGCTGATATAGAAAGTGATGCACTCACCTTAATAGCAAAAGATTTAAGAGAGCCTTCTCCATTCGCTCAGGAAATTATCAATGCGCGCCCCTACGCTTTTCTCGATGATGCACCGTTTGAAGAAAGGCGAACCAATGCAATCCGCAATCGCAGTTGGGCCGACCCTGCTGAAGCGAAGGATTTTAGTCTACTGGATGTTAATGCAATCGCAAGATCAAGAGAAGAAGCCTGGCCTTACGTAAGCTGCGCTGAAGAATTGCATGATGCGCTGCTGACTCTTGGTTACATCACCGAGAAAGAATTTGCAAAACGTGAGTATGGACGTTGGCAGGAGCAACTAGAAAAAGACCAGCGATTGGTTAAGTTAAATAGTCATCCAAATAAACTGTGGATCGCAACAGAACTTTTTCCACTATTGGACACAATCTTTTCAGAAATTTCAGAGCACGTTGAGTTACCTGAGCTGTTATTAAAGCAAGAATGGACTGAAGAAAAAGCTTTAATCGAAATCGTTAGGGGCAGACTAGAAGGTCTGGGTCCAATCAATGCAAGCCAACTAGTAGAAGAATTGCAGCTGGACTATAAAAAAATTGACGCAGCTCTAATTGCATTAGAAGTGGAGGGCTTTGTTATCCAGGGTAATTTTACCAATAGTTGCTCCGACGAATTGCTTGATAAAGAAAATGCTGGCAAAGAAATAGAATGGTGTGAGCGTCGCCTGCTCCAAAGAATACACCGCTATACTATAGATTCTCACCGTAAGGCGATTAAGCCGGTGTCTCTGGAAATATTTACCGAGTTTCTGTTCGATCAACATCAACTGATACCTGTAAAAGAAGAAAGCGCAGCGCGAGGGCTTAGCTTGGATGGTCAGACCCAATTGCAGAATGCTCTAAATCTAATGGATGGGATTGCTTCTCCTGCGGCAGCTTGGGAAGCGGATATCTATCCTGCCAGGATTAAAAACTATGATCCTAACTGGCTCGATGTCATGTGTATTAGCGGCAAAGTTACCTGGGGTAGATATAGCCTGCCGATAAGCTCTAGTCGACCGGGCAAGAAGAAAACTATTGGCCCAATAAAAAGTACACCAATTACTCTGGCCAGTAGACAAAATCTGGATATATGGCAGGCACTTGCAAAGACACAATTAAATGAAGAACCAATCGAGCACAGTGGCATTGCCCAGCGTATCGAACGGGATTTAAAAGAGCACGGCGCAAGTTTCTTCGACCAGATTCAGAGTCGAACAGGGATGTTAAAAACCCAATTGGAAGAAGGACTTGCAGAGCTTGTTAGTTATGGACGTATTTGCAGTGATAGTTACACAGGACTGCGCGCATTGCTAACTCCCACCAACAGAAAACTCAGTGCCCACAAACGGCATAATCGCAAAGCAATGTTTGGCGTAGAGGATGCAGGTCGTTGGAGTTTACTGAATACCTTTCAAGAAGAAGTTGTGCAAGAAGAACCCAATAAAAAACCTTCCTGGAAATGGGAAGTATTAGATGAAGAACAAATCGAAAGATTGATCAGTATTTATTTGCAACGTTGGGGCATAGTAATTCGGTCATTACTTGAAAGGGAATCTCATGCTCCTCCGTGGCGAGTACTTTTAGTACATCTACGAAAATTAGAATTGCGTGGCGTATTGAGAGGTGGGCGATTTGTAACTGGTATTGGTGGGGAACAGTTTGCATTTCCAGAAACTGTGGATGCGTTGCGAAAGTTTAAGAAAGATAAAAAGAACAAAGAAGGGGTTGCACAACCTTACTATTGTTTAGCTGCCAGTGATCCACTTAACCTTTTAAAGTTAACTTTGCCAAATCGCAGGCTACCGCGGTTGTTAAAGAACCGAGTGTTGTTTCAAGGTGGAATTCCAATTGCGATGCTAGATAGTGCTGAAGTGCACTATTTGAGAGATATTGACCCGCAGGAACAATGGAATATTCATCAAATGTTATTGAAGCATAATTTTCCAATTCGGCTTCGCAGTTACTTAGGCTCACGGTAGTAATCAAACTCCCAGAAACAAAAATCCCGTTGTTGCCGAAACAACAACGGGACTTTCTACCTTATGGGAGCTAAGAAATGCTAACAGTGTTAACTATTCCTCTCCAGTTTTTCAACTATGTACTAGCTGAAATAACCGGAGGCTCCCTTAATAGATTGACTATTGATGGGATCACCTCCTTTGATTGCCAGGGTCGCAAAGGATGTTAGGAGGCTCCCCCTGATAAGAACCGCTAACACTAGTCTGTGAGATTTATATAACAGTCCTGAATAAGAGTAAAGTTTCTTAAAGAGAATGAAGAATTCCACGTTCGTGTATAACTAGAATGATAAAAAAAATCGTAAAGAAAAGTACAGGACTAGAACAATCATCCCAATGTAAATAACGAAGTGAAGGGGGTCTTCCAAGAAACTGTGCCAAATTGTCTTAGTTTCCCCTCGCTGTTTCCTAATTTTAAACTCTTCTCGAAGGTGTTTGGTTCTTTGTCTTGGTATTTCTCGATCAACTCTCTAGCCCGATCAAATTGATCTTCTCTTTTTGCCCAGATAGCAGGAACTGAAATTCCCCAATAGCCAGCATGGGTTTCGAAATATGCAATATCATTTTCTTCCAGAAGCTCACGTACTTCTTGGGCTTCATCTTCAGGCACATAACGCATTTTGAATAAAAGCTTTGACATAATTATTTGGCGCTTGGTTGCCTTTCACGTGGGTTTTAAAGGCATATTAATGTACCTATTTGAACAAATGTTAAAGGATGGAGATACAGAATTCGTATTAGTAGGCGCTGCTTATCTGGTAGGAGTGATGGACTGTTGGATCTGCTCAACGAAAAAGGCAATAACGTCAAACAACTTTAACCCTCTTAATTTTTTGAACTGCACAAAAAAACAGGGAGATAGTGACCTATTTCCCTGTTTTATATAGATATTTCTTATTAACTAGTTTTATGACTTAAGACGATCTGCCTTGGGCCACTGGTGGAGGTTTGACCACTCACACCGGAAGGAATTTGTTGAACTTTGCCCCCGGGTTTCAAAAAAGCTTCGATATGTTCTGCTAGGTCTTCGCGAGTGCTAACCACCGCTTCTTTTTTTGTTGCTTTACTAGCCATAATTCTACTTCTCATTGCGCCAAAAGGCCGTAAGTATACATGAAACGGCCATTTTCGGCTAACTGACCCTACTCTGAAAATAGTGAGTTTCCGGGACACCTGCTAGAATCTCGAATTCCAAGTCCAACAGTAAACTTTCGACATGGCTGAATCATATAAGCAACAGGAATCATCTGAATCTCCCGAATCGGAGAATCCAGAAAATATTATTGCGAAAAACAAAGTAGTCGCTTTCAACTATCGCTTGTCCGAAGTGCTTCCCGATGGTGAACACTCTGATTGGTTGGAACACACGAAAGAAGGTGAGCCACTTTATTATCTGCATGGATTTCACAATGTAGTAGTTGGACTGGAACAGGCTCTCGAAGGAAAGAAACAAGGCGACAAGATTGAGATTACTTTGAAGCCGGAAGAGGCTTATGGATTGCGTAATCCGGAAGCAATACAAAGAGTCCCAATAAAGCACCTGCAACTACCTATCGGAGTCAAAGCGCTACGAGTTGGAGGTCTAGCCAGAGTTAGGTCCGACAAAGGTTGGCACAATGTAATTATCTTAAAGTCAGGAAAATTTCATGCCGATGTGGATTTCAATCATCCATTAGCAGGGAGGACTTTGCATTACGAAGTTGAATTTAAATTGCGATTAGGGATGCAAGTGAAGAAGAGATCGCCCAGGTCATGTTCAGGGGCCCCTGGGGGGCCATCAACACTAAGCGGATTTTATCCTATGACCTCTTCCTGCTTTTTAAAGCGCGTGTTCATTATCTGGGAACATACTGGTTGGTTGTGAAAAGGGTTTTCCCAATGTTCACAGAATCAACCCGAAAAAATTAGAATTTCGACCCTAATAAAGAGAGAAAAGAATAATGAATCACGAAGACAACCCCAAAAATCAAGGTCGACGCGAAGTCCTCAAAGGCGCTTTAGGTCCCGGGTGTACTAGCTGCAGGCGCAGCGACAGCGCCTAACTTATTGTTTCCTGCCTTGGCGCAAGGTGAAACACTTATTCCGTTTACCGATGATGCCTCCGAAGCATTTCAATGGCGGCCAATTGAACCGAACACAACTCATTGGCAGGATACGAGAGAGATTACTTCGTTTTTCACTTCCAATGAAGACTTCTATTTAGTTCAGCACTATGGTCAACCAGAAGTTGATAATGATTCCTATCGATTGAGAGTCACTGGTATGGTGGATAACGAACTAGAACTATCTCTCAGTGATTTAATGAATGGAGATGTAATTGAGCAACAAGTTGGATTCGAATGCGGTGGTAATAGCCAGCGGCTCTTATATGGATTAATCGGCAATGCAAATTGGCGTGGCGTTGCACTTACGAGCATCCTTGAAGCTGCCGGCATTCAGGATGGTGCAAAGGAAGTTGTATTCTTTGCCGGGCCGATGTAGGGCAGGAAGAAATTCGGGAAGAGAAGTTGATAAAGCATTTGCGCGTAGTCTTTCTTTGGAAGATGCAATACGCCCGGAAAACATGCTTGCTTTTGAAATGAATGGTGAGCCATTGCCGCACTACCATGGCAAACCAGTACGACTATTGGTTCCGGGTTGGTATGGTGTTGCAAATGTTAAGTGGCTTACGCAGATTCATGTTCAAAACACTCGTTATATGGGTCGTTTTATGGGTCGTGATTATGTAACTTTGAAACGAGTCAATGTTGGCGGTATTGAAAGATGGGTTGAGAATTCAGTAACTACCCTGAATTTAAAATCTGCCATTGTTCGAGTTTTAGAAAGTGGTGGTAACTATACGATTCAGGGGTTCGTACTTAACGACGGCACACCACTTGAAAGTGTTGAAGTAAAAATTGATGACGGCCCATGGCGGAGAGCACAGCTCAGTGCACGCAATACCAAGTACTCATGGAAGCTATGGAGTTTCGATTGGGACAACCCAGATTCCGGGGAGCATACAATCGTATCTCGAGTTACTGACGTAAATGGAAATATTCAACCTGCAAACGAAGAGCTTCCAGAGAAAGTAAGTTTCTGGGAGGACTTCGGGCAGTTCCCTCGTCAGGTTACCATCTAAAAATAGAAGTTTTTCGGGGGGGCTATTCTGATTGCCAACATATAGTAATTGGAATGGTCCCCTAGTATTCTGGGGACGTGACCGTAGTCTCCGACAATCCAGTTCTCATAAAGCGTTTCTTCTAACCCGGCAGTGGCTCGAAACCAATGCTGGTTTAGAATTGGTGTTCTGGTTTATATCTGATACCGGCCCATTGCGAATGCATTTGAAGCAGCAGGAAGCGGTTTGTTTTTTTTCCAGCGAACAAATCAAAATGGTTGAAAAGATCCTTAGCGGACAAAAAGGTTGGCGTATTGCAGCCACCGAGCTAACTAATTTCGCCAGTGATCCGATATCGGCTTGTATTTTTCCAGCCAAAGAAAACTGTTCGACAATCGTGATCGACTAGGAATTCGCGATGTTCATTTAATGGAAGCGGATATCAAACCCACTGATCGATTCTTAATGGAAAGGTTTCTTACCGGTGGTGTAACTTTCCAGGGAGAACTGCAGGAAAGAGGGCAGTATAAGAATCTAAATAATGCCCGACTGAAGCCTGACGATTATCGCCCTGTTTTAAATGCTATCTCCTTCGACATCGAAACAGATTACGGAGTTAATCACCTTTACTCCATCGCTATATACTCTGACAAGACGTCAATCGTGCTTATGATTGGCGATGATGAAAATTGTAATGTCGAAGCAGAAAATGAAATCAAGTACGAGCTTGGAAATTTGTTCAAGATGAAAAACAATTACTCATTGCCTTTGTACAAAAAATAGAAGAATTAGATCCCGATGTTTTAATGGGCTGGAATGTCGTCAACTTTGATCTTCGGACTTTACAGGACTTCGCTGACAAAGCAGAAGTAAAACTATCACTGGGGAGAAATCGCGAATTAATTAGCTGGCGTCAGTCCAGAGACAGTGAGCAACGTTTTTATGCGCTCGTTCCCGGTCGAGTAGTATTAGATGGGATCGAATTGATGCGTTCCGCGACCTATCAGTTTGAGAATTTTTCTCTTGAATACGTTTCCCGCTTATTACTCAATCGAGGCAAGTTAGTCGACAATGTTGATGAGCGGGGTGAAGAAATAACTCGATTATTTCAGGAAGATAAGATTGCACTCGCAAATTACAATCTTGAAGATTGTCGCCTGGTCTGGGATATCTTCGAACAAGAAAATCTTTTGGGATTTGCCATCGAACGTAGCCAGCTAACCGGACTGGAAATGGATCGCTACGGTGGATCGGTAGCGGCAATTGATTTTCTTTATTTGCCCAGATTACACCGTAAAGGCTATGTAGCTCCGGCCTTGGATCAACTGGAATCCAGAAATATCAGTCCTGGAGGTTATGTCATGCAATCCATACCCGGAATTCATGACAATGTTATCGTGCTGGATTTCAAGAGCCTCTATCCTAGCATCATTCGAAGCTTTCATATCGACCCCTTGGCCTTGATCGAAGGTCTAAAAGAAGAAAATCCCATAGAAGGATATGACGGCGGTAGGTTTTCACGGGATAAATTCATTCTTCCGGAGTTGATTGAAAATTTATGGGCCGCACGCGATCAGGCCAAAGCCCAAAAAAATGCAGTTCTATCCCAGACTATCAAGATCATTATGAATTCATTTTATGGAGTTTTGGGAACTACCGGTTGTCGCTTCTTCGATTCCCGCCTGGTGAGCTCAATAACCAAGCGCGGCCACGAAATCATTATTCAGAGTAAAGAATACATCGAAGAAGAGGGTTATCAGGTAATCTATGGGGACACTGACTCTGTTTTTGTTTTGTTAGGTAATGTGGCGGAACAGGAGGTCGAGAAAATCGGAAATGGTCTTGCTGCTAATTTGAATCGTTGGTGGCAGGAAAAATTGGAGAGTGAACATGGCATCACTAGTTACTTAGATATGGAGTTTGAAACTCACTATCGAAAATTTCTTATGCCCACCTTACGTGGTTCAGATACTGGAAGCAAAAAGCGCTACGCAGGCCTATGTGCAAATGATGAGGTGAAGTTTAAAGGATTAGAAACAGTGAGAAGCGACTGGTCGCCTTTAGCGAGAGAGTTTCAAAAAGTACTGTACAAGAAAATATTCCTGGAAGAGCCATTTGAAGAATATGTTAAAGAATTAGTCGGTCGCCTCCAGAATGGGGAGTTCGAAGAAGAGCTGGTATTGCGAAAGAGACTTAGACGCAAATTAAATGACTATGTTAAGAATGTTCCACCTCACGTTCAGGCGGCTCGTAAAGCAGAAGCGATAAGAGCAGAAAAGAATTTGCCCAGTTTGTATAAGTCCGGGGGCTGGATCGAATACATAATGACTAGTAGTGGACCTGAACCACGTCTTTATCGAATTGCGCCCATCGACTATGATTTTTATATTGAAAAACAATTGGTACCTATAGCGGATTCCATACTAATCTTTAAATCTTCATCGATGGACGACATCCTAAACCAACAAATTGGATTATTTTGATTATGACTACTTATTTAGTACTCACTGCAATTGGCGAAGATAAACCTGGTTTGGTTGAATCGCTGGCACAAGTAATTGCAGGTAACTCGGTAACTGGTTGGAAAGCAGCATGTCACAGTTGGCGGGTAAGTTCGCCGGTATTCTGCGAGTAAGCGTGAGTGATAGTGAGGTGGACCAACTCATTTCAGCTTTGGACGGGATCTCTGATCAGTTAACACTGGTGATTGAACGAGTAGATAGTGATTTCGAAATTGAACTTCCACAAACTGTTGAATTAAATCTAATCGGTAATGACCGTCCGGGCATAATCCGCGAATTCTCGCATGTATTGGCCAGTCTCTCTGTCAACGTAGAACAACTTTCCACTGACTGCGTTCCAGCTCCCATGTCCAGTGAAGTGTTGTTTAAGGCTAAGGCAAACTTAAAAGTACCGGTTGGTCTAAAGTTGGAAGTATTGCAACAGGAAATTGAACGACTGGCTGACGATTTAATTGTAGAGATGCAGTTAAGTTAAACAGGTGTAGCAAGAGTGATCTTAATTTGTTCCAAGTAATCAATCATATTGGTTAATAGATTAATACACTCAACAATCTCAAACTCAGCTTCGGTAGATATGGTCGATTCTTCCGATATATCGAGAGTGCTGTAAAGTAATATCAAACATTCCTTGCTGGCATCGAAGTTCTGGTAAAAAAATTCTTCAAACTCGCTGGAGAGAGAAGCCAACACTGAATCGAGACTTCTTCCATAGTCGGTAGTTGTTTCTAATAACAGACGCTCGACGCTACTTAATTGAGCCGAGACTACATTTTGGGTGGAATGGCTGAAAGGAGATTGAATACTTTCGATATATTCACCATTAAGCAGCGGATAGAGTGACCGAATTAACATTTCTTCCGTGAGCATGCTGGTCATTGCTTCTAATAATAGAATAATAATTTCACTGCCATTCAGTGCATTCAATTCATTGCGGAAAGTTTCACTTCCCAAAGACCAGATTTCTCGACTGCTGTTAAAATCGGACAGCAGAGCTTGAGTATTGAGAACCAGCATTTGCCTTCTTCTATTGTTACTCAATTGATCCAACTCAAAGCCACCTTCAATTTCTGAGGCATTGAGTTCGGTAATAACAAAATAGTCAGAAGCGGGACGCTCGTCCTGTCGTTTAAGATTTTCTCCCCAGATTAAAAACTCCAAAACGTGAAATCCCAAAGAAGCTTCCGCTAAGTCGAAGGCTCCGTGTTGTTCTCTTAGGGTAGGGATATCTATATTCACGGTAATGTCATTGACGATTCCGCTGTTGCTGTATGTGCCAACATAGTCGACATATCCAGGAAGAATTGGCCAATGATTTATTTGGTAATAAAATTGATACAGGGCTAACACTTCCTCTTCGGAAAGAATTTGTTCCGCAAAATAGCGGTGTAGGGTAGTGAGTTCGTAACTGGAATGAGCACTAAGCCAGCCACTGCGCACAGAATTCATGCTGGATGTTTGCGGACTTTCCAGGAATTCAGCTACTTGATTTTCAAGGGAGGTTAATTCAGTAGCTAGGGTGTTGTAATCAGTATCTATTTGATTGAGATATCCGATCAAGATATTTCGGATTGGCGCATACAGGGAAGGATCGAGCGCAGGTGAAGGTTCTCCAATGGCAACGCCATTAGCGCTGGATTCTGTGTTGGGTTGCTCGTCGTTGCTACAACTAGCTAGCAATGCTCCCGTTACAACTAGTGCTATTCTAAGCATCTTATTTTTCCCGAAGTTCGGGCTATTGCCATTTACCCACGCAAGCTAAGGTTTTGCCAACCTTTTTCGGCAGAAATTTGTTCGAGTTGTTGATCTGGATCTACGACGATTGGAGTGGTAACCGTTTCGAGTAAGGGTAAGTCGTTGATAGAGTCTGTATAAAAAATACTATCTTTCAGAGAAAGCCCCGATTCATTTCTCTCCAGCCAATTCCGGAGTTTGAGTATTTTTCCTTCCTGATAACAGGGAGTGCCAAGAATTTTACCAGTCAGCCTGTCTTCTAATATTTCAACATCTGTTGCTAGCAAAGAGTCTACGGCGAATAATTCTGCAATGGGTTCCGTTATAAAACGATTAGTGGCCGTGATAATTAAGCAATAATCACCATCAGCTCTATGTTCTTCGACCAGGTCGAACGCCTTACCTAATAGCAGAGGACGAATAGAATGCTCCATAAATATTTTGTGCAGTGCTATTCTTTGCTCAGAGGAACACGAAAAAATTGGTGAAAGAGTAAACGCGACATGAGCGTGTATATCTAGCTCACCCTTCAAGTAGTCTTGATAGAAGCCATCGTTTTTCTGGCGGTGTGAATCCTCTTCCACCAGCTTATGCGCGATTAGAAATTCTCCCCATGCATGATCGCTATCTCCGGCAAGCAGAGTGTTGTCTAAATCAAAAAGGGCGAGGCGCCGCGGCATGTCAAGGTCCAAAACTAGTCATTATAGCGTGGCACCAGTTCTATCTCTCGTTAATTTCTGGCGCGAATCGTCATCAATATGGGTGGAAATATCTTGCTAAATTACTGATAAATATTGAAAAAGCGGAATTCTTACAAACTTCTACCGTTGATCCGTCTGGAAATTCTGTGAAACAATAGCTCCATATATTTGTCTAAGAATTGATGGGTATGATTGATTCAGAGGGCTATCGCTCGAATGTAGGAATTGTAATTTGTAATCGGCTCGGCGAATTGCTGTGGGCTAAGCGAATCGGGCAAGCTGGTTGGCAGTTTCCTCAGGGTGGAGTAAAAGAAAGTGAATCTCTGGAACAAGCTCTTTATCGTGAGCTGGATGAGGAAGTTGGTCTAGATGAAAAGGACGTTAGGATTCTTCATCAAACTACAGAATGGCTGCATTATCGTCTGCCTGAAAACTATATCCGTTATCACAGTGATCCACTATGCATTGGGCAAAAGCAAAAGTGGTTTTTACTTGGCCTAGAAAGTGATGACAGTACAGTTGAATTAAATAGGGCCGGTACACCAGAGTTCGACGACTGGCGTTGGGTTAATTATTGGTATCCGGTTGAACAAGTAATCGAGTTCAAGAGAGACGTGTATCTCAGAGCGCTTACTGAATTAGAAGACCCGCTTAATAATTACATAACGCGACAATAATAAATCTCTGTGCGGTTTACAGAATATCTACCGTTTAAGCTTTGCTGGAAGTGATTATTCTCTCCTTAAGGAGAGAGGTCTCAGGACACGGCCATAGCAATTGCTTCGGTGGAGCAAGGAAGAGATATGCTCGACCAATTGCGAGTCATCGTTCAGAGAGTCAATGCAGCCAAAAATTTACAATCTGCGTTGAACATTATTGTGCGTCGCGTTCGAGAAGCACTAAATACCCAAGTGTGTTCTGTCTATTTATATGACACCGATATTAATAGCCACGTCTTAATGGCATCAGAAGGTTTAAAGGCGCAAGCAGTTGGCCATGTGAGTTTAGAAATCGGTGAAGGATTGGTAGGGCTAGTTGCTAAACATGCTGAACCTATAAATCTACAAGATGCTTCGACGCACCCCAGCTATCACTATATAGAAGAAACCGGGGAGGAAGTTTTTCATGCTTTCCTTGGCGTGCCCATTATTCATCACCGTTCGGTACTAGGCGTTTTAGTTGTACAACACGAAGAACGTCGCGCCTTCGATGAAGGCGAAGAAGCTTTTCTAATCACGTTATCTGCGCAATTGGCAGGAGTTATTGCTCATGCAGAAGCAACCGGCGCCATTCAAGGATTAAGCCCCTCAGGACACAAAGTGTCAGATACGGTATTTCCTGGAATTTCGGGATCTTCAGGAGTGTCTATTGGTCGGATTGTGGTTGTGTTCCCACCGGCAGATCTCAGTCAAATTCCAGAAAGACAAACCAAAGATATAGAGAAGGAAATCGAGTTCTTCAATAACTGCTTGAACGCAGTGCAGGAAGATATGCGGGAACTCAATGCTCAAATAGCCGATCAGATTGCTGAAGAGGAACGTCAGCTTTTCGATGTTTATGTGAGTATGTTAGACGATGACGCATTGGGTAATGAGGTTGTAGAGAGAATAAAAATGGGTTCCTGGGCACAAGGTGCGCTCGCCTATGTCGCTAATGAACACATAAGAAATTTTGAAATGATGAGTGATAATTATCTGCGTGAACGTGCAGTGGATATTCGTGACTTATGCAGCCGGGTACTTTTTTATTTGCAACAAAAAGAACCGATAACCACCGAATATTCAGAAGATACGATTCTGGTTAGTGAAGAACTAACACCTGTAATGCTTGCGGAAGTTCCTAAAAATAAACTCAATGGCCTTATATCTGTTAAAGGTTCGGGTAATTCTCATGTTGCCATTCTTGCGCGTACCATGGGAATTCCTACTGTAATGGGCGCCGTCGACCTTCCATTAAATAAACTTGATGGCAAGCAAGTGATTGTTGATGGCTACAAGGGTGAAGTCATTGGCAATCCATCGGATATCGTTCTTACCCGCTACAGAAATACCATTAAAGAACAGGACGAATTGATTGCGGGTTTAGAAGACCTTAAAGACGTTCCCTGTGTCTCCGCTGATGATCATCGGGTCCATCTATGGGTAAATACAGGTCTGATGTCTGATGTAACGAAGTCGTTAGACCAAGGTGCTGAAGGTATTGGTCTGTTTCGGACTGAGGTTCCGTTCTTACTCAGTGAAAGATTTCCATCAGAGCAGGAACAAACCGAAATCTATCGTGAACAGCTAGAAGCCTTTGCCCCCAAGTTAGTTACCATGCGCACATTAGATATTGGTGGCGATAAAGACTTGTCTTACTTTCCCATTGATGAAGAAAATCCCTTTCTCGGTTGGCGCGGCATTCGCGTAACACTCGACCACCCAGAAATTTTCATGGCTCAAGTTAGAGCGATGTTGCGGGCAAGTATTGGTTTGGAAAATTTACAGATCATGTTACCCATGATCAGCAATGTGAATGAAGTGAATAGTGCGCTGCAATTAATTAAGCGCGCCTACCGAGAGTTGTTACAGGAACATCTCAATGTAAAATTTCCACCTATAGGCGTGATGATCGAATTACCGGCGGCGGTTTATCAGACTCGAGCGTTAGCCAGGTTAGTTGACTTTATTTCTGTGGGAAGCAACGACTTAACACAATACTTGCTTGCGGTAGATCGAAATAACCCTCGGGTTGCTAATCTTTACAGTGCTTTTCATCCAGCAGTGTTAAACGCGCTCTACCATGTGGTTTCGGAAGCTCAGCAAGAAGAAAAACCAGTGAGTATTTGCGGGGAAATGGCAGGGGATCCAGGCGCTGCCGTACTTTTAATGGCCATGGGTTTTGACACTCTGTCGATGAACTCCGCCGCCTTGCTAAAAGTGAAATCAGTTATTCGTAGTGTAAGCCTCGAAGCAGCGCAGGATTTGCTGGATCAAGTAATGCAGATGGAAGACGCACAAATGATCAGGTCTGCGGTGGATCTAACGCTTTATAACGCCGGCGTCGACAGGCTATTGCGTTCCTCTCGAACTAATTAAGCGAATTAGAAGAATTCGACGACGCCGGTTTCGAGGCAGTACTCAGCGCCCACAATTTTAAGGCCTTCCTCTGCAACTTTGCGTTTTAGAATTTCAGATTTGTTTGTTAGCTCGTCGATAGTGGATTGCACATTAGCACGCACTGCCTTTGCAACCTTGTCATCAAAAGAATCACCATTTATAAGACTCGCTTCAACACCGTGCTTAATACTATTTACGATTGCTTGCAGGTTCGGTGAAGAACCTTCACTTGGAGACTCCAGTTCTTCAATTGTTGCTTTAATAGCCCCACAAAAAGAATGGCCCAGAACCACGATGAGCTTTGTGCCAAATTTTTCCTCAGCGAATTCGATGCTACCAATTTGAGAAGGGGCGGCTATATTGCCTGCAACTCGAATAACAAAGAGATCTCCTAATCCTTGCGCAAAGATTAGTTCGGGAGGTATGCGGGAATCCGAACATCCCAATACGATGGCGAAGGGATTCTGCTTTTCGACTAGTTCAAGACGATCCGCCTCGTCCACTTCAATGTGGGATGAACCGCTACGAAATAATTCGTTGCCTTCTTTCAGGCGCTGCAAAGCAAGATCAGCTTCAAGCATGGGGCAATACTCAGTTTTTATTTGTGGGCTTTGGGCTTGTCGGTAAAAAGGAAGTCTTTTAGTTATTTGTCTAAATAATCATCTTTCCGCCCTACTCGCTCGAGCACCATCGCTGCATGTTCTTTTTCTTCGTCTCTATTATGAATCAAAATAGCTTTTTGTCTTTACTGTCATCAAATGGATGGTAGTACCAATCATCCACTTTTAGCTCTTCCATGAGAAAACTGATCGTTCGGTGCATGTCTCGAGTTTCATCTGTCAGTTCTGCTATGGGTTCATGATAACTTTCATTTGCCACTGCAACTATCTCCATGTGAAGTGAAAGTGAGTCGCATTGTAAGACACCGGACAACTATTCCCAAGACCTGTTAGCTTTGCGATCCTCCCGTAAGTAGTGAAGGATAGTTTGCCAGTCTTGATCGAAAAGATTTTCTGAAAGCTAGGCGGAAACGGTCTTCATGCATGCAATCTCCAGGAGTTACCTGGTGAATTCGGCTGATAGAGCCGCAGATTAGGGTAAAGATTTTAAGAGTATTTCAGAAACTGGTAATAGTGACGTTCCGTAGCTTGACCAACGTCGTCGTAGTTCTGTTCGCTAAATCGAAATTCACCGTCTTCTCGAGCAATAATTGCTGTCGAACATCGAGTTCCATAGCCATGATTGGTATTCATGATAAAAGTAGAGGAAAGAGCTCGTTCAATTTCCAATGAAACCCCTGTACATGGCAGATTCTCATCCTTAGAAATTTCCCGTTGATTCATCATTTTAATCAGCTGATCGGTCGTTAAGGAATTGCCATTGTTTAGTAGAGACTTCAAGTCCTCTCTACCACGATTTATTTTTGGCCAATCCGAATTGAGCAGATCATTAGATAGACCATAAATTCCTGGCTCAAGCTTATGCACTAGATTTTCCAAGTTGTTTACATAAAACATGTCTTTGCTATCGCCGAATAATAAATTAAATCCTGCATAATGATTAAAGCTTTCACTTAGGCTATTGGCATAATCTTCTGCCGAATCGGTTCCCCTCAGAAAATTAAGCGTCAGCTCACCGCGGGATCGTGGTGCTGGTTCGGCCTGAGATGGATCCCGAATATTGGTTACAGCACTGAATCGTCCTGCTTTGGATAAGCCCAGCCAGGTTCCTCCGGCAAGGAGGTCTTTGCCTGCCAGTATTGTTTGTTTATTTACTTCGGATTCCCAGAACATCGCTGGTTGAGTAGGCCGGGAAAAAAATTCGTCTCGGTTTGCTGCCACTACCAGTGGGAAATGGGACTCAGCCTTATGGGCAAAAATGATTAGGCACAAAATTCAACTCTTTTAGTTTGATGCGGCGGCGATATATTAAGAGATAGGTTGTTTAAATCCCACCTTTAATCACCGCTCAGGGATGCATTCTTGATATACTTCTTCCAGCAATAAACATTAGAAAAAGAATTACCAGACCGCGGATATTCGGAAGCAGTGTTAACCTTTCCTCAATTCGATCCAGTAGCTCTCGCCATAGGCCCCATAAGCATCCACTGGTATGGCGTGATGTATATCATTGCTTTTTGCGGCGCCTGGGCGCTGGCGAGTTACCGCGGCAAAAAGATTCCAGGCCATTGGAATGCCGAACAAATTTCAGATTTGGTTTTTTACGGTGCCTTGGGTGCGGTATTAGGGGGCCGCGTTGGTTCAGTCTTTTTTTATAGTTTCGATCGTTTTCTGGACGATCCCATCTGGTTGTTTCGGGTTTGGGAAGGTGGCATGTCATTTCATGGTGGATTGATTGGGGTTTTAATCGCCTTTTATTTCTATTCGAAAACAATTGGTAAAGGGTTTTGGGAAACAATCGATTTTATTGCACCCTTCGTTCCATTTGGATTAGGCGCCGGACGTCTCGGCAATTTTATTGGCGGTGAGTTATGGGGCAGGCCAACAGATGCGGTCTGGGGTATGGTTTTCCCTCACGTTGACAACCTGGCTCGACACCCATCACAACTTTATCAAGTTGCACTGGAAGGCATTGCACTATTTATTATTGTATGGTGGTTTTCATCTTCACCAAAACCACGCATGGCAGTGTCTGGGGTTTTCTCACTAAGTTATGGTTGCTTCCGCTTCATTGTAGAATTTTTTAGAGAACCAGATCTACACATTGGCTTTGTTGCCTTCGACTGGATGACGATGGGACAATTGCTATGCATACCAATGATTGTTGTTGGGCTTGTATTGTTATATTTCGCCTACTCTAATGGACCAAAGCTCGCCCCAAGCTAATCTAGATCACGGATCCGAAACTTCATGAAGCAATATTTAGCCCTATGTCATCGCATTATCAACGAGGGCACCTGGATCCAAAACCAGCGAACAGGAAAGAAGTGCCTTACTATAGTGGATGCCGATCTCACTTATGATGTTGCCAACAATAAATTTCCATTAGTTACTACCCGGAAGAGTTTCTGGAAGGCGGCTATAGCTGAGTTTCTAGGTTATCTCCGCGGTTATGACAATGCTGCCGATTTCCGTGCGCTAGGCGCAAGAACCTGGGATGCCAATGCCAACGACAATGAAACCTGGCTCAATAATCCTGTACGCAAAGGTAAAGACGACATGGGTCGTGTTTATGGGGTACAGGGAAGAAGCTGGCAAAAACCCGATAAATCCAACTTAGATCAATTGCAAAAAATAGTTGATAACCTAGCTAAAGGTTTAGACGATCGCGGTGAGATCCTTACTTTTTATAATCCGGGAGAGTTTGATTTAGGTTGTTTGCGACCATGCATGCACACTCATACGTTCTCGCTACTTGGAGATACACTTTTCCTAACTAGTTACCAGCGTTCCTGTGATGTTCCATTGGGGTTGAATTTTAATCAGATCCAGGTGTTTTGGTTCCTGGCGGTGATGGCGCAAATCACCGGGCATAAACCAGGCAAGGCCTATCACAAAATCGTGAACGCCCACATTTATGAAGATCAGATTGAATTAATGCGTGGGCGTGCAACTAAAGCGCGAACCTTTCGATCCACCAAAGCTTCATATTAGTTCTGAAATAAAGTCACTGGAAGATTTGGAAACCTGGGTAACGATGGATGATTTTTCTGTTAAGGGATATCAGCATCATGATCCCATCGCCTATCCTTTTTCTGTTTAGACTGAATAGATAGAAGAAAATGAAACTCGCTTTGATATGTGCTGTTGCAGAAAATCGAACTATTGGTCGCAACAATAGTTTACCCTGGCATCTGTCTGAGGATTTGAAGTACTTCAAGCGCATAACTATGGGAAACAGCATCATCATGGGGCGCAAGACCTGGGAATCTATTGGTAGAGCATTACCCGGTAGAACTAACATTGTGATTACGAGCAATACAGACTACGAAGCCGAAGGGGTAAAAGTTGTTGGTTCACTTGAGGCGGCACTAAAACTCGTAGAAAGTATTTCAATAATTGATGGTTCCGAAGAAGCATTTGTTATCGGTGGTGCAGCCTTATATAAAGAAGCATTACCATATGCCCAAAGATTTCATTTAACTCGAGTTCACGCTGATGTGAAAGGTGATACTTTTCTCGCTGAGTTTAATGAAGAAGAATGGAATGAAGTTTCGCGAGAAGAATTTCAAAAGAGTGAAGCCAATCCCTACAATTATAGCATCTGTGTTTTAGAAAGATTTAACTAAAGGCAGTGTTTGGTAATCAGTTTTGTTAAAACATCGATACTGGGATTGATCATATCCATCGACATGTATTCATTCGGTTGATGCGCCTGATCGATATTTCCCGGCCCCATCACAATAGTGTCCATTCCTAGTTCTTGTAGGAACGGCCCTTCGGTACCGAACTGAACAGTTATTCCACTGTGGTTAGTGAGTTCTTCTGCCGCTTTAAGCATTGCGCTGTTTTCTTCAGCAAAGAATGCAGGAACACCAGAGAATATTTCTCCCATTTCGAAATGGATACCGAGCGGCTCAGTAACGCGCTTTACTCTCTCCTGAATATCGGCCCGCACAGTGTCAATGTTCATTCCCGGTGTTAAACGCACATCGAATTCGAGATTGCAGTATCCACAAATTCGATTGGGATTATCGCCACCATGTATGGCCCCCAAGTTAAGTGTTGGATAAGGAATGGCAAATAAATCGGAAGTGTATTTATCTTTGAGCTGCTGACGATAAGTAAGCAGCTCAGCAATGACTTCATGCATGACATCCAGCGCATTCTTACCCAGTGTCGGATCGGAAGAATGCCCGCTTTGGCCTACAAGGCGAATGCTATCCATCATAATGCCCTTATGTGCTTTAACTGGGCGCATTCCGGTTGGTTCACCGATCAGTGCAGACCTCGCTTTGGGTTTGCCCAATTCTGCTAATGTTTTTGCACCTAGCATAGAAGATTCTTCATCAGCGGTTGCGAGAATGATGAGCGGCTCTTTGAACTCATGATTAATAACTTTTTTGATGGCTTCCATTACGATTGGAAAAAAGCCCTTCATGTCGGTGATGCCAAGACCAAAAATCTTGCCGTCTTTTTCGGTAAGTTGAAAGGGATCTACCGACCAGAGCTCCTCATCAAACGGAACAGTGTCAGTATGTCCCGCCAAAACTAAACCACCCGGGCCCGTGCCAAGCGTGGCAATGAGATTTAATTTTGTATTTTCAGAATCACAAGCAATGACTTCACAACTAAATCCAATATCTTCGAAGGTGTTAGCTAGGTAATCAATTACTGGCTTGTTACTCATATCCAGATTTTTGTTTGCTGAACTCACACTGGGTAAACTAACCACTTTATCGATCTGCTGTAGCAGGGCTGGCAAAACTAAAGACATAGAGGAGTCAAATTTTTAGATCTTAATTAAGAGGGAGCCGATAGCTTGGCAAGCATGTCAGTTTTCGCCGCCATGATAAAGTCATTGATATGAAGACCATTAATTTTATGGGTCCACCAGAAAACTGTAACTTTGCCCCATTCCGTCAGAATTGAAGGGTGGTGGTTTTCCCGCTCCGCAAGGTTGGCAATTTTGTAGGTGAATTTGAAAGCGTCTTCGAATTCGACGAAATGAAACTCTCTAATGAGTTTTTCAACGCCATCATGAAATTCTTTTTTCCAGGCTGGAACACTCAGTATTAATTCATTTGATTGTTCCTCTGTTATCAAAGGTGCGCCAAGCTGACACGCTTCACAATGTTTTTCGTATAAAGCTGTCATTATAGAAATCCCCCGAGAACGCTATTTAGAAAACGGTAGCCATTTGAAGTCGCAGATATGCTTAACTCATCGTCAACTTCTACTATTTGCATTAGGCCTTTTTCTATTTGTGATTCTACTCTCTTAGCAATTTCCTCGAAAGCCAGGCCAGTTCTTTTTTCAAATTGCGATTGATTAAAACCCTCCCTCAAGCGCAGTGTATTCATTAAGAATTCCACCGATCTTTCTTGCATAGGAATTTCTTTGATCTCTGCATCCCTTCCATTCAATGCAGAGAAATAGTGATTGGGCTGTTTAACTTTTCGTGTTCTTATAATTTTATTCTCTGTTGGCAGTGTAAGCTTGCCATGGGCTCCGGCACCTATACCCAGGTAATCACCGAAGCTCCAATAGTTTAGATTATGAATCGATTCACGATTGCTCATGGCATAGGCAGAAACTTCATACTGATGAAAATCCTTACCTTCTAAAAGTCCATGACCATTTGTCTGGATCTCTTCCAAAACATTTTCTACCGGTAATGTTGGAGGGCGGTGATAAAACACCGTATTTGGCTCAATCGTAAGCTGGTACCAACTGACATGTGTAGGTTCGCTTTCGATCCCGATCTGCAGATCTTTTACAGGGTTGCTCTGATGATTGGGCCCGGTAATCCATGCATTAAGTCAAGGTTAAAATTTTCAAATCCAACTTGTTTGGCAATTTCAATCGCAGAAAGAGCTTCATCACTGTTATGAATTCTTCCTAAGCGGTCGAGACATCGATCATCAAAACTCTGTATTCCGATTGACAGACGATTAATTCCCGCATCATGATAAGCAGCAAATCGTTCGGTATCTGCTGTTCCCGGATTCGCTTCCAAGGTTATTTCTATGTCTCGGGAAAACGGAATCTGTTCTTCGATTCGACTGAGTAAATAACTATAGGAATTCCCGCTGAATAAACTAGGCGTGCCACCACCAATAAAAATTGATACCAATTGATTGTCGTCATTAAGTCGCGCTTTTTCTCGAACAAAGTCGTCCAATAAAAGTTCGACATATTCTTTTTCAGGCAAGCCAGTTTTTGATTCGTGAGAATTGAAATCACAATAGGGGCATTTTCGAACGCACCAAGGAACGTGAATGTAGAGACTTAAGGGAGGTCTTTCCAACATTGCAAAAGTTGGCGCAGCGCCTGGCCGCGATGGCTTAGAGAATTTTTAGTTTCCGGATCGAGCTCAGCAGATGTGCAATCGTGGGTCGGAACAAAAAACAAAGGATCATAACCGAATCCGTTATCTCCGCTTTCTTCGAAAAGAATTCTTCCTTCCCAGGTGCCCTGGCAAATTAGTGGCATTCTGTCATTTGCATGACGCAAAAATACAATGACACATTGAAAACGCGCCGTGCGTTCAAGATCAGGTACCTGCTCCAGTTCCGCCACTAATTTCGCATTGTTTGCAGCATCCGCCGTTAGTCCGATGACGCCTGCGTAACGAGCGGAATAAATTCCAGGCGCTCCATTTAATGCATCTACTTCAATCCCGGAATCATCGGCAATACTGGGAAGCATAGTTTCTGTGCACGCGTGACGTGCTTTGATCAAGGCGTTTTCGACAAAACTGAGGCCGGTTTCTGCCACATCGCTAACGTTGAATTCAGACTGTGGAATCAACTCGACGTCTTTCTCATCCAGAAAGGCTTGCAGTTCTAGAAGCTTTCCTTGATTACCACTGGCGAGTACGACTTCTCTCATAACTTAGTCTTTGGTGATGTGATAGATAGCAATTTCGCCGAGAAAGTTGGGCCAGGATTTCATGGCCCAGCTACCTTTAAGCTGAGAATCAACCACGGTACGAGTTAGCACTTTAATATTCTTATCTCTACACAGGGCATCAAAATCTTTTACGGTACAGAAATGAATATTTGGTGTGTCATACCATTGATGTGGCATAAATTTTGAGACCGGCATGCGACCCTTGGTAGCAAGATATAAACGACTCTTCCAGTTTCCAAAGTTTGGGAAAGTGATAATTCCTTTTTCACCGATTCTTAACATTTCATCGATTAGCTGATCGGGATTACTCAAAGCCTGCAGGGTTTGCGCCAACAAAACAGTATCGAAACTATTGGATTGGAAATTAGATAATCCCTGATCGAGATTTTGCTCGATAACGTTTACGCCATTCTCGATACAATGCTGGATATTTTCCTCATCGATTTCCAGTCCAATTCCTCGCGCTTGCTTTGTGGTTTTCAAATAATGCAATAGGTCGCCATCACCGCACCCAAGGTCTAACACGCGACTGTTTGGTTCGATCCATTTTTGAATAATTTCTAAATCAGGACGCATTGCCGCTCATCTCTTCATGCACCCGATCGAGATAGCCTTTAAATGCATTAATGTATCGAGGAATTGGTAGCAGAAACGCGTCGTGACCCTGATCAGCTTCTACTTCTACATAAGTAACTTCTCTTCCTGCATTCAACAAATCATTAACCAGTTCGCGAGAGCGCTCAGGAGGGAAGCGCCAATCGGTACTAAACGACACGAGTAAAAATTTGCAATTGCCATAGGAGAAGGCTTTGCTCAGATCACCATCGTAATCTACCGAAGGATCAAAGTAATCTAATGCTTTCGTCATTAATAAATAAGTATTTGCATCGAAGTTCGCGGAAAACCTTTCGCCCTGATAATGCAGATAACTTTCAACCTGAAAGTCCACATTAAAACCGAAACTTAATTTTCCGCTTCTTAGATCACGACCAAAGTTACTAGCTTCACTTTCAAAATCTGTGAGGGTTTTGCCAAACTTTGCGCGCATGGCGCTATCGGATAGGTAAGTAATATGACCCACCATTCTGGCAAGAGTGAGACCTTGTTTCGGGTAGGTACCATGTTCTAGATAATAACCGTCATGAAAATTCGGATCGGTGGTGATAGATTGTCGGGCCACTTCATTAAAGGCAATATTTTGTGCGGATAGTTTCGGTGCAGCAGCGATGCAAACCGCATTAGCTAGTCGATCAGGGTAGCTGATAGCCCAGCGTAGCACCTGCATGCCACCGAGACTGCCGCCTACAACAGCTGCCCATTTGGTAATGTCAAGGCGGTCCATAAGCATGGCCTGACTTTTAACCCAATCTCTAACAGTTACTACAGGGAAGTCAGGACCCCAGTATTTGCCAGTTTCGGGATTGACTGAAGCGGGTCCAGTTGTTCCGCCACAGCCACCAAGGTTATTCATGCTAACAACAAAGAATAGGTTTGTGTCGATTGCTTTGCCCGGACCAATGCAGGTTTCCCACCACCCTGGCTTCTTTTCGTCATCGGCGTGGTAACCCGCGGCATGATGGTCTCCGCTTAGGGCATGACAAACCAATATAGCATTAGTTTTTTCTGCATTAAGCTCGCCGTATGTTTCGTAGACGATATCGCAGGCAGGCAAAACCTTTCCACTGCGTAATGTCAGTGGCTCGTCGATGTGGATTTGTTGAGGTTCAACAATCCCAACTGAATCTTCAGATAAATCAGTCGCCATGTCGGGTATATTTCTAGTTCCAAGAATTTAAGAATAAGGCACTACCGTCTAAGCGGTAGAGCATATCAAAGGCCAATAACAACTAGTGCAACTTGCTCATTTACACCGAATGACTGATAAATAATATTTCTGATCAGTCCAATGCCAATGAAAATAAAAATGGGAGAAAAATCTAAGCCTCCCATTGGCGGAATAACCTTTCTCACTGGCGACATCACCGGCTCAGTCAACTGCCAAATTAATCTTAGAAAAGGATGTGGGTTCATATTTCCGGAAAACATCATGACAAAAGACATGATGATGGAAGCAATGATGGCGTAATAGTAAATCATGATGATGAAATGTATGACACCAACAAATGCCCAAGTAATCACAAACCCTATGGATGGAATACTGCCACCATAAAGAATAATTAATCCTGAAATTGCTACAGCTTGTATCACCAATGCTAGGATCAAACTAGAAAAATCGATTCCACGATAGCCGGGAATAAAAGTGCGAAATACACGCACAGCGGGATCAGTTATTTTTACCAGCGACTGAGAAATAGGATTGTAAAAATCTGCCCGTGCCACTTGCAGCAGAAATCGCAGAATAACAGCCAGCAGATAAATCCCTAATAAGGCGTTAAATATAAGCGCTCCTGAACTACCTAATACTCCCATTGTGCTAACTCACTATTTGTTCGATTTCTTAGCTAACTCTATCGATCGATCTCTTGCTGCTGTTAATGCTTTTCTTACTAATTCTCTTAAATGATCGGCTTCAAAACTTTTTATTGCTGCTTCTGTAGTGCCGTTTGGAGAGGTCACCTTTCTTCTTAACTCAACGGTTGAATCAGTACTTTGCATAGCCAAATCTGCTGCGCCCAAGGCTGTCTGATAGATTAATTGTTGCGCAACGTCATCGGATAATCCTAATTCGGCTGCAGTTTCTTGCATAGCTTCCATAAACAGAAAGTAGTAAGCAGGACCACTACCTGAAACTGCAGTTACAGTATCCATGTCGCTCTCATTTTCGACCCAAACACTAATGCCGACTCCATCCATTAATGCTTTTGCTAAATCTTTCTGTTTGCCACTTACAAACTTATTAGCGAATAATCCAGTTGCCCCTTTGCCTATAAGCGCTGGAGTGTTGGGCATGCTGCGAATAATTGCTGTGCTATTGCCTAGCCATTTTTCTAATAAAGCGACGGTAGTACCGGCGGCAACTGAAACTACTAAGCTTGAATCAGCCTGGAGGCTTATATTGGTGCAAACTTCTTCTATTACTTGCGGTTTGACAGCGAGTACAACAACATTCGCTTCTCTTGCAATACTTTGGTTATCAGCTAGCCGAATGCCGTATTCAGAACTGAGCACTTCAAGTTTTTCGTTGTCTACATCAGCGACAATAATAGATGAAGGTTGAAAACCTTTCGCAAGTAAACCACGAATGAGACTATTCGCCATATTGCCTGCGCCAATAAAGCCTATTGTGGTGTTGTTCAATCCATCTCCAGTCTATCTGTAATGAAATCGTCAATTGCCAAGCAGGGGCTATTCTATCTCATTCAAGCGAGATTCGCGCAATTAGACTCTTGGCCCAAAAATCACTGTGCCCAGTCTTACCATAGAGGATTGTTCAGCAATGGCAGCTTCATAGTCATTACTCATTCCCATAGAGAGGGTATCCATAGTGGGATATATCTCCTTTTAAGCGCGCGAACTCAGTAGCTAGTTCATTAAAATATTGCCTCTGCTTTTCGAAATCCTTTTCGAATGCTGGAATGGCCATGAGTCCTCTTAACTCCAGTTGGGGCAGATCTGCTACCAGCGCACACAATGATTCCGCCTCAGCCAAACTCGTACCAGATTTAGATTGTTCCGCTGATAGATTTACCTGCACGCAGATATTCAATGGAGGCTTTTCTTCTGAACGTTGCTCACTTAATCGTGTTGCTATCTTGTCTCTGTCTACACTTTGCACCCAGTCGAAATGTTCTGCAATGCCACGAGTTTTATTTGACTGAATCGGGCCAATGAAATGCCAAGTCAGAGTGTGATCTGCCAATTCAGTGATTTTTTCCTCTGCTTCCTGCAAGAAATTTTCCCCAAATTCCTTTAATCCGGCGGTGACTGCTTCCCTGATTTTGGCCACGGAATGGCGCTTGCTTACGGCCAATAGACGCACTCTCCCAACAGGACGATTATACTTAGCCTCTAGCTCACCTATCCTCTCGGCTGTGGCGGATATATTGTCTGTTATGTAGGTCACGTTTTTGGGCCTTCGCGGTTCCCTAGTATGGGGTAATCACAAAAGGGTAGGTACTATAGGTGACGTAGTAACTCCTTTCCAGTGAAAGCATGGCAGCTGAGATCAGGAAATTTTCATGATGTGTCGATTTCAGTCTACGAATAATACTCGCATAGTGATTTGTTAGTTAGATACATATTACAAAGCTATTGAGGTTTAGCGTTAAACGATGTGCGTCCGATACTTTAAAAATCCTAGATTTTTTATTTGATTTGCGTAAACAAAGTGCTGTGACGCATAACTCTTAAACTCGAGAATTGTATTCATTCAACCAGTTTTCAAGAATAATCTGTGCAGCGATATCGTCGATTGCAGTTTTCTTTTTGCTACTGCTTTCATCTTCCATGATTTGTTCGATTGCAGCTTTAGATGAAAGCCGTTCGTCCATGCCATAACAGCTTATGTTGAAGCGGCCTTTTATACGATTGGCAAATTTGATAGCGCGAGTTAGCAATTCGCTTTCACTGCCATCAAGATTGTAGGGAAGGCCTACTACACAACAATCCGGTTTCCATTCTTGCAAAAGTTTTTCCACTTCATCCCAGTCAGGAGCGCCATCTTTCGCTTTCAATACAGCAATGGCCTTTGCCGTGGCAGAAATACTCTGGCCGAACGCAACACCGATTCGTTGGGTACCATAATCAAAAGAGAGCGCTGCGACTGGTAATGTACAGTTACTAGGTAAGGTTTCAATAGTCATCGACGGCTCAAGAATGTTCAGGAATGACCTGCTTCCGGTGAGATTTGCTGCATATTAACGCCTAGGATCGCAGCGGCTTCATGGACTTTGGAGGCATAGTCCTTGGAAAAGACTAATTCCGAGCTTGCCGGTGCTGTTAACCAGGCATTCTCAATAATCTCTCGTTCTAATTGACCTGCATCCCACCCTGCACAACCGAGAGCGACCAGGTAGTTGTCTGGTCCACTGCCAGCAGCGATGTCCTGCAAAATAGTTTTAGACGTACAGATAGTAATTTCAGAAGTGACTTCTATTGAAGATTCCCATCTATTATCTGAATCATGAATGATAAATCCCTTGTCTCGCTCTACCGGGCCACCAGCGAGCACGTGCTCCATATGGAATTTTCCTTCATCTAGATCACAGACGATATCCAGTTCATCGAAGATATCTAATACACAGGCCTGAAGCGGCTTATTAATAACTATTCCAAGGGCTCCTTCTTCACTATGTTTCCAAAGATAGGTAACGCTGTTAGCGAAATAAGAATCCATCAATTGCGGCATGGCAATGAGGAATTGATTTTCCAGACTGTTATCCAGTGAACTGTCAGACATTGAAGAAGCCTGTAAAGGTTACTAGAAGCTAGTTAATGCGTTGCCTTCGTGGAAGCGCCAGGTCCTTACGATTTCGAGTATATCAGCTTCGGCGCGTATTGCCTCTGGGAAAGGATCGAACGGTGAGGCAAGATGGACTATTTCTACGGCGGCGTCATCCAGTACGCTATGATCAGAAGATTGCAGGATTCTAATTTCATCAACTTGTCCATCTGGAAGTAGGGCGACCAACATTCTTAGGCTACCATAGATCTGTTGACTTCGCGCTTCAGCTGGGTAGTTGATATTTCCAACTGCTTCTATACGGCGACGCCAGTTATTTAAATAAAGTGCGTCCTGATGCCTTCTGGTAGAAGCAGAAGAAATAGTATAGCGACGAGGGCGCTTTGCATAAGCCTGACGTTTTAAATCTAATTGAGCTTGCAGACTCGCAATGGTGAGACTCAAATAGTCTGATGAAGTTTGATCTCTGAGCGGTTGTTCTTCCCCTGTTTCAAATTTTTCCTGTAACTGTCTTTCTTGATTATCATTTGCAACGGAAGCAACTAAAGCAAGATCTTGTTGAACAATTTCTGGCGAAGAAGGAAAAGGAAAATTTTCCTGAATAACATCATCGTTAAAATCAGAATCGAATGGTGTGCTAGGCGCGGCTTTCCCTTCTAAATTTCCGCTTCCAATCTGATTTTCTTGTGCGAGAAAATCCGCTTCTTCTGGTTCAAATTCGCTCCGATATTGTGCAATTGTGATTTCAAGCGCAGGCTTACTACTTAATTCTTCTAAATAAGTGAAACCAACACCCAGAATAATAATGGTATGGACGCAGGCAGAGAGAAAGACGGTGAAACCGAATCGTTCTTTCGACAGCTCGTCATCGGTCATGGTCATAGTTTTTTTAGTGTTGCTTTAAGATTATTGTGGAAGCAAGTATAACTATGCAGCTTCGAGCTTTTCTTGGATACAATCCATCAAGTCGTCCGATATGTCTAAATTTTGGGCTCTGTCTATTTCTCTTACACAGGTAGGGCTAGTGATATTTATTTCAGTTAGATACTCACCAATTACATCCAGTCCAACAAAAAGCAATCCTCTTTCTTTTAATGCAGGGCTAACTTCTTCACAAATCCAGCGATCCCTGTCTGTAAGTTTCTGTGCAATTCCACTTCCCCCAGCGGCGAGATTACCTCTGCTTTCACCGATTGCAGGTACACGCGCTAAGCAATACTCAACTGGATTTCCATCAATCAACAATATGCGTTTGTCACCATTTTTAATCTCGGGAATATATTTCTGCGCCATAATTTGTCGACTCCCGCCATTGGTTAATGTCTCGATAATGACACTTAAATTGGCGTCGTCTTTCTTTGCCCGAAATATTGAAGTACCGCCCATTCCGTCCAACGGTTTATATATTACGTCTTCGTGTTCTTCGTGAAATGCCTTTAATTTACTTTCAGAAGAAGCTGCTAGCACAGGAGGGCAGCACTGAGGAAACTGTGTGGCAAAGAGTTTCTCATTACAGTCTCTCAAGCTTTGTGGATCGTTTACGATAAGCGTGCCTTCTCTTTGTGCTTGTTCCAGTATGTAAGTTGAATAAATGTAATCTAGATTAAAGGGAGGATCTTTGCGCATGAGAATGACATCAAGTTCGGCAAGCGCTTGATCAGAGTGAATACCCAATTTAAACCAGTCCTGTTCATCATCCATGACTGATAGTGTTTGCATCTTGGCCCTGGGCAAACCCTGATCCATATAGAGATTTGACTGCAACATATAGTGAATCACCCATCCCCGTTTTTGCGCGGCGAGCAGCATAGCTAATGTTGTATCTTTCTTCACGATAATAGATTCAATCGGATCCATCACCACGCCCACTTTTACGCCCATTCCTCTATCCTGCTATCTCCAGTTAGCTATTAGTACTGCCTCGATCATATTGGAGGCGAGATCATATCTCACTTTGGCTGGATAAGCGATTCTATCAATCGTAAGTTTCCGATCTTAAACAAGTTTTTCCGAATATCCACAATCGGTTTATAATATCGACTTTCAATTAGAGTATTTCGAAAAAGTGAAAACGATAGGTTATACCTGGGGAATCGGTGGCGTTCTTTTAATTTTGGTTTTTGCAATTTATCGGTTAACACCCATGGCTCTGGCGCTTGAAAATTTCCCAATGAGTAATTTTCATTGGGCCTGTTTAATCTTTAGTGTTGTCTATATGGCTTATGCTGAAGGTTACAAAGGATTTCATCTAGGCTTCGCACCAAGGGTTGTGCTGCGCGCTATTTATCTACAAGAAAATCCAAAACCAATCCACGTCTTACTGGCCCCAATTTTTTGTATGGGATTCATCTACGCGACAAGGAAACGACAATTGCTATCTATTGGATTAACTTTAATGATTGTTTGTTTCATTATTCTGGTGCGATTAATGCCGCAGCCCTGGCGCGGACTTTTAGATGCAGGTGTTGTGGTCGGTTTGAGCTTAGGTGTTTTATCGATTTTTTACTTCATCTATTTGGCGCGAATTAACCCAGATGCAATTTCTATTACTGCAGAAGTTCCGGGTGACAATTGGCACTTACAATCGCCCCAGGCTAAATTAAATTGAACAAAGCAATGAGTAACGAACAAAATGAAAGAAGCTGCGCAATAGTGGTGACCTATCGGCCAGACATTACTGCGCTTCTAAAGTTGCTCGGACAACTCAACAAAGAAACTGACTTCTTAGTAATTGACAATTGTTCACCTGATATAGGCAGGCTTGCCGAATCGATCATTGTTTATGAGCGGTGCCAGGATTTAATACGTTTAGATGAAAATGAAGGACTAGCCAAGGCCTTAAATATCGGTATTAGCTGGACGATTGAGAACAACTGTGATTATGTATTTCTGTTTGATCAAGATAGTAGTCTTTGTGATTTATTTGTCAGTCGTATGATTGGCGCATACCGCGATGCAAACAAACAAAGTAAACATGGCATTGCTGCGGTTGGTCCCAGAATAATTAATACTCAAACTATGCGGCAAACACCATTTAAGTTATTCAATCGATTTATGCTGCGCTCTGATCGATTTTTCGCTGATACGAAATCTCATTTTATTGCCGACTTCTTGATTACTTCGGGAACTATGCTAATTCTTAAACATATCGAGGAGATTGGCAGCATGAAAGAAAGTTATTTCATTGACAATGTTGATCTGGAGTGGTGTTTTCGCGCTAAATCGAAAGGGTTTGATTTAATGGGTACTGATGATGCGTTGCTCTACCATGCGATTGGAGAGCGAAGTATAAGTCCATTGGTGAGAGCAGGGATAATGGCCCAGCATAATCCGGCACGAACTTATTACTCTTCAAGAAACAGAACTCACTTATATACTGTTCCTTATTCGCCCTTGGGCTGGAAAATCAGAGATATGATTCGTTTCTCACTAAAGGCCAGCTGGTTACTAATCTTTTCCCAGGATAGAAAGCAATACTGGGACAATATCCGTTCCGGAATTAGGGATGCAAAATCCCTAAGCTAGCAAATGAGCGCCAATCCTAAAATCGCTATACTGCTTTCCACCTTCAATGGTGCGAAATTTCTGCAGGAACAATTAGATTCTCTGTTAAGTCAAACTTATTCGAACATCATTATTGTTATTCGCGATGATGGTTCTTTCGATCCAACTCCTGATATCACTTCCTATTTCGCTGAAAGTCATGGTGATAAAGTACATATCGTTGAAAATAACAAGCGAAACTTGGGAGCCAGTGCTTCTTTTTCATTTCTTATCGAATACGTTTTAGAAAAAAAATCGGAGCTGGGCTTGGATGAAGCCTATATGATGTTTTGTGATCAAGATGATATCTGGCATAAAGATAAGATCGAGCAGCAGGTAAACTCGATGCTCGAAGTTGAGAATGTAAAAAGCCGTGACGATGCGACGCCACCAATACTAATTCACACAGACCTGCAAGTGGTCTCAGAAGAGAACGAAAGCATTGCTGGTTCTCTGATTCAGTATCAAGGCCTGGAAATTGAACGAAACCGGTTCGCCAATATGGTGATCAGTAATCTGGTTACTGGTTGTACTGCGTTAATTAATGAATCTCTAGCACGCAAAGCAATTCCCGTTTCCAGCCATGCCATCATGCATGATTGGTGGCTAGCCTTAGTAGCTGCAGCATTCGGCAGAGTGGTATTTTTGGATAAGCCATTGGTGCATTATCGACAACATGGCAGCAACACCATTGGCGCTAATGAATTCGTGAAACCTCAGCCTGCCTCTCTGTCATTCTGGAGCAAAGTTTTTGCTAGAGAGCCCAATGAACATCTGTATGAAGTCGCTAGACAAGCAGCAGATTTTCGTCAGCGCTTTGGTTCGCAATTGAGTTTTAGAGAAAACTTGGGATTACGTATTTCAGCTTGTATGTCTGTCAGGATAGGAATTATGCAGCGGATCTTCTACCGCATAGCGCGGCGGTTCTAATCGAATAGCGATTTCAATTCTTGCTGGAATTGATCCGCAGAACAATCTTTAGTAACTGCTTCCAGCGCAGCGTATTGCACGGATCGCCACAAGGATTCGTCTCGATAGAGACGAACACATTGTTCGGCAAAACACCCAGGGGTTTCTCCTACCAGTAATTCTTTTTCATGTTGCCAATCAAGTTGCTCCGCTAACAGGGGAGTGGTAACGCTTGGTATACCCATGGCTGCTGCTTCATGCACCTTATGGGGTATTCCCGCAGCGAATCGAGTTGGGGCAATAAAAACCCTGCAGTTGTTATAAATCTCTTTAAGATTCTCCAGTCGGCCCAGAAAACTGACATTGGTTTTTTCGATACTGGCAAGGGACTGCGCACCTTTGTCACCGACGATATAGAGATTGATATCTGGAATCTCTTTTTCTATCAGTGGTAAAACGTTCACGATAAACCAGAGAATTGAATCCACGTTTGGCGATCCCTCATCTCTCAATGCTCCTACAAACAAGATACCTTCTCTGGCAGAAAATTCTTTATCTCCAGGTGAGGATTGCAAGGTATGTCCGAGCACGCGAATATTTTCGATTCCATGTTCGCGATAGGTTTCAGATTCTTTCTTTGATACTGCGATAACTACATCTGCCGTCGCCGCTTTTTCTATTTCATTCGCAAAAAGATCTGTTTGTTCCTGCTCTGAAATCAGTTGCTGATTTAATTTCTTCCGCATGATTTCTCGGGAAGCAGTTAATGCTTCGGCGTCGTAAATTATCTTAGCGTTACCCACCAAGGTTTCTTCTGCTTCCATGAGTTCTTTAAAGATCGACATATTGTGAACACGACTAACAATAATGTACTGGAAAAACCCTTTTCTCGATTCAAGAAAAGACTGCAGGCCTAAATGTCCTTTCTGCAGAATTACTTCGATTCCCTTATTCAGCGATCTATAAGTTTCGGGCCAATCATCCACCGGAAACTGTAATGGATAAAAAGTGATATTCAGGTCGAGATTGCTAAGGGCATTGAGTAAATGGGCAGCCCGGGGATAGCCTGATCCCAAACTAGGATGTGGGACACGATCGTCAATTACTAAAACATTGGGACAACGATTGGCGGTCCTTGCAGAAGTAATCGCCTTTGGATCGCTGACAAATTGATTGCCAAGCCAGTCACCATGTTTATCACATAAAATTGCCTGATGTTCTTTCTGCAAAGCAGACGCTCCACTGATCCCGCCAGAGCTGGCGAATTCGTAATGGGTAATCTCTGCTAATGGATTGTAGACAATGCGTAGTCCTTTCTTCTGCATACGAATACAGAAATCCGACTCTTCGTAGTAGGCTGGCGCGTAATCCAAATCGAATCCACTCAGTTCTTCAAAGTCACTGCGTCGAAACAATAGAAAGGCACCGGAACAGTAGTCCACATCCCGCTCAAACATGTAAGCACCGAAACTAGGATCATCTCCACGTCCGTAACCGAGACAAGATCCATCTTGCCAGATGATGCAGCCGGCTTCCTGCAAGCTGCCATCAGTCAGCACTATCTTGCCACCCACGGCACCTACGCTAGCATCATTGGAAATCGAGCTAAGCGAGGAAGAAAGAGCATGCTGGTGAACAACAGCATCATTATTCAATAACAGAATATAATCTGATTGCGCTTTTTCTACCCCCTGATTTACTGCTTTAACGAATCCAAGGTTTTCGTCATTGTGGATTATGGTAGCGTTATCTATCTTAGCCAGCAGTTTATCACTCTTATCACTCGAGGCATTGTTGACAATGATTAATTCAATTGGTACATCGCTATGCTCAAGTAATGACTGCAAACAAAGTAAGCTGAGGTGGGCCTGGTTATAGAAAACTAAAACAATCGAAATCGATGGTGCACTTTCACTAACAAAACCTAGCCGCTCATTGCTGGCAAGAAACTCATCGAGTGTCTGCATTGCTTTTTTATCGTAAGCAGACTTCTCTGATTCTGTAGCCGGGTTCTCAGTGTTGGGCGGTGGCTCAGCCATTTCGCCAGTGTCTTCGCTGTCTTCACTAATCTCAAATTGCTTGTTTTCTATACTAGCTGATCCACTGAAAATGCGACCTAATCTTCTTACCGGACCCATCACTCGCCAGGTGGCGGAGCCAAGTACTCGATTAAGTTCGGTTTCCAATTGTTGCACATGAACATTTAAGTGCTTCTCAATATCTGATTTGTTTTTTAAGGTATTTTCAATTTCATTAAGCTTTAATTGAATTTGGTAAAGTTTCTCATTCTTGTCTAGAATTGCGGCTTCAAGCTCTAATTGAATCTGTTGAAGTTTTTGATCCCTATCTAGAATTACCGCTTTAAGCTCTAACTGAATCTGGTAAAGTTCCTCATTCTTGTCTTGAATTAATGCTTCTCTCTCTATGAGTTTGTGATTGAGATTCGTTACCTCGTTATCCAATAATTTACCTTTACTAATTTCTTCATCGAGGCGTTTGGCTAGTTCATCGACTTTTGCTAAAAGGTCAAAGCGCATAGCTTTACCTAGCATCTGATTAATGGCATCTCCATCCCATTCGTTTTTCCATTTACTAAAAAGTTGGGCGCGCGCTTTCCCCAGTGGATGCTCAGGTTGAAAGCGTAGACTATCGTCATCAGTTGCGGTGTCCGAATCTCCACCTGCACGATAGAAAGCTGTTTGTTTATCAATATGAATAAAATCCGTGTGCTGAGAAACCTGCAACCAAAAATCCCAATCTTCATATATATCGAAAGACTCATCAAAGTGACATCCCTGTTCAACTAATCCCCTGGAAAATAGAACGGAGTGAATAGGGATATAGTTGTCCTGCATTAGTAGCAATGAGTCATAGTCAGTGTCGAACACATATTGGGTACCCGTGCCGTCCGCTTGAGTTTTAACTGTGCTTGAATAGGCTGCGTTACAGTCCTTACTTATTTCTACAGCAGTTAACAATATTTCTACGTGGCTCTCTGCGATCCAGTCATCGTCATCAAGAAACATTAAGTACTTGCCACTGGCAGTATCGAGGCCGGCATTTGCTGCCTGAGAGCGTGATAGTTGCTTTTCTGGATTGACTACTACAGCTTTGTAACGTTCAGGATCAAATATGGATAAATCCTGCTGAGCAGAATTTACTAGCACGATCTCTATGTTTGCGTATGTTTGCTCCGCGATGGAATCAAGGGCTTGGGAAAGCTCTTCACGCCCAATAGTGCGGCAAATAATAGAAACAAGATTGTCAGAAGTAGCAGTTATTTCAGTCGACATGGAACGAAGGATACTGCTTTATGAAGAATTCATTAAGAGAAAATACAGACTAGGTGCTAATATCTGCTAGGTGACGATCGAGTACGGCACCCACCACATGACCCATAAAGTCTAAGAAGAGAGTGTCCAGATTTACATTAAAATAATTATCGGCCTGATTCCCGAATGCCAGCATTGCTAAAACTTCGCTATTGTTGATAACCGGACATAGTGCGGTAGAGCGAATGGTATTTTTTGCGGCGGGAAAGAGATAAGCAATTTGTTCTGATTCCAGTGGACCGCAGTGTGTGCGCTTAAGTCTGAAAACATCACTGAAATCTGTTTTTAGTTTTGCTACAGATTCAGTTCGAACAACATGGGATACATTCAGGTATGGATGTTCCACAATAATTATTTCACAGGCATCGATGTTGTCATGGTTTGCCAATTGATCCTGAGTTACCGATGCAAGTTCGGTAATTGAGTCTGCGCGCAACAAAGCCAAAACCAGATTACGAGTCGTATCGAACAATTGGTCATTATTTCTAGCATTTTCTAAAAGATTGTTAAGCTTTTGGCGCGCTTCTATTCCGCGATCGCGAAGAATAGTAACTTGTCGCTCCAATAGGGAAACTGCTTTTCCACTTTCATGGGGAAGGGACAGGTTAGCAAGTAATTCTTCATGCCCGGCAAAGAAATTAAGATGATTGCGTAGATAATCTACAACTTGCTCTTCGCTTATTTCGTTTTCGTGAACATCAGTAACCTGTTCCGCTGCTGAAACATCATTACTCATATTTCAATAGTCCCCTCATAAACGGTTGTTGCAGGCCCGGTTATCAGGACAGGGCTTTCACTTCGTTGCCAACTTACCGTTAACTGACCGCCAGTTAGGTTCACCTTCACTTTATCATCTAACTGTTCGAGCAAGCGACCTGCTGCTACTGCAGCACAAGCCCCGGTTCCGCAAGCCAGCGTCTCGCCGGCTCCTCTCTCATAAACTCGTAAGTTGATCTCGTTATGACTGAGAATTTGCATGAAACCGACATTCACACCTTCAGGGAAATCCGGGTGTTTTCCTACTGCCTCTCCAATATCTTTTACGGCAGTATTTGCCAGGTCTTCAACAGAAATCACAGCATGGGGATTGCCCATTGACAGTGCGACGAATTCCAAGTCCCTGGAAATGCCTGCCAGCTCTATACTTAGGGTATAGAGTTGCGCTTCCTGATCGGTTTGAAATGGTATATTGGCTGGCTCGAAATCTGGTGATCCCATATCAACGGTCACTTCACCATTTTCATTAGTATCCAGGAACAATATGCGATTTAAAGTTTTAACCGCAAGGGGATTTTTGTTTGAGAGTCCATTATCGTAAACGAATTTCGCTAAGCAGCGCGCCCCATTTCCACAATGCTCTGCTTCATCTCCATCAGCATTATAGATCCGGTAGTCGAAATCGACATCGAGCGAACTCGGCGACTTTATCTGTAGTAATTGATCGAAGCCGATACCAAATTGTCGATGAGACAGCCTTCTAATTTGTTCAGCCGACAATTCTATTTCGCCGGACGTTAAATCGAGAACCATGAAGTCATTACCTAGACCATGCATTTTTGTAAATGGAAGCTTCATGGGACTTATGACCTAATCCGGCAACATATTTTCATTTGCAAACAACTCAGCCACAATTTCTCGTTCTCTAACCAAGTAGGAATTGGAACAATCTACCATTATTTCAGCTACACGAGGTCTTGTGTTGTAGTTCGAGCTCATAACAAAGCCATAAGCACCTGCCGATCTAACAGCAAGTAAATCTCCTGCAGCTATGCTGAGCTCGCGATCTTTGCCTAGAAAATCAGAAGACTCACATATTGGACCCACTACATCATAAATAGCCGCAGCTTCTGAAGACTTCTCAACGGGAATAATTTCTTGCCAAGCGCTGTATAAAGCCGGACGAATCAAATCGTTCATGGCGCCATCGACAATCGCGAATTTTTTGTGCTCGTTGTTTTTAAGATATTCAATTCGTGTAACAAAGATTCCTGCGTTGGCTGCAATAGAGCGCCCCGGTTCAACCACAATCTCCATTTCCCTGTCGGTAAACTTTTCTTGAACTAATGCAATTAGCTCCGAGGGGTGGGGAGGTATTTCTTGACCATAAGAAACTCCCAATCCACCTCCCATATCAAAATGGGAAATCTTTATTCCTTCTTCATCGAGCTCATCCACCATTTCTAAGATACGATCGATTGCATCAAGGAATGGTTCCACAGTAGTGAGCTGTGAGCCGATATGAAAATCGATTCCCGTAATACTAAGCCCGTCCATCTTTGCCGCGCTTCTGTATAAATCGATAGCGTTTGCTGCTGGAATGCCAAACTTGTTTTCTTTTAGGCCAGTGGAGATATATGGATGAGTTCCGGCATCTACATCTGGATTAACCCTTACAGAAATGGGTGCAACTTTCCCTTCAGCCTGGGCGACTTCGCTTATACGCATGAGTTCGGCTTCTGATTCAACATTGAAACAATGAATGCCAACATCGAGACCCTTGCGGATTTCATTAGTGGTTTTTCCCAGGCCGGAGAAAATAATTTTGCTGGCGTCACCACCAGCGGCGAGCACACGATCTAATTCTCCTCCGGAAACAATATCGAATCCTGCTCCAAGTCTGGCGAGCACATTAAGCACACCAAGATTCGAATTTGCTTTTACTGCAAAACAAATCTTGTGGGGATGGCCAGCAAGTGCCTCGGCATACACTCGATAATGCCGCTCTAACGTTGCTCGAGAATAGATGAAGCAGGGTGTTCCATATTGCGCAGCAATATCGGTAACCGTAATGTCTTCGGCGAAAAGGGAATCACCTTTATAGTTGAAATGGTCCATGGCTTAGCTAACCCGGCGTTAATTTCTCGAGGGTGAAATTATTTATAAAATGAAGTGAAAGAGGTTTGTTCAGGCCGAGTGAGCCCTCCCTTTTGTCCACATTGGGTAAGGGGAAGAGTAAGAAGCAGTATTAGTACGATGCCGGTAATCTGCCGCATGGACGTCTCTTGTTTCTAACGTTTCGAGAGCGGCAGATTATACCGCTCCACCTGAAATAAACACAGCCCATAAGTATCCCACTGCAACTCGCGGGTTGCGCCACATCCCAATAATCACGGCGGCTGTGACTAATTGTCACCAATCTTGAAAATTAAAATCAAGCCCCTTATATTTGCCGATCACATTTTACAGAGAAAAATAGCGCCTGAGGCAGGCCCTTTTTTCTCAGATTACTGGTTTACTGTTAGAGGGATTAGCAGATATATGATTGAAATAAGTCGCCTGACGAAAAAATTTGAACAGTTTGCCGCTGTAGATGATCTTAGTTTTAGTGTAGCAGAAGGTGAAGTTTTAGGATTCCTGGGACCAAATGGTGCAGGCAAGTCCACCACCATGAAGGTCATCACTGGCTTTCTTTCTCCTTCCGCAGGATCGGTGATGGTAGACGGTTTTGACATTGTCCAGAATCCAATCGAAGCAAAAACGCTGATTGGTTACTTGCCAGAGGGCGCACCATCCTATGGCGACATGACTACCCTCGAGTTTCTACATTTTATTGCCGAGATTAGAGGATATCGTGGCGAAGAGATTGTGGCCCGTGTTCAACATGCAATAAAAGATGTAGAACTCGAATCCGTTGCGCAGCAAACTATTGAAACTCTATCGAAGGGTTTTAAAAGACGTGTCGGTTTAGCTCAGGCCATCATGCACGATCCAAAAGTGTTGATTCTCGATGAGCCTACCGATGGACTCGATCCTAATCAGAAGCACCATGTTAGAGAACTAATTAAAAATCTTGCCAAAGACAAGATCGTTATTATTTCCACTCATATACTTGAAGAAGTCACTGCAGTTTGTACCCGAGCGATAATTATCGATGAAGGAAGAATTGTTATCGACGGCACGCCAGCAGAGCTGGAAGAAAAATCAAAGTATCACCATGCAGTAAGTGTGCGCTTAACTCAGGACTACAATTTAGCAAGTGATCTGCAAGGAGTTACCGGAATTGGAGACGTAGTAAAGGCAGACGAAGAAAACAGTTATACAATTCTTGCAAGTAATAGCGATTCAATCTTTGCTAAAGTTTCAGAGATCGCACAAAAAAAGCAATGGCCGGTAACAGAGTTTCATGTTAATCGTGGCCAGTTAGAAGATGTTTTTCGCTCAGTCACTTCGCAGTCGCAAGGAGGTGAGTAATGGAAAACCTAGGAATTATTTTTCGCAGAGAGTTGATGGGTTATTTCGCAACGCCACTTGCTTATATCTTTATTGTTATATTCTTGATCACTAATGGTATTTTCACTTTTGATATCGGCGGTTTCTATTTACGCGGTCAGGCCGACTTGCTTCCTTTCTTCAGCTTTCATCCCTGGTTGTATCTATTTATGGTGCCAGCTATTGCTATGACATTGTGGGCAGATGAAAGGAAGACGGGAACAATAGAGTTACTACTCACCTTACCTATCAAGCTTTCAGAGGCAGTGCTGGGAAAATTTCTGGCGGCCTGGGTTTTGACTGGAATAGCACTGGCTCTAACTTTTCCAATCTGGATAACGGTGAATTATTTGGGTGATCCGGATAACGGGGTAATTCTTGCTGCTTATATAGGCAGCTGGTTTATGGCAGGCGGATTACTGGCTATAGGCTCATGCATGTCTGCCTGCACCAAGAACTCAGTAATCGCTTTTATCTTAACTGTCTCGATTTGTTTTACCTTTGTCATTATGGGTTCACCGATCCTGCTGAATGCCTTACCGGCATGGCTACCGCAGTTTATTGTCGATGCGTTTGCAGCTTTGGGGTTCCTGACGCATTTTGATTCCATATCGAAAGGTGTGTTAGACATTCGTGATTTTCTTTACTTCACTGTTTTTATCGCAGCCTGGTTATTAGCTAGCGCAATCGTGATAGAAATAAAAAAAGCTAATTAAAGGAGGACTAAGATGAATCAGAAATCACTTTTCTCTTCCTTTGGCCTTGCTGTAATTGCTGTCAGCTTATTAATCGGTGTTCTGCTAATTAGCTTTTTACCAAGCCTGCGTATCGATTTAACGGAAGACAATCTCTATACCTTATCAGATGGCACACGTAATATCGTTTCGAATTTACAGCAACCTATAGAGCTGATGTTTTTCTACTCGGATTCGGCGATAGAAGATGTTCCCCAGATTCGAAGCTACGGCAATAGAGTACAGGAGTTATTGCAGGAAATCGTAATTGCTAGTAACGGCAATCTGCGTTTGAGTGTTATCGATCCAGAACCATTCTCCGAGGAAGAAGACCTAGCCACTCAATATGGCATTCGTGCCGTACCTGTTACCCAAGGTGGTGAAGGAGTCTATTTTGGATTAGTAGTGGCACAGGATGCTGAAGCGGAAATTCCATTCCAGATGCGAATTTCGGAAACCATGCCATTAGTTCGCCCGGATCAGGAAGAATTCCTAGAGTATGAGTTTATGAAACTCATTACCCAGGTAGACAATCCGGATCGCTCCATAATCGGGCTGGTTACCGATTTAGATATCGACGGCGGATTCGATCCACTTTCTGGCCAAGGTACCCAACAGTGGATGATTATGGATCTGGTTCGACAGCTCTACGAAGTGCAACGGGTTGATATTACTGGTGAAACCATCGATGAGGAAATAGACATCTTGATGGTTGTGCATCCACAAAGCTTATCAGAACAGATGTTGTATGCCATCGATCAGTTTGTAATGCGCGGCGGTTCGACTTTGTTATTCCTAGATCCCAATGCGGATTCTATGGTGAGTCGCTCACCACAGGGTAATTTGATTCCTGCCGGGATGAGTTCTGAATTGCCTGGGCTTTTAGAAGCCTGGGGCATCGAATTCGATAACAGCAAAGTATTAGCGGATAACGAACTGGCATTGCGAGTTATGATGGGTCAGGGACAACGCCCGGTTCCACATCTTGGCATGTTAGGTGTGCAGCGGAATTTCCTAACTCAAGGCGACATAATCACCAATCGTCTCGAAACTATTAACTTCTCTTCCACAGGCGCAATTGCTGAAGCAGAAGGGAGCAACACTGATTTTGAACCACTCATCGTTTCGTCTGCGGATGCCATGTTAATGGATCGTACTTTCATTGAGAGCGTTACCGATCCATCGGTATTATTCGACGAGTTTGAATCTGTGGAGCAGAGTTTTGTAATTGCGGCGCGAATCAGTGGCATTATTGAAAGCGCATTCCCTGATGGGCGTCCAATCGCTGAGGAAGAAAGCGAAGAAGCAACTATCGGGGTAGAAGAGGGAGATGCAACAACGGAAGTAGAAGTTACAGAAGATAATTCTGCAGATGAAGTTATAGCTATCGAAGACGATATGGAAATAGAAGAGGAACCATTTCCGGAACACATTGCCAGTTCAAATGGTGTAGTTAGCATCGTTGCATTTGCTGACACCGATGTTCTATCTGACCGCATGTGGGTTCAGGTAACTCAGTTCCTCGGTCAACGTATTCCGCAACCTTTCGCCAACAACGGTGATATTGTCATCAATGCCTTAGAAAACCTAAGTGGTGGTGCTGACCTTTCCAGTATCCGCAGTCGCGGTCGTTATTCGCGACCCTTTACCCGGGTGCTGGATTTGCAGCGTCAGGCAGATGACCGTCTGCGAGAGGAAGAGTCAGAACTGCTCGATAGCCTTGCTGCAACCGAAGCCGAACTGGCACAGTTAAATCAGGACGAAGACGGTAATCCAATTGGGGAGCTTACTCCAGAGATCCAGGCAGAAATCGATCGATTCAATGCAGAGATGGTGGAAACCCGTCGCCGCTTGAGAGATGTGCGTTTTCAATTAACGGAAGATATTGAGCGTCTTGGTACTAATCTAAAAGCTGCTAATACTGCCTTGATTCCAATTTTGCTAACGATCTTTGTATTGATTGCACACTTGCTACGTGTGCAAAGGAGCAAAACTTCCAATTAAATTGGACTACGCAGGCTCTGAGCGCGGAGGATGGCGAGGTAGATTCACAGTAATGTGAGTTCCATCGCCGATTTTACTGGAGATAATCATTTCACCGCCGTGAGCTTGGGAAATAAGTCTGCAGAGATAAAGACCTAAACCGAATCCACCGGTATTACGTTGGCGAGAACTGTCGGCGCGGTAAAACGGTTCACTTATTTGGGATAGATGTTCTTCTGATATTCCTTCGCCTCTATCGATGACTTCAACAATTCCTTTGCCGTCTTCGAAACTGACTTTTACGCTAATCGGATTTTCTTCACCGTGACGCATGGCGTTATTCAGCAGGTTGGTGATAAGCAATCTCACTCGTAACTTATCGATAGTGAATTCCTGATCCTCTTCCGGCATTTCCAATGTTAAACCAGCTTCGTAATCTGAAAACTGTTCGGTAACACCCTGAATAAATTCTGCAAACTTTACAGACTCTGAAACCAATACCGCGTGTTCGTTATTGAGCCGCTCTGCTTCTAGGAGATCAGAGATTAGAAGGTCAATCTCATCGATGTCTTCCTTAAGTTGGTTTTTTTCCTCATTATCTGGCATAAGTTCCATACGCAACTTGGCTTTGGTAATCGGCGTTCGCAATTCGTGACTAATCGCCATTAACAACTGCCGTTTAGCCTCTAGCATCGATTGCAATGAGTCGGCCATGTGATTAATCGATTCTGTTAATTCCCCTAGTTCATCCTGGCGATTACTCTTTACGCGATAGCTCAAGTCACCGTTCTGGATTCTTTCAGCCCCTCGTCGCAGCAGTCTTACAGGATCTAGCATGCGATTAACTAAAAGATAGTTGAGAAACAAAATGCCTATGGCGATTGCAACACCGACATAAATTATGAACAGGTTGTTAGTGTTTTGAGCACGCCGATACATAAAAAAATCGTAGCCGCTGCGCTGGACTCGAATAATATCTTCGCCGCCAATTGTGCGCAGTTCTGCATCAGTTGTTAAGGATTCAGAATACACCGCTTCATCCACATCAAGCCGGTTTTGAGCATCTGAACTCCATTGCATGATTGGGTTTCGAATGTCGATGGTCCAATCCAGTTCATCGGCAAGCCGCATGGCGTTGGCAAGATTGGGAGGAGTACCTATGTCCTGAATAATAGATTCAATATTTCGTGTGAAGTAGTCAGGAATAGTTTCAATGGCGTCGCTTTCATCACTGATTGTTTGTAGTGAGACGAAAATAATTACGATGAAGAGAACGACTGTTACCCCTGAAGATGGCCAACAATCGAAAGAATAGTGATTTTCTTACATGCTCAACAATTGTAGTCATAATTGCTCACCGACAAAAGTATAGCCACGTCCCCAAACAGTTTTAATAAATCTAGGTGTCTTTGAAGTGTCTTTTAACTTATGTCGCAACCGGCTGACCAAAGTATCTACTGCTCTGGAGAAGAGTTCTGCATCGATACCGCGCAATCGATTCATTAATTCGTCGCGGGAAAAATGTTTTATTAGGGAACTGCATAAACAAAATTAGCAATTCATATTCCATCGTAGTTAAGTCGAGAATTTCACCATCGAGTTTTACCTCTCGACGGGACACTTCAACTTCTAACCCGTTAATTGGTTTGATGTCACGAATAGAATGGTCGTCGCTGCTGCGTCTTAGAATGTTGTGAATACGTGCAACAAGTTCTCTGGGTTCAAATGGTTTCGGCAGATAATCGTCTGCGCCTAATTCTAGTCCGACTATTCGATCAGTAACTTCCGCGTGAGCCGTTAACATTAAGATTGGCAATTGACCATAGATGGACGACTTAGCACGGATCTCTCTGCATATTTCGAACCCATCTTTTTCTGGCAACATCACATCAAGTATCAATAGATCAGGTTTAACTTTCTTTATGAGTTCGAATCCCTTGCTCGGCGTCAGTGCCACACTCACTTTCATATCGTAACGTTCGAGATACTGAGTTAGTAGCTGACCAAGTTTCTCGTCGTCATCAATAATTAGAATTTGCTTCATCGGCAGGATTCTTTAACAGATTTCTAAAGGAAGGTTGCCAATAGTACGAATTCAATCTGACGAAATCAATTCTGTAGTATTATATGCCGCCGTAAAGATAGGGCAGACTAACAACATCACCAATGATTTCACTAGACAATATCAGCCTCATGCGAGGACATCAGTTACTACTGCAGGATGTAAGCCTTGTGCTGTATAAGGGGCAACGCACTGGTGTTATTGGACGAAACGGCTGTGGGAAAACCAGTTTATTTCGAGCACTGGCTGGTGAAATTCCATTGGATAAGGGTGATATAAATTTACCCAGTGATTTACGTTGGTCAGCTATAGCACAAGAAACTCCAGGTGTTGATCGAAGCGCCCTCGACTTCGTAATCGATGCCCACAAAGACTATCGCAAACTCGAAAGACAAATTAAGGAGGCGGAAGAAAACGGCGATAACCATGCACTAGGGGAGTTACATGGGGAAATGGAGGTCATCGATGGTTACGACATTAAACATCGAGCCGAACAATTGCTATCAGGATTAGGCTTCCCCGAAGAAGAATTTTCTAATTCAATCAAAACTTTTTCAGGTGGATGGCGTGTACGACTAAATCTTGCTGCTGCACTAATTTGTCCTTCTGATTTACTTATGTTGGATGAACCTACAAACCACTTAGATTTGGAAGCAACCGTGTGGCTAGAACAGTGGCTGAATAGGTATCAAGGAACAATTTTACTTATTTCCCACGATCGAACTTTTCTAGACGCAATAATCGATTACGTTGTTAGTTTTGAAAAAGAAAACTTGAATCTTTACACCGGCAACTACAGCGCTTTTGAAAAAAAGCGGGCGGAAAAGATGGCCCTGCAGCAGGCCATGTACGAAAAACAACAACGAAGACGTGATCAGATTGAAGGTTTTGTGCGCCGTTTTCGCTACAAAGCTTCCAAAGCCAAACAAGCACAATCGAGATTAAAAGAGTTGGAGCGCATGCAGGAAATAGCGCCAGCTTATATAGATTCACCCTTTCGTTTTTCCTTTCATACACTAGATCATTTCCCGACTTTCTTGATGCAAATAGAAAACCTGGCTATCGGCTTTGATGAGCCATTAGTAACTAAAATGAATTTTGGAATCCGGTCCGATTCGAGAATAGGCTTATTGGGCTTTAATGGCAGTGGCAAGTCTACTTTTCTCAAAGTGCTCGCTGCGAAATTTGAAAAGAAAGCAGGTGAAATTATTACCGCCAAAAGACTACGTATAGGCTACTATGCGCAGCATCAGGTAGATGCTCTTAACAAATACCAAACCCCTTTGCAGATTCTCAAAAAGCAACAGAAGAAAGAGCGGGTCATGAACCGGCCACTGATCAGGAAATAAAAGATTTTCTAGGGGGATTTGGTTTCCGCAGCTTCGAGTGGATGAAGTAATCAAAAATATGTCTGGTGGAGAAAAAGCCCGTTGGCTCTGCTAAACTAGTGTGGCTAAACCAAATCTTCTTTTACTGGATGAGCCCACCAACCATTTAGATATAGACATGTGCCACGCGCTTGAAATGGCATTGCAGGAATACTCTGGCGCAATGATTATCGTGTCACACGATCGCCATCTTCTCTCAAAACAGTTGATGAGTTTATTCTATTCACAACGGCGTATTTTCAAAATTCAAGGGATCTATCTACGATTATCAAACTTGGCTTAAGAAAACCCGGTCAATTGGAAAAATTGGTAAGCGAAAAGAAGTCAGCGTTAGTCTGAATAAGCTCGATAAAAAAAAACAGAGACAATTGGCCGCAGCGAAAAGAGCGGAGCTCGCTCCACTATATGACAAGGTTAAGAAGTTTGAAAATGAGATGGATCGTATTCAAAAGGAACTTACACAAATTGAAAACGAATTATCTGACGAAGCATTATATAAAAAAGAGAAAAACATTAAGTTAACGAAACTTTGCACGCCAGGGTAAAATGAAGGGTTATCTAGAAACTATCGAAGTGGACTGGTTTTCGGCACAACAGGAATTAGAAGAATCTCATTAGGTTTTTTTTCTTATTCAATAAAAACATAGCCCAGTCGTAGGTTTCTTTTCAAGAATGGAAACCGTATTTTTCCCGCCAATCCCCGTTATTAATTTCTTTCTCTAGTTGTTTTTGTCCCCGCTTAAGATTATCTGGATGTAAGCACTGAATGATGATATCCTTTGCGAAACTTTTCCTGTAAGTAACTTCCGGATTAGCCCAGTCTGCTGACACAAAAAGATCGATTAAATCTTTTGGCAGCGGAAACGAGAAAAATTCTATTTGGGGCCCGTAGTGATTCCTGCACATACCGCTCTAATTCTCCAAAGTCGGAGCAAAGTCTTTGGGCGATTTTCAAGAATTGGGGAAAATAATCGAATAGCCAGAAATCCGCTTTGTGCTCGATGTTGAAAGCAAAATAACTATTGGGCCGCCGCCGCTTACCCTAGAAGCTTCTTGGAGTGCAAACTGCCAATTGCGAAATGGTGAATACATAGAGTCATTACTACACCATTGAAACTATTGTCCTCGAAGTTCATGGGCTCGGCTGTGGTGGCATGCCAGCGCAGATTCGAATGATTCTTCGCCTGAT
>BPDI01000012.1 GCA_019654215.1 Gammaproteobacteria bacterium | reverse complement strand
AAAGGGCTCCTTTTGACAAGGGTCCCCCCCCGGGGGGGTGCCCACTTTAATTTGTTAATACGGCTTGGGTGGGTTGGGGAATTCCTGCCTCTTCCGCCAAGCTCCCTTCCAGCAAGAATCAAAAACACAGAAAGGCTATTAATTTTGTTGAAATACCAGAACGCGAAGATAAAGGTTGTTTACTAATGCTTAAAAATAAGCGATTGAGCGTTCAACCATGATTTCGGTGACACTCAAAAGAAACTTCATAACAGCGATCTGTCTTGGAATTTCATTGACTGTTATTCCGCTGACTTGTATTGCTGCCGATTCGAAACGACCAGATCTGAATGGCACCTGGACTAATCAGTCTATAACCCGTTTAAATAGACCTGACGATTTGCCATTGGTGGTTACTCCTGAGCAAGCACAACTTAGAGCGGCAGTCGCGCTGGTTGGTGGCAGGCCTCCGGGTTGGATTGATGAGCTTGACCCCGACACCGGAGCGCCCAAGGTTGGCAGTCGCGACTTTGGTCTGTTCAGTTACAACCAATTTTGGTTCGATCAGGGTGCGTCACTTGCTAGAGTAAAAGGTGAATATCGGAATTCCTTTGTTGTCGATCCGCAAAACGGCCAAGTACCCTGGCTGGAGAACCCAGACCCGTCACTGCAGCGTGTTAATTTCGATAGTCGCTTTTTGAGTGGCATTGGCGATGCGTCGGGCCCAGAAGCGATGCCCCTGAAGGAACGTTGCCTGATTGGGTTTGGCAACACCGCCGGCCCAGGAATGCTGTCCACGCCCTACAACAGCAACTATCAATTTGTGCAAACCCAAGACCACGTATTACTGCTGGCTGAAATGGTTCATGACGCGCGTATCATACCCACCTATAACTCAGCACAAGAAGCCAGGGCTCAGCATCGCTCAGACATTTTGAATCCCTGGTTCGGTGACTCAAGGGGCTGGTATGAAAACGCAACTTTGATAGTTGAAACCATCAATATCAACCCCAAGCAAATGCGAGAAAGTCCAGTGCCGATCACGGCTACAGGGAAGATTACCGAGCGTTTTAGCCGTTATGGCGAAAATGAAATATTTTACCAGTTCACCGTTGATGATCCGAAATTGTACCGTCAGCGATGGACGGCAGAGCTTAGTTTTTATCCGAGTGAAGGTCCGGTATACGAGTATGCCTGCCACGAGGGCAATTATGCGATGACAGGCATTTTGGCCGGGGCTCGACGAAAAGAAGCGGAAGCTGTGAGGAAATAGGTCTAATAATTAGAGAGAAGATAACGATCAATATTAATTCCGTTGAAATGCCTGAACGCGAAGAAAAGGTTGTTAATTAAGGGAGTTAACGTATGTCAGCAAGCGAAGCAGATTATCCAGAGATATTACAATTAACTGGTCGGTACGCATTCGCCATTGATTACAATGAGCCTGAGGCATGGGCAGATTGTTTTACATCTGATGGTTCGTTTGAGAGTAATATCCAAGGCCGATTCACTGGAAGGGATGACCTCGTTTATTTCTGCGAGACTGTGAGTGCGTATTGTAAATCGCAGGGAATGAAGCCTAGACATTGGAATAACCAGTGGGTGATTGATGTCGATGGCGATAGGGCAACGTCAAAATGCTACGCACTCATTATTGATGCAGGCAAAAATTCCTCTATCAGCAGTATTGGCCACTACCAAGATGTCCTTATCAAAGACAAGGGACAATGGTTATTCAAGGAGCGTGTTTACCATTTTGATGGAGAAATAGACTCAAGTCTTAGTGACGCTATGAAAGAACTTTTCAAAGATAAGCCTAGTGAAAAATGAACAAACTACTAACAACAATAACTATACTATCTCTTTTTCTGGCTCTTGAGTTTTCTGCAGGCGTTAGTGGAGAGGAAAGTTCTACGACATCAGTAGATCAACTGGAGTGGTTAACCGGTCAAAGAGAGGGTTCGCATGATGGAGGAACCTTAGAACAAACATGGTTGCCTCCTCGCTCTGGGACTATTACTGCTTTAGTTCGTTCTACAAAAGAATCAGACACAAGATTTGTTGAAATCATTCATGTAAAGGAAATTAATGGCAGTCTAGAATTAAACCTACAAATCTTTAACAACTCGCTAGAACCAGAAAATATAAGTGCAACTTATTCTCGAATTCATAAATTTGAATTAACTGAAGTGGGAGATAGATATTTAGCTTTCAAAGGAGTTAGTGATGGCGCCCATCGCAGTCTCAGTTATCAGCGCTCTGAAGGAGATCTTTTTTCCATACACATTGAAACCAATGTTGGCGAAAGAATTGAAATTAAACTCGCGCCGATAATGTAAATTTCTTAAAGGACCAAATTACTTCTCATCCTAACTATCTAAAAATTGTAGAGCCTCTGGTTATATCTACGGGAGAGGGTGTGTGGTTCTTATATACTCCAAGTTTTTGCTGCATTCGGTGCTCCATTTTGAACACAACCCCCTGCTTAATCCGCCGTGATTGCATATATTATTTTATAAAAGCGTATCCGAAGGTTTTACAGCCTTTGTTAGGCCGCAAAGAAATCACCAAGTCATTGTGGACAGCCTCTTTATTAATTGAGGAATTTTTAAAGGATTAAAACAAAAACAAAGGTTTGAAATTCTCTCGCCAGGGTTCTTGAAGTTTAGAGTTGCTTGTCAGTACCCTCAGGGCCGCACTCGCACGTACTTCCTGAGCGCTCGAGCATTAATATGAGGGTTAGGGACAGGTTCTCCTCCGTATACGTTGCCTTCGCTATCAACGGTGACGAACTCCGCTCCGTTCCCTGGCAGGATGTTGGGATCCGCCCAAGGGAAGCGAATAAACTCATGCACCCATCCCGTCGCATATTCGCCTATGCGAATACCCATTTCATACCCTGGATTTTGTACGTTGTCCGACTCGGAATCCGCGACGTAGATCCGCCCTTCGTCGTCAAAGGCGATTCCGCTCGGGCGCCCGAACTGAGTCCAGGTTGCAGAGTGGTTGCCTTCTTGGTCGAAGATTTGAATCCGGCTGTTGCTGCGGTCTCCCACGAACACTCGACCATCTGGATCAATGGCGATGGCGTGCAGCGCACGGAACTGTCCAGGGGCGTAGCCGGTCTCTCCCCAAGTCATGAGGAATTCGCCGCGGCTGTTGTACTTCACCACACGGTTGTTTCCGTTCGCGTTGTGGCCGTCCGCTATGAACACATCGCCGTTAGACGCGATTGCCACATCACTCGGGGACGTGAAATTGTTTGGGCCGTTCCCCTGTTCTCCAGGCGTTCCAAGTGTCATGAGCACGTCGCCCGTAGAACTAAACTTGATGACGTGATGACCTCGATCGTCGCCCGCGGGAATGTTGTTATCACTAACCGCGTCAGTCACCCAGACGTTACCGTCGGAATCAACGTCAATTCCATGGGGCCAGATGAACATTCCGCTGCCGAAGGATTCGACCACGTTGCCGGCAGGATCGAACTTCAAGATGGGATCCAGGTCCGAATCAACGCACTCCGAACCGAAGAGCTCAGGCCCGGCATCGCAACGGATAACGGCCCAGATATGGCGTCCGTCTGGGTCGACCTTCGCTTTGCCGACTGCTCCCATCACCCTTCCGCCTGGCAACTTCGCCCACCCTTCGGCGATCGCATACGGATTCGTGGAGTTCTGCGCAACGGATTGCTGCGGCACGAAGAAAGAAGCGAGTGCAAGCAGAGCGGCTAAGGATACGATTTGATTGCGAAAAGACATGGAGCACCTCGATGCATTTTGAGTGAAATTTCGAGTATAAGTAGAACAAAAGCTGTGTCAATTGGCAAAAAAATTCTACCTGCTAGCACTGAAAGCTTTCGATACCGCTATGACTTAAATTGAAATTGAAGTTTAACAACCTAAGAGGGGGGGCGCTTATAACTTAAAAACTGTAGAGCCTCTGCTTATATACACAGAGGGAGGGGGGTGGCATGAGCTCCAGTCTACCAAAACCTTTGGCTACATCTTGTGCTAAATTTTTGGGGTTTTAGGCGGTTCTATCACCGCTGTAAGTCAGAGAATACGGCAGTAAAAACATGACGGAAGTTCCTGTCTCTTCTGCCAAACTTCCTTTCAATAAGTAATCATTAATAACGGGAGTTCAATTTATTTCTCAATGTGATTAAGAAGGATTATGGTATTATTTTTTGTGAACAATTCAATTTGCGAATAAATATTCATAAAGGTAACTTGAATGGCTAATACTAAAAAAGGTAAAAAGGATAAAGCCTCTAATGAAAAAAAAGAGGCAAAAAAAATAGCTAAAGAGCTGTTTAAAAATCTTAAAAAGGAAAAAACAAAATGAAGTGATTAATAAATAGCAATGAAAATATTTTGCTATATTTAAAGCTTCTCCCTCTTCCGCCAAATCAATTTTTCTTATGAATATGCGGGTTGCAAACGATCTCTGTAATCCTTTTCAGCTATCAACCAATGTAGTCCTGCTGCTATAAGCCCTAGAATTATCCCTGCTATCCATATGCCGTTATAGCTGCCACTATTTTCATATAACCACCCCCCAAGCCATACGCCAGTGAAGCTTCCCACCTGATGGCTGAAGAAAACAATACCGTATAACAAGGCCATGTAACGCACACCAAAGAACTGTGCCACTAAAGCAGAAGTTGGAGGCACTGTTGCCAGCCAAAGAAAACCCATAGCTGCGCTAAATACCAATACACTGACTACGGAAAATGGAATAGTAAGAAAAAGAGCAATTGCCGCTGCCCTACCGACATAGATTACAGATAACATTTTCGCTTTTGATTTATTCGAACTAATTACACCGGCATAGTAGGCACCAAAAACATTACAAAGTCCGATTAAACTTATACTCCAAGCGCCAACATAGGCGGAAAAACCAAGATCGATTAGATATGAAGGCATATGCACCGTAATAAATGCAAGATGAAATCCGCAAACATAGAATCCAAATACGAGTAGAACATAGGATTTAACTTTAAAAGCATTTTTTACAACGCTAAGCAACGGGATCGATGTCTTAGACTCTCTCCCTTGCTCTGATGGGCCGCCATATTTTGCTAATGGCAGTATGAAGAGCATCATTAAGACCGCAGAAAGGCCTAAATACTGTAATGCTTGGAACCAGCCAACCAAATCTACTGCAAACTGCATAAATGGAACTACCAGAAACTGACCAATGCTTCCAGCTGCTGTTCCAATACCTAAAGCCCAGCCTTGTTTTTCTTCAGGCACAGCGCGAGCAAATACTGGCAGCACGATTCCGAATGATGTGCCGGCGACTCCTGCGCCCACTAGTAATCCGGCAGTAGAAACTATGGCTAATTCAGAAGTTGAGTAGGCCATTGCATACATGCCGACGGCATAAAAACACACACCGGCGAATAGTACTTTCGAATTGCCGTACCTATCCACGAGACCACCGGCAATAATGGCAAACACACCCCATGCGAGATTTTGGACAGCTAATGCCAAGGCTAGTACATCTCTTCCCCATTCCCTGGCTTCAGACATAGGTTGTAGAAACAAACCGAATCCGGCTCTATAGCCGAACGAAAGTAACACCAGGGCACAACCGCTGATTATTATCGGCATGTAAGCAGCTTGATTTTTGCTCATAGGATTACTTGATTCTGAAAGAGATTAATGGGAAAAAGCACAGTCTAGATCATCAAGGGTGAGGAGAGAAACTCTCTGACCATGGAGTAAGCAATGAAGAATAATATCGGACTCCTACTAACCAAGCGAGCGAGTATTAATCCAGAGCGAGAGGCCTATGTAGATTCAAAATCAGGCTTACGTCTGACTTTTCAAGAGTTAAATTCCCGCACAAATCGACTTGCTAATTCTTTAGTAAGTCTGGGTATTAAACATGGAGATCGTGTTGCTCTCGCTTTAATGAATAGTGCGGAGTTTCTTGAAGCCTATTTTGCGGTAGCCAAGATTGGAGGAGTTATAGTCCCTCTAAATTGGCGACTCGTTTCAGATGAGCTTGAGTTCATTTTAAAGGACAGTGGTTCGAAAACTCTGATATTTGGTGAAGAATTCATTGAAGTCTTTACTGAATTGCACAGCCGTGGAGACAAAACTGATATAGAGGACTGGATTCAGGTTGCCGAAGGTAATGGCGAGAATGACTTTGCTAAAGATTATGCAGTTTTCCGTGATAGCGGTGAGGACGTTGAGCCTGAGATAGGTGCGGAAGAAGATGATTTGCTTTATATCATGTATACCTCCGGTACTACTGGATTACCAAAAGGGGTAGTCCATTCTCATAATACTTCTATCTGGGCATTAATTACTTTTATAGGTTCGACAGATTTAAGAGACGCTGACCGTTATCTCGTTGCTTTACCTCTTTTTCATGTTGGTTCCCTTGTTCCTATTACTCTGAATATTTATTGGGGAGTAACTAGTATTGTTATGCGCGAGTTCGAGCCGGCTCGTGCATGGGAATTGATACAGGAAGAAGGCATTACCTGCTCATTATTAGTTCCAGCAATGTTGAACTTTATGTCTCAGGTGCCAGACATCACGCGTTACGATTATTCAAAGCTGCGCTGGATTCAAAGCGGCGCCTCTCCATTGCCTGTAAATTTAATTCAGATCTACGCAGATTGGAATATTGAGGTCCATCAGATCTATGGCTTAACCGAAGCTTGTGGTCCCGCGTGCGTAATTAATGCTGAAAATGCGCTAAAGAAAATTGGCTCTACAGGAAGGCCGTTTTTCCATACAGAAGGAAGAGTGGTCGATGAGAAGGGTGATGATTGCCTGCCGGGAAACCAGGGCGAAGTGTGGATTAAAGGTAAGCATGTAATGTTGGAATATTGGAATCGTCCAGACGCTACGGTAGAAACCATTACTCCTGACGGATGGTTACGAACTGGCGATGTGGCGTCAGTAGATGAAGAGGGATTTATTTATATTCAGGATAGAATAAAGGACATGATCATCTCAGGGGGAGAAAATGTTTACCCAGCCGAAATTGAAAACGTCATTCTTGCCCATGAAGGCGTCGCAGAAGTTGCCGTAATTGGGCAGCCCAGTGATAAGTGGGGTGAATCTCCTTTCGCGGTGGTGGTGAGAAAAGATGAGTCAACAACCGAGGAAGACATCCTAAATCACTGTGATGGAAAATTGGCCAGGTTCAAAATACCCAATGGCGCTGTCTTTATCGATGTCATACCAAGAAATGCTAACGGCAAAGTATTGAAACGGGAATTAAGAGAACAGTTTCCGGGTCCGGCTAAGGATTAACCGATTTGTTAACCAAATATAGCGCGGAATATAAAAAAGAAAATAATTGATTAGTGTCAAATCTTTTTCTCCGATGAACATCTTGGTATGGTTGCCCCTTTAAAATTTAGGTGAGCAGGCAGTATCCGCAAATGGTAGATATAGTATTTATTGAACATGACGGAGCAGAACAAAAAGTAGAAGCCAGGTCTGGTAGCACAGTAATGTTGGCCGCTGTTACAAATGGAGTGCCTGGTATCGATGCCGACTGTGGTGGCAGCTGTTCCTGCGCGACTTGCCATGTGTTTGTCCATGAAGATTGGATAGAAAAAGTTGGTGAAATGAACCCCACCGAAGAAGCCATGCTAAGTCTCAATCCTGATCGAAAAACAAATTCGCGCTTATCCTGTCAGATTCCGGTGAGTGAAGAGTTGAATGGTTTGATCGTCACCACACCAGAATTTCAGTTCTAGTTATATAGAGTAAGGTTTCAATAAAGGATTGCCCAATGAGTGAAGTGTCTGCTCTAGAACACAAACAAAGTAAGTGGAGCATGGTTGGCAAGGATGCTTATGCGATGCCTTTGGAAGATATAGATCTTTCTCATCCTGGCATTTGGCAAGCCAACGAATATCTACCATTTTTGGAAAGACTAAGAAAAGAGGATCCGATTCATTTCTGCAAAGAGTCTGCAGTTGGTTCTTACTGGTCGGTAATGAAATACAACGACATCATAGAAGTTGATACCAATCCAGATATTTATTCTTCAGAGCCAAGTATAGGAATTGTAGATACTTTCTATGATTTAAATTTACCTTCGTTCATCGCCATGGATCGCCCTAAGCATGACGATCAGAGGCGTATAGTTCAGCCGGTCGTGGCACCTGCTAACTTAAAAAATCTTGAAGTCCTTATTCGTGAGAGAGTTTGCAAGATACTTGCGAGTCTACCAATTAAGGAAGAGTTTGATTGGGTGCAATTAGTATCCATTGAACTTACCACTCAAATGCTTGCCACACTCTTCGATTTTCCTTTTGAAGATCGCTACAAGCTCACTTATTGGTCTGACATGACAACTGCGATTTCTGGCGGGGGCGTTGAACAATCTCGCGAAGAACGTTTGGCCGCTATTGAAGAATGTCTTGCTTACTTTACGCGATTATGGAATGAGCGAGTTAATGCGAAACCCGGATTCGATCTAGTGTCTATGCTGGCCCATGGGAAAGCGACTCGAAATATGCCGCCGGATGAATTTTTAGGAAACCTGATTCTATTGATCGTCGGGGGCAATGACACAACTCGTAACTCAATTTCAGGAGGAGTGGTAGCGCTAAATGAAAATCCAACGGAGTATGACAAGCTTCGCAACGATGTTTCTTTGATTCCTAATATGGTCTCGGAAATTATTCGTTGGCAAACTCCGCTTGCTTATATGCGTCGCACTGTAATTCAAGATACGGAGCTGGGAGGCAAGAAAATCAAAGCCGGGGACAAAGTAATCATGTGGTATGTGTCTGGAAATAGGGACGAAGAAGTAATCGAACGGCCTAATGATTTCTGGATTGACCGTCCAAACGCTAGACATCACTTATCTTTTGGTTTTGGAATTCATCGATGCATGGGTAATCGGCTCGCTGAAATGCAGCTGCGCGTATTGTGGGAAGAAATCATGCAAAGGTTTCAATTCGTGGAGATAGTGGGCGAACCTCAGCGAGTCTATTCAAGTTTTATTAAAGGCTATACACGCTTGCCAGTAGTTCTGCACCCTAAAGACTAACTCTTGATCTCGCACTGAAATAGCAGATAATCCTTGATGCAAGTCAATAGAGAATTGTTAGTCCAGATCAAAGATTATTGAGAATGAAATTTTAGGGGCCGAAAATATTTTCTTTTTCTGTGCGGAGATAGCGGGCATTGCCATCTCGTCTGGTAAATCCAACTTTGTCGAAGTACTCAAGAATTTCAATGCAAAGATTGCGACCGATTGCGGAGGCATCACGAAACTGAATTACTGAAAAACCTTCGTCATTAGTATTATTGGCGGCTAGCTGCTCCGTAAATTCCGCCAACGCCATAATTGTTCCTGGTAAATAATACCGATTATCAGCAACTCGAATTATGCTTCCAGCCTTGGCAGTTTCCCTCAAAATATTCTCTAAGTGTTTTAAAGGAATTCCAGTCATCTCCACCAATTCACGGGTGCGGGGAGCAACATTTCCTGACTTTTCCAGTATGGGTTTAATTTTTGCAATAAACTCTTTTTCTTCCTTGCTTAATGTTGTGCGATGCTCAGGTTTATGCAGAAGTGTCCCAGTTCGCGTAACTTGGTCATCATCTATCAATGACTGTAATAATACGTTAAACAGAAAGTGGGAGCCGGAAAAATTTACAGACCTGGATAAGGAAGGTTCGCTGATACCTTGCTGAGATGGATTGCTTCCATGAAAGTTATCAATCTGATCGATAATTTGTCTTCTATATCCCGTCAAAAAATTTTTTATGGAGTAATACGTTAGTTCCGTTTGGTTTTAATTCAAGCCTTACCAGTGGATAGTTTTCTGCCTGGAGAGAGCTCAATAGATAATTGATATAATTAGTTGTTAAGTTTCTGTTGATTGCGAATTGTTTAAGATCCATTCCTTCTTCGGCTATTTCTGTCATTGCAACTAACGCCGTACTATCCTTGTTACACATTGCTTTAAGTGTTTCCAACCTTTGTTTGCTACTCCTTTTCTTTCTCGGGACAAAGGTATCGACAACTTCACCTCCACCAAGAGTATATTCGGATGCAGGATCACGAATTATAAAGCGGTCGCCATAGTGGGCGAATAGTGCATCGTTGGATTTAACCTGAACGAATCTCTTAGAACCCAGATCCAGATAACGCAGATTCACAATGTGATGGGATGCACCAAGGTATAAATGGTACTCGGAACTGGGTTTTATCTCGGTATTGTTTTCTAGGAGACTAAAAGTGCCATCAAAACGTGATAGTGGGTGGTAGTTAGCAGGATCAATCAACCAATCTCCTCTGGTTACTTGATCTAAATCTATGTCGATGTTTAGAGCAGCTCGTTGTCCGCTAACAACAGTATCGATTGCGTCTTCGTGCAAGCGCAACCCACGAATCCTTGCGGCTTGACCATCGCCGGTACACAGAGTTTTCGAGTCTTTTGATGCTTGACCAACCCATGTACTCCCAGTAGCTACTGTGCCGACACCTTTTACTGAGAAAGTGCGATCTATCAGGAAGCGAAATTTTTTGTTGGCAATATTATGCTCGTCAATATTTTTGTTTTTGAGCTCATGTTTCAAATGGGAAACGAGATCTTTTATTCCTTCGCCTGATTGATTTGAAAGAGGAAATAGGGGTGAGGATTGTAGACCTGACCCTGAGAGCAATATTTCAATTTCGGTTTTTAGCTTTCCAACTCGATCCGATTCAACTCTGTCAACCTTTGTTAGAGCAACCGCACCTTGTTTGATTCCCAGCAGCTTGATTATTGCCAAGTGTTCACGAGTCTGCGGCATTATGCCGTCATCTGCAGCAACCACCAGAAGTACGAAGTCGACACTACCAACACCTGCAAGCATATTGCTAATGAAATCTATATGGCCGGGTACATCGACAAAACCCAATGTGCATTTATAGGTCTCGTTGTCGATTGATTGTACAAATTGATGGTAGGCAAAACCGAGGTTGATAGTTAAACCGCGGTGCTTTTCTTCCGCTAAGGTATCGGTATCAGTTCCGGTGATGAAATTGACCAGCGAAGTCTTGCCATGGTCGACATGACCCGCAGTTGCGACGATGAGAGACTTAGATTGCATGTTGTAACTCGTTGAAGAACTTCAAAGCTGCAACGGTTAAAGAAAAACTCCAGAACTAATGATGAGTTTTACTCACCATTAGTTGAGTTTATATTAAGGTACGGTGCTTCGATTGTATTTAATAATAAAGTACACCATCATTGCCACGATCATGGCTGCCACAATAAATCCAGCATTAAAGACTCCGTCACTGAGATTTACGATCCCGTATCCTATAGATCCAGTCATTAGCGCATAGTAGCAAAAAGGCAGTAATGTTTTACGAATTACCGCGCCTTCTTTGCCTACCAAACCAGCTACTGCGGAAGCTGCGACAACATTGTGTACACAGATGATGTTTCCAGAAGCTCCGCCCACAGCCTGTAATGCAACGATCCAGGTTGGATCTACCAAGATTCTCTCTCCAACGCCAAACTGGAACAATGAGAACATCATGTTACTGACAGTATTACTTCCCGCAACGAAAGCACCAAGACCGCCGATGAAAGTGGAGAAGAATGGCCAGGCATTACCAGCAACGTTTGCTACGCCTTCAGCCAGGGCAATTGGCATCTGCTCATAACCTGCAGCACCGCCGCTAGAGTTAATGAAAACTTGTACCATTGGTACTGTGAATACTAATGCCATAGAGGCAGGCACGAGCGTTTTGAGTGAGCTACTAAAGGCAACTTTATATTCTGAAACCTTTAACCCGTGCAAAAGAATAGTTATTAGTGAAACCACAATAAATATTGTTCCCGGTGACCAAAGCGGCTGAAACGATGCGCCGATATCGCTGCCGAAAATCTCTGGCCATGACCAAGTAATTAACCAATGATCGCTACGGAGAAATGCCTCCATATTAATTGCGCGTAATCGGGTAAGTACTAATAAGCCGGCCACAAAAAGGTATGGCGACCAGGCGCGCAGTAAGCTCATTGCAGGCTTATCATTGATTGCGGCATCTTCTTGCTGCATTGTGCCAGTCCATTCTGCGTCCCAGTTCTTCTTATCATCAAAATCCCAGGGCTCGCCTGTTGGCATTAAGAAACCTGCTCTAGCCGCCATGACAACAATTGCTAACCCTATCATGCCGCCAAACATTGAAGGAAATTCTGGACCCAGATAAGTCGCTACGAGCAAGTAAGGGATAGTCATAGCCAATGCTGCGAAAATCGCAAACTTCCAGACTTTGAAACCATCAGCGAAGGAGCGCTTGGCGCCAAAAAACCGGGTCATAATGGCGGTTACAAGCAGCGGTATAAATGTGCCAGCAATGGCATGAATAATCGCTACCTTAGTACCGATGAATGCTAGAAATTCCTCCCAGTCAGAATAACCTCGCTCTAAGGCATAACTAACCATTTCTGGATCGGCTGAAAGGCCTGTGTTCACTCCTACTAAGATCGGTGTGCCCATTGCACCAAAAGACACCGGAGTGCTTTGAATAATCATCCCCGCCACTACCGCTGCCATGGCTGGGAATCCCAATCCCACCATCAGTGGTACAGCAACCGCTGCTGGTGTGCCAAAACCCGCAGATCCTTCTATGAAGGTGCCGAACAACCAGGCGATGATAATCACCTGAATGCGTCGATCTGGCGTGATATCAGAAAATCCCTGCCTTATGGTGTTTATTGCACCGCTCTGCTGCAAAGTATTTAAGAGTAGGATCGCGCCAAAAATAATATATATCAGCGTACCGGCGACAATTAGTCCATTAACCGATGCGGCAAGTACTTTAGATAATGATACTTGCCAAACAAACAGCGCCAAGGCTGCCGCAACGACGTAGGCGATGGGCATAGCTCGACTGGCTGGCCAGCGAAGGATTACTAAAAAAATGGCGACTGAAATAATGGGGAGGAGGGAAAGTAACGCGAGAATTCCAATGCTCATAATAGTTATTCTTTAGTTTGGTTATTGTTTTAGAGCGAGCTTGCCGAGCTTAGCAGATAATAGGTCTACAAAAAAACTAACGCTACTATTGAGCGACTAGTTAGATTATCCGTTTCGCAGTTTAGCTTGGGCTGCTGCTAGGCGCGCAACCGGAACTCGCGGTGGTGAACAACTAACGTAATTCAGCCCTGCGCGATGGCAGAAATCAATTGAAGAAGGATCTCCCGCATGTTCGCCACAGATGCCCAGTTTTAATTCTGGTTTAGCTTCTCTTCCTTTGTGCGCGGCATAATTAACCAGTTTGCCGACGCCAGTCTGGTCTAGGCTGGCGAATGGGTTCTGGTTATATATCTCCTTGCGCTGATACTCGTCATAGAAAAGACCCATATCGTCTCGACTCAGGCCTAGCGTAGTCTGAGTCAAATCGTTTGTTCCGAAGCTAAAAAAATCTGCTTCATGGGCAATTTCATCGGCGGTTATTGCTGCGCGAGGCACTTCCACCATGGTGCCGACAATATAACTAATACGGACCTTACGGCCCTTCATAACTTCTTTCGCTACTCGGTGAACCGTGCGAAGTTGGTCAGCGAGCTCTTCTCTAAATCCTACCAATGGAATCATGATCTCTGGATTTACTTTAATCTTCTTCTTGCTCTTAAGTATTTGAGCGGCAGCTTCGAAAATAGCCCGAGTCTGCATTTCTGTAATTTCAGGATAGAGAATGCCCAGGCGACATCCGCGACAACCCAACATTGGATTTTCTTCGTGGAGAGCTTTAATTCTTTCAATTACAAAGTCGAAAGGAACATCAAGCTTCTCTGCGAGTTGGCGTCTTACAACATCATCGTGAGGCAGGAACTCATGCAGTGGAGGATCGAGCAAACGAATAGTTACCGGTCGACCATTCATAGCCTTAAATAAGCCAACAAAGTCTTTCTTTTGAAACGGTAGCAGTTTCTTTAGTGCTGCTCTGCGTTGAACTTCATCCACCGCCAAAATCATTTGGCGCATGTAATCGATGCGATTACCATCGAAAAACATATGTTCTGTTCGGCACAATCCAATTCCTTCAGCGCCAAAGGAAACTGCTTGTTCTGCCATTGTTGGTGTATCAGCATTGGTTCGTATATTCAGCGTTCGATGTTTATCTGCCCATTTCATAACAGTCTGAAATAGGTCAAAGGTATAGCTACCGGCAGATTTGAGGCCCCCTTCAAGAACTCGTTTTACTTCCGAGTCTGCGCTTTCGATCATTCCTTCGTAAATTTCACCGGTGGTGCCATCAATGGAGATATAATCACCTTCATTGAGGACAACCTTACCCGCGGCAAGAGTGCGTTTTTCATAATTGATCATGATATCGCTGGCGCCGCATACGCAAACTTTACCAAGTTGGCGAGCGACGAGAGCCGCATGGGAAGAAACACCGCCACGGGAAGTAAGCACTCCCTGTGATAAAAGCATTCCTTTTAAATCGTCCGGCGAAGTTTCGGTTCTGCAGAGAACCACTTTATTACCTTTGCGGGTTTCTATTTCAGCGCTTGCTGCAGTAAAGACAATTCGGCCTGTAGCGGCTCCAGGTCCGGCTGGTAGGCCTTGACCGATCAAATTTGCAGCCTTCAGAGCCTTAGGATCGAATACTGGAACAAGGAGTGAATCGATAGATTCTGCTGGGATTTTCAACAATGCAGCTTTCTGATTCATTAACTTTTCACGATGCATTTCAACTGCAATGCGAACAGCCGCTAATCCTGTGCGCTTACCATTGCGGGTTTGCAAAATGAAGAGCCGACCATTTTCGATGGTGAATTCGAAATCCTGCATGTCCCGGAAGTGGCGCTCTAGTTTGCGTCTGACCTTCTCAAGATCTTTGAAGCTCTTCGGCATGGTCATGGCCATTTCCTGGATAGGCTGGGGAGTTCTTACTCCCGCTACAACGTCCTCTCCCTGGGCATTAACCAGGTACTCGCCGTAGAAAACTTTCTCGCCATTGGCAGGATCGCGCGTAAAAGCTACGCCGGTGCCACTGTCATCGCCGGCATTGCCAAACACCATGGCCTGCACATTTACGGCAGTACCCCATTCGGCGGGAATTCCATATTGCTGCCGATAGAGAATTGCTCGCTTGTTTTTCCATGAGCTAAACACAGCGCCTATTGCTCCCCAAAGCTGAGCCATCACATCTTGAGGAAAAGCGGAACGAGTTCGCTTCTTAATCAGCGCTTTATAGGAGGATACTAATTCTTGGAGTTGTTCAGTTGTCAGATCCGTATCTGAGACAGCGCCGACACTGCGCTTAAGGTTTTCCAATACTTCGTGAAAAGGCTCTTCCTCTTCTTCAGTGCGGGCCTGCACCCCCATCACCACATCGCCATACATTTGAATAAAACGGCGATAGCAGTCCCAGGCAAATCTTGGGTTCTTGGAGACCTCAGCCAGGCCTTCTACTGTTTCGTCATTGAGGCCCAAGTTTAAGATGGTATCCATCATGCCTGGCATGGAATCTCTAGCGCCAGAACGAACCGAGACTAGTAATGGATTATTCCTAGCCCCGAATTTCTTACCTAGCTGAGACTCGATACTACGTGTAGCCGCTGCAACGTCTTTCTTAAGTGCAGTCGGGTAGCGTTTTTCATGATCGTAATAATAGGTGCAGATTTCAGTGCTGATGGTGAATCCTGGCGGAACAGGTAGCCCTATTGAAGCCATTTCTGCAAGATTTGCACCCTTACCGCCTAGCAATTCACGCATGGTGGCATTGCCGTCAGTCTTAGTGCCGAATGCGTATACGTATCTCTTGGGTTTTCTAGCGATTTTCTTTTTTGAAGAGGAAGATCTTTTCGCTTGAGTTCTACTCATAGAGCTTTTTTTGTACCTATTTCAGTCCAGCGATGTCATGGAAAATCATGAGCGTCGACGATCATACCGGATTGTGAATAGGAAATCACAAGTGCCAAAATCAGACTCACATTGCCAGCGCAATGAGCCGAATTTGTTCAAAAACTGAGCGATTGAATCGCACCCGGCACTTTTCGAGAATAAAGCACCTGCCGGGCAAAATCTAGATACAGATAGAGCTGGATACCTCAAACTACCTAGGATTCTTGCCGCTGTGCAGTTGTTAGTACCTTTTGAGTAGTTGTTTTAGTAAGCTAGTTGAAAATTTAACTATTAGAAATTGAAACTTGAGCAATCAAGATCTAGTCGTTTTCACTCCTAACAGATAAATCCGGAATTCCTTCTCTACCGGCGTTGGCCCGAATTTCTATTGGCTTGCAGCAGACCTGACAGTCCTCTATATATTCCTGATACGGAACTGAGCAATCTACTAATAATTGAATTGCTTCACCGCAGTAGGGGCAATTCGTTTCCACAATTTCTTGCAAGTGCATGTTCATATCAGAGATTTTTAGGCAAATTGCGCGTTATTCCTTCTTTGCTTGGGCAATTCCCAGTTGATCATGGCTGCAAAATTCCGTAAATTGCAAGAGCTTATTCAAAAGCTTTCCTAAAATAGCCGTGAGCTATGGACCTATCGTGAATTCTCAAAGTGATGCATTTAAGGCGCTACCTAGCGTAGATCGGGCGCTGCAATCGGACGTTCTTCGTCCGTTGGTAGACGATATAGGCCAGAAGCTGTGAAAGAAGTGGTTAGACTAAAGCTTGAAGAGGCTCGTAATCTGATTGCCAAGGGTGAAAAAACGTTACTCCAGGCTATAACTTCTGACTCTTACCTTAATGAATTTTGTTGCGAAGTTGCAAATTTATGTGCGGGCATCTGTTTCCAGTTCATTGGTCCCCGTTATCAATCTCACCGGCACTGTTGTTCATACAAACTTAGGCCGTGCTCGGCTTCCGGAAGAAGCTATCGCAGCAATGACAAAAGTTGCCACACAAGCAACCAATCTAGAATTCGATCTTGAAACTGGTAAGCGGGGAGACAGAGACTCACACATCGACGAAAGTATTTGTCAGATCACCGGGCTGAAGCAGCGACCGTTGTCAATAATAATGCGGCTGCTGTTTTATTGGTTCTAAATACACTAGCTTTTAGAAAAGATGTTGTAATTTCGAGGGGGGAGCTAGTTGAAATAGGAGGAGCATTTCGTATACCGGATGTTATGAAAAGTGCGGGGTTTTACTCTAGTAGAAATCGGCACTACTAATCGAACTCATCTGAGAGACTATGAAGCAGCAATCAATTCCAATACTGGGATGTTGATGAAAGTTCACACTAGTAATTATGAGATTCGTGGATTTACTAATTCAGTTTCTGAAGAAGAGATTAGTCAGCTGGCACAAGAAACGGGAGTAACTTTTGTTTCCGATTTGGGTAGTGGCACCTTAGTGGATTTGAATAAGTTCGGATTGCCACATGAGCCCACTGTAACGGAGACATTGGAAAAAGGCGCCGAAGTCGTGACTTTCAGTGGAGATAAACTCTTAGGGGGTCCTCAGGCAGGAATCATCGTCGGGAAGAGAGAATTGATCGCGGCGATTAAGAAAAATCCACTGAAGCGGGCATTACGGGTGGACAAAATTACAATGGCAGCGTTGTCTTCCGTTGTAAATTTATATCGAGATCCTCAGCGATTAACTCAACGGGTGCCTCTTTTATCTGATTTAGCCAAGCCTGTGCAAGAAATTATAGAATTTGGCAAATCGACTCTTACCGGTATTTGAAGAAAAACTTAAAAATCGAGCTGAAGTAAGCATTGAAGATTGTAAAAGTCAGATCGGCAGTGGTGCGCTGCCTTTAGATTTGTTGGCGAGTAAAGCTATAGTGATGAAGCCAATCGCTGAGAAAGGGAAAACCGATGCTGAACTACAAAAGCTTGCTACTGATTTTCGAAAATTACCAAAGCCTGCCATTGGCCGATTCATGATGGCAGTTTGATATTTGATCTCGCTGCTTGCGGGATGAGATTGAACTCCGGGAATCAGCTAAATTTGCTTAATAATTAAGAAGCTGCATTTTCTAACAGGAACACCCCACCTAAAAAGAACAACGAAAATCACTGAAGCTAATAGCATCATGATAAGCAGCGGATAGGCTGTTTCGTTGAAAATAAATGCCACAAACTGCGCAGCTACTGCCGATACCGACATCTGCAAGAATCCAGTTAACCCGGAAGCGCTCCCGGCATATTGAGGAAATTCGTTAATTCCCGGCTGCCTGTGCATTAGGTAAGGTAATGCCTTGCCAAACACAGCGATTGAAACTGGGAGGAAAAGGGCTAGAGGATGACTAAGTCCTACTAGATTTAGAACTATTGCTAACACTATTCCCCCAATAGCGATGGTGCTACCCAGCACGATCATGGAATCATAGAAATGGATCGACCAAAGTGACGTGTTACTGTTTCCAATCATGAATCCAATTGGAATCATGACAAAATAATATCCATATTCAGTCGGTGGGCGATTTAGAACAGATACCATTATCTCAGGTGCTGCTGAGATAAAACTGAAAAACACAACAGACACAAACGTCACACAAAATGCATAGCCGCAGAAAGGGCGCGATTTGAGCAGACCATCAAAAGTTCGCAGCATGGATCCTATTCCCTCGAATTGAACAGGAGTCACTAAAGTTTCTGGTTGGCGAAGAATTAAGAAAACGAAAATAATTACGCTGGCGCCGGCCATAACTAGAAACACCGATTCCCAACCAAAGCGATTCATCATCTCTCCGCCCAAAAGCGGGGGACATCATAGGAGCGATAACCATCACCATGACCAGTGTTGCGATTACTCTTGCTGATTCTTCAGCACCATAAACATCTCTGACTATTGCTCTTGCCAAAACCAGACCCACGGCCCACCAAAGGCTTGAATGATTCGTCCTGCGATTAACCAACCTATTGAATCTGCTAAATAGCAGAAAATAGATCCAAAGATGGCGATAAAAATCCCAAGCAGCATTGTAGGCTTGCGACCATATTTATCTGACATCGGACCATACACCAGAGTACCGATAGCGATAGAAAACATTGACAGGCTCAGGTTAACTGGGCCACGTCGTTGCTGACTGAAAAGTCATCCTGAATAACTGGCAGGGCAGGCAGTAGGATTTGCATACCTGCCGGTCCCAATGCTGAAGTGGCAGCTAACAGCACTATCAACTGTTTAGATAGCGAATCAATCTTCGACAAAATTTGTCCTGACTTATTAACTTTATTATTGGTGGCGGATAGCCACTAAGGCTTAGCGAACCATGAATGCATCACGTGAGTTACGCAAATTACTATTGGTTTGAGAGCTAAAAATGACGCTGGAACCTAACAGTATGGAGCGTTGAGCTTTGCTTATGTCGTATCCTAGACCGAAGGTATTGGTATGAAATAAGCGAGTAAACTCTTGAGCATTCCATTTACTGCTTTGGTTTTCGGCGGCGACCGTAGTGTAGCACGACAAGACCGCGCCTGTTCTTGATTTCAGGCAAGCGGAGAGGTCTGGGATAGACTGAACTTCGAGAACTAAGCCATTAACATGCTCAGTAAAGCGAGGTGAGTGAGCAAGGTAGTCACTTACTAGACGGGAAAAACTGGTTCCATCTTCACTTATAGTTACGGGAATTTCTAAATCAAGTCTGCGAAAGATGCTTGGGTCCTGATGATAACTATTTGTATAAAACTCAATTGCATCACTGTAGTTGTCCAGGCTCCAAAAGACATCCGCCATTCTAGCGCTAACGCGGGCACGCAGTAACACTTCTTGTTGCGGTAATTGAGCAAGCGCTAATTGTCCTGCCTCGATCACTGTTTCATCATCATTCTCATTCGCAGCAATTTCAGTTAAGTAGGAAAAGTAATACCCTTCGTTCAATTGAAAGGCGCCTTACTGCGAGCCTGATTCAATATATTTTTCATCACGCCGGAGCCAAGTAGCTGAATGATTTCTGGCTCAATCCATTCAGGAATATGTACATCGAGAGGTGCATAAGGTCGCAATCGATTTTGCAATACATCGAAGTCAGCGAAGAGTGAAGCAGCTCGACGTTCAGCACGCCAGGCATCCAAGCGTGAGCGATTTGCCTGCATACGAGCCGAGAGAGATTCAAAAAAATCTAAAGTAGAGAGATGTTCCAATTGGATCTGGTATTCAGTTCGATTGGCCATCATATTTAACAATGCCGCAAAGGAGTCTTTCTGTTTGTCGTCTGCACTGTAAGAGCCATTTCGATCCGGTTGATTAAGTGCGGTTTGAGTAAGTTTTACTGAATCCTCTGCATAACCCGCCAACATTAAAAAGCTTGCGCTTGCCAGAAAATGTTCGGCTCTATTCATTACACTTACTATGGGCTCTTGTTGCTCGCGCCAGATAAGCATGCGATCCAACGCCGATCGGGCATCATCAAAACGCCCTTGATTTAAGGTTATAAATAGTTTGTAGATCCAAGGATCGGCGACACTCTGTGGGTTCAGATAACGTGTTGCTCGATCGAGAAATTCTTCTGCCTCATCCATCTTTAAAAGACTCAGGGATACTTCAGAAGCATTAGTTAGATAAACCGTGTCGTAATCGTTTGCACTGTCCGCTATGTTTTCATCTTCATCAATGGCGCGGTCACAGGCAGAAGTAGACTCAATAGGTGCGAAACTGGCCAGTTCGACGGCACAGAGTGTATTCCAGGCTCGCGCTCGCTCACGCTCATTCTCACTATTTTCCAATACTCGATTGGCAGACGCACGTGCAGCATCGTATTGCTTAAGTTTTATCAGCGGCCAACCACGAAAGGATTCCATGTCCTGACCATAGATTTGAGAAATCTTATCCAGATAGTTCAGAGACTTTAATTGATCTCCCATTAACTGATGAACGTAAGATAACTGGCTTAGTGTTAAATAATGCCACTGGACGTTTCCGGAATTAAAAGCTTCTTCCAGAGTGTTATAGTTAGTTAGTTCTTCTGCTTGATTCAAGTGAAAAAGTGCGCGGGGCATATTGCCTTCTACATTAAAAAGAACCTCTGCAAATGCAAATTGTGCAGCAGGGGACTTTGGTTCTTGTCTTATCCATTGCTCGCTAAGTTCGCGGGCTTTTACGTTCTCATCTAAGTCCAATGCGTCGCATATTGCTAATGCATTGGAATTAGTTACATCACTGAATCCGAAACAGAGAGGGAGTCTTGCTTCTGGAATCTCAACTGCATCTATGCCAAGCAGCGAGTCATCCTGAGCACTTAAATACAATGGCGCAAGCAGCAACAATAAAGCCGCTAATGGCTTGTGATAGGAACAAGATTGCGGTGTAAATGCCTGCATTAAGTAATAGTGCCCTTTGCCAGTTGGTCCATAGGAGTGCGCATATTGTCTAATAAAACTTTTTCAATATTAGATACGCCGGGAGCCAGTTCAATTCGATGACCCAATACTCGCAAAAGCAGTAATTCAATATCTTCAGCGGACACATAGTCTCTGCCTCGCAATGCGGCAGACACCTGTAGGGCAGGTAGAAGTAATACCATGCTTCTAGTTGAATTGCCCTGTAAAACTCTGTCGTCTTCTCTTAGATTTCGAGAAATATCCACCAGTGCAGTTTTTATTGCTGGGCTAATAGCAATTTCGGCATCGATGTTCTTTCTTGCTCGAAGCACCTGGTCTCTCGTCACTGTTTGCAACTGACCGGTTAATTCTCTTCTTTCTTTATATGTATCTAATACGTCTAGTTCAGATTCACGATCAATGTGGTTCATGGTTATCTTAAATAGGAAACGATCCAGTTGAGGTGTTGGAAGGGGGTAGGTACCAACTAGATCCAATGGATTCTGAGTCGCTATAACAAAAAATAAATCGTCTAGAGCATAAGTCACATTGTCTACCGTTACTTGCTTCTCACCCATGGCTTCAAGCATAGCTGACTGCACTTTAGGAGATGTTCGATTTATTTCGTCTGCTAATACAACATGGGCAAACAATGGGCCGTGACGAAAATGAAAGGCATTGCTATTGCTATCGAATACCGGCACACCTGTGACATCGGAAGGCAGTAAATCTGGAGTGAACTGAATTCTTCTAAATGGAACGATGGACTCGTCATTACTGAAGCCGTTGTCGATAGCTTCTCCCAGTGCTTTAGCAAGAGTTGTTTTACCTGAACCAGGAAAATCTTCCAATAAAATATGCCCATCGGCGATAAGAGCAATAATTGCTAATTCAATGACATCATCTCTGCCCAGCACTTGTTTTTTTATTGTGGCTTGCAGCGTAGAGAGAACTTCCAGTGCTTCTTGCAGCGCACCATTAGGTTCATCAGACATCGCAGTTGGCAATTCTTCTACTTCGGCAACATTGTCTGAGTTCATTTAATACTCCGAACTAAAAATTAGATTCGATAGAAAAGCTACTTGGTTAGCAGCCAGGAGAATGGATTAAAAAACGCAATAACTTTACGCCAGGTAACAGTGCTCGCACTAACTTCCTTACGCACCGCGCGATCTAGTTCATTCCATTTTTGCTGTTGCGCTATGTTCGGTACATTGCCACCGAGCGCTAAGGAAAGATGTGTATTTGTCATTGGTTTAAGGGAAGGTATTGTAGTGTTTACCCTTTCAGCGAATTTTTCGCGGCTCTCTCCAAAGTTGCGATAAAGCCCCACTGCAGACAAGCGATCGAGCATTGCTCGATAACACAAGCGATATTGAGATTCGTTCCTTGCAAAGGATGGGATCCAGAGCCTATAAGCTTTAATCAGATAGGCGACGAGGAGAGCCAGAGCGACAATAGCATAGAGAATATTCAGAAGCGTTTCTAATTGAATAAAAGATGTCTGTTGAGATTCCAAGAAATCTTCGAAAGAAGCATCGTCACGTAACATATCCCCTAATAGTTGCTGTAAATCATTTTGTGGATCAGTAGTCATATCTACTAGGGTTTGCTGTGGCGCGGGGTCGATAATTACCCAGCCTATGTCTTTGAAATAAACTTCTGGCCAGGCATGACCGTGTATTGCCTGCACCAACAATGCTGATCCTCCAGCTCTGTTTGCTGCTGGCACTGAATAACCGATTCCGACCCTTGTAGGAATGCCTATGCTGCGAAACAAATAAGTGGCAGCGAATGAAAAATGCATGCAATAGCCTGTTAGATCACCAAACAGGAACGAAGCTGCTGGATCAGGTTCATAGGCGTGTTGGTTTTTAAGGCTGTAGATACCGTTCTCGTCTAAGTAAGACTTTATGGCCCAAGCCTTGGCGAAAGGATCGTCAATGTATTCGGGGCGTAAATTTCCAATAAGCTGTTCGGCTAGAGCTTGGTAGCGGTTATCGTCTGGGATAGATAAATATTCCTGTAGTAATTCATCGGTCCACTCATCTCGGCCGGTTTCTTGTCCAATTAAATATTCAAAGTCATATTCTGGTGCGAGGGAGTAGGCGTCGTAGGTGCGCTTAAATCTCAAGTTGCTTGGGTTGGCTTTGTTTTCATAAGCAATTGGACTTTCCAGGCCAAAAGGGTTGCGATGAGGCACCAGCATACCAATGGTTGTTCGCACTAATTTGCGTTCATCACCTGCGCCAGGAAGTAGATCAGTTTCAGCTCTGCTATTGGTGAAATGTTTGATGAGATCGCGGTCCATATCATCGCGCGTAGTATAGTTCAACATGGCGCCATCGAATTGGGAATATGCGGATTCTCTAAAATAGTAGGAACCATTTAAAGGTTCGTAATCGTCTCGAAAAACCACTACCGCAACGGGTGCTTCTTTATCGTTGTTCTCGTTTTCACCATCTCGGAAAGGATTGTCGCGTTGGCCACTGTTACCGTTTTGCGCCTGTCCAGTTAATCCTATGCCATCGGTTAACTGAGGTGTTGGTAAACCAAAAAGCCGAACATAGATAAGTAGCGAAAAACATAACAAGCCTAAAACCGTGAAATGATAGGGCAGACGCTTCTGATTGTTTTCCATCATTAATAACGCAGAAAGTGAGAGTACAGCAGCGCAACCAAAAGCCATTAATATGGATGATGGATCGATGCCTCGAGTTAAGGCGAAGTCACCAATAAAAAATGGTCTATGGATCATGCCATTGCGATGGGCAGCCAAATTTATGACGAAAGCAGACGCCACGAACAAAATTTCAACTACCGCACCATAACGGGCTCGGTGAGAAAGTGTGCGCAAACTGAAAGTAATGCTGGCACTTATGCCGAACCACTTTATAAATTCACTTATGTTAAATGCATTAATAGGTGAGAAAATATTTGCGACTAGCGCAGAATTTACGGAAAAACTGGAAATAAGCAGAGCTATAAACCAGATGAAAACACATAGTCCAATTCCCGTAGAGGTTCTCAGTGTATTCAATGGGTTTTTGTGTAAATACAGATCAACTGCGTAGCAAGAGAAAAGACACCCGGGAAAAATGCTGCGATAGAACCAGTAACTACTGTCATGGACAGACTTGAAACCCATAAACTGCTGGCAATGATTGCGGCTCGCAAACTCGTTGGGAGAAAATGGTGAGAAGAATGATCGGCTCTAATGGTCATATAATTATCTATCGAAATTACAGTTGCTTATACCTTTCTTAGGCTTTTATCGAAGCTAAATCCAGTTTTTTTATCTACAACCAAGGGCGATTCTACTAGTTGACCCAATTCGGTCAATAATTGGAGCATTTTGCTTCTGGAGCTACCGGTTTCCTGTCCATCCGGGTTCGGTGGCTTCCTGAAATAATAGCTTCCGCCACAGCTGTTGACTCGCTTCTTCTTGAAATCCATCGGTGGCTAATACTAGCGAAAATTTACCAGAATAACGGCCAATTGTTTCTTTAAGTGTGTTAGCCATGGTGCAATCTCTGCTGCAGCGAAAACTATGCAATGAGCTCCAGACTGCCCAACGGGCCCTTTTAAAAAAATTTGTCTAAGCCGTAAGAAAAGCCTTTCTAAAGCACGTGATCGCGCCACTGCTTTCAAGGCACCTGGTAAGTTTTTACAAAGCTCCTCTGTACCATCGGCAGCAAATGCCCAATCTTCTCCCAATGCGCCGGTTTCCAATGCCATTCTGGCAATTTCCGAGGCCGCTTCATCTTTTTCGCTGCTAGGAGATATGCCACAGTTCGCTTACTTGAAATACCTTTTTTCAGCTAAACGAACGTTAAGTTGCCGATTTCGAGCGTAGACCTTCCACATGATATTGCGGACTGAGTCTCCAGGCGCATAAGGCCGAATTTCCATGCGGTCACCTTCCGGATCTCCCGACGGATTTGGTATGCCATCTTCCGCTGTCAGGGATTTAACAGTGGTAATGCTTTAACCGAATTAGTTTGTGGTAGCGCCATGCAACTAATGTCTTGTTTCTGTAGCCAGGAATAACGACAAAAGCCGAGTACGTCAGAAACTGTAATTGACGATTAATATGATTGGTTAGACAGCGTTTCCCTGGAATGATCTCTTCAACTAAATAATTATTTACGTCCACTCGAGTCCTGGTTTCGATATGATCTGGAAAGGTTATCTTCCAACTGAGTTTAACTAGGGGCAAAAGATTAACAGTAGGTATGGAAAATCCAGTTTCATTTGGAAATCCGCTTCAACTTTAATCGATTCACAGTATCGTTCAGATTTTTTTACTTGTTTCTGAATTTTCTGTTGCACAAAAACACCAGAGATCACTGAGCAAAAAAGGCAAAAAATAAGTATTGCCAATGCACAAATTGCAAGTGCAAATACAACCAAATCCATAGATCCATACCCGAAAACGCTTAGACAGAGGGCAGTAACGATAAGCAAGATGAGACCCTGCAAGGTTAGAGGGAATAAGCTGAGGCCTATTTTTATCTTCGATACAAGCAGAGTGCTTAAGATCGATGAAATACTGATTGTTGCGATTTATGACGATTTGAAAATTTCAGTGAACAGTTTTATAGGCTTTCTTTTACGCCCTTAAGTATAGAGTTAGCGATAAAAAATTTTCTGGGTCGATGTTATCTTCGGTCGACCAGGACAATGGGAATTTGGACAGCAATCGGAGTAGGGATAATAGCGCCTCCATCAAAAGCCATTCATACTCAGCAAATATTTGTTCTGCAAAAAATCTGTGTCCCTAGTTTTAATTTAATGTTTTTTTATAGTTAGACATGGCGCTTCAAGTATTGAATAAAGAATTAATTATTAGCCCGGTTTTCGATAAGTTGTTCTCCCACAGCAGGGTCGGCGAGAGTTGTCGTATCACCTAAATTTTCAAGCTCATTGGCAGCAATCTTTCTTAATATACGGCGCATGATTTTTCCGGAGCGGGTTTTAGGCAACCCTGGTGCGAACTGAATAATCTCTGGCTTGGCAAAAGCACCAATCTCTTTTCCGACGAATAGAATAAGTTCTGTGCGCAGTTCTTCAGAAGCTTTCAAGCCTGCATAAGAGTCACATATGCTATATTCCCTGACCTTTAATGTCATGGGGATATCCTACTACGGCTGCCTCAGCAACGCTGTTATGCAAAACCAAGGCACTTTCGATTTCTGCAGTACCAAGTCGATGGCCTGAGACATTAATAACATCATCAACTCTCCCGGTTACCCATAGAAACCATCTTCGTCCCGGCGGGAGCTGTCTCCGGTAAAATAATATCCAGGGTAAGTAGCAAAGTAAGTATCAATGCAACGTTGGTGGTCACCATAAACAGAACGAATTTGGCTGGGCCAGCTTTGCGTAATTACTAGATTGCCAGTAGCTGCTCCTTAAATTTTCACAGCCATCAGCTCCATAATGCGGGCTTGACACCGAAAAATGGTTTAGTCGCAGAACCTGGTTTTAAATCGGTAACGCCAGGAAATTTGGGGGAATCATGATGGGGCCGGGTTTTCCCTCTGCCACCAGGTATCAACTATGGGGCAGCGACCATCACCCACAATGTATAATACCATTCCCACGCTTCCGGATTTATTGGCTCACCAACACTGCCTAATAATCTTAGAGAACTTCTCGAGGTGCTAGTGACTGGATCATCACCAGCGGACATGAGAGCTCTAATTGCGGTTGGAGCGGTATAGAATATGTTTACTTGATGTTTGTCTACTACTTGCCAGAAACGGGAAGCATTTGGATACGTAGGAACGCCTTCAAACATTAAGTAATTGCTCCGTTTGCTAAAGGACCATAAACAATATATGAGTGACCGGTACCCAACCTACTCGGCAGTGCACCAATAAAATCTCCATCTGATAATCGAATACATATTTGTGGGTAATGCTGGGGCCTAACAAATATCCAGCAGTTGTATGTAACACGCCTTTTGGTTTTCCGGTTGATCCCGAGGTGTACAAAATAAAAAGAGGATCCTCTGCATCCATTAACTCGGGTTCACACTGATCGCTAGCTCCTCAGTAACTTTGTAGTAACAGACATCACGTTTATCGTTCCAGCCGACTTCAGCATTGGTTCTGCGAACAACTAAGACCGTATGTACGTTAGGGCATTCTTTTAGCGCAGCATCCACATTCGCTTTTAGGGGAATTAGACGGCCACCTCGCACCCTTCGTCTGCAGTGATTACAGTTTGGCAATCTGAATCTAATATGCGATCTTTTAACGATTCCGGTGAAAAGCCTCCAAACACAACGGAGTGGATCGCACCAATGCGAGCACAGGCCAACATCGCATAGGCTGCTTCGGGTACCATCGGCATATAAATCAGACTCGATTGCCTTTTTTAACACCTCTATCTTTTAATGCATTAGATAATTTACAAACCTGTTTGTGCAATTCTCGATAGCTTATGTGTTTTCATCTGTGGGTTCGTCCCCTTCCCAAATGATTGCTGTTTGCTCCTTTTCTTATCTAGATGCTATCTATGCAGTTAAAAGAAACATTGAGTTTTCCTTCGGGAAACCAACTGGTTTCAGCTTTTTTAAATTCCTATGCATGACTGTTTCCAGGGTTCATGCCAGTGTAATAATTCACCAGCCTGTTCCGCCCAAAATTCTTTCGGTGATTCGATCGATTGTGGTATAACTCTTCGAATCTTTCCTTGCTTAAATGGCTCGCTCAGCGGCTGCTTCGCTGACTGGATATATCTTGCCTCAGACATCATAAATTCCTGTTTTTAAAGACTTTCTTTAAATTAGACGAAGTGTTTAAAGGACTCAGGAGTATGCCTTAAACCCAAAGGGCTACTCAATCGAGAAGTAGCCCGGGTAGTGGGTCCTAAAGGCTAATTCTGATGTTGTCGATTAACCGAGTCGTTCGAAATAGGCGGCAGCGAGAATCACTATGTCTGAATCTAAGTTTGTGGCGGGGTTTAAGTCTGTGCGTGACAAATGGAAAAGTAGTCAGACCGCAATCCTGCTTCGGTGATATTTATTATTGCTTGTGTTCTAGATCTTGAAAAACTTTTGTCCCTGTTGAATTTTTATTGCACTTCATTTAAATTTTTGAAAATTGTCGCAGCCTGTCGGCTTTCTTTTTTTTACAAGTAACTATTACGGGAACTCAGCGCAGTCCGTTTTCCTCACGGACTGTTTCTACTCCTACTAGATCGATTTCAAATGCCAGGTCAGCTACAAGTTTCTGAATTATTAAAAACTGTTGGTAGTCCTTGAGGCCAAAGAACGCTCTACTTGGATTTACAATGTTAAATAGTTTGCAGACAACTGTTGCAACCCCATCAAAATGTCCTGATCGACGCTTACCACAGTGCATGTTTGATATTGAAGGTATGTGAAGGGTTGTTTGAGACTCTAGGTTTGATCCAAATAATTCATCTACACTTGGTTCTAATACGCAATGGCAACCCGCTGAAATGAGCTTTGATTGATCTTCTTTCAGTGTCCGAGGATATGCCTGCAGATCTTCATCGGGGCTAAATTGAAGTGGATTTACAAAAATCGTGCTAACCACGAAATCACAATTCCGCAAAGCTTCTTCAACTAGACGCAGATGTCCTGCATGTAAATTCCCCATGGTAGGGACTAAACCAATACATAGCCCATTTCGGCGCTGAGAATCCAATTCCAAGCGTAATTCAGCGGTGGAGTTAAAAATTTTCATAGAAGGTTTATTTAGCGAATACTATCTGAAACAATGTTCTTCGGCGGGAAAAGTCTGTTCTTTGACAGCTTTAACATAAGCTTTAATAGCGCCAGGTATCCCATTATCTGAATCATTTAGAAAATTCTTTACAAATTTCGGTGTGATAGGGGATACGCCGAGAACGTCATGTAGAACCATAATTTGCGCAGTAGTGTCCGGACCCGCGCCAATTCCAATAACTGGAATTTCCAATAACTCAGTAATAGTTTTTGCCAGCTTTCGTGGAACACATTCCAACAGCAAAATATTTGCTCCAGATTCCTGTAGCAGCTGAGCCTCTTCAATAATCAATTGAGCCTGGCCGGTATCACGCCCCTGCACATGAAAACCACCGATGCGGTTGACACTCTGCGGCGTCAGGCCCATATGGGCACAGACAGGAATACCTCTCTCTGCTAATAGCTTAGTTGTATTGGAAATCCACGCTCCACCTTCTAGTTTCACCATATGAGCGCCAACACGCATTAAAGCGGCGGCGTTTTCCAGAGTTTGAGTCTCCGAGGCATAACTCATGAAAGGTAAATCCGCCATCAACAACGCGCCTTTATTGCCTCGCTTAACACATTGCGTATGGTAGATCATGTCATCCATGGTTACTGGTAAGGTACTGTCATGGCCCTGCAGTACCATGCCCAGCGAATCACCCACTAGCAGTACTTCCACTCCAGTCTCGCTAAGAATGGAGGCAAAGCATGCGTCATATGCCGTTAAGCAGGCAAACTTCTCTCCCCGCTGCTTTATATTCTGCAGGGTAGCTAGGCTAACGTTTCTAGAGGTCTTGTGTGAGCTCATGGGTGGCGAAGTCTAATGGAATTTTTAGAGGGAGGAAACAAGAATTCATTAATGTTTATTCGAACTGTACAGAACGAATGTTGAAGCTTTAAAGCAAAGATGGACCGGGATTAAAGTAATTGGTTCCGGTGGGGTGGGAAAGAATATAATCCACTAGTAATTGGTAGTCTTCATCATTATTTACCAAGTCGATTTCAGCGCTATTTACGATTAGTAATGGAGAGCTATTGTAATAATGAAAAAATTCTGTGTAGGCATGATTTAAGTTTTCCAAATAGCCCAATTCAATAAATTGCTCCGCTTTAATTCCCCTTTTTTTAATTCTATCAAGCAAAGTGACAGTAGGAGCTTGTAAGTAAATAACCATATCGGGAATAGGCGAGTCGACTATTAAGTGCTTATATACCTTGAGGTATAGCTCGTATTCATCGGCATCCAAATTCTGTTGCGCGAACAACTGATCTTTCTCAATTAAAAAATCTGCTACCCGTACCGGCTCGAATAAATCTTCTTGACGCAGATCTTGGATTTGCTGTGCCCGCTGAAAAAGAAAGAATAGTTGTGTTGAGAGCGCGTGTTGTCGGGGATTTTCGTAAAAACGGTCAAGAAAGGGATTCTCATCACTTTTTTCGAGAAGAGTTTCGTAATTAAAGGTTTCCGCAAGTCGCTTGGTAAGGCTAGTTTTCCCAACTCCTATGGGACCTTCTACTGCGATATACCGGGGAATGTATTTAGATAGTCCGGTTTGTTGCGTCACTCACTCACACCTGATGGATTGCGTTTTCTTCGACGTCCGCGACGCTTCTTTGACTTAGACACCGCAGCGATCAGTTCCATTCGTAACTTTGTATCACCGTTTTGGAAATTCGTCCACCATTGACCTAACCCATTCAATTCCTCTCCGGCTTCTTCTCTCAATAATAAAAAATCATAGGCAGCTCGAAATCGAGGGTGATTGAATACAGATTCAACACTTTGCTTGTTGCGTCTTTGCAGACGATTTTGTAATTCCCAAATTTCCCGACTGGCTACAGTAAATCGTTTAGGAATTGCGGTATAGTCAAGTTGTTCCATGAGTGCCGCTTGAGCCGCTTGCTGAAAAGCTTGTTGAGGATGTAAATTCTGGTTTTTAGATGCAGCCAGTTTCAGTTTAAGTACAGGCCACAATAGTGCTGCAAATAAAAAAGCAGGTGTGACTGACTTGCCCTGGGCCAGGCGTTGGTCTGTGTTACGCAGAGCTAGTTCTACTAGGTTGGTTGAGATAACATCACCCTGTTCGAATGCTTCTATGGTAGGAGCGAGTAGATAACTTCCAAGCTGGTATTTACGCAGTAAATTGAAAGTACGTTGGGCAGAGCCTCCGATTAATAGTTTTAATGTCTCGTCGAACAAACGTGCCGATGAAACAGAGTCCAGCAAATAAGCGAGATCGTTAATTGGTTTGTTGGTTTTTTCTTCGATTTCAAAATTCAGTTTTGCCGCAAATCTGATTGCTCTGAGCATACGAACAGGATCTTCTTTATAGCGGTCCTCTGCATCTCCAATAATTCGAATTTGCTTATTATTTAGATCTGTTAGTCCTTCTGCAAAGTCGAGCAACTCGAAATTTCGAGTCGTATAGTAAAGGGCATTAACGGTGAAGTCCCTGCGCATCGCATCCTCATCGATGTCGCCATAGACATTGTCACGCAATATCATGCCAGACTTTGAATGGGCAGAATCTAAACCTCTAATTTGACGGAGGGGAACATGGTCCGCAATTTGATTCTGTGGATTATGATTGGCTCTAAATGTAGTGACCTCGATAATCTCTCGACCAAATCGAATGTGAACTATTTTGAATCGCCGACCTATAACTCGTGCATTTTTGAATAGTTTTTTAACTTCTTCTGGCTTAGCGTTGGTAGCAATGTCGAAATCTTTGGGCTCGTTACCTAAAAGCATATCCCTTACACCACCGCCTACTATGTAGGCATGGAAATCAGCACCTAGTAGTCGATACAAAACTTTGAGTGCATTCGGTGCAATCTGATTGCGGGAAATGTTATGGCCATCGCGTGGAATAAAGTGGCTCTTTCCAAGCCCGGTAGATCGATTTTTGAATTCATTAATCCTGATTATTTATGCTTGCCATGGGTTCCAATCCCATAGATTTATATATAGTGAGTTTTAAGAAGAAGACAAATGACACAACGCCAAGTGGAGGATAATACTGTTAGCAAAGACGATTAGGAATACTTTTATCGCAGACAATAAAAAGGGGGTGAAATTCACCCCCTTAGAGTCGCAACAGTTTTTATTATTGCTATTGGTTTATTACTTTTTATTATTGTTAATTGGGTGCCAAACGCGGCGCCACATAAGCAAGAGGCGGTTATTTTGGGGCTTCGTAACAAGTCGTCACTCTCAGACCACAAACCCAGCCTTATTATTATTTAGTGCACTAACCTTAGTTGTATAACCCAGTAATGCTATTTTTGTTTTTATTAAGACTTATTATTATTGTTTATTGTTATTATCGGAATTAGTAAAGGGGATTAACTGTGCCAAGTTATTAAACCCTATTAAAAACAATAACTTGTACTTTTAAGAGCTAGCAAATAAACCCTCAATCCCTAAAATCTGTTACTAAATGTCACCGAAAAATGTGTAGAAGGGTAGCGGTAACAAATATCTCCAATCGTTAATGATTGTTGCAGATGCCTGAATCTAGGGACTTTCGGTTATTGAGTTATCTATCAGATTCATTCAAGTGTGAGTGCATTTGTGCTGAGGAATTAAACTGCTTGTTTTTTCTTACGAGGAATACCAAATCGCTGCCCTTTTTTCCCATAAACACTTTCGAGAGATACCCAGCTTTTTAGCCAGCTGAGTTTCATTCATCATGTCCTGATGCTCTAGAACAAATCGTTGGAAATAATCTTCAAGGGAGAGTTCTTCGATTAGTTCGTTGGTTACTGGTTGGCTAGGCTGAGCTGATTCTAGGGCGGTTTCACCGGGTTCGTTGCCAATGGCCAATAACTCCTCACCGATTTCATTTCCTTCCGCCAACACTACGGCTCGTTCAATGGCATTTTCTAATTCCCGTACATTTCCCGGCCAGGTGTAATTGGCGATGGCGCGACCTGCCACATCACTAAATTGCATTATTGGAGTTTTCAAACGAGTATAGGTTCGATGTAGAATTGCATCGGCTAATTCAAGGATGTCGTTACCTCTATCCCTCAATGGTGGGATAACTAAGGTCATAACATTGATGCGATAGTAAAGATCTTCGCGAAAATTTCCGTCTACTACTAGTTGTTTTAAATCTCGATGGGTCGGGGCAACTAGTCGCACATCAACTTTCTTGGATTGAACAGAACCAACTTTGCGAATTTCGTTTTCTTGCAGGACGCGAAGTAATCGCGCTTGTGCCTCTAATGGCAATTCGCCAATTTCGTCGAGGAACAAGGTGCTGCCATTTGCTGCCTCTACCAAGCCAGTGCGTGTCGCGGTTGCTCCGGTAAACGCACCTTTTTCATGCCCAAACAATTCCGATTCGATTAAATTTTCTGGAATAGCTGCGCAGTTTACCGAGATCATTTCCTGGTTCTGGCGGTGCTCAGATTTGGATCGCTCTGGCAACTAATTCTTTACCAGTTCCTGATTCACCATTAATTAGAACTGTGGAATTTGTTTGTGCGACTTTTCTGATCCGTCGGAATAACTCCATCATTTGCGGACAACTACCGATCATTCCGTAAACCGGAGATTCATGACCTTCACCATTAGAAGCAGGCTTTTCTTCGCGGTCGTGCTCACGAATTATTTTCGCGACGGTTTCTATAATTTCGTTATGCTCAAAGGGCTTTGCTATGTAATCAACTGCACCCATCTTCATAGAATCGATAGCAGACCGAATGCTGGAATAGCTGGTCATTATCAAGACCGGAGTCTTAGTTGCTTTAATTAAGTCTGTACCGGGAGCGCCAGGAAGGCGCAAATCACTGATGATGACATCGAAGTTATCCATGTCATACATTTCTAAGGTTTCCCTTTTACGGTGCCTGCTTCGAAAACTTCATAGTCGTGGCGTTCCAGCAAACGTTTTAACGCATTGCGAATTATTTCTTCGTCTTCAACTACTAATACTTGATTCATTGAGCTCATAAACTTCTTAGACAGATTGCTGCAACTTAGCGTCTTCTTCTAATTCGTTATTATTCGCTACTGCTTCGCCTTGAAATTTAGGGAAGCGAATTACAACTCTGGTACCTGTTCCTTTTTCTGTACCCGACAGGACTAATTATATCAATATCCCCGTTTAAATCCCTCACAATGCTAAAAACCCTAGCGATAATCCAAGCCCGGTGCCTTCTCCAGCCTCCTTGGTAGTGAAGAATGGATCAAAAATACGGTCTCTAATAGCGGCGGGGATACCAACTCCTTGGTCGGTAATCACGATTTGCACATAGTCTTCTTCGATGCTTCCGATAAGTAGAATTTTGCTATTCGGTTGGCTGGCATCTCTTGAGTTGTTAATTAGATTCACCAACACCTGCAATAACCGTTGAGAATCTCCAAATACCTTAGCTCTCGGGTCACATTCGATTTCATAGACTATGTTTTTCTGCTTCTTATCTAGAGAAATAAGAGTATTAGCTTCTTCCATGCACTCTTTGATTGAAATCACTTCTTTCTCATCTTGAGTCTGACTGGTACCGGCATGAGCGAAGTTAACGAGAGATTGTAAAATTTTTGAGGTACGATTGGTTTGTTCGATGATTTGTTCTGCAAGATTGTTTAATTCATCGCTTTTATATTCATCGCGTATAGTTTGACCCAAAGGCAGGCAATTCCTGTTATTGGATTACCAATTTCGTGAGCGACGCCTGCTGCCAATCGACCGATTGAAGCTAGACGTTCGCTGTGGGTGAGACCTGCTTCTAAAAGTTCGGTTTCCGTAATGTCTTCTATTAATATAATTATTCCTTCATGGTTGGTGTCATGCTCTCCTGATTCTTCAATCAAGGCTTTGTGCAGATTTACTGACTTTTTCTGCCCATGAAGTTGAAAATTGTGTTTGAAAGAATGGTTTGCATCTTCGTTAATAAAATCTCTCAACAGCGATAACCAAGGTTCTGGCAGGTCAATCAACTGCGATCCAACAACATCGCCGGCGGATGTTCCAGTAAATTCTTCCAGCGCGTTATTCCACATTACGATTTCGTTATCATATGAGAGTGAACAAACTCCCAAAGGTAAATCTAAAAGCATTTGCCTATGATAGCGACGCAGACTGTCTAGGTCCGCCGCCATACCAGACAGATTTGATCGATAGGATTCAATTCGGTTTTCAATAACGTTCAAATCGGAACTGCCGTGTTCAGATACATTGCTGTAAGGCAGATATCCATCAATTAGCTCGCGTGCAATTGATGGCCCTAACAATCCTGAGAGGTTTGCTTCTAATTTTCCTCGTAATAATCGCATGGAATAGGGACGGCGATCGTCGATGCTTAGATTTAAATCTTGTAGTGCTTGATTGACTTCACGTGTAGCAGTTTTGTTACCTAATGGTTTGCTTAGGCTGCGAATGAATTCTCCGGGGGATTTGGCAACTAAACCGCTGCGCTTGCGCCTTTGAATGGTGTCTAGCGCGCAAATGTCGGCCGAACTTTTTTCTTCATCGCTTGTTGTACTGTAAAGAGAAACCAATACAAATAAAAAGCTATTTACGATTAGAGAAATCGCAGAAACTTCTCGCCAATTAATAGAAACAAGAGAGAGTGGTGTTGCGTCCAATTCTAAAAACAGAGGCAGCATTAGGAATAAAAACCAGATTACAAAGGCGGCGCTAAGGCCAGCCAAGAAGCCTTTCTTATTGCCTTGGGGCCAATAAAGGATGGCGACAATTCCCGGCAGAAATTGCAGACAGGCAGTAAACGTCACCGTTCCAATTACCTGAATACTGATGCGATCGTCCGGAAGATAATGAAACAAAAAACCAGACCAGATTAGCGCAGTGATTAAAATTCTTCGATGCCAGAGCAACCATCTATATATATCTTGTTTTGCGCTTGGCTGATAAATAGGAAGAATGATGTGGTTCAAGCACATATTTGACAGCGCTAGTGTAATTACGATAATCAAACCGCTAGCTGCGCTTAATCCACCCACATAGCCAATCAAAGTTATAAAAGGCACATCGTAGGCAGCACCAATTGCTACTGGTAGATATTCAACTTGCACTAGAGCACCTGCTTGAAGACCTGCCCAAAGAATTGGAAGTACCGGCAAACTTATTAATAAGAAGTAGAGAGGGAGGGCCCAGCTAGCAAAAGATAAAGAACGTTGTCCGTTAGATTCGTTAAAGATCACGTAGAACATGTGAGGCATTGCCACGGATGCAGTAAAGAAAAGCAATGCCATCACATGGAAAGAACTGAAGTAATCGGTATCCACCAGGTTCAGCAACATCTCCGGTTGCTCTCCGAGCCAATCGTTGAGCCCTCCAAATCCACCAAAGGCTCCGTAGACAGCGAAGGCACCAACACCAAGGAATGCAAGTAACTTTACGCACGACTCGAACGCGATTGCCATTACTAAGCCATCATGTCGTGTTCTGCCAGCACGTCTTGATGTTCCAAACAATATTGAGAACAGCGTAATAAGCATGCAGAAGCCAACTGCCACTGACCCCTGCGCTGATTCTGCTGAAATAATGTCAGCAGTATCTGCAACCGCGCGAATTTGTAATGCGATTAGAGGGGTAACTCCAACTAGTATTACTAAGGTGGTAATCGTACCTGCCCAGGGAGACCGATAACGAAAGGCCATTAAATCTGCTAGGGAACTAAGTTGATAGGTGCGAGTTAGTTCCAATAGTGGTTTTAGTAGCAGGGGAGAAAATAGAAACGCTAAGGAAATACCAATTGAGTGAGCAAGGTAACCATAGCCATCTCTTAATGCATTGCCTACAGAGGTGTAGTAAGCCCAAATACTGGCGAAAACGCCGAGAGAAAATACGTAGACTACTGGGTGTCTTACAAAGCGTTGCGGAATCCATCCTTTGTCGGTGATAAAGGCAACACCGAAAAGCAATCCTAAATAGCCACTACCTAGAAACAATAGAGTTGATAACTCATAGCTCATCGGAATCTTGCTCCCGGTGCGCCCAGCTGGCTATCACGACTATGAGAAATCCTACTAAGAAAGGTCGATACCAAGTGCCCTCAGCTTGATTAATCCAGTCAACGCTTGCTAGGAAAAGCAAATAGATGATGACTAATAAAACTAGGATGGAACGTGGAATATACACAGAATCACTCTATTTCCAGCAGATTCTCAGGGATATTAGCTAACTTAGGCACAGCCTGTACATCCCAGTTTTCAATTCCCCAGGCTAATTGCTCCAAACAGGAAGCAGAGCTATTTATTTCTGGCGGATTAAGATTTAAAAACTGTAGTGACTGATGGATAAGTTTCATGCCGTTATTAGGGTCGATGGGATCGGCAAAATGTTGTTTGCTTAGTTTCTGACCTTGACCATTTACGATAACAGGAATGTGACCGTAGATCGGAGTGTGATACCCCAAAAGTTGTTGAAGATAAATTTGTCTCGGCGTGGAATCGATTAAGTCATAACCGCGAATAATATGAGTAACATCTTGAAATGCGTCATCCACAATTACAGCAAGTTGGTAAGCAAATAATTTATCTTTGCGTAGAATTACAAAATCCCCTACTTCTTTTCCCAAGCTCTGTTGATAATTTCCCTGTACTAGGTCATCAAAATCGATACTTATATCCTCTGTGCGAACACGAATGGCAAATTTTTCTTTTGGTGGGGCGGGTCGATCACGGCAGCGTCCATTGTAAACTGAACCCATAGCCTTTATTTGTAGGCGCGTGCAATCACACTGGAAACAGTAGTTTTTGGCAGTCAATTTTTTTAGGGCATCCTCATAGTTGTCTAGTCGAGAGCTCTGGAACAAGACCTCTTCATCCCATCGCAAATCTAGTGCAATTAGTTGATTGAGAATTTGTTCGGCTGCTCCTTCAGTTTCTCGCGGTGGATCCAGGTCTTCCATGCGAACCAACCAGACACCATTATTCGCTTTTGCATCGAGATAGCTGGCAATGGCAGTGATAAGCGAACCAAAATGTAATGGCCCAGTAGGAGAAGGGGCAAATCTGCCTGTATATTTTGAAGAATGATTTCTGGTTTGAGAATTCACTGCCAACTAGTGGTGCTGTGAGTTGAGGAGAGAGTAAAAAATAGACTCATGAAGTTCAGCTCAGCATGAGCTGAACATTGTTAGCTACCTAATTGCTTTTCTTTAATTTCGTCGAGAGTTTTGCAATCGATGCATTTGTCCGCAGTAGGGCGCGCTTCTAGGCGGCGAATTCCAATTTCAATACCGCAGGATTCACAAAAACCGTAATCGTCTTGGGCGATTGCTTCGATAGTGCTATCAATCTTTTTAATAAGTTTTCGTTCACGGTCACGTGTACGAAGTTCAAGACTGAATTCTTCTTCTTGGGTTGCACGATCTGCTGGATCAGGATAGTTGGCCGCGTCATCCTGCATATGATGCACAGTTCGATCAACTTCTTGCATCAATTGCTGCCGCCAAGCTAGCAAGATCTCTTTGAAATGGTCTCGCTGCTTCTCATTCATGTATTCTTCGCCCTTCTTTGGTTTGTAAGGGACGAAGTTCTTCAGAACTGGTTGAGAATCAGAGCTAACTGAACTGGACATAATCGCTAATGCCTCTTTAGACGAACGTTCTGCGATGAAGCGCTTACTTTAGTTCAAGCAAGCTTCGTAGAACATTGCTTTCAAATTAATAATTGACCTTGGTAACTAAGTAATTAATTCAATAAAAATCGAGATTTACAGTAAAACTCTGGTGCTTAGTTACCCACGATTTTTAGAAAGCGGTGTAAACTACCAGATTCTTAATCCGGATGCCATAAAAATTATCATCAATTTTATAACCGAATTCCTATATAAAAATGCACACTTTCGGTGCTACCTTTTCTTAAAAACCATCCTCTATAATAGTATTCAGTTTGACTCAGTACTTCTAATAAGGAAGCTTTAAATGCCTGATCAACAAACGATGCTTTCTCCACAAATGGAGTATGTAAATCCGTTTCGTGTAATGACGGTAATGAATCGTGCCGCCGAAATTGAACGGCAGGGTCACAAGGTAGTGCATATGGAAGTTGGAGAACCCGACTTTCCAACCGCCTTACCTATAGTCAATGAAGCAAAGAACGCTTTAGATAAAGGATTAACCCAATACACATCTGCATCAGGAATTTATGAGTTAAGAGAAGCGATAGCTAATAGGTATCAAGAAAAACATGGTGTAAGGGTTTCACCTGATCGCATCCTGATTACCCCTGGGGCAAGTGGTGGATTAACATTGCTAGCCAACATGTTAGTCGCACCTGGGGATGGTGTTTTGTTAACAGATCCCGCCTATCCCTGTTTACGAAATTTTATCTATATGCTGTCAGCCGACCCGCAATTGATTCCTGTTTCAATGGAGCAAAATTTTCAACCAACCCTGGAGCAACTGAATCAATACAAGACTGACAAAACCGTTGGTCTATGGTTAGCATCTCCAAGTAATCCAACCGGAACGATATTAGAAAAACTTCGACTAAATGCTGCTAGTGACTGGGCGAAGGAAAACGGAGCTCATTTATTAGTAGATGAGATATACCATGGGTTGCAATATGTAGAAGATTTACCCAGTGTCCTGGAAGTTGATGATACTGCCTTTGTGGTGAGCAGTTTTTCCAAATACTTCGGTATGACAGGCTGGCGTTTGGGCTGGATAGTCGTGCCGGAAGATTTTGTGGAGACAGCAACGATATTAACGCAAAATTTATTTATATCTGCACCTTCTATTGCTCAGTACGCAGCTCTCGCAGCATTTACTGATGAGGCGGAAGCAATATTCGAAGAAAGAAGAAAAGCTTTTGCTGATCGAAAGTCCTATCTTGGTAATGAATTGACTAAACTGGGATTCAAAATTTCAGACAATATCCAAGGAGCATTCTATTTCTACGCTAATATTTCCCAGCTTTCGGATGATTCCGAGAATTTTTGCCGAGATCTTCTCGATGACCATTACGTAGCGATTACTCCAGGAACAGACTTCGGAGATTATAAGGCCAGAGAATACGTACGCATTGCTTTCACAACAAGTATGCAAGATTTGCAGTTAGGTGTTGAAAGAATGAAGGCCGCTTTGGCGTAGAGAAATCAGCAAGGAATAGTCCTATGAATTTTGAAGCGCCACTTCAATCGGGAATACTTTTAAAGCGTTATAAACGATTTTTGGCTGATGTGAAGTTAGATTCTGATCAAATCATAACCATTCACTGCCCCAATACCGGCTCGATGAAAAACTGCAAAGAACCAGGCAGTAGAGTTTGGTTCTCAATCTCTGAAAACAAAAAAAGAAAATATCCTCATACTTGGCAATTTGTTGAAGTAAATAAGAATCATCTTGTGGGAATTAATACCGGGCTTTCTAACAAATTGGTGGTGGAGGCAATTCAAAACGGTGCTGTGCGTGAGCTGCAAAATTACGAGCAACTAAAAACTGAAGTGCCTTATGGAGCTCAGAAGAGTCGTATCGATATTCTACTTAGCAATAAACATGAGGAGTGCTACGTAGAAGTCAAGAATGTCAGTCTGGGCATGGAGGCTGGCTTGGGATTGTTTCCCGATGCTGTCACCACGAGAGGCCAGAAGCATTTGGAAGAATTAATGTTGATTAAAAAATCTGGAGCTAGAGCCATTCTATTCTTTTGTGTTCAACATACTGGTATCGAAAAAGTCAGTCCTGCCGACGATATTGATCCGAAATACAGCACGCTCTTAAGAAAGGCGATGGCAGAAGGTGTAGAATCTATAGCTTATGGGACAGATATAGATACTAAAAATTCTATAGTGGAATTGAAGAATCAAATTCCAGTAGTTGTTTGAATCTTTAATACTGCGGAGGGTGCTTCAGTTGATCTTCTGATACTTTAAGCATCCCATTGTCGATTACAAAAGCTACTTTTTTTAGGTTCATGCCTTTGCAGGGCCCTGCCAGACAATGACCGTCTTTAATTCGAAACAGTGCACCGTGAGTTGAGCACTGGATTAGGGCGCCGTCCGCATCCAGGAATCTATCTTCCTGCCATTCAAGGGGCGTGCCAAGGTGGGGGCAACGATTCCAATACAAATGTATTTGATCATCTTTCTTAACGACAAACATGTAAAAGTTATCGATGTCGATTCCTTTCGATGTGCCTTCTTCTATATCGTCTGCAGCAATTAGACTAATCATTAAGCTAGGGCTTTTTCAAAATCTTCCATTAGGTCCTCGATCTCTTCGATGCCTACACTAAATCTAATCATTGAATCAGAGATACCCATTGAGGCTCTGCGCTCCGGACCCATTTCGTAATAAATAGTGTGAGCAACAGGAATCGCGAGAGTTCTGTTGTCGCCGAGATTGCTGGAAGAAACAATGTTATCCATTGCATTGAGAAATTCGAAGCAGTCCAGGTCATCTGCCAGATCAACGCTAAAAATTGATCCAAATTGTTTAAAAAAGTTGTTGCGCCCGCTCGTGTTGTGGGTGATCTGAAAAAGCCAGGATAGTAAGTTTGCTTGATCTTAGAATGTTTCTGACAAAACTCCGCAAGTGCTAATGCATTTTTACAAGCTTTTTTAATACGAAGAGATAGTGTTTCAGATCCTATCGCTAAATGATGGGCCGCTTCTGGGCCCAAAGACGCTCCCATATCGCGCAACCCTTTCTTTTTAATTTGAGTAATTCCCCAAAGTTCTGGCTCCTCATTGCGATAGGTGTCGTAAATATTTTCAAAACTAGACCAATTATAAAGGCCAGTATCGGTTATGGCCCCGCCAAGAGCGTTGCCATGTCCGCCAATGTATTTAGTTAGAGAGTTTACAATCAAACTTGCTCCAACTGATTTAGGTAAGAACAAGCAAGGCGAAGTCATGGTGTTATCAACACAATAGATTAGATTTTTTGTCTTACACAATTGTCCGATTGCTTTGAGGTCTGCAACTTGCGTAACTGGATTTGCGATAGTCTCAACGAAAACAAGCTTGGTATTTTTTTGAATTGCATTTTCAACAAACCGAGCTTCTGTCGCATCAACAAAGGTAACTTCGATTCCTAATTTTTGTAGGGTGCCAAAGAAGCTGTTGGTGTTTCCAAAAAGGAAAGCACTAGAAATGATGTGGTCGTCTTCTTTCAAAAGTGAAAGCAAGGTAGGGAAGAAATTGCAGCCATTCCCGTACTAAATGCAACAGAGGCAATTCCTTCTTCCATCTGAGTAATACGTTTTTGTAAAGCGGTAACCGTTGGGTTTAGCTGCCTCCCATAGTTGTAGCCAGGTCGTTTGCCCTGAAAGACTTCAGCGAGATGGCGTGCATCTTCATAACCATAGGCAACCGACGGATGCACAGGTTTATGTAAAACTCCATGTTCCGGATTGTCTTTTCGGTCTGAATGCAAATTCGTTGTATTAAAGCCTTTCTTGCCCATGAGTTTTATCTAACGGAAGTTGGCAGCCAGAATGAGCTTATTTGATGCAGGCGGTGTTATACACTAGGCCCGCGGATTTTGAAAGTTGGAAAAATCTTTCTACAGACATTGTGCCAACAGGAAGAGATAGTTAGCCATTAGTATAGCCTGATTAGCACTGTTGGTCTGCTTTATCCTGACACAGCAAGCAAAGATTGGCTTCGGGCTGGGCGGTTAAGCGCGGAATCCGATGGGTTCTCACATTGCCTGCAATAACCATAATCATCGGTTGCCATTGTATCCAAAGCAGCTTGTACTTTCTTCAATTTTAGTTGCGCTTTTTGTCGCATTGAAACTGCCATACTCTGTTGTTGTATTGCGTCCATTCTCGACACCCGTCCCACTAAAGTCTGATCTAGTTCCACTACACTGGCAGAATCTTTGTTAATAAGCAGCTGCTCTTCCAGCTTTATCTTAGAATCAGTAAGGGCCTGCTGCAGTTGTTTCAGTTGCTTGAAATTGAGCGGATCCACTTTATAACGTTATCGCGGGTTAATTATTGTAAGCCTTGAAAGAGTGGTCGAGCGTCAATGAGTGACTGAATCTCTTCCAGGCGTTGATTATATTCTGTACTGTTACGATCGATGTAGATGGCGTTGAAATCAGTTTCGGAAATACCGTCACGATTGTTGCCAACTTCAGGCATATAATCCGATTCAATTAGAATTTTTGATAGACGCCTTTGCATTTCGATGGCTGAGGCACTATTTGCTGTTAAGTAGTTAGCAAGGGTTACCCCGACTGTATTTGCTGTTAGATCGGAAAAACTAAAACCAGATCGATAGCGCGCATCTAGGCTTCTTTGGTTGTGGATAAGAATTTTGCAAGTTCTGCGCCTGCCAAAGCAGAGATTGCTGCTATAGATGAAAAGTGTTGAGCCAAGTCTTGCCGTCTCTGAGTCGAACTTCTATAAATTTCGCTCGGGGTACTTCCGCCGCCATAGTTTCACCGACCAGTTGACTCAAGTCTTCATTGCTTACATAGATGGCGAGTGCTTGAAGTAAACTCCTATTTTCATCTATCGGATCATTACCATTATCAGATCTTTCCTGCGCTTCCTAAATAATGGAACTAGAAGTGCATTGAGTGAAATCGCACGAATATCAGTGGGAATGGTAGTAGCTATTGCATTAATTGATTCGTAGTACTCGATGATACGAATGCGATCGTCATCTGTAATGAAAAGTTGCTGCGCTCGTCGCTAATTTTTCCAATTAGCTCAGGGTCCCAATAAATTTGAACTTGCATTTGTGAGCTCGAAATATCTATTTTTTCTACGTTTGCGATTAATTGATTTATGTTTCAAAAACGGGGGTCGCTCGGGTTAGATTATTTCTGAGTCTGCTAGACCTATGCCAACCCGTCGATCTGGAATCTGCAATTTACCACTGTCACTTTTTCTAATTGCAATCGGTTTTCTACTTGAACAAATTCGCTATTGATATTGAGGTAGAGGGAATCCAATCGAAAGAATTTCTATGCTGACTTCGGATTGAAGTAAACCTTCTTCCAAAGAAAGTTGCGTTGCCCATGCTCGGGAAAGATCGAGCAAATTAAGCCCATAGTCCAAAAATAGGTTTAGCTCATCAACATTGAGATCTATTGATTGCCGTCCAGGTGTGCCTGGGGAACTGGGAGCCGACTCAATTAGCAGTTGCTCGATTCGTGTAATTTCCTCAGCGGTAAGTGAATCTGCTGAATTAACTATGGGTCCGGTTTAAAGTCGAAAGCAGCAGCATTATGATAGGTGTGCTTGCGGCCAAAACTATTAATGGGCGCAAAAGTAGTCGCAGTATTCTAGATATGGGCATGCCCAAAGGATCTTCGTTTTGTTAGCCAGATATTGCAGAAAATGAACTCTAAATCGATGTTGCCGATACTTAGGCAGATCGAGTTTGAATGTTGATTTTACTGACAAATAGTCACTTTATCGCTATAAAGTATGATAAATAGCATAATTTGTTCTTAAAGATAAATAAAATGCTAATTATCAAGAGCTTGGAGATAATATCTGGAATCTATGCTCTTATAGGGGGAAATCCCATCAAGGAGAGGGTCGTGAAATTAAGCCCAGGTACAAAAGAAGCATTTCCTCGGTTAGCACGTCCGTTCGTCATGCTGGCCTTGATTCTCGCTTTGGGGGCGTGCACATCCCAGGCTGCTAGAGAGGCTGAACTGGCCGTAATCGAAGCCAAAACGAGTTGCGGTGGAGCAGGAAGCTGCGCGAATTATTCAAGAAGAAGAACGCCTAAGAGCAATAGAAGAGCAGCGTAGACGAGAAGCGGAAGCTACGGAAAGAGCTCGAATTGCTGCCGAACAACAGCGCCGGGATGAAGAAGCGCGCGCGCGCGCAGAGGCCGAGCGCCTGCGACGCGAAGAGGAAGAGCGCCGCGAACAGGAACGGCTCGCAGCAGTTGCCGCTGCAGAAGCAGAGAGGCTGGAAAAAGTCGAGCGTATCGAGACTTTAGAACAGCAGATCGCCGCTATCGAAGCGGATACCGTTCAGGATGAAGCATCCATGGCTATCTTGCAGGAAGCGATCTTGGTTGCGGAAGAATTACTAGAAGTTCTTACTGCCGAACAGGCTAAGTATGAAAATACTGATGATCAAGGAAACACGGTTGAGCCTCTTTCAAAAGACTTGATCGCAGAACTCGAGGCAAGAAAAGATAACTTGGTCAGACAGGCTCAGTCACAGTAATTCAGGGCTTTAAGATTTTTTCGATTGCAGTGAATTCAAGATGACTAAGATCGTAGATTTCGAATCGAAGCGACAAGAACACGTCTTCAAAAAGAAGGAAGCAAAGGTAGAAGCCTTGCGTTCAGCCTTCCGCCAAGCTAGGGAAGAACCGAATCCTAATTCTCCCCGAGGAAAGGGCAAAAAACACAGCAACTCCAAGAAAAAATAGCAGAAAAATCGGCCTGTTTCTGGTCGTTTTCCGATCATTCAAAGAATCCCTTGAAACCACAAAAATACTGGCCCCCAGCCACTCTCACTCCTTTGTTTGTAGGGCCTGTTGTGGTAAAGTGCGCGCCTTTGAAATCAACTAACCATTTCGGGAGACACACTTAGATGTCGGGGATAACAATTACAGTCACTACGATCTTATCGCTGAGGGGGTTGGGGATCGCTTTCTTCTACATGAAGCGAGTGACCAGCATACCGATAGACATGGGTCTTGAGCAAAAAGAGGAGAACGTTTGAAGTTTATTCATGGAGCGATCGCTAATGGCGCCATGGCCTTTTTGAAACAGGAATATAAATTCCTAACAATTTTTATGGTGGTATTCGCTGCCATAATCATGATTTTAATTGACGATTCTCATACTCCCGATACTCGTGAAGGGATTTATACGCTCTCGCATTCCTCTTTGGTGGGGCTATCTCCATCGCTTCCGGTTATATCGGTATGACGGTTGCTACTCAGGGAAACGCTCGGACCACTGTATCTGCCAAGAAAGACATTTCTAGCGCTTTTGATGTCGCCATTAATTCTGGTGCAGTAATGGGCTTGCACTGGTGGGGTTAGCATGTCTTGGGCTAGTCATTATCTATGTGGTAATGAGCGCGTTGTTAGCGGACTTGGGCCCAGGGAATAATCACATATTAATGGAAGTGATTGCCGGCTTCGGTTTGGGGTGGATCGACTATTGCACTGTTTGCCCGAGTTGGTGGCGGTATTTTCACTAAGGCCGCAGACGTTGGCGCAGACCTGGTGGGGAAAGTTGAACAAGGAATACCTGAAGATGATCCCCGAAATCCGGCGGTAATTGCGGACAACGTTGGTGATAATGTCGGTGAGTAGCAGGAATGGGTGCTGACTTATTCGGTTCCTGTGCAGAGAGTACTTGTGCGGCAATGGTCATTAGTGCCGTGGTATTCGCTGCTGATCCAAACGCCTTACTTTATCCAATTCTTATTAGTGCCGTTGGTATTCCCATCAGCTTAGTTACGAAACTGCTGTTAGTGTGAAAACGGAAGAGGATGTTGCTCCAGCGCTAATGAAACTGCTTATAGTCTCTTCGGGGTTTTATGGCTGCGGTCATGTTCTTTTTTACCATGGCGTTGATACCGGGAAATTTTTCGAACTTAATGGTGAGCAATAACAGCCTGGGCGTTTATTGGTGCTTCCTTTCAGGATTGATTGCAGGACTGGCAGTAGGATTGCTAACTGGTTACTACACATCAGAAAACTACGACCGGTTAAAGAATTATCCAAGTCCTGTGAAACTGGTGTAGCAACAAACATCATTTATGGTCTAGCGCTTGGCTATAAGCCCACTGTGCTGCCTTATCTAGCCATTGCTTTCAGTATTTTCCTTTCTTGGGGGCTTGCCGGTATGTACGGTGTCGCTATAGCTTCACTTGGTATGTTGGGTACATTGGTTATTGCACTAATGATCGATGCCTATGGCCCAGTTGCTGATAATGCTGGCGGTATTGCTGAGATGGTAGGGCTGGACAAAGAAGTTCGTCGTCGAACCGATATATTAGATTCTGCTGGAAATACAACTGCTGCAATTGGTAAAGGCTTTGCAATCGGTGCCGCAATTCTTACTTCGCTTGCTTTATTTGCTGCATTTATTACTGCAGCAGAAGCTTTAGCAGGTGAGCCAATCGATATGAGCTTATTGAATCCGTTGGTATATACCAGCTTATTCTTTGGCGCGGTGCTTCCTTTCTTATTTACTGCGATGACTATGAAATCAGTTGGTAAAGCTGCTTTCGATATGATCGAAGAAGTGCGACGCCAATTTAAGGAAATACCTGGCATCATGGAAGGTACAGGTCAGCCCGACTATGCGCAGTGTGTTGAAATTTCAACTAAGGCCGCACTGAGAGAAATGATAGCCCCGGGTGTTCTTATCATGGGTACACCACTGCTTGCTGGATACATGTTTGGCGTTCAAGCAGTTGCCGGAATTCTCGCAGGATCCTTGGTAGCAGGTGGCGTACTTGCAATCGCGTCATCGAATAGTGGTGGTGCCTGGGATAACGCCAAGAAGTACATAGAGGCTGGAAATCACGGCGGTAAAGGCTCTGAAGAACACAAAGCTGCTGTAGTAGGCGATACTGTGGGTGCCCCCTTTGAAGGACACTTCCGGGCCATCTCTAAATATCTTGATTAAACTATCTGCTATTCTAAGCTTGGTATTCGCACCATTCTTTGTTCAGAACGGTGGTATCTTTTTATAGTCTTGATAGTCAATACGATTGAAAAAAGGGCCAAATGGCCCTTTTTTTTCAATCGTATTAATTCTCGCGTCGAGTTTCGAAATGAAATAACACCCATTCAGTCACTTCGAATTGATTGTTAGTGGTAATGTTGGTCCAGGTGGTCTTTACGTTTTCCACACATTGATAAATCCTAAACGATTCTGTATTTTCGATTATAAGATTGCGCACAGAGGGGTTCAGAGTGTAATTAGAAACCTCGGCGAGTCGCCAGTTTTCCTCGAGAGTTCTGTCGATGCACTCATCACCTCGGAGCAAGTCGATATATTCGAATTCTTCTTCTGCATATCCCATGGGAGGAATAGAGAGATTAATTGCAATGGGGATTGGCTCTGCCTGTTGTTCATCCTTTTTAAAAAATCAATAGATTCCAATCTGAGCCCCCTTCCGTTTGATTAAAGACTATTAGTCTCATGCCATCGTCAGTGGGAGCTCCCCATTGAGAAGAGTAAAAAGCAAATTTTATATCCGTTATCTCTTGTAACTCTGCGGCGTCGCTTAATGCTGAGTAATGAAGAGCGAAGCAAAGCAATGCTAAACTGAAACTCCAAGAAATTTTACTACTTTCTGCTGTCATACAATAATTCTAGCGGGCTTGCTGTCCTGCTGTCATGCCTATTTTCTTTTCCAAATGGATGCAAGATAATCCTCGACTAGTCAATGAACCGGAGTGTTATTCCCTTATATAGGTAAAAAATTGAATCAATCTGACAAATTCAAACATCTTATTTGTATCGCTTCAGGAAAAGGTGGGGTTGGTAAATCTACCACAGCTGTAAATTTGGCGTTGGCATTAGCTGCCAATAAACAAGTTGGTTTGCTGGATGCAGATATCTATGGGCCGAGTATTCCTCTGATGATGGGAGTTGAGCCCGGTACTCGACCAGAAATTCAGCAACAAAAATACATAGTACCTATTCAGGCTCATGGAATTGAATGCAACTCAATGGGATTTCTAGTTGATCAAAATACGGCGATGGTCTGGCGGGCCCCAATGATCATTTCTGCCTTTAATCAAATTCTTAATGATACCGCGTGGAATGAGCGGGATTATCTAGTGGTAGATATGCCACCTGGAACGGGAGATATCCAGCTAAGCCTTGCTCAATCTGTAAAAGTATCTGGGGCAGTAATCGTCACTACTCCTCAGGACGTCGCCTTACTAGACGCTCGAAAAGGAATTGAAATGTTTCGTAAAGTTGGGGTTCCTATTCTGGGGATCGTGGAGAATATGAGTACCCACATTTGCTCCAGTTGCGGGCACGAAGAAGCCATTTTTGGCAGCGGCGGCGGAGACCGACTTGCGGCCGAATATGGGGTGGAGGTAATTGGGCGACTACCCTTGGACCTGGATATTAGGGAAAAAACCGATGCGGGAAATCCTGTGGTAGCATCAACTCCTGATGAGCCGCCGGCACAGGCGTACTTCCAGCTGGCAAAGAATGTGGAGCGGAAGATAGAGGAGTTTGGAGAATCCGCACAAAGCGGACCTACGATCACAGTAAGTGAAGATTAGAGTAGTCGAACTAGATAAGAATAAAACGTTGAAAGGGGAGAGAGATTGGACGCAGTAAATGATTTTTTAATTTTTCTGGATGGCTATTTAGGTTCAGCTCTCTGGTTTCCAACATTTCTTCTTTTGACAGGTATTTTCTTTACTCTTTATTTGGGTTTTCCTCAGATTCGCTACTTCAAACATGCAATAGGGGTAACCACGGGGAAATTCGATAAAGACGGTGCGAAAGGTGATACCACTCATTTCCAAGCTTTATCTACTGCCTTATCCGGTACTGTAGGTACCGGAAACATTGGTGGTGTTGCTTTAGCACTTCATCTCGGTGGTCCAGCTGCACTGTTTTGGATGTGGATGACTGCATTCTTCGGCATGACTAGTAAGTTCGTCGAGGTAACTCTTTCCCATAAATATCGAAACCAAACCGAAGATGGAACCATGGCAGGTGGTCCCATGTATTACATGGAGAAGGGACTCAACATGAAGTGGTTGGCAGTTATTTTCGCAATCGCCACTGTATTGAGTTCCTTTGGAACTGGAAATCTTCCACAAATTAATAGTATCGCTTCTGGTTTGGAAAGCACTTTCAATTTAGACCCACTGATAACCGCAAGTGTATTGTCGGTGTTATTGGCATTGGTAATTATTGGCGGCATTACACGAATCGCGAAAGTGGCGGCAGCGATTGTTCCAACAATGGCAATTTTCTATTTGATTGGAGCCTTCGCAGTAATTATTCCCAATATCGCTAATATCGCCCCTTTTTTTCTTTCTATATTCGCTGACGCATTTACTGGTTCTGCTGCAGTAGGTGGATTTTTAGGAGCAACCTTTGCTTATGCTTTTGATAGAGGTGTGAATCGAGGTCTTTATTCAAATGAGGCTGGTCAGGGTTCGGCACCAATCGCCCACGCAGCTGCAAAAACCGATGAACCGGCAGACGAAGGCATGGTGTCGATTCTCGAACCATTTATTGACACTATCGTTATCTGCACAATTACAGGCTTAGTGATTCTTTCTTCTGGTGTCTGGATGGAGAAATTCGAGAACGAATTTCAACGTGCAGACATGAATTTTGTAACTGGAACATTCAGTGAGTCAGAAACTGAAGATCTTCAACAATTATTCTCGTTTTTGAATGGTGATGAATCCAGTGTTACCAGCTACACTGGAAACATAAACCTGGTAAACGGTAAAGCCAAAACACAAACGATTTTACTTTGTTAAATGCTCGCTCTTTGCTGAGAATATTATTTACAGTAATGAGCAAGGCACAATAACGGGATCGGTTGTCGTCACCGATGGTGCTTTGGATAAACCAGTATCGTTGTTACTGGTGACTCCTTATTGCATTCCGTACCTTTGACGACTCAGGCGTTTACTCGGGGTTTCTTTGGTGATTACGGTCAATACATTGTTTCTCTGGGGTTAATGCTATTCGCTTTTTCGACAGCAATTGCCTGGTCTTATTATGGGGACCGGGCCATGACCTATTTGTTTGGGCCTAGGTCTGTCTTGCCTTATCGTATTGCTTATTTTCTAGGTTTTTTCTATGCCGCATTAGCTGATACAACAATTATTTGGAACCTATCTCTAATAACAATCGTATTAATGACCGTACCGAATCTAGTGGGCATTTTGTTAATGCGCAGAGAAATGAAGGCGACGTTAAGATTATTGGGAAAGAATTGAACATGAAAAACATGGCGCTCAATTGGATTAAGAGCCATGTTTTGAATTGAAAAGTTAGGGTGCTACTGCGCCACCTGGTAGACGAATGTCTTCAACGATCCTCTGAACTTCTTCCGGAGGTTCGGGCGTAAACTGAGATACACCCCATGCAACTAACAAGTTGACCAGTGTCCAAAGGCCCCAAATTTCCCTTTCCCGGTGAAATACCCAATAACCAGCCATCGGCATTATCCATAGCAGGGTTTAGAGTCTTAAAGTAGATAATATAAAAAGCAGTAAACAAGAAACCTGCAATCATCCCGGCGATTGCACCGTGACTATTCATCCGTTTCTGGAAAATTCCTAAAACAATTCCCGGGGAAAAATGACGCAGCCGCGAGCCCGAAAGCATAAGCCACCACCTGCGCCACATAGGCAGGGGGATTAATTCCTACATAACCTGCAATTAGACTGCGATAAAGATTGCGATGCGGGCGTAGGTCAATTCCTGCTTCTCCGTTATGTTTGGCATAAAACTGCTTTTCATTAAATCATGGGCGACCGCGTAGAAATAACCAACAACAACCCTGCAGCAGTTGATAGAGCTGCTGCCAAAGCACCGGCTGCAACTAGTGCTACTACCCAATTAGGAAACCCCCGCAATCTCAGGATTTGCAAGAACCATGATGTCCCGATTAACTTCTAACTCATTGTCCTCGGGGTTTGCCGACATATTGGATGCGGCCATCATCATTTTTTCATCGAAGACAATTAGGTTGGTAGATTCCCATTTTGGGAAACCATTCCGGTACTGCCGAATACTCGATGTTTTGACGGTGTTTATTAGGTTGGTGCGAGCGAATGCTGCAACTGCTGGTGCGGTCGTATAGAGGATGGCTATAAAAACAAGTGCGTAACCAGCAGAACGGCGGGCGTCCCTGACATTCGGCACCGTGAAGAAGCGAATAATCACGTGAGGCAGGCCGGCAGTACCAAACATTAATGCGGCAGTAATAAAGAATACATCCTGGGTGCTGCGCTGACCTTCGGTGTAAGTGGCAAAGCCCAATTCTTCACTCATACCATCCAATCGATCTAGTAAATACCCATTGCCAAATGCTTCGGTAAGCTGTGCTCCAAATCCAATCTGTGGAATTGGAATTCCTGTCATTAGGATGGAAATAAAGATGGCAGGGACCATAAATGCAAATATCAATACACAATATTGCGCCACCTGGGTATAGGTAATACCTTTCATTCCTCCCATTACCGCATAGAAGAAAACGATAGCCATACCAATGATGACACCAGTAGTAATGTCTACTTCCAAAAATCGAGAAAATACGATTCCGGCTCCTTGCATCTGACCGCATACATAAACAAATGAAATAGAAATCGCACAGAAGACTGCAATCAATCGAGCTGTCTTCGAGTAGTAACGGTCCCCAATAAAATCCGGAACGGTAAATTTTCCAAATTTTCTTAAATAGGGTGCCAGTAGCAGAGCGAGCAGTACGTATCCACCAGTCCAGCCCATTAAATAGAAAGTGCCGTCTCTACCCAGGAAGGAAATTAACCCAGCCATAGAAATAAAGGAGGCGGCAGACATCCAGTCTGCAGCCGTGGCCATACCATTAGCTAATGGCGGTACGCCACTTCCAGCTACATAAAAGTCACTTGTAGAGCCGGCACGGGACCAGATAGCGATCCCCACATAAAGTCCAAAAGTTAGGAAGACAAAAATAAACGTCCAGATTTGAACACTCATTTTGCGTCCTCCTCTGAACTTGTTTCAATCTCCGGTGATGGTGTCTGATCATTATTAGAGGTTTCTAAGTTGTATCTATCATCGAGTTTGTCCATGAGATGTATATAAACGAAGATGAGAACAACAAAGACAAAAATGGAACCTTGCTGAGCGATCCAAAAGCCTAACTTAAATCCACCAATTCGAAAATTATCTAAGACATCGACTAATAATATGCCGCAACCGAATGATATGAAAAACCAAACGGCTAAGAGAGAAAGAACGATGCGAATGTTAGATTTCCAGTAGGATTGAGCGCTATTATCAGACATTGCGACCCCCTTTTATTATTGCTTTCTTACTGCTCCTTAGGAGGCCGAAAAAAAGACCTACATAGGATTTTCGACGTAATTAATCCGCCATTTTTACGCGCTGGGATGGTATCACTTAATGCAGAAACCGTACACCTGCCTAGATTCGAGGGCTACAGCAGTTTAGTTTTTGCCGATCTAAGCTGGTTTGTTGGATCCCTTTCTTGAACTAAATTTAGTCAATCCCTTTCAGCTAGTGCCCGTTACTAATCGAGGAATTAGTAAACAATTAGATCAAAGATTGGAGATAGGTCTGTAACTTTTTCTCAAACTTCACCCGGTCTTTTCCACTGGCTCTATGAATTTCTCGATACAGTTGTCTTAGCTTCTGTCTCTTCAGATTAGAATGATAAGCAACTAATTCGTTAATTGCCGTATCTCCTTTGTCTATAACCTGTTCTGCTAACTCCAGAATTAACTGTTCAGTTTGATTTACCTGAATGGTAGAAGAATTAAGTTTAGCAATTGCGCTCTCTATTTTTTCTTTATCGCTTTCTCGCATTAGCTTGCCAATAAATTGCAGCTGTCTCCGTCTGGCGCCATGCGAGTTAGGTAGGCGTTTAAACTCCACAACTGCGGAACGTAACCGATCAGAAAGTGGTAGCCGGTCTAAGTCCGAAGTTCTAAATGCAGTGAGTTGTTGTCCAAGGCCCTGAAGTTCAGTAGCTAGTTTCTTCAGTTGAGTTTTGGATGGCTCTGATTCGTCAAACTGATCTTCTTCCATATTCAGCTGTATACCTATTTAAAGATAGAAGACCTGGGCTAAGCCAAGAAAAGCAAAGAAACCGATAGAATCTGTCACAGTTGTTAATGCGACAGTACCGGCCAGAGCGGGGTCGATATTTATTTTTTTAAGAAACAGAGGTAGATAGGCACCTACTAAGGCCGCGGTAACCAGATTAATCATCATTGCTGCTGCAATGATGTAACTCAGCTGCAAATCGCCATACCAGAAAAAAGCGATAATCGAGATAACAAGAGCCCATAAGACACCGTTAACTCCTGCAACACTCAATTCCCGAATTAATAACCACCTACTATTAGATGGACTTATATGTCCCAGTGCCATACTGCGAATAACTAGAGTTAGGGTTTGAGTGCCTGCAACTCCGCCCATATTTGCGACAATTGGCATAAGGACTGCTAGGTATACCACCTGATCTAAAATATCCTGGAATAAATAAATCACCAACGAGGCGAGTACTGCCGTCATTAAATTAACGCCTAACCAGAGTGCTCTTCGCCGGACGGTTTTTACTACTGGCGCGAAGGTGTCATCTTCTTCGTCGAGGCCAGCCATACTCATTAATGAGTGCTCGGTGCTATCTCGAATCACATCAACAACGTCGTCAATCGTAATTCGTCCTAGAAGTTTTCCTTCATCATCTACTACCGGGGCCGAAACCCAGTCGTGTTGCTCGAAGAGTTGGGCTACTTGAGTCGCTTCCATATCTACGGGAATCGCTTCAATATCTTCCCGCATAACTTCTCGTACTGAAGTGTTTGGATCAGAGACCAACACTTTCCTTAGGGGAAGGATTCCCAGAAATAGGTCATTTCGACTGACCACCAATATGTTATCAGTCATTTCCGGAATGCTTTCATGACGCCGTAAATAACGAAGAACCAGCTCAACCGTATGATTCCGTCGAACGGTAATAGTGTCTGTGTTCATAAGTCCGCCGGCGGTGTCTTCATCATGAGAAAGAATTGATTCAACACGCTGACGATCTTGTTGGTCCATTGCCTGCAATACTTCTGAGGCAATTTGTTGGGGCAGCTGTTGCAGAATATCTGCCAAATCGTCGGTTTCTAGACCTTCTGTTAACTCAACAACCTGCTCAGCATTGAGATCGCTAAGAAATTCATTCTGTAGATCTTCATTGAGGTACTGTATCACCTCACCTTTGAAATCTTTATCTATTAGTTGCCATAGAACGGTTCGAGTTTTAGGAGGAGAAGATTCGAGTAAATGGGCAATGCCAGCAGTGGGCAGAGTTTTGATCATCTGCCTGACCTGATACAAAGAGCCACTATCGATTGCCTGGCTTAATTCCAGTACGCGATCTTTTTGAAATTGTGATTCTTTTATTTGAGACATGGCTATTCTCACACCTCTACTCGAATATCAATACGAGTATTGCAGAATCGTAATATCAGGGAATCTGTAGGATCCCTGCCGAACTGGGTGGCGCATTTTACCGCTAATTCAAAGACAAACGAAAGTTATAGTAGGAGTGAGGGTTATTCGTCTTCACCAAATTTATCGTTTATCAAGGCTATGATAGAAGTAATTGCGTGCTTTTCATCGCCACCGTCAACTTCGACATTGAGTTCAGTTCCTTTTACAGCGGCCAACATCATGAGTGAGAGAATGCTCTTCCCATCCACCATCTTGTCGTGGCCGATTTGAATATCGGAGGAATAGGTTGAGGTGAGTTCCACGAGTTTTGACGCTGCTCGTGCGTGGAGCCCTGCATTATTTATTACTTCCACTTTTGCTTTTTGCATTGTAGCTATGGATTTATTGTCGTAATTCTCGGTGTCGGATCTGTACATTGCGAATATTTTCGACAAATGACCTCCCAAGTCTTTCACAAAGATATACTGATCGATGCTGGCCACCCGTGCAACCCAGAGCAACTGTGATATAACTTCTATTATTGCCTTCAAAGTGAGGTAGCCATTTTTTTAGGTATGTTTTGATGTCTGCATACATTTCTTGAACTTCTTGCTGAGCATCTAGAAACTTTATTACCGGCTCGTCCAATCCCGTAAGTGAGCGCAGTGAGTTATCCCAATATGGATTTGGTAAACAGCGAACATCATAGATAACATCCGCATCAACCGGAACTCCGTTCTTGTAACCAAATGATTGAAATAACAGTGCGATACCGGTTTCTTTGTTTTCAACTATGCGATTTTTGATGGAATCGCGCAGATGATGCAATGACATATTGCTAGTGTCGATAGACAAACTAGACATTACCGAAATGGGTTCAGCAATTCAGATTCTTTGTCGATTGCCTCTTTCAAGCCTATATTTTCATCCGACAAAGGATGTTTACGCCTGCTTTCGCTAAATCGTTTGAGAAGTGTTTGACTATTGGCATCCAGAAAAATAATTTCTATCGGGAGTTTCTTTTCTTTTAAGTCATTGAGGATATTTGGCACTTGCTCCAGATCTGCCGAAATGTTTCTGGCATCGATACTTACAGCAACATTGGGAATGGTTGTTTCATCGGTAAACACACGATTGGCAAGAGAATGAAGCAGGCTGGCAGGGAGATTATCAATACAGTAATAACCACGATCTTCCAAAATGTGAAGAACGGTACTTTTACCTGAGCCAGATCTACCACTGATAATGGTCAGTTTCATCTTTTGTGACTCTTATCTCTTGAAATTCCTAATCTATACCAGTTTCGAAAGTTATAGCGATATTATAGAGATCTTCGCTGTTCTGAGTTTGTCTTAATGTGTAGCAAAAATCAGGATTGTTGAACAGCCCCGCAAGACCAGCCAGAATTTTTACGTGCTCATCAGTTTTTTCTTCTGGCACGATTAGTACAAAAAGTAAATCCACGGGTTTGCCATCGATAGCATCGAAATCGATTGGGTTCTTTAGAGTGATCAAGGCACCGATAATGCCCTGGCAATGGGGAACCCTACAGTGCGGGATTGCAATGCCATTACCCAATCCAGTACTACCTAGTTGTTCTCGAGCCATGATCGAATTAAATACTTCACTTTCGTCGAGTGTGACGAACTGTTGTCCCAGCTTTTCACTGATATTCATTAGGATTCGTTTCTTGCTCACTCCCTCAAGGTGACAATAGCAGCGCTCTGATGTAAGGATATCTTCCAATTGCATTGATGGTCTCTTTAACTGTATGACTTAAACAGTAGGGGTTCTTCCGCGATATTTGGGCGCTATTCTACGAGTCGCTTGCGTTCATTCGACGGAGGAATGGAAAGAGATTCTCGATACTTGGCGATAGTTCGTCTTGCTACATTTATTCCTTTTTCTTCGAGCAATTGAGTGATCTTGCTGTCGCTCAATGGTTTTCTTGCATTCTCTGCTGCAACTAATTTCTTAATAATTGCTCGAATAGCGGTGGAAGAACATTCACCGCCGCCTTTGGTAGAAACATGGCTTGAGAAGAAATATTTGAGTTCGAAAATACCTCTCGGTGTGTGCATGTACTTCTGCGTTGTTACCCGGGAAATAGTGGATTCATGCATTTTTACTGCTTCAGCTATGTCGTGCAGCACCAAAGGCTTCATGGACTCTTCACCATATTCAAGAAACCCTTTTGATGTTCGACAATTCTTGTTGCTACTTTCATCAGAGTTTCATTACGACTCTGTAGGCTTTTTATAAACCAGCGGGCCTCTTGCAAATTATCACGCAGATAGTTGTTTTCTTCGCTTGGGTCCGCTCGTTTTACTAATGATGCATAATCGTTATTGATTCGAATTTTTGGTGCGGTATCTGGATTCAATTCCACCTTCCACTTACCAGGCTCGACCTGTTTGGTGACTATTACATCGGGGACAATGTACGTGGTGGAGGGTGGAGAGATTTTTGCACCTGGCCGAGGATCCAGGCTTTCAATAACCTGTATTGTCTCTCTAAGTTCTGCTTCCTTGAGTTTGGCCTTGCGCATTAATTGCGCATAGTCTCGGTTACCCAATAAGCTTATGTACTCTTTAACTATAAGCTTGGCATTACTAATTAGCTTTAATTCTTTCGGATTTTCAAATTGATTTAGCTGAATGAGTAAACACTCCGAAAGATTGCGGTAACCTACTCCGATAGGATCGAATTGCTGGATACGGTGAAGCACCGCCAATACTTCATCCAACTCTACTTCAAATTCGGTTTCAAAGCCGGCGTGTATCAAATCGATATCGACAGTTAGCATTCCATTAGCATCAATAGCATCGATAATCGTAAATCCGATGCTCTTATCTTTTTCGGACATAGGAGTCAGATTTAATTGCCAGAGCAGGTGATCCTGCAATGTATCGACTGCCGTATTTCTGGATTCGTAATCCAGTGAATCGACATTATAAGAATTCGCAGATGAATAAGTATTGGGATAAATATCATCCCAATTGGTATCCACAGCTAGATCACCAGGAATCTGTTCCTGCCAGCTACCATCGTCTCCATTCAATACTTGTTCGTTCTAGATACTTGAGACGGTTGCGAGATTTCTTTTTCTAGAGCTCGGGTATTATCTTCTTCGTTCAGAGTAGACTCTTCTTCGTCGCTGCCCTCAATCAGCTCCAGCATTGGATTTTTTTCCAAAGCCTGATGAATTTCTTGTTGAAGATCCAAAGTTGAAAGTTGCAGAGTCGAATCGCTTGCTGCAGCTGTGGTGTCATTGTCAGCTGCTGACCGAGCTTTAGCTGTAGCGAAAGTTTCATGGATTGAGCTACTTGAAAGAATGAATGATTTTACTGCGACAATTATTAGTCTATGTGTGTAACTTAATAAGGCTAAAGTATAGCAAAAACCATGCCTGGATTGCATAGTACTTCCGGATGCGATTAGATTTGAAATTGGTCTCCTAAGTAGACTTCCCGAACCTTTTCGTTGTTTAGAATGTCATCGGCAGTTCCCTTGGCGATAATTTGCCCTTCACTCACGATGTAAGCTTTCTCGCAAATATCCAAGGTTTCTCTAACGTTGTGGTCGGTTAATAAAATACCTATTTCTCGCGCCTTTAAATGTTGAATGATTTCCTTGATATCGTTGACTGAAATTGGATCTACGCCAGCGAAGGGTTCATCTAACAGAATAAATTTAGGATCCGTTGCCAATGTCCGTGCAATTTCAGTTCTGCGTCGTTCACCGCCAGATAAACTCAAGCCTTTATTGTGGCGAATATGCTGGATATTAAATTCATCCAGAAGTGCTTCTAGCTTTCTTTGTTTTGCGGCGCCACTTAAATCATGACGAGTTTCAAGAATCGCAAGAATATTGTTTTCCACACTCAAAGTCCGAAAAATTGAAGAATCTTGAGGTAAGTATGAAAGACCGAAACTGGCTCTCTTGTGAATAGGTAACGAAGCAAGAGAATTTTCGTTGATTGAAACATCACCGGAATCAGCACTTATTAAACCAACTATCATATAGAAGCATGTGGTTTTGCCGGCGCCGTTTGGTCCAAGTAACCCGACAATTTCGCCTTGCTCAATGCTAAGAGAAACACCTCTTACTACTTCGCGTCCTTTGTAACTCTTAGCAAGATTTACGGCTTTTAGCATTTAATTATTCTAAGGTTGCTTAATTGGGCTGCGAGCTCAGCATTCCTTGGCAAGGTCCGGCCGCTTCTCGAATCAAATCGCGATCAGAAATATAAATAATCGCCTCACAGCGCATCGTTGAATCTGGTGATTCAATATTGGCGTTTCCTACTAGCTCCAATTTTGTTTCATCTAATTCATCGGAATAAAAAAGAAGCGTATACTTGTGCCAATAACCAATGCGCCATTTCATCCAACTGTTGTTGGAAGCGAACTGGAGTTCCATGCACAGTAACTTTTGTCAATTCATTAGAATTGGCATCATACTCAAAGATAGCTTCATCGCCGAGTATTTCTAATGTGCCTTGAGTCACGCGCACATTGCGCTCATTTCTAGAACTCGTATTTGCCTTGAATGGTCATTGTGGAATCACCGTCCGAACTCCAAAGCACTTGCTGATCCTTGTCGGATTCAAGCCCAGAAATTGAAGGGGGAAGAATAATCCCCAGGCATGCAGCTAGTTTTAAGATGCTAGTTAGTTGCCTGTTCATAATGCCCTCGTATGTCGCGATGAAAAACAAATTCATCGATTTTTAAGTCTGCGAACATTCCAATAGAGGATTGTTGTAGGTTGGATGTTACAAGAGTAACCGGTCGATTGGTTTGCAAAGTTTCATTTTGTGGGTCTATTTCTAAAAAATCAGTAGACATAATTGTTCGATTTCCAAACTCATCCAGGCTAAAGACTTCAACTCACCAGTTAGCTCAATCATTCTGTTTTCTAAATTATCCTCATTTAAGTCGGCCAAAAATTTGACCGCTGTTAGCAAGATGTTCCAGCGAGATTCGCCTTCTTGAAATACCTGAAAATGGCTTTTCAAGTTCGTACTGTCGTCAATAAAGTGAGTTTGGCTTTCTGCGCGAAGTGTGTAATTAATCACACCATTCGAGTCGTACAGAACGGTATTAATTTTTTCTGAATAGGCGTTGTAATCTAGTACTTTCAGGGTTTGGGGGAAACTTCAGGATTTTGGCTGACATTATCGTAGGCAGATATTGCAATAAAGATGGCAATAGCGATTACACCAGGGATTAAAAGGATCTGATTTTTGCATAGTCTGCACTAACTGCTTGTCGCTTCACACAAAGCTTATCAGAATGTCCGGAAATAGAGGAGTCTGGCAGGCCTAGATCTTGGGAATAATCAGCAAATAGAGTAAGTTAAGGCAGGAGACTGCTCAGTATTTATTCTGGCTTTTAAGAATGAAATCGGTGATTTCTCTAACAGCCCCATGGCCACCGCTATTTTCTGTAATAGCAGCTGCGGCTTTTTGTATATCTTCATGTCCGTTGGGAACAGAAAACCCTAAGCCAACTTGCTGGATCGCTGGCAGATCTGGTAAGTCGTCACCAACATAGGCTACCTGCTCAAGGGTTAAGCTCTTATCAAAAAAAAACTCCATTGTGGCTTCAAGTTTATCTTCGCGTCCTTGAAGAAGTAGATCGATTCCTAAATTTTCTGCGCGATGTTCAACAATCTTTGAGATTCGCCCGGTTATTATCCCGACTTCCACGCTGGCATTCTTTAGCATTTTGATGCCGTGGCCATCCAAGGTGTGAAAAGCTTTTAACTCTTCCCCGGCTTTCGAAAAGTAAAGGCGCCCATCGGTTAATACTCCATCTACGTCCAGTAGCAATAATTCGATTTTTTGAGCGGCATTAGTAACAGCGATCTGTTCTTGGTTATATTGCATGAATTACCTAGACAACGTTGGCATCGAGCAAGTCATGCATTTTTATAATACCTTCTAAATATTTATCTTCTTGAGTAACTATAGTACATAGATATTCGATTTTTGCATAAGATTCACGGCTTCAGCTGCCAACGCATTCCCCGAAATGTACTTGTAGTCCGATGACATAACATCTTTTATAGGAGTGTTTTGAATATCGGTGCCGGAGTCAAGTGCGCGTCTTAGATCTCCGTCCGTAAATACACCTTGAATATATCCGCCTTCGTTAATAATGGTAGTAAGGCCAAACCCCTTTTTACTCATTTCCAGCAAAGCACTCGCCAATGGTGTTGAATCTGTAACTTTCGGAATCTCAGATCCGCTATGCATTACATCTTTAACCTTAACTAGTAGTTTTCTGCCGAGATTGCCGCCAGGATGAGAAACTGCAAAATCCTCTCTAGTAAATCCTCGGGCTTCAAGTAATGCCATTGCTAGAGCGTCACCTAATACTAAGGCAGCCGTAGTGCTGGAAGTTGGTGCTAAGCCTAAAGGACAAGCTTCTTCCTCGACTTTACCATCTATATTGGCTGATGCAGCCTCCGCCAATGCAGAATTTTTATCACCGGTAATACTGATCAAGGGGATGTCTTTTCTTTTCAGTACCGGAAGCAGTGAAGTGATTTCTTCAGTTTTCCCAGAATTTGAAAGTGCGAGTACTACATCGGAATCAGTAATCATTCCGATATCTCCATGGCTTGCTTCGCCCGGATGTAAATACATTGCAGGAGTACCTGTACTGGCAAGAGTAGCCGCGATCTTTTTGCCGATATGCCCCGACTTGCCCATGCCAGTTACTACTACCCTACCGGGACAATTAAGAATAATGGAGCACGCCTGTTCAAATTCAGAGCCGATTCGATCTTTCAAGGCACTGATTGCAGCACCCTCGATTTCGATAGCCCTTAAGGCGCTTTCTATAACTAAATTATTTTTGGAGTTATCAGCTGACATGTTCTCTTGGGATTTATATTAACTCTGAACTTGGATGAGCATTAACGTAAACCAGCCCCCGTAAATTGACAAGAAAATCATTCCGTTAATTCGGCCTATCATTTTATTCTTCTTTATTGCTCTGTGACAGAAGAAGGCAAGGAGAAGAGTGAGAATCAAGACTCCAAAATAGTCTCTATAGAGTAGGGAGGGATCGAAAGGGCCAGCGCTTAATAAACCGGGGAAGGGAAGTACGGCTAGCAGGTTTAATAGATTAGATCCAACGATGTTGCCAATGGCTAAATCGTGATGCCCTTTTAATACACAGGTAATCGAAGCTGCGAGTTCTGGCAGGCTGGTACCTAAGGCCACTATAGTTAAACCGATAATAGCGGTAGACACACCTAGTTGCTCAGCGATTGATGACGCAGCTCCTACTAATACTTGTGCGCTTAATATTAAGAGTGCAAGGCCAAGGATAAGGTAGAGGATGGCTTGGATACTATTTATTCCTGCGACTTTTGATTCTTCAATTTCAGGAACTAAAATTGACTTAATTCGTTTCTGGAAAATTTTATAACCAAAGAATCCAGTAATACTGATTAGCACCAGGGCATCGAATATTCCCAAACTTTTGTCGAATAACAGCGCGCCAGTAACGACGTTACGAGTAATAACGCGGGCAATTCTTTGTTGATTAAAGATTCGGGTGGTTTTATCGGACTGATTACAGCGGCGAGACCTAGCGCAACACCAACATTAAATAGGTTGGAACCTAGAGCATTGCCTATTGCTAATTCTGGTTTGTCTTCTAATGCTGCAACTGCTGAGGAAAAAATTTCAGGGGCAGATGTCCGAATGCGACAATGGTGAGACCAATCATTAAGGGGAAACCCCTAAGTTTCGACCCAGCGCTGAGGCGCCATACACAAACTTATCCGCTCCCCAGATTAATCCAATAAACCCGAGAACTATAATGATCGTATCGAGGAACATATATAGTGAATTATAGTGCTTTCAACAAACCGCACAATAAGAAGGTTCTTTGCGGTGGTTTGTAAGTAATAATTTATTGAAGTGGCCCAAATTTATGTACACTCCAGGCTTGCTTTCCGAGTCCAGTCAGCATTAAGGTCTTAATGCGCATTATCTAAGTAACAGCGGAATGTAATTATTTCCTGATCGATGCCAATTCTGGTTCCCAAGGCTTAACTAGGAGATAAGCAATTGAAATTATTGAATAAATTCATAGTACTCTGGAGTTTTTTCTAAGGGTTGCCAGGAATGGTCAGCGCTCAGCAGCTAACGGCGATTGAGACTGCTGAGCTAGGTGTGGAAACGCTTTTAGAGACTGTAGTCGCTTCCAGGGATTTCTTCCTCTCTGATCGAGAGCGCTACTTTACAGAAGTGGAAAACGTTTTGAATACTTTTGTGGATTTCAATGAAGTAGCAAACGTCGTTATGAATCGCTATGCCGTCGATGCGACAGTCGAGCAGAAGCAGCGCTTTGCTGGCATTTTAAGAAATACGTTAACTCGTTTTTATGGAGCCTCGTTAGTTAATTACAATGGTGAAGAGCTGGTCTTTCTGCCATCGAATAACGAGGATGCAGAATCTCGGACAGATACCGTTGTAGGAATGGAGCTTAGAGGATCCGATAGCAATCTTCGCTTGCAATATCAGATGTTTTTAAAGGGAAAACGATGAATGGAAGCTAAAAAACCTAAGCCTCGCAGGAATTAATTTAGGGCGCCAATACTTCACTCAATTTTCAGCGCTAATGACTCAGCACAAAAACGACATCGATCTGGTTCTTGATAACTGGCAATGAATCGGAGTCGATTGTTGCAGACGAGGAAATTGAACAATTTTTAGCAGCTGCGTTCCTGAATGCGAAATAGCTGTCGAGGGTGGAGAGGGTAAATATCTATTTTTCGGCGACAGGAAATGTATTCGAAGGACTAAATGCTGTTAAGCGCCAGCAAACGATCTACAAAATCCTTAATGAGCATATTTCCAGTGGTGCAATTCATGCGGTGTCGATAAAATTGCAAACTCCCGCAGAAAGTTCTTCATCATAATTGACATCTTCCGACATAGATCGCTATGGATAAGTTAATTATAAACGGTGGGGTTAGCCTCGAAGGTGAGATTAGAATTGCCGGTGCAAAAAATTCTGCGCTGCCAATTCTTGCTGCCACTCTGCAAACCCCATGAAACTGTGCAGATCTGAATATGCCCCATCTTTACGACATAACTACCATGCTCGAGCTCCTTGGTTGCATGGGCGTACAGCCTATAGTTGATGAAAAACTGAATGTCGAAGTAAATAGCAGCACTATCGAGCACTTTGCAGCGCCCTATGAGCTTGTAAAAACCATGCGTGCTTCAATCCTAGTGTTAGGACCTTTGCTAACTCGCTATGGGCAGGCCGAAGTAGCGTTACCAGGGGTTGTGCTATTGGCAGCAGACCAGTGAATCTCCACATTAGTGCGTTAGAAGCCATGGGTGCGAATATCATAGTAGAAGATGGTTATATAAAGGCATCAGTGGGCGGTAAGCTAAAAGGCGCTCATATATTTTTGGATTTAGTAACAGTAACCGGTACTGAAAATGTCATGATGGCTGCAACATTGGCAGAGGGGCAAACGATAATTGAAAATGCTGCGCGTGAACCGGAGGTTGTAGATTTAGCCAATTGCCTGGTTAGATGGGGGCGAAAATCAGTGGCCAGGGTACCGATACAATCGTCATTGACGGCGTTAAAGAACTGAGAGGATGCAGTTACTCAGTTATGCCAGATCGGATCGAAACAGGAACCTTTTTTAATTGCGGGGGGCAGCAACCAGGGGTCACATAAAGGTGAAAGATACCCGCCCGGACATTTTAGAATCAGTGCTGAGTAAGCTCGAGCAAGCAGGGGCAGAAATAAAATTAGGAGATAGTTGGATAGAGCTGAATATGTGTGGCAAAAGACCCCCGCAGTTTCATTACCACCGCTCCATATCCTGCATTTCCAACAGATATGCAAGCACAATTCACCGCTTTAAATTCGTGGCAGATGGAACCGGCTCTATAACAGAAACGGTTTTCGAGAATCGATTTATGCATGTTCATGAAATGAACCGAATGGGAGCGTCGATTCGAGTAGAAGGAAATACAGTAATTGTAGAAGGAGTAAATCATTGAAAGGAGCGCCTGTAATGGCTACCGATTTGCGTGCGTCAGCGAGCCTAATAATTGCAGGCCTGGTTTCAGAGAATGAAACCAGCGTAGATCGTATTTATCATATCGACCGGGGTTACGAATGTATTGAAGAAAAACTGCAATTGCTCGGCGCACAAATTCGTCGAGTCCCATCTTAATATTAACTTAGTCATACATAAACACTATGAAATCCGCTAATTTGGTCATTGCACTTACCAAGGGACGTATTCTGGAGGAAACACTTCCTTTATTTGCCGCCGCTGATATTGTGCCTACGGAAGACATTACTAAGAGTCGAAAACTGCTTTTTGATACGAATGTAGAAACCGTAAAGCTAATGGTAATTCGTGGCTCTGATGTTCCTACATACGTTGAATTTGGCAGTGCTGACATGGGAGTAGCCGGCAAGGACTTAATACTCGAACATGGTAGTGATGGCTTTTATGAACCTCTGGATTTACAAATCGCGAAATGCAGATTAATGACTGCAGTGCCTGTGACAGATCAAACAGATTCGGATGTACTTAAAGTGGCAACCAAATTCACCAATATCGCCAAACACTACTTTGCCGAACAGGGCAGGCAGGTCGAACTAATCAAGCTTAATGGTGCGTTAGAACTGGCTCCTTCTCTCGGCCTTGCGGATTCCATTGTCGACATTGTTGATACTGGAAAAACATTAAAAGCAAATGGGCTAGAGCCAAAGGATTTAATCGCTGATATTTCTTCCCGAGTAATTGTGAACAAGGCGTCCATGAAGATTAAGAACGCCATTATCAGGGATATCTTAAGTAAGCTCAGTACCGCAGTTAAAGCTAAATAATTCTTGAAAAGCAGCATGACCAAACAAAGTATTCAAGTTACCAGACTTTCAACTAGTTCTCCGGATTTCCGGCAGCAGTTAGAAGAATGTTTGCAGCGTGAAATGCTTGTTGCTGCTGAAATAACTTCTGCAGTTTCTGAAATTCTGCAACAGGTAAAACTGCATGGAGATCAAGCGATTATCGACTATACCAATCACTTTGATGGATTTAAAGTGCAGTCTATTAGTGACTTGGTCATCACTTCAGAGCAATTAAATACGGCGCTAGAAAGATTACCAACAGAACAACAACAAGCCTTAACCCATGCGGCTGAACGCATTCGCAATTATCATGAAAAACAAAAACAAGGTTCCTGGCACTATGAAGAAGCAGACGGATCTGTTTATGGACAGAAAATCAGTCCTTTGGAAAAGGTTGGAGTCTATGTGCCAGGAGGAAAGGCCAACTATCCTTCATCAGTATTAATGTTGGCGATTCCTGCTCAGGTAGCTGGAGTTGAGGAAATTATCGCTACGGTTCCAACACCATATGGTGAAGATGGTAACTTAGTCTTTGCTGCAGCTGCATTAGCAGGAGTTAGTCGGCTCTATACTATTGGCGGAGCACAGGCTATTGGCGCGCTAGCTTACGGAACAGAGACTATCCCGAGAGTGGATAAGATTACCGGTCCTGGCAATTTTATGTGACCGTTGCTAAGAAAATGGTGTTTGGTGAAGTTGGAATAGACATGGTTGCTGGTCCATCTGAGCTAACAATTATCTGTGATGGTGATACGAATCCTGATTGGATCGCCATGGATTTGTTTTCTCAGGCTGAACATGATGAACAGGCACAATCAATTTTGATTGCAACCGATGGACAGTTTATCGATGCAGTGCAGTCTAGCATCGAAAAATTACTGCCGAGATGGAGCGTAAAGAAATTATTGAGATTTCACTTAACACTAGAGGGATTTTTTTGTGCTAAAGATTTATCTGACGCTGCTATGGTGAGTAATTTGATTGCACCAGAGCATCTGGGAAAATTTTTGTAGCCGATCCGGAAAGCCTGGTCAATGAGATTAACAATGCAGGTGCGATATTTTTAGGGAGATACAGTGCAGAATCTTAGGGATTATTGTGCTGGTCCAAGTCATGTCTTACCAACTTCTGGGACCGCTAGATTTTTCTCTGCATTAGGTGTTTATGATTTTCAGAAACGAAGTTCCATAATTAACTGCTCCCCTCAAGGAGCTCATAAGCTAGCAAGTACTGCAGCAGAGCTAGCACGAATGAGCATCTTCAGGCTCATGCCTTATCGGCAGAGTATCGATTAGACAAAGATTTAGACTAGTTAATTCGGGCTTGGGGTTCAATAATCCGTGCTTCACCAAACCCTAGCGTAGTTGGCAGGTTAAATGTCTGTCCATTTCTATAAACCTGAATATTAACTGTATCCCCAGGTTTCTTGTTTCTCACTTCCATTAAGATGTTTTCAGCATCTACAACTTGCGTATTCTCAACTCGAGTAATTACATCGCCGGGTCTGATTCCAGCCTGTTCGGCGGCGCCACCATCATCAACGCTCTCCACCAGCATGCCGCGAATATGGTCAACTCCAAAAAACAGCTGGCTAGATTGAGAATCCAGGGCTTCGCCAGTTAATACGCCTAAGTAACCAGAGTTACCTTCGATGGCCTGTGCTACTAGATCTTCCATCGAGTTAAATGCAATGCTTGCAGGGGTAGCAAATCCTATGCCTTCGAAGTTTCCAGACTCTGAAAAAATAGAGGAATTGATGCCAATCAGATTTCCTTCAGAATCGATCAATGCACCACCCGAATTACCAGGATTGATAGCCGCATCGGTTTGAATAAATGAAACAGTTTCATCGGGATTGTGATTAATAGCGCTAACAATCCCTTGAGTTACTGACTGACCGATATTTCGCGGATAGCCAATGGCGAAAACAATATCCCCAACTTGTAGCTCCTGCACATCACCCGTTTCAATTGGGGTCAGGTTATCCATATTAATATGAAGAACGGCAAGATCATTAACTCGATCCCAGGCTACAACCGTTGCTGGAGTGCGTCGATCGTCATTTAAGGTAACTTCAGTTTCAAAAAAATCAAGCAAGTTATCTACTACATGCAGATTTGTCAGGATGAATCCATTTTCGCTAACAATAACCCCGGAACCCAAGCTGTTCTGTTCTTCTAAATTGAAAGTGACTTGATCTTCTGAAAGGAGTTCTACGGATTCGACATCAAATCTAGTGGCCGTTATTCCTACGACAGATGGTGACGCTTTGTGGATAGCCTCAGAAAATGAGTTATTAGATTCTTCAATGGATAAATGCTGATTGGCTAACTCAACCTGCTGACTTAGTTGATCCAACTGTTGATACTGCAGATAAACAATTGCAAGCAGAATTCCGCTCACAACTGGCCAGCTAATAAATTGAATTATTTTTACTACTCGTTCCATGGTCCAGTCCGCAGGTGAAGTTCTCAATATGCTATGATGACCACTACTTGCAATATACAGTGCCTAGAGGTTGTTTCCAATGCCAGTTAGTCTGAAAAAATTGGATATCGAGCTTAAAAATCTGCTTAAACCTGAGCAGTTTAGTGACTATTGCCCAAATGGTTTGCAAGTTGAAGGAGTTGAAAGTGTTGGAAAAATTGTTTCTGGCGTAACTGCGTGTAAGGCATTAATAGATGCGGCAGTTTCAGTGAAGGCTCACTTAATTCTAGTGCATCATGGTTACTTTTGGCGTGGCGAAGATCAGACCATTACAGGCTTAAAGAAAGCGCGTATCGAATCTCTTCTGAATAGCAACATTAGTCTTGCCGCTTTTCATTTGCCTTTGGATGCCCACATCGAGCTTGGTAACAATGCGCAACTGGCAAAGGTATTAGATTTTGAAATCGGAACGTCTTTGGATGATTCCAATAATCCTATAGTTTTCTCGGGTCGCCTTAAGCAAGCAATGAATTTTGAAGAACTGAGCTCTCATGTAGCGAATAAGCTTGAAAGAGAACCATTGGGAGTTAAGGGCAAGAAAGAAAGTATAGAAACAATTGCCTGGTGCACTGGAGCTGCGCAGGGATTTATCGAGCTAGCTGTGGAAGCCGGTGTAGATGCTTACCTTACTGGTGAAATTTCTGAACAAACTGTACATATAGCGCGGGAATCTGGGCTGCACTTTTTTTCAGCCGGGCATCACGCAACGGAACGCTATGGTGTGCAAGCTGTAGGAAATTATCTGGCAGAGAAATTCTCTTTAGAGCACGAGTTTATCGATATAGATAATCCTGCTTAAATTATTTTCTTATGATTGATCAACATAACTACTTTATCCAAACATTCTTCAATGGAAAGAGCGTCCGTGTCTAATTCCAAATGAATTGATTCAGGGGGAGTATAAGGGAATGACAATCCAGGGATATTTGTTGAATCACTTCCTTCCGCAGCTGCGTATAGACCCGATGGATCTCTTTGCATGCAAACCTCAATCGGGGGATTACAGAAAACCAGATAACAGTTGTCTTTGCCGATCACACTCAGTGCATGCTCTCTGGAATCGGCATTGGGGGCGACGAATGAAGCACAGCAGATTACCCCAGAGTCGTTCAGAAATTTCGCAATATGTGCCGAACGGCGAAGGTTTTCAGCACGACCTTCTGCATCATGAGGTAGGTCTTTACTAATGCCCAATCGCATGGTCTTACCATCAAGAACGGTGCTTACTCGACCTTTATCAAATAGACGTCTTTCCAATCCATGTGCGAGTGTAGATTTTCCTGATCCGGACACACCAATAAACATTATTGTTGCAGGTTTTTGGCCATAACGAGCCGCTCTTTCTTCTTTAGTAACGTGAATATTGTGAGTTTCGGCCTGCGCTTCGCGTTTTTGTTGTTCGCCCTCGATCATCCCTGCACCAATAGTCACATTGGTTAATGGATCGATGAATATGAAACTTCCCGTCGCCCGATTTTCTTTGTAAGCATCGAAACTCACTTTCTTGTCTAATGTTATTTCAATCAAGCCAATTTCGTTGAGCTCCAATGACGGTACCTTTAATTCTTCGAGAGAATTGACGTCAATCTTGTGACGAAGAGTTTTTATCTGACCGTTTACTGTGGTTGTCCCTATTTTCAACTCGTAATCCTTACCTGAAAGGAGAGGGCTATCGGTCATCCACACTAAAGTGGCTTCAAAGTTATTATGATTGGTGGGTAAATTATTGGAGTGAGCTATTACATCACCTCTACTTACATCTATCTCGTCTTCTAGAGTGAGAGTAATAGCCATTTCCGCATGAGCTAATTCCAATTCTTCGTCGAAAGTGACGATTGATTTTATTCGACTGGTCTTATTAGATGGCAAAACAGTAATCTCATCACCTTTGCGAATTACACCGGAAGCGACGGTTCCGCAGAAACCGCGGAAATTCAAATTAGGTCGATTCACATATTGCACCGGAAAACGGAAATCTGTGTAATTGCGGTCAGCTGAAATTTCTATAGTTTCGAGAATTGGCATTAAAGCGCCAGCTTCATACCAAGGCATGTTTTTACTGACATTAACGACGTTGTCGCCATTCAATGCAGACAATGGAATGAAATGAAAATTGGCAGGCGCCAGTTTTTGAGAAAATTCCAAATAGTCGGCCTTTATTTTTTCATATATCGATTCTTCGTAGCCCACTAGGTCCATCTTATTAATAGCGACAATAATGTGTTTTATGCCTAATAATGAAGCGATAAAGCTATGTCGGCGAGTCTGGGTTTGAACACCATTGCGGGCATCGATCAATATGATGGCCAGGTCGCAGGTTGATGCGCCGGTGGCCATATTGCGCGTGTATTGTTCATGACCTGGCGTATCGGCGATTATGAATTTTCTCTTCGCAGTTGAGAAATAACGGTAAGCTACATCGATAGTAATACCTTGCTCCCGTTCTGCTTGTAATCCATCGACGAGTAAAGCTAAATCGAGTCCGCCTGTGGTGCCAGATTTAACGCTGTCTGCTTCGATGGCGGCGAGCTGATCTTCATAAATCATTTTTGAATCGTGCAACAAACGTCCGATCAGAGTGCTCTTGCCATCGTCAACACTGCCACAGGTAAGTAGACGTAATAACTCTTTGCGCTCGTGTTGTGCCAAGTAAGCGTTAATATCGGTGCTGATTAATTCGGATTGATGAGACATGATTAGCTAGAAATATCCCTTGCGTTTCTTTTCTTCCATGGAGCCTGTCCGGTCCGTGTCAATTAACCTGCCTTGTCTTTCGCTGCTAGTAGTCAGCAACATTTCCTGAATGATTTCTGGCAGCGTAGTGGCAGTTGATTCGACTGCGCCAGTCAAGGGATAGCAACCGAGAGTTCGAAAGCGCACAGTTTTTGTTTCTATTTTCTGCTCTTTTTCGATTGGAATGCGATCATCATCGACAAGAATATCAACGCCATCGAGATGCACAATCGGTCTAGGCTTGGCAAAGTACAAAGGAACGATATCGATATTGTTCAGATAAATGTATTGCCAGATATCCAATTCGGTCCAATTTGAAAGTGGGAATACACGAATACTCTCGCCTTTTTTAACTTTGCCATTAAAAATATTCCACAACTCAGGGCGCTGGGTTTTAGGATCCCATACATGATTCTTGTCCCGAAAAGAAAATACTCGTTCTTTTGCTCGGGATTTTTCTTCGTCTCTTCGAGCGCCTCCAAAAGCAGCATCAAACTGGTATTTGTCCAAGGCTTTTTTCAAAGCCTGAGTTTTCATTATATCCGTATGCTTTTCGCTGCCATGGGTAAAGGGGCCCTTACGCCTGCAGCTACACCTTCCTCATTGATGTGTACGATCATATCTAGATCTAGTTTTTTAATTTGTTGATCACGAAACTCAATCATCTCTTTGAATTTCCAGGTCGTATCAACATGCATTAAGGGGAAAGGAGGTCTGCCTGGGTAAAATGCTTTAAGAGCCAGGTGTAACATAACCGAGGAATCTTTTCCGATAGAGTAGAGCATGACTGGCTTATCAAACTCGGCAGCGACCTCCCGGATAATATGAATGCTTTCAGCTTCGAGTTGTTTCAAATGAGTAAGGTTGTACTCTGCCATGCTTCGATGCTCTATTGCAGTTGCTCAGTAACGTGACTTGATAGATTATGGATTACTTTGCGGATAATTTACTTTGCTGGCTGGATTGGAATTTCTTCATCAGCAACAGATTTGGATTTCTCAATACCAAAGTCTTCAGACAGAGCTCCAATCTGATCGGGTGATTGTTTAACAACATAATCTTTTGGTGGGATAAGTCCTGCCGCGTCCTCTTCGTGGCTAGTGGCTTCAAACACAGCGTCTGATTCCGTGGGTAGTAATTTCCTGGCAACTTCTGTGCTACATAAGTCTTGGGCACCACTGGCTAAATGCTGGTAGACCTCTTTATAGCTTTCGGTCATGTGCTGAACGAGTTCGGCGGTCATTGAGAAATGGTCGCTAACGCTATCCGATATTCACCATGAGACTCTTTCAAACTTCTTATTTGGTTTTCGAGTTCTTGCACACGAGACGGGCTGGTTTTCAAATGATTTGCGAATACAACGCCGATTACTACTCCGATTGCCAAACAACCTATTGCTAATAACCATAGCGACATTTTCAATGATGCCTCTAATTGAAGAAGATACTGCTCAATTCGAGAGCAGGGGCTTAAGTATACCCCAAATCTGCTGTATCTCCGTAATTAGTTCAGATTAGGATTCTCTTAATCCATTGAACCTGAATAAGATGGTGGTTTATCTAAGCAAACACCCCTAAAATCCAAATGCAATTCAGTCACCCGTTATCACGATGATACCTTCAGAAAGATATCAACAAGACCTGGCCGATAGAGTCATTGCTTCTGACCCAAACCAAAAAAGGGTAATTAAGTTATTTGATAAATTGTATCGGAACATAAAAAAATCAAATGACGATACTCCCTCAATAGTGCAAAAATTAACTCTGTTATTTAAATAGATCCAGATCAAAAGAAGATAAAGTCAAAGGCATCTATCTTTGGGGTGGCGTTGGTCGAGGCAAAACCTATTTGATGGATCTGTTCTTTGAATGCCTTCCTATTGATCAAAAGGAGCGAACCCATTTCTACCGATTCATGCAATCGGTGCACAAAGATCTAAGTAACCCGAAACGACAGAAAAACCCCCTTTGAAACTGTTGCAGCCGATATAGCGAATCGAACTCGCGTTCTCTGTTTTGATGAGCTTTTTGTTTTGGATATTGGGGATGCGATGATCCTCGCGGGTTTAATGGAGGCTCTTTTTAAGAATGGAGTTATATTGGTTGCAACCTCAAACATTCATCCCAATGGGCTCTATAAAAAAGGGCTACAAAGAGAAAAATTTCTTCCAGCCATCGGGCTGATAAAGCAAAACACAGAAGTTGTCAACTAGAAGGTGAAGTCGACTATAGGTTACGCAGTTTAAGTCAGGCGACGCTTTATCATTGTCCAGCGGATGCTTCTTCTGAGGTGGCTTTGCTAAAGAGTTTTCACGAACTGGTTCCGAATCGGTCAGATATTGAAACCTCAGGAAGTATTACTATTTTAGATCGGGATATAGAAACCCGTTGCCACGCCGAAGATGTGGCCTGGTTCGATTTCGATGCCATCTGCGATGGACCACGCAGCGCTTTTGACTATGTTGAAATCGCCAAAATCTTCCATGCATTAATAGTTAGTGGTGTTCCTAAGTTCGACGAAGCCATGAATGATAAGGCTCGTCGCTTTGTTAATCTGGTGGATGAACTTTATGACCCTCGTGTGAAATTAATAATTTCAGCCGGAGCGGAAATTACAGATCTTTATCAGGGAGAAAGTCTTAGCTTCGAATTTAAGCGAACCGCGTCGCGTCTTTTGGAGATGCAATCCTACGATTATCTCAGCAGTGGACACCTTGCTTGAGGATGGTTAATTACTGGCCTAAACTGGCGATTTTTCAGTCAGCTGAAAAATGGGTGGAAGAGGCTAAAAAGCTGGGTTTGCAGCGGTAATTTTCTTGAATATTAACAGTCTCTCCGGTAGTATTCGCGCTCCTTAAACGAATGCCTATTTTAAGTACCATGAAGACTTAAATGCCAAGCCTCATGAGGTAGAGCAAAACTGGTTACTTGTTGACGCCGACGGCCAGACTTTAGGCCGCATGGCGTCTGGGATTGCGACTCGTTTACGCGGCAAACACAAAGCCGAATATACGCCTCATGTGGACACCGGAGACTATGTGGTTGTCATCAATGCCGAAAAAGTGAAGGTGACAGGAAACAAAGCCACAGACAAAATATATCACTCGCATTCTGGCTACCCAGGTGGTCTAAAATCCATTTCGTTTGAAAAGCTGCAGGAACGTCTCCGGAGAAAGTA